>NZ_AODD01000001.1 GCF_000525835.1 Listeria grandensis FSL F6-0971
GATCGAATCAGTGGTTAAGGCACCGATCGTCGTAGTAGCGATTGGTATCGTTTGTGTTGCCGTGGATGTTTTGCCATTGCTTGCTTTCGTCACGGTTGCCGTAATGGTAGAACCACCCGCTTGTTTCGTGATGTTGAACAAGAATTTGCCATCGCCCGCTACGCTACCAGAAGCGATTTGCGTGTCGCCGTTTTTTAATAACGATCGTTGCGTTCGGTTCCCCTGTTCCCGTTATCGTCGTGGAATTGCTTGTTAGGGCATCCATCTTCGTGGGCGCGATGCCACTATCAGCGACCACTTGGCTTGCGCTCGATGTTTTACCATTGCTTGCTTTGGTTACGGTCGCGGTAATCGTTGAGCCGGCCGCTTGTGGCGTCACGTAGAACAAGTACTTGCCATCGCCCGCTGTGGAGCCGGAAGCAATTTGTGTGCTGCCATTTTTGATGACAATCGCGCTGTTCGGTTCGCCGACACCCGTCACACTGGTGCTATCTGTTGTCAGGGCGCCCATCGTCGTTGAGACAATCGCGTCATCCACAACGGTCGTGCTCGCACTCGAGATTTTACCGTTGCTTGTTTTGGTTACGGTCGCGGTAATCGTCGAGCCACCCGCTTGTGGCGTCACGAAGAACAAGAATTTGCCATCGCCTGCTGTGGAGCCAGAAGCAATTTGCGTGCTGCCATTTTTGATGACAATCGTGGCGTTCGGTTCGCCGGTGCCGCTCACTGTCGTCGAGGCCACGGTCATTGCATCGATTTTTGTCGTGACAATACTCGTATCTTGGACAGTTTTGCTGGCGGACGATGTTTTGCCATTGCTTGCTTTGGTCACGGTCGCGGTGATCGTCGAGCCAGCCGCTAGTTTCGTGATGTTAAACAGGTACGTGCCATTACTTGATACGCTGCCAGAAGCAATTTGCGTGTCGCCGTTTTTGATCACAATCGCGCTGTTTGGTTCGCCGAAACCAGAGAGAGTAGTGCTCTCTGTCGTCAGGTCGCTCAACGTCGTTGGAGTGATCGCTTCGAATAAGGTGTTAGCTTTCGTGATATCCGCTTGCATCGCTGTTTTATCAGCACTTGCTGGTAGCGCATTGACTTCCGCACTGGCATCGTTGATCATCGCTTGCGTGGTGCTCGGTTTTAATTTGGTATTCGTTGGTGCATCGCTAAAGAGCGCATCGACACTTGCTTTCGCCGTGTTTTTTGCATCGAGCTCTGTTTGTGCTTTATCCACGTATGTTTGGAGCTCCGCTTTCTTCGTCGTATCTGTCACGGCATCGACTTTCGTTTGTGCCGCGTCTATTTTGGCTTGTGTCGTCGTATCTTTGATGTGATTCGCTGGGTTGTCACCAATAAACAGGTCATTGACAGAAGTACGGGCGATCACTACCGCGGAACTGGTGACTGTTACAGGGATTGTTTTCGCAAGAGAAGTATTACCTACTGGTGTAACTGTAATCGATGCCGAACCTGAGGCAACAGCTGTCCATTTGCCTGTGGCATCTACTGTGATCACATTGGTATTACTAGAGGCATACGTCACTTGTTGAACCGCCTGTGCAGGAGTAATAGAGCTGGTTATAGTGCCAGTCGCGCCTTCCACCGCGTCGATCTGTGTTTGACCTAGATTTAATGCGGTAGGCGTATACGAAACAACAGGCGCTACTACTACATTTTTAAAACCTTTTAACAGAATATTACCGCTGAGACCTGCGATTACTCGGACTATCCTTGTTTCATTTATTGCTGATTTGTTGACAGGTACACTAAAATTACCTTGCGCATCTGCAAGAACAGTCCCTGTTTGACTCTTTACAGCATATCTATCTTGAGAGTCAATGTTAATAAACTGCACAGACACCCATGTATTATAATACGTAGGGTCATCAATTTTACCACTAATCTTGGTATCATCCGTTCTATACGTATCCAGATGCCCTTCTACTGCCTCAGCATCTAAAACGCGGCTTGCGGTAACGCCATTCGCCCCTTCAACCGTTGCCACGAGAAAGCCCATGCCATTTGCCCATAGACCATTAGGTTGCATACTACCTGCACCGGTCCCAAACGAATAATTACCGGATGCATCTGCTGTGGTAAATTTAGTAGACTTAGTTACGGGATTACTACTAGTGTAGTCAGTGACAGTCAATCTCACCTGTTGGTTCCCACCGCCTGGGATCGTGCCACTAACTTGATCAAGATTCCACTTCAGTAAATTCATGACACTCGCTTGTGTTGCCTTCAAGTTAGCCGATAACTTATTCTCCGCGGCATGTGTTTCCACTGGTGGTAATGCTGTTAATACGGTGCTCGCGATTACATTTGTTGCGAGTAACGCGATCGCTATTTTTTTCATATTCTTCTTCATTAGTGTAATTCCTCCATTTTTGTTTACTGTTGGTATTTGGCTCCTCTTATTTTCCATCCTTGCGCCCCCGTTATTTTCTTCTTAAGTTTCTGCTGCAACCTCCTTTTCCACCCTAGTCTATTACGCTGGTTTTGGAAATATTAGTTACCATCACTTTCATACCACTCTTCTACTCTATCAGCTTTCCAAACTTAAAAAATACATTTCTTCCGCTCCACGAAGCTTTTTTTGTGACTACTTTGTTAATTTTTTATTTCCCTATTCATCGCCTAGAAATATGAATCGGCAGGTTTTCATTGAGAATTTCTTCAAGCTATGCTACGCTTTTTCTATCCATACTAAAGGAGATGACCCCATTGCAAACCATTATTTTCGCGCAAAAAAAATAACGTCGAACTAAAGGGCGACTTCTATCCAAGTCCGCGTTCTGACGCATCGAAAACGATTATTTATTTTCATGGTGGGGGCTTGATTTGGGGGCTTCGCAATGATTTGCCCGAGACGTATCGCAATCTTTTTCTCGAAGCTGGCTATCATTTTTTCGCCGTCGATTATCGTTTGGCACCAGAAACGAAACTACCTGCACTTTATGAGGATGTGCAAGATGCGATTTTGTGGTTTGAAGCCAATGCCCGCGCGGCGTTTGGTGTCTCGAACGCTTTTATTTTGTTCGGTCGTTCTGCTGGCGCCTATCTAGCACTTCAAGCAGCGGCTGATGCTACGCTTCCAAACGCCGACGCTGTATTGTCTTTTTATGGCTATGCGTCGATTGCTGGCTCTTGGTATCAAAAACCGAGCGCGCATTATGCTAAACTACCAGCGATTCCGGTCGATTTAAAAAAGGCATTGGTTCAGCGTCATGAACTGGCAGAAGGCTTCATCGAAAAACGCTATGCGCTCTACATATACTGTCGGCAAACGGGGACCTGGCTCGATGAAGTATTTGGATTGCATCAAGATAGCGACTTGGATGCCTTTTGCTTGGAGGAGATGCGCGACTTTAGTTTCTTGCCTCCTGTATTCATTGCGCACAGTACTGCGGATCAAGATGTCCCATACAGCGAAGCCGAAAAAATTGCCCAGACAACCTTCCAAAATGAACTTTTCACAGTACGCGATTTGGAGCATGATTTTGATAAAAATATCGATGACGGCTTGCCGGCCTATCAACAGGCATTGCGCTTTTTAGAAGCATATAAATAAAGAGTAGTGGGAGAAATACGATACAACATCGTGTTTCCCCACTACTCTTTATTTGATCAACAACACAGGAAAGGTTGCATCCTCTATTATCTTTTTCGCAACGCTACCAATCGTTACTTTCTGCATGAGAGACAAGTCGTGATGCCCCATAATGATCATATCAAGCTTGCCATCGTTTGCGTATTTCGTGACTTCTTTTGCAGGGAAACCGTTCAAGATCGCTGTTTTATACCCAAATCTAGCCGCTTCAAGTACCGTGCCTTTTTCCGCTAGCATTTTTTGTGCATCCGTTATCAAGTCACCTTCTAGATCCACGCCAACTTCGATATCCTCCGCAATCCCTTTCATATTGACGACATGAATCAACGTAATCTCAGGTGGCACCGCGAATTCCCGACACAGCCCAATCGTTTTTTCCATGATCTTTTTTGATAGTTGGTCGTCTGCAATTAATACTCCGATTTTCATTCGAATCCCTCCATTAATCAAGTGCTACCAGTGATTTCCTTCCTACGAGCAAAATAATAATCCCGATAACAACAGCAAATCCAGCCACGTAAAATGTCACGTGCGGGTTGAACCATACGGCCAAACTTCCGGCAAGCCAAGGCGCAATCGCACCACCAGTAAAGCGAATGAAGCTATAAGCAGAAGAAGCCGTGGAGCGCTCTACTGGCGAAACAACCATCACCGCTGAGGTAATAAGCGTATTGTTAATACCTTGAAAAAATCCGGCGATCACGATGCAAACCGAAATGATTGTACTGTCATTCGCACCGATCCCCATGACGACCAAAACAAGCGCAAAAAGTGCCAAAGCTCCAATCATGACAAGCTTCGTGCCCCACATTTCTTCTAGTCGTGGCGCTACAAAAACGGACGAAATAGCAAGCATCAAGCCCCAGCCAAAAAACACCAAACCAACTTGAATCGCGCTATATCCCTCCATCAAAAACGGCGAATAAGCCAGCAATGTAAAAAATCCAAAATTATAAAATAAGGCCGTTAAACCAGTGACGAGTAAACCTTTATGGCGTAAAGCTACAAGTGAACCCCAGAATTTCGACTTCACTTTCGGTTTTGGTATCGGATCAAGTAGCATGATAATTGCCACAAATCCAATGGCCATCAGCGTCGCTACTCCAAAAAATGGGGCGCGCCACGTGATGCTACCAAGAAGCCCTCCGACAAGCGGTCCGACCGACATGCCGAGTCCCATCGCCGCTTCATACATAATAATCGCTTTTTCCGTCGCGCCCGAACTAACCGCGATAATCGTTGCAAGTGCCGTGGAAATAAAAAGTGCGTTACCAAGTCCCCAGCCCGCCCGCAAGCCAACTAACTGCCCCACCGATTGCGATAATCCACCAAGCGATGCAAAAATAATAATGATAACGAGTCCGATCAACAACGTCATTTTGGCTCCAATTCGGCTCGATATAAATCCTGTAAACAGCATCACAACACCCGTCACCAACATATAGCTCGTAAATAATAGCGAAGTTTGCGCGGGTGTCGCGTGTAATTGTTCCGAAATCGATTTTAAAATCGGATCCACTAACCCGATCCCCATAAAAGCCACGACACATGAAAAAGCTACCGCTAATGCCGATTTAGGCTGATGCAGCAAACTTTTCAAAATACCGTCTTCTTTGTTTAATGTTACTTTCTGTTCTACCACAACTACCACTCCTGTTTCTTTTTATTGCTTATTTTAGAGTATACGCCTCCCATCACTACAATGTCAATATTGACATGTTTATTTTTATATGTATTTTAGAACAAAGATGTGCTATACTAAAATGAATATATGCTGCGTTGGAGGGGTTTAAATTGAATACACTGAGTTACGTCCTACTTTGCATGCTCGCCCGAAAGTCCTGTACTGGCTATGAACTAAAGCAATATATGGAACTTTTTTGGCAAGCCCATCACAGTCAGATCTACACCGTCCTCGGCAAAATGGAAACAGAAGGCTATGTCCATTTCGAGGCCGATCCTGATACGACAAAAAAAAATCTACTCGCTCACAGAAAAAGGCGTGCAAGCCGTCAGCGAATGGGTGCTAGAAGACACACCAGAGCCCATTCGCCGCGATGAATTTCTTGCTAAAATTTACGTAATTGCCCTAATGGATAAAAGCACCGTGATCCAACTTTTCAATGATCGCCGTAGACATTACAAAAAAAGAGCTGCGATTAATAAACCAAAACTGGAAGAGCTAGAAATCTTGCAGAACGACCCGACTAGAAAAGAAGAATGGCGCAATTCCTTTGGCCGCTATCTAATCGTCAAACGCCGTGATGATATTTGCACACAGGAGCTAGAATGGTGTGACTGGGCTGAGGATTTGTATCATACCGCGTTTGATAAGATCTGATTATATGCAAACGAAAACACCGCATCCCTAGTCTGAGATACGGTGTTTTTAGCGCGCGATCTTATTTTCTATTTTTAAATGCGTTTTTTCTAAGTGGGAAATGATGTTCTCTACTGACTCACCAAATGGGATTTCGAATCGATAAATCTTACCGTTCAACGTATGTATACGAACAATTTCCCCGTGATTGGACCAAAATCGATTCCAGCTTCCTTTTGATCGGAATTCTAGTTTAGTAACTTCTTTGAATTCTATCTTGAAGTTAGCGGACTTTTGTAAAAGCGTCATAAATGCTTTTTTGGCAACCTGTTCATCACATTGTTGACATCGTTTTTCCTGCATTTTCTGTGCTAGCCGATATGGAAAATAAAACAATAACATCCCAACAATAGTATCTCCTGTAGCTGCTTCAAAGGCTTTTTGATTGTAGAAATCACCGCCTACTTGAACGAAATAAAGCCTCCCGTCGTCTATGTAAACACGCAGGTATCGATCGAGCAACACCGCCTTCTTCCTCACTACATGAAAAAACATTTTCTCCACTCCCTAAAATTCTCACTCGCGCAACCATTCCAACCACGACGGCAACGGTACACCCAGTTCATTAAAAAGAACCCCTCCAGCCGCTTGAAGCAACTCTAGTCCGATTATAAACAGGACAATCGCCACAAAATAGCGGATCCATTTTCGCCACCGATCTCGGTGATACACGTAATCAGCCAACCCCGCTGTGATCGTAGCCAACATAAGATAAAATATCAATTTCAAAATATCCATTCGTACGCCCCCCTCACTCACTCCTATTCCATCGACTTACTGGAAAACACTTAAATAATCGCTCCCCGTCCACCGCACGATAAAATTCCTGCCTTACTCGATTTCCGCGCTCCTTCAACTCCTCATTCTTAGTATAACTATAACAGGCAATCCCAACAAGAAGAATAGCTATGACAACCAGGCCCGCTACAATAAATTTCTTCATAACACGAAGCTCCCTCACCATTTTTACATTAAGCTTATCATAAAATGTATGCCAAAAACCGATTTTGTCCTAAACGTATGAAAATTGATCCTGAACGCTCGTTGCTTTTATTAATCATGCTTGCTTGAGCATACAAAAAAGACGCTGAAATGGACTTTCAACGCCTTTTTTACATGCTTCTTTATTTGTTCAGTACAGAATGTCTTCTTCCATACACGAAGTAAACGGCTAGTCCGACCACGAACCAGATCGCAAATGAAATCCATGTAATCGCGGATAAATTCAAGATCAAATACACACATAACAAGAACGACAACGCTGGTACAAAAGGATACAGCGGTGTTTTGAAACCTGTTTGTGGTAAATCTTTGTTTCTACGCAAGAAGAAAATTCCAAGCGATACCATCGAGAAAGCGAACAATGTTCCGATATTAATCAGCTCGGCTAACTGCGCGAGTGGTATCACACCTGCAACAAGCCCCATTGCGATTGCGAAAATAAGCGTGTTACGTACTGGTGTATTACGTTTTCCAAGCTTCGCAAAACTCTCTGGTAGCAATCCATCACGACCCATAGCGAACAGCAAACGAGTGCCGCCGTAGGACATAACGAGAATAACCGTTGTCATCCCAACGATCGCGCCAAGTGATAGCAGGCCTGCGAACCAATTCTGTCCGATCGCTTGTAATGCAAAAGCAACTGGTGCACTGATTCCTTCTAGATCCGCATAAGGAACGATTCCCGTCAAAACAGCGGATAGCACGATGTAAAGCAGTGTACAAATCGCAAGCGATGAAATAATTCCAATCGGCATGTTCCGTTGCGGATTTTTTACTTCTTCGGATGCTGTTGAAACTGCGTCAAACCCGATATAAGCAAAGAATACCATCGACGCCCCAGTGATAACACCACTAAATCCAAACGGCAAGAACGGCGTCCAATTATCTGGCTTCACATAGAAGACACCAACAACGATGAATAATATAACAACCGCAACTTTTAGGAGTACCATCACATTGTTCACCCGTGTAGATTCCTTAATACCCAAACTCAGCAAAATACCAATAACAATAATGATAATAAAGGCCAACAAGTCAAAATAGGTACCTTTGTCTGGGTTATACGAACCCGAAATCGCTTCAGGAATATGAAGGCTGAATCCGGCTAATAGGCTCTTTACATAAGATGCCCAACCGCTCGCAACCGCTGCAACTGCCAAACCATATTCTAGTAGTAACGACCACCCTAGTATCCACGCAATTCCTTCGCCGAAAACGTGGTAACTATATGTATACGCACTACCCGCAATCGGCAATTTAGAGGCAAACTCCGAATAACAAAGCGCCGCCAAACAACAAGCTAATCCTGCAATAATAAACGAAAAAATAATTCCTGGTCCTGCAATGACGGAAGCAACCTGTCCCGGCAAAATAAAAATACCAGCTCCAACTACTGCTCCTACACCAAGCATTGTTAAATCAAAAGCCCCTAATGTCTTATTCAAATGATGCGCGCCACTCGTATCCAAGTGAAACTTCTTTTTTCTGAAAAATGAATTATTGTTTCCCATCAAACTCCTCCGATCTATATACGAATTTTAGCATAATTTTCGGAATTCTTCAACCGCGTTTTGTATAAAATCATTTGCCCAACTCTTCTAGCGCACGATCAAAGGCTTCTCGAGCCGCAACTGTTTTCTCTTCATCGCGATATTCCTTTAAAACCCGCACGATTGCAGCCAAAACTCTAGGGTCTTCCAACGCTATTTCCGTCAAATAGAGCACGATGCGAATTCTGACAATGTAGTAATCATTCGCTAAATTTTCAAAGAACAGATCTAAATCGCGGTGTCCTAAACGCTCTAATCCGTAAACAATGCCCATTTTCGCAACATCGTCCTGTTCTTCAAGCAACAAACGCTGCAAAATCGATACCGTTGCCTCGTTCGCCGTAGCACCAATCGCCTCGGCCGCATAACAACGCACTAGCGCATCCCCATCCTTTTCCAAAACAGCCAAAAGTTGCGGGACAACCTCACCGTCTCCCCATTTCCCCAAAATTTCTAAACATTTAATACGCTGCAACGCATCCTCACTTTGCAGCCCTTCACACGCAATGTCTACCGTTCGCGGATCATCAACATACCACAAATACTCATATACAGCGTCTCGGATATCCTGATTTTCATGCGTTACATGCTGCAACAAAAGCTCCGCAACAACTGGCCGTTCCCCAAACTCCTTCAATACCTCAAGCGCCTCCACGATTTCCTCACAATCCGGCTCCACCATCCCCGCCAGTATCCGAAAATCAGTCAACGCCCGCTTCAAGTTCTCCTCCACACTTTCCTGCACACCAAGAAACTCCACTTCCTCACAATAAAACGACATCGTGCCATGCTCATAATCATTCACATAAAACTGGATTTCCTCTATCGGTTCCCGGCTAATCTTAATATCGCCGACTAGCCAATCCCCATGCATATCCAGTTTCAAGCTACTAACCCCAATAAACCGCAACGACACATCATACATTTTGCCATCCATTAACTGCAAAAATACCGACGTCAAACAAGGCTTTTTGTCATAATAAGGTGGTAATTCCAAGACCTCATATGAAAATGTCGACATCTCCTCCAAATAAGTCCCGTCAAAACCGGGCATCGCTTCCTGCATTTCTTCCCAGTGACGCCAATGCTTCATCACGATCTCTCCCCTCTAAATCTGTTTCATCACAAATAAATTCCTCCCAATATACACAACTGCGAAAACAATAATCAAGGCAATCGTTTTTGCCCATACGTCTCTCCCTTTACTAATCTGATACTTCTATCATACCTAGTTTTCAAACTATCTTCAATAAGTAAAAAAAAGTTTTCCCTGCATGCGAGTAGGGTAAAAATAGAATGTAGATACATTCACTAAAATGAGGAGGACTAATTATGTCAAAAATGAAAGCAAGTACAGCGCTAGTTAACGTCTTAAAAAACTGGGATATCGATCACGTATACGGGATTCCCGGCGATTCGATCGATACCATTGTTGATGCGCTCCGTGCCGAACAAGAATCTATCCAGTTCATCCACGTCCGCCACGAAGAAGTCGCCACACTCGCCGCTTCATCCTACACAAAGCTCACTAGCAAAATCGCGGTCGCTCTATCCATAGGAGGTCCCGGCGCTATTCACATGCTAAACGGAATGTACGACGCCAAAATGGACAACGTGCCGATGCTCGTTCTAGCTGGCCAAGTCCCAACCGATGTCGCCAACACGAACTATTTCCAAGAAGTCGACTTACCAAACCTATTTGCCGATGTCGCGGTTTTCAATAAACAAATCGAAAGCGCAGAAACACTTCCCGACATTGTCGACGAAGCCATTCGTACAGCTTACGAGAAAAAAGGTGTCGCCGTCCTAACGATTCCAAATAATATACCACTAACTGAAATCAAAATGAATAACAAACCAAAACAAGAGGCTTACCAGCAAATAAAACCAGAAATGGCGACAGAAACCATCGCGCGCGCAGCTGCCCTCCTCCAAAAAGCCAAAAATCCGATCATCCTAGCTGGCGTCGGCACCAAACATGCCAAAGCGACACTTGTCCAATTTTCCGAACATACAAAAACACCAGTTATCATCTCACTTCCAGCCAAAGGCATCATGCCAGATGACCATCCAAACTTCCTCGGAAACCTTGGAAAAATCGGTACAAAACCAGCCTATGAAGCGATGCAGGAAGCCGATTTACTACTTATGATTGGCAATGATTATCCTTATACGGACTACTTACCGCAACATGACGTGACATGTATCCAAATCGATATCGACCCAGCCAAAATAGGTCACCGCTTTCCCGCTACAGTCGGCATCGTTGGCGGCGCAGACGAAGCGCTAACCGCTCTAATCAATGCAACGGATTACATAGCGAAACGCGAATTCCTAGATGCCTGCCAAGAAAACATGACCAATTGGTGGAAATGGCTCCGCGAAGATGAAGCAAAAACAGGCGAGCCCATCGCTCCCGAAGCTGTCATGGCCAATATCCAAAAAATTGCCGACAAAGATGCTATTTTCTCCATCGATGTTGGTACAGCTACGGTTTGGAGTACCCGCTATCTCCACCTTGGCCATCAAAATGATTTCCTCATCTCCGCTTGGCTTGGAACAATGGGTTGCGCGCTTCCAGGAGCCATCGCGGCTAAGTACGCATTCCCAGATCGCCAAGTCATCGCTATAGCTGGTGATGGTGGCTTCTCAATGGTCATGCAAGATTTCGTGACCGCCGTACACTATAAATTGCCAATGATTATCGTCGTGCTAAACAACAAAGAACTGTCCTTCATCAAATACGAACAACAATCCGCCGGCGAATTAAATTACGCGATCGACCTCCCAGACATCAACTACGCCGAATTTGCCGAAAGTTGTGGCGGTCTTGGTTTCCGTGTCGAAAAATTTGACGATCTCGAACTGGCTTTTGAAGCCGCCCGCACCGCTACACGCCCTGTAATTATCGATGTCCTAGTAGACAGCGATGCCGCACCACTTCCCGGAAAAATCGTGATGGACGAAGCGCTCGGTTACACTAAATTCGAAATCCGTTCCGTTTTAGAAGACCGTCGCTTTAGCAAAATGCCGCCACTGAAAACCATCATCCGCCGCTTCTTCTAACATGCAAAAAATACGATGCCAGCGCTGTTTATGCCTAGCATCGTATTTTTCATTTCAAGAAAGGACAACCGTTCGTTTCAATATAATCTACCAACTCTGCCCCCACAACCGTCACCGTTTTTCGCCAAGGATGACTGAGCCACGCCAAATCCATCTCCATGTTTAAGAAGAAATAATAATCCCCATCCGGCAAATAAGGCACATACCAGTCACCAAATTCACCACGCGGATATTCCGAATCCACCAAAAATCGATACGCTTCATGATACCAATCCAACGCATACATCTCCTCACCGAAAAACCGTAAGAACAATCGCTTCGTCCAAGCTTCGCCCGCAAAATACTCCCGCTCCGCCTCCTCCTCATACGTCCGATGACTCAAAATCTTATACTCCTTAAAAACTACATTCGCATCGTTCGGTATAATCGGCTTCGCAAAAATGGAAGAAGACGGCTTAAACGCGTACTTCGCGCGAAATTTATCATCAACTGCTCGCACATGTTCTATTTCATACCATTCCATCGTGCCACCCCTCAACTATACATCATATTCACAACTACACTTCCCACAATCAATACAACGGCACTGGCAAAAAGACTCCCAAAAATATAATGTCTATGTTTCAAATTAGAGATCGAAACCGCCAGGAAACAAAGGCCCAGTATCACTTGAATCCAGACTGGAAATCCAAGCCCCGTTTTTGTTTGAAACATATAATAAATAAGGTTGGCTAAGATCACCCCATAAACAACGATGACAATACCTACCATGATTTTTGCAACGCTCACTCTAAATCCCCCTATACAAAAAAACTTCTACTCCATCAGTATACACGAGCCAAAAAAACTTTTAAAATTAATATTTGATGATGGCTGCGAAAAAAAAGAACCAGTTATCACTAACTGATCCTCCCATTTCAAACCTTATTTTTCTTTTGTTGCTGTTGCGTCCTCTGCATAATCGCTCTCTGGCTGCTCCCCGTAAAGCCCTGAGATTCGTTTAAACCAGATGAACATATGCGTCACGATGACTTTAAGTACGGCATATCCTGGCACCGCAAAAATGACGCCTAGAATACCAAACAATTTCCCTGAAACTAAAATCACGAAAAGAATTGTAATTGGATGCACTTTGAGCGTTTTCCCCATGACTTGCGGGGAGATAAATTTTCCTTCTAGTAATTGTACGACGATCCAAACGATGATGAGTTTTATAAGTAACCAAGGAGATGTCACAATCGCAATGATAATCGCTGGTGTAATCGCAATAACTGGCCCCAAATACGGCACAATACTCGTACACGCGGCAATGATAGCAAGCGTCAGCGCATACGGTAAACCGATAATGAGATAACCGATAAACAGTAAAATCCCGATACAAAAACTAACGATAATCTGACCACGAATATACGAACTAATTTGGCCATTGGATTCATGCAAAACTTGGCGTGTATGTGCGCGTGAATTCACTGGTAACATTTTTAAAAGATAATCTGGTAACTTCTTGCCGTCTTTTAGTAGATAGAACAGGACAAGTGGGGTTGTTACGATCGCGAGTATAACCTCAGTCACCGTTCCAAGCACGCTACCAATACTGTTAACAGCGCCACTCACAACACCTGCCCCTTGCTCAGAAATCGTTTTTGTGATGCTGCTAAAATTCTCCTGCACTTTCCCCTTCACCTGATCAAATAACGGTGACTCCGAAAATTCATTGAACTTCGCAACGACTTTATCCCAGTATGACGGGAATGTTTTCACTAAACTCACAATCTGATCTTTCACAGCTGGCACGATAAAGCTAAATACCAATACCAATAACCCAATAATCACAAGATACAGCAAACCGATGGACCAGCCACGATGCCAGCCCTTCTTTTCCAGCCAATCAATGAGCGGATTACATAAATAATAAGCAATTCCCGCCAAGATAATCGGCGCCGCAATCGTGGATATAATCACCATAATCGGATCAAAAATGAACGAGATCTTCGTCAAAACGTAAATATCTAGCGCCACCAATAGGAAAATTAGTAGACTAAGCACAAATTTGTTTTCAATAAAAAATTTCTTGAACTTCGAAAACGATTCTTTCATTCACTCCACCCCTCTTTATTTTTAGATTCCCTAAATCTAAGTTTCAGAACCATTATACAAGTTATTCCTAACAAACTCACGCATTTATATCTAACCAAGCACAAGACCTTCTGGGTCAAGTTCCAACAACGCATGCGCAAAATAGAAATGATACCGATCCTGAAAACTGGTGAACAACTCGGCACCTTCTTTTTGATACATGATTAGCGGATCTTGTTGCCCGTAAGCGCGCAAATGGATTCCCTCGCGAAGTTGCACCATCTGATCCAAGTGCACCACCCACATTTGATCCAGCAAATTCAAATAGACCTCTTTTTCGATCTGGTTAATCGTTCCTGTTGGAAATTTCGTTCGTTGTTTGCGATGCCAGAAAATCAGTGCTTCTACGGCCTCTGCTTGCGACATCAACGTGACTTGGTCAAACGAATGTGGAAATTTCGTACCACCGAGCAGTTCCCCCATTTTGGCATAGCGCGCGTCAAGATCCGGCTCGCGTTCTGAGAATACGTCCTCCGCCACTTCCCGCAAAATCCGCTCCGAAAAAGCGCCCAATTGATCAATGCTAAGCAGGCGATCCCGCTCTTCGTACACCTTTTTGCGTTGAATATCGATGACCTCATCGTAAGCCAGCAAGTCTTTGCGAATATCGTAGTTCGAACCTTCTAAACGCTTCTGCGCCTCCAAAACCATCTGATGGACTTTCCTCGACTGCACCGGTTTATCATCAAAATTATATTTGCGTTGCATACGGCGAACATAGGCTTCCCAACGCTTATTATCAAAATGGTCGATCAGCTCATCATCTAGCGACAAGATAAACTTACTAAAACCAGGGTCCCCACGACGTCCAGAGCGTCCCATCAACTGCAAATCGATTCGCCGGCTTTCATGGCGTTCCGTTCCAATCACAGCTAAACCTCCGAGTGTATACACGCCTTTATCAAGCTTGATATCCGTTCCACGTCCCGCCATATTCGTCGCGAGCGTCACCATACCTCTTTTCCCAGCGCGAGCAATGATTTCAGCCTCTTGTTCATGATTTTTCGCGTTCAGCACTTGGTGCGGGATTTCGGCTTTTGTTAGCAGCTCGCTGACCCATTCATTACTCTTAATCGAAGACGTCCCAATCAAAATAGGTTGCCCACGTTCATAGCGCCAAGACACCTCATACACAATGGCCTCTCCTTTTTGTTCCTTCGTATAGAAAACCTCGTCCTCATTATCCACCCGATTTACCCGCAGATGCGTCGGAATCACAACCACATCCATATTATAAATATGACGGAATTCCTCTTCCTCAGTTTTTGCCGTTCCCGTCATGCCCGAAAGCTTCTTGTACATCCGGAAATAATTCTGAACCGTAATCGTCGCCAGCGTCCGAGATTCCTCCCGAACCTCCACGCCTTCCTTCGCCTCAATGGCTTGGTGCAAACCGTCATTGAAACGCCGCCCCGGAAGCGCCCGCCCAGTATGCGGATCAATGATCAATACCTCTCCATCTAACACCACATAATCCCTATCCTTTTGCATCAAAAAATGCGCCCGCAAAAGTAGCATTGTGATCCGATGAAGCGGCTGATGTGCCTCGGCATATAACGAATCAATTTTCCAGAAGCGTTCCGCCTTCTCAATTCCCGCGTCGTGCAGCCAAACAAATCGTTTCTTTTCCTCGACTTCGTAATCGTCCGTCAACATCGTCCGCACCAATTCGTCGGCTACCGTGTAAAGCGTCAAGTCCTCTTCCTTACGATCCGAAATCAGAAGTGGCGTCCTAGCCTCATCAATCAGAATGGAATCCGCCTCATCGATCAGCACAAAATCAAGTCCCGACTGCACCTTATCCTCTGTTTGCCGAACCATGTTGTCGCGCAAATAATCAAAACCAAATTCCGATGCGGTTCCGTAGATAACATCCGCCTTATAAATCGCTTGTTTCTGCTCCTTATCAAGCCCCGAAACATTTAAGCCAACCGACAAACCAAGGTATTCCAACACCTGTCCGATTTCCTCACGGTCACGCTTCGCCAAGTACTCATTCGCCGTTACCAAATGTACCTTATTTCCTCGCAACACCTCTATGTACATCACAAACAAAGAAACGAGCGTCTTCCCCTCACCTGTTTTCATTTCCGCAATTTTCCCATCGCCGAGAACGAAAGCGCCAATCAACTGAACCATCACAGCCTCCAGCCCAACAGTCCGCCGTGCCGCCTCTCTCACTAGCGTAAAGATATAAATCCGGTCGCGCTCCGTGATTTCCCGCTCCTGAAACTTGTGTATCCAGTGCTGCGTTTGTTCCTTCAGCGCGGATTGATCCATCAATCTATATAAATCCTCCCGCTTGACAACCTCACGGGCCATATTTCGGTATACCTTCACTATTTTTCGATCATCATGTGTTTGTACCATTTTTAAAGCCTCCTAATCATCTTCTATTATAACCTAGAAAGCCTTGCAAAACCAAGGAATCTCTAGATAAAATTTCTTTATGCATGCCCCCTTACAAAAAAAACGCCAGATTCAATTATTACAGTTTGATTAAATTTTTTCTATTGATTTTTGCCAACAGGTTTCGTCATACGAAAATCATAATGTAATATTGTATACAGATTAACGCTCACGATTCCCAACCTCTCGCGTTCCACAGCATAATGAAACACACGTTCCTATTATCTACCTTTACAGCCATGTTACAAAAGTGCCCGCGTGTTTATAGAATCACCTTAAATCCTTATTCCTCCATTTGTAATTTATCTTAAATCCCCGTAGAATGGGTATTACATGAGTATGTATAAAAAGAAAAAACCTAGCATTAAAAGTTAGAGAGGAGTTTTAAAAATATGAAAAAGGCGGCAATAGCAACGGCAACGGCTGGAATCGCAGTCACAGCCTTCGCAGCACCAACCATTGCATCAGCAAATACTGTCATTGTACAAGCGGGCGACACACTATGGGGGATCGCTCAAAAAGCAGGTACCGACGTTGATACTATTAAAAAAGCTAACAAGTTAGCTTCCGACACGATCTACCCAGGTCAAAAATTAGAAGTAGCTAAATTAGCCGAAGAAGCTAAAAAATCTGTCAATGCGACATGGCTAAATGTTCGTCAAGGTCCTAGTGTTGAAAACAGCATCATTACTTCCATTAAAGGTGGCACACAAGTCACGGTTGAAACTACAGAAGCAAACGGCTGGAACAAAGTCGTCTATGCAGACGGTAAATCAGGTTATGTCAATGGTAAATACCTATCTGACGTAACTGCTGCAACTCCTGTCGTTCAACCGGAAGCACCGAGCGCACCAGTTCAAGAAGAAGTAACAGAACCACAAGCAGAAACACCTGCAGCGCCGCAAGTTGAACAACCTGCCGCAGAACAAGAAGTATCCGTTAACGCGACAACACATAAAGTAAAAAACGGCGACACACTTTGGGCATTATCAACCAAGTATGGCGTATCCGTGCAAGACTTGATCTCTTGGAATAATCTATCTTCCTCTTCAATTTACGTAGGACAAACGCTCGCAGTGAATCAAAGCGAAGCACAAACCCCTGCACCTGAAAAAGAAGTAACCGCTCCTGTTGCAAAAGAAGAAGCACCAGAAACAGCTACGCCACCAGCAAAAGAAGAAGTGAAGGAAGAAACACCAGAACCAGTTACACCTCCAAAAGTGGAACAAAATGAGGCTCCAGTCGTTCAAGTAGACACAAATGCATCTACATACACCGTTCAAGCTGGCGACTCGCTTTCCAAAATCGCAACGCTGTTTAGCACAAGCGTAGCAAATTTAAAAGCAATCAACAGTTTAAGCAATGACAATATCGTTGTTGGCGACGTTCTAAAAGTAGAAGGCTCTGCACCGGTAAAGGAAACGGTAGAGAAACCTGAAACTGAAAAACCAGCCGTATCAAAACCTGATACAGCTCCAACGACTAATGTCAACAAACCAAGCAAGCCAAGTAAACCAGCTGTTAACACTTCCAACACATCGAACTATACTGTCCAAAGCGGTGATTCTTACTACACAATCGCGCAAAAATTTGGCACAACCGTAGATAACCTAAAAGCATTAAACAATGCAACAAGTAACAATCTACAAATTGGCGATGTTTTGAAAGTAAAAGGAACAGCATCTAGCTCCAACAACAACTCAAATGTAAACAAACCATCAAATACAGGCAATAACAACAGCAATTCGAATTCAAGTTCCAACACGAATAACAATTCGGGTAGTAGCAACAATAACTCATCTTCTTCCGATGCAAGTTTCAGCGCACTAATGAACGAAGCGCAAAAGCATCTTGGAAAACCTTATTCTTGGGGCGGTAACGGACCATCTACATTCGATTGTTCCGGCTATACAAAATATGTCTTCGCAAAACTTGGCATTTCGATTCCACGTACATCGGGATCACAATATGCCGCATCTACAAAGATCAGCGCTAGCCAAGCAAAACCTGGCGATCTAGTATTCTTTGATTACGGTAGCGGTATTGCGCATGTTGGTATCTATATCGGCGGCGGTCAAATGATCGACGCACAAAACAACGGCGTTAAAATCGACAACATCACATCAGGTTACTGGGCTAATTATCTCGTAGGATATGGTCGCGTAGCTAACTTCTAAAAAATAAAACCAAACCGCTTGCAGGCTTCGTACTTGCAAGCGGTTTTCTTTCGCATAAAAACAGATTCATTTTGACGTCTACGTCCTCGGCATGAAACGTGTAGAACAATGCACAAGCCGTTGGAAACAGACCTACTAGAAGAAATCGGCGGATAGGAATTTTCAATGGATTCAAAGACTTGCCTCATCGGTGGAATCTCAAAAAGATGACTCCTGTACAATACAGAAGCCATCTTTTCGCAAGTGCTTATTTCTTTCTGCGTAGGAACCATGCGCCTAATGCGACGAAAAGTCCTCCGAATAGGGTTGTGCTTATTCCTGATGTGTCCCCTGTGTTTGGTAATTCTTTTGCTATTTGCGCAGGTTCTATTTCTTTCTCTGGTGTTGGCTTTGCTGTTGGCATTACAACAATAGGTTGAACAGGTGTTACTGGTTTCACGATTGAATTTGTTGGGGCAACTGGTGTGACTGGTACTATTGGCTGTGCACCAACAATAACCGTGATGGTAAATTGTGTTTCGTTGCCGTCCGAATCGATCACGCTGTAAGTCACATGATAGATACCTGCTTGCTCTGGGTTCACATCATTTGATACAATCGTAATTTTGCCTGTCAAATCGCCATCTTCGAGATCAGTAGCATTCACGCCTGCCATTGGATCAAAGGCTTGACCGTATGCGAGTGTTTGATCGCTTGCGTGAATCACTGGTTTTTCGTTGGTCAATACGGTCACGGTATAGGTCGCTTCCGTTGTGTTGCCGTCAGAATCAGTAATGCTATACGTCACGTGATACACGCCAGGTACGTCTGGATTCACGTCGTTCGCCAGGATTTGGATCGCGCTTGTTACGTCACCGTCTTCGGTGTCGCTTGCTGTGATTCCGGCCATCGGGTCAAACGTGCGGCCTGCTTTGAAGCTTGTATCATGCCCCGTAATCACTGGCTTGTCATTGCTGAGAATCGTCACGGTAATCGTTTTTTCCGTAGTATTACCGTCGGTATCGAGGACACTGTATGTGATATGGTACTCGCCGGGCACATCGATGTTCACATCATTCGCCACCACTTGGATATTCGAAGTAAGATCGCCATCTTCGAGGTCCTCGGCGCTCACACCTGCCAGTGGATCTAATGAACGATGGGCTTTTTGCGTGATATCGCTTGCCGTGATGACTGGTTTCTCATTGGTTAAAACGGTCACCGTGATCGTTTTCGTCGTCACGTTGTTGTCGCTGTCCTTCACGCTATAAGTCACGTGGTAAGTGCCTGCTTGCGTCGCATCGACGTCATTCGCTGTAATCGTCACATCTCCTGTCACATCGCCGTCTTCTGTGTCGCTTGCGGACATGCTGGCCATCGGATCAAACGTGCGTCCAGCCTTGAATGTTTGGTCTATCGCGTGGATCACCGGTTTGTCGTTCGTACGGACATAGACGTGGCGTTGGATTGTGGTTTTATTGCCATCGGAATCCGTCACGCTATAAGAAACAGCATACGTACCCGCTTGCGTCATGTCTACCGTGTTACTCTCTACCTTGATCTTATCCGTGATGTTGCCATCTTCGGTGTCATTTGCGGTAATACCTGCCAGTGGTTCAAACGTGTCGCCCACTTTCAAATACACATCATTCGTTGTCAAAATCGGCGCATCATCCGTTAACACGGTCACGGTAATCGTTTTCGTCGTTGTGTTATTGTCCGAATCTGTCACACTGTACGTCACGTGATACACGCCAGCCTTGTCCACATTGACATCGTTCGCTGTGACTTGGATTTTGCTAGTGATATCGCCATCTTCCGTATCGCTCGCTGTCACAGCATTGTTCACGTCGAAGGCTTTATTGACACGCATCGTGATGTTGGACGCTTGGATAACTGGTGCATCGTTGCTGGTCACCGTCACGGTAATTGTCTTCGTTGTGGTGTTGCCGTCGGAATCCGTCACGCTGTATGTCACATGGTACGTGCCGACTTGTGTCGTATCCACATCATTCGCGGTTACCTCGACAGCCAGTGTCATATCACCATCTTCCGTGTCACTTGCCGTCACATCTGCGTATGGGCTAAACGTGCCTCCCTTTTTCAACGTCTGATCTGTTGCTGAAATCACCGGTGCATCATTACTTGTCACCGTCACGGTGATTGTTTTGGTCGTCGTGTTGCCGTCGGAATCCGTCACGCTATATGTCACATGGTACGTCCCAACTTTCGACGTATCCACATCATTGGCCGTGATCGTGATTCGGCTTGTCAGATTACCATCCTCTGTATCCGTCGCGCTCACACCAGCTTCCAGATCAAGCGTCCCACCTTTTTTCACGGTCTTATTTGCCGCTGAAATCACTGGTGCATCATTACTCGTCACTGTCACCGTAATCGTTTTGGTCGTCGTGTTGCCATCGGAATCCGTCACGCTATACGTCACATGGTATGTTCCCACTTTCGACGTATCCACATCATTGGCTGTGATCGTGATTTGGCTTGTCAGATTACCATCCTCTGTATCCGTCGCGTTCACACCAGCTTCCAGATCAAGCGTACCACCTTTTTTCACGGTCTTATTCGCCGCTGAAATGACCGGCGCATCATTACTCGTCACGGTCACGGTCACCGTCTTCGTTACCACATTATCATCACTATCCGTTACGCTATACGTCACATGATACGTGCCGACTTTCGACGTATCCACATCATTCGCCGTGATCGTGATTTGACTTGTTAAATTGCCATCTTCTTGACTCGTCGCCGAAACTCCAGCCATGACATCAAAGATCCCGCCTTTTTTAAGCATTGTATCCGTGGCGGTAATGACTGGTGCTGGGCCACCGGTAACGGTCACTGTGATGGTTTTCGTCGTGGTGTTATCATCGTTATCCGTCACACTATACGTCACGTGATATGTGCCTACTTTCGACGTGTCCACATTATTCTCGGTCACTTGAATCTTGCTGCTTACGTCCCCATCTTCATAGTCTGTCGCCGAAACGTCTGCCATGACATCGAAGGTTTTGCCTTTTTTTTAAGGACTGATCGGTGGCTGTGATAACCGGAGATTGTCCTGGGATCGCTAATAAAATGGAGCCCTCTGATATATATTTCACGCCGTTGATTTTTCCGGTACCGCTAATTTTCATAGCCGTTCCTTTTGGCGCGGCATCTGACTTCACTTGCACATCATAAGTCAATGTAAACGTATTCGATGGATCAGCAAACGGCAATGCTACTTGATGGCTCAGCAGTTGCTCTTTTGTTACCGTGTAGGTCTGGCCATCATTTCGTTTTAATTCGATGTTCGAAACGGTATTAGCGTCAAAGAAAGCATCCATATCAACACCATATTGCATGGTAAAATCTGTGGCATCTGTTGTTGTGTTGGAAATCGTATTTTGCACGCTTACGGTTTCAGAGGGTTCTGCTTTCCCGTTATTATTGCCTTTTTTGTCATCGATTTCTAAGTTTATTTCAGGGGAGATGCCGTTTACTTGAAGTTGTGTAATCGTTAGCTCTTGGAGGTTACTTTTTTCTCCGGTTGAGCCTACAAAGCCAAATTGCACTTCATTGCCACCAAATGTAGCTTGTAAATCATCGACTTGATAGCTACCGGTGTAACCAATATAGCTGTAGCTCAAGGTCTTCGTTCTTGCATCCCAATCGATGATAAGTGGATGTTTTTGCCCATCTTCAAAATACGTACCATTCGGTAAAACGTTTAGTGCATTGTGCTGAATGACTGAGTCTGCACTAGGAACTGTAATAGCCATGTGCTCGTTTCTAGGATTAATACCTTTATCCCATGCCGCTGCGGATGCTGTATCATCGTTAATATACGTATCGAATTCTATCGCCAATGCATTTTTGATGTAAGAGTTAGTATAGAGCCCCAAAGCTCCACCAGAAGCAGCGATCGCATTACTCCCTCTTGGATCATTTTGCATAACAAAGGCCATACCGTCTGCGCCATTGGAGTTATCCCCCATGTACAGTTCTGCCTCTAAATGGAAATTTTTAGTCAATTCGACCTTGTTATTTGCATCCGACCATAAACCTCCGACTTGATTAGCTTTATTTGTTGTTAATGTTACAACGTTTTTATCAATGGTTGAGGATTTTCCAGGGACAACAGAGAAGTAGTCTGTTAAGTCAGAGAATACTTTATTATTACTTGTTGTTTGTAGTCCTTTTAATTTGTTTTCTGCTTTTGTTATGTAACTTTGTGAATTTTCAGCAGCCATCACATATGTTTGTACTGGCAAACTTGCGCACATCACTAGTGTGGCAGTCGCAACCCCAATTTTTTTGATCATCATTGTTTTGTTTTCCTCCTTAGGGATAGTATATCTCGGTAAGCAAGAAATTTTGCTTACATTTAAATCATATCATTTTGCGACTTTTAAAAAAAATTGCAATACTTTACGTTTTGGACAAATTATTATGTCTTTTTAGACACAATTCAAAAGCTACTTGAAAAACTCCTACTAACCATCGAACGGCATTTATGGTATGATATGTACAGAAAATGATAAAAAAGGTGACGCTATGACTTATAAAATAGAAACGAATAATGAGGCTAAGACACGTGAAATCGCTAAGCAGATCGGTGAACGTTTGCAAGCCGGTGATGTGATTCTTTTAGAAGGGGATCTTGGCGCTGGCAAAACCACGTTTACGAAGGGACTCGCGGAAGGTTTGGAGATCCCGCAAATGGTGAAGAGCCCGACGTTCACGATTGTTCGGGAGTATACGAAAGGGCGGTTACCGCTTTACCATATGGATGTATACAGGTTAGAGGATGCTCAGGATGATCTTGGTTTGGATGAATATTTCCAAGGAAGTGGCGTATCGGTCGTTGAATGGGCACATTTTATCACCGAAGATTTGCCGGAGTCATTTTTACGGATCACGTTGCAACATCGATCAGAGCATGAACGCGAAATCGTGATGGAGCCTGTTGGAGCGCGATATGAGACACTTTGTTCGGAGGTTTTAAAAGGATGATTATATTAGGTATGGATACGTCTAATGATACGTTAGGCGTTAGTTTATGGCGTGATCAGTCGGTAATCGGCGAAATCGTGACTAATTTGAAAAAAAATCACAGCATCCGTTTACTGCCAGCGATTGCTGATTTGATGGAGGCGTGCGATTTGGCGCCGCAAGACTTGGATAAAATTGCAGTGGCGCAAGGTCCGGGTTCGTATACGGGTTTGCGAATCGGTGTGACAGTAGCAAAAACAATGGCTTGGGATTTGAAAATTCCGCTGGTAGGCGTTTCTAGTTTGGCTTTGATGGCGCAAAATGGCCGTTTTTTTGATGGACTTGTGGTGCCAGTGATGGATGCGCGTCGCGGGAATGTCTACGCTGGGATTTATGAAGCGAACGGCGAGACGGTAATAGTGAAACAGGCAGATGTACATCTTAGCTTTGCGGAACTACTAATGAACTTGGCGGAAAAAGACGCACAGGATGTATTATTCATCGGAGATTCCATCGCGAATTTCAAAACAGAAATCAAGATGGCGCTTGGTGAAAGAGCTGTTTTGGCAGGAGAAGCACTCTGCTATCCGCGCCCGGCTTTCCTCGGAGAACTGGCGCATTTGGACACGGGTGTTCCAGCACATACATTTGTGCCGACATATTTGAAACTCGCGGAGGCAGAAAGCAAGTGGCTTGAGGCGAATCAAGATGTGTGAGCTCACATTTAGAGAGGCAAGTGCCGCAGATATCAAGCATTTGCTACGAATTGAACGAGCCGTTTTTACATCTCCTTGGAGTGAGGACGCGTTTCGCAATGAATTTCATATGAATGATTACGCGTACTACATCGTTGCCGAAAAAGCTGGGAAAGTCATCGGTTACGCAGGGATTTGGATGATTATCGACGAGGGGCATATTACGAACGTTGCCATTTATCCAGATCAGCAAGGGCGCGGATACGGTGAGGCAATTTTGCAAGAATTAGTGCAGATAGCGAAAGCGAAACAGATGGTATGCTTGACGCTTGAAGTTCGGGTGACGAACACGAGAGCACAGAATTTGTATAAAAAATTTGGATTTAAAGATGGCGCGATTCGGAAAAAATACTATCCGGATAATGGAGAAGATGCGCTGGTTATGTGGGTGGAATTAGAATGAAAAAAGAAACTTTAATACTTGGAATTGAATCAAGCTGTGATGAAACAGCAGTGTCTGTTGTGCGCGGAGGAACCGAAATGTTATCCAATGTGGTGGCGTCACAAATCGAAAGTCATAAACGTTTCGGTGGTGTTGTACCAGAAATTGCATCACGTCATCACGTCGAGCAAATCACGATCGTATTGGAAGAAGCATTAACACAGGCCGGCGTCACGATGAAGCAAATAGACGCGATTGCCGTAACGGAAGGCCCAGGACTTGTTGGCGCACTCCTAATCGGCGTCAATGCAGCCAAAACATTAGCGTTTATTCATAATAAGCCGCTCATCGGTGTGCATCATATCGCAGGACACATCTATGCAAACCGTTTTGACAGAGAAATGCAATTTCCGCTCTTGTCGCTCGTCGTAAGTGGCGGTCATACGGAGCTCGTCATCATGCGCGAACACGGCAAGTTTGAAATCATCGGTGAAACGCGAGATGACGCAGCAGGAGAAGCCTATGATAAAGTAGCGCGAACCTTAGGGCTAACCTATCCAGGCGGTGTCCAAATTGACAAGTTGGCAGCGACTGGTGAAGATAGTTTCCATTTTCCGCGTGCGATGATGGACGATGCGAGTTATGATTTTAGTTTTAGTGGACTTAAATCCTCTTTTATCAACACCGTTCATAATTTGCGTCAAAAAGAGCAGCCGCTAAATGAGGCAGACCTTGCAGCAAGTTTTCAGGCGAGTGTGGTGGACGTGCTTGTTGCCAAAACGATTCGTGCTGCTAAAGAATTTGGCGTGAAACAACTCTTATTAGCAGGCGGCGTCGCGGCTAATCAAGGACTTCGCGCGCGTTTGATACAAGAAGTAGCTACGGAGCTTCCAGACATCAGACTTATTATCCCGCCGCTGTCCCTATGTGGCGATAACGCAGCGATGATAGCAGCCGCTGGAACGATCATGTACGAAAAAGGAAGCCGAAGTGACTTGATGATGAACGCAAATCCAGGCCTACTTTTTGAAGATACGTATTAAAAAAGATACGACAAACCGCAGTGTGGTGACGAAAGTAAGACCTTGTCGCCACGCTGTTTTTATATTCGTTTTTTGGAAGAAATGGTGGTATAATACGTTCAACGCTGAATCCTGTTTTGAAGGGAGATACATATTATGGAAAAGAAGGATAAAATAAGGATTGGCCTGGCGATTGGGACTCTCGGCATCGTTTACGGGGATATTGGGACGTCACCACTTTACGTGATGAAATCCATCGTCGCGAGCAATGGCGGCTTAAACCACGTATCCGAAGACTACATCATCGGATCTTTATCACTTATTTTCTGGACGCTTACTCTATTGACGACAATCAAATATGTAATCATTGCATTGCGTGCCGATAATCACGGCGAAGGTGGCATATTTTCACTCTATGCCTTAGTACGAAAACGCGGAAAATGGCTGGTGATTCCTGCGATGATTGGTGGTGCGGCGCTACTTGCTGATGGCGTCTTGACCCCCGCGGTTACCGTTACCTCGGCGATTGAAGGACTAGAAGAAATTCCTGCTTTTGAGGCCCTATTCACTGGAAATACGACGCTAATCATTACCATTGTTATCATCATTCTTAGCGGTATTTTCTTTATTCAGCGCTACGGAACGATGTTTATTGGTCGCATCTTTGGCCCTACGATGTTCCTTTGGTTCTCGATTCTAGGAATCCTTGGCATTATTAATATACTTGGCGAACCCTCGATTTTCCGAGCTTTTTCGCCGTATTACGCAGTGGAGCTCCTTTTTAGCGATCAAAATAAGGCTGGGTTCCTCATCCTCGGTAGCGTTTTCCTGGCCACCACTGGGGCTGAAGCGCTCTATTCGGATTTAGGACACGTCGGACGCAAAAATATCTACATCACGTGGCCATTCGTCAAAATATGCCTCTTGCTCAACTACTTTGGACAAGGCGCTTGGATCTTATCTTTGAAAAACGTTGACGACCCATTCGTGAATCCATTTTTTCAAAGTATGCCAGAGCAGTTCATTTTGTACGGCGTATTAATTGCAACACTCGCGGCGATTATTGCCTCGCAGTCTCTTATATCAGGTGCATTTACGCTCGTTTCCGAAGCTATTGCGCTTAACTTATTGCCACGACTTGGTATTCGCTATCCGTCCGAAACGAAAGGACAAGTCTATATCCCAACAGTCACGACGGTTCTGTGGATTGCCTGTATCGGTGTTGTGCTTTATTTCCAAGACTCGAGTCACATGGAAGCCGCGTACGGACTATCGATCACAGTGACGATGCTGATGACAACCATTCTACTTTTCCAATTCCTACGCATGAAAGGGCGTTCTGTTCTCATGACAACAGGGATTTTACTGACATTTGGCGTTTTAGAATTCGCTTTCTTCGTCTCAAGCGCTGCGAAATTCATGCACGGAGCTTCGTCGCTGTCATCATGGCCGTCGCAATCATGGCGCTCATGTACATCTGGTTTACCGGCTACCAAATCAAAGCCAAACTGGTGAAAAGCGCGCCATTAAAAAAATACATTCCGACATTTACCAAATTAAAAGGCGACCTATCCTACCCGAAATTTGCACATAATCTAGTATATCTAACGAGCAGTCGCAATCCGGCGCGTGTCGAGCATGAAGTGGTTGCTTCGATCCTTGATAAGCGACCAAAGCGGGCGGATGTCTACTGGTTCGTGAATGTCCAAGTCGTAGATGCTCCATACGCCGCTTACTACACCGTCCAAGATTTTGATACCGATCATGTTGTTCGCGTCCAATTAAAACTCGGTTTCCGCGTCGAACAAGACATCAACGTCTTCTTACACCAAATTGCAAAAGATTTGATTAGTAAGGGCAAACTCGCCCAGCAAAAACGCCAATATACTGCAAAACCTGGCAGATCCCTCGGTGATTTCTGCTTTGTCATTATCCAAGATGAGCTGAGCACAGAGGCCGATCTAACGAATTGGCAGCGGACGATCATGAGGAGCAAACTATTCATCAAGCGCTTCACAACATCACCAGAAAACTGGTTTGGTTTAGAATACAGCGACGTCCAAATTGAAAATGTCCCGCTTTACTTATCGAATAAAAAAATGATCAAGATACGTGAAAGAGAATAGTCGAAGCATATTAATATTAGTAGGTAAAACCTCACAATGGTTTTGCCTACTAGTTCTTGTTGTAAGTAGTTGTGAAGCATAACGGCTTTTTCAATAATAGTCCTACTTGACATTACATTTATGTTAATCTATATTCAACATAGGTAACCATGTATATACAGGAGGAATAGAAATGAACTATGAAAGAACTTCATTGGTGCTAAAAGCGATGGCAGATCCTAATAGAATGAAAATCATTGATCTTCTTTCGTATGGTAGTTTGTGTGGCTGCGATGTATTGGCGCATTTTCATTTTACGCAACCGACGCTTTCTCATCATATGAAAGCATTGGAAAAGGCGGGAATTATTTCGGTGACAAAACAAAGTCAATGGCACTACTATACTTTGAGAGAGGACTTTGTAAGAGACTTTATGAGCTCCATGGTGCAACTACTTTCCAAGCGTGTAGGAGGATGCTTACCAAAGTCATGAAGGGAAAAACGAGAATAGAAAAAAATGATAAATTACAGAATCATACCTTGAGTAAGGAGATAATTATTAAATGACATATGCACTGGAAATAACAGACTTAAAAAAAAATATATGCGACGGGTGTGGAAGCATTGCGTGGCATCAATCTAACGGTAGAAGAGGGAGATTTCTATGCACTGTTAGGTCCAAATGGTGCCGGAAAATCAACGACAATTGGAATTATCACATCACTGGTTAATAAAACATCAGGGAAAGTGAAGGTTTTTGACTACGATCTTGATACAGATTTGGTCCGTGCAAAACAGCAAATTGGTTTGGTACCGCAAGAGTTCAACTTTAACCCATTTGAAACAGTCCAACAAATTGTCGTCAATCAAGCTGGCTATTACGGCGTTTCTCGTAAAGAGGCACTAAAACGCAGTGAAAAATATTTAAAACAATCAGGTCTGTGGGAAAAACGTGATGTGCGCGCACGAATGCTTTCTGGCGGGATGAAACGCCGACTCATGATTGCACGCGCACTGATGCATGAACCGCGTCTACTTATTTTAGATGAACCAACCGCAGGAGTGGACATCGAGCTAAGACGCGAGATGTGGACTTATCTAAGAGAACTCAATCAAGGTGGCACAACCATTATTTTGACTACGCATTATCTAGAAGAAGCAGAAATGCTCTGTCGTAATATCGGAATCATCCAGTCAGGCGAGTTAATTGAAAATACCAGTATGAAAACTCTTTTAGGGAAGCTGCAGTTTGAAACCTTTATTTTTGATTTAGCGCCTTTCGATAAAGCACCTGAGATTACAGGTTATACGAGTGTTATGGAAGATGACCTAACACTAGCTGTTGAAGTCGAGCGCAACCAGGGGATCAATGAGGTATTTGAGCAGCTTACCGATCAAGGAATAAAAGTGCTTTCCATGCGCAACAAATCTAATAGATTGGAAGAGCTATTTCTGAAAATCACAGAAGACACACATCAAGTGGAGGGGAAAAATGTTTAATCTGTATTTCACAGCCTTAAAAAGTTTGGCCGCAAAAGAAACAAACCGCTATATGCGTATTTGGATACAAACCTTAGTACCACCGGTGATTACCACATCGCTATACTTCGTCATCTTTGGGAACCTGATTGGGGGACGAATCGGGCAAGTAGGGGGTTCTCCTACATGGAATTTATCGTACCTGGACTTATTATGATGTCTGTCATCACCAGTTCTTATTCCAATGTCTCCTCTTCCTTTTTCTCGCAGAAGTTTCAGAAAAATATTGAAGAATTACTGATTGCTCCAGTACCGACACATGTTATTATTTGGGGCTTTGTCCTCGGTGGGCTAGGTAGGAGTATTCTAGTTGGTGGACTTGTCACGATGGTTTCGCTATTTTTTGTACCACTTCATGTTCATTCATGGTTGCTTGTTATTATTACTCTTTTCATGACAGCTATTTTATTTTCGTTAGCAGGTTTATTGAATGGTATTTTCGCTCAATCTTTTGATGATGTATCGATAATACCGACCTTTGTTTTGCAACCATTAACATATCTTGGCGGCGTCTTTTATGCGATTTCGATGTTACCACCATTTTGGCAAGCTGTTTCAAAAGTGAATCCTATTGTTTATATGGTTTCAGGATTCCGATATGGTTTTCTTGGAACAACAGACATCTCTGTTATGTGGTCTGTGGCAATCCTTGTTCTTTTCATTGTAGTACTATATGCCCTATGCTGGTATCTGATTGAAAAAGGACGCGGTTTAAGAAGTTAATAAGGCAAAAAATACGTATCAAAAATCTGTTTCAGATTCTGGGTACGTATTTTTTGTTGCACACGAATGATTCTCGTCGATTATTCTTCTAATTCCTCACTAAGTTGTGCCCATTCTTCCATTAAATCTTCGCTCAGTTGCTTCAACAAACCCAGTTGCTCTGTTCTAGTGTAAGCCGCCTCATGATCTTGATATACTGTGGGATCCAATAATTCTTGCTCTATTTCGCCAATCTTCAGCTCTGATTCTTCCATTTTCGCTTCGATTTCCTCGAGTTTTCGCTTCTTCTGACGCATCACTTTTTGCTGTTCCTTATCCAAATGATAGGCCTGTTTATTCGTTGCTAGCGATTTTTCATCTGGGCTCTCTTGCTGTTTTCGTTCCGCATCAAGCCTAGCATGTTCTTTTTGTTCCGCTAATTTATCTTGATAATAATCGTAATCCCCAAGATAAATCTGGGCGTGATTGGGATACATCTCCACGATTTTAGAAGCAATCCGATTAATAAAATACCGATCATGCGATACGAACAAAATCGTCCCTTCAAAATCAATTAAGGCGGCCTCCAAAACTTCCTTACTCTCGATGTCCAAATGGTTCGTCGGTTCATCCAAAATCAGTAGATTCGCGCCGATCAAGGTCAGCTTAGCCAACGCTACACGCGCCTTTTCGCCACCGCTCAGCGTATTAACGACTTTCAAAACATCATCATCTGAGAATAAGAAATTACCAAGCGTCGTACGAATGGTCTGCTCATCTAATTCTGGATAATCATCCCACAGCTCGTGCAAAATGGACTTATTCGAATTTAGTTTCGCCTGCTCCTGATCATAATAACCAATCTGAACATTTGTACCGAAACGGAAGTCGCCAGAAAGAGCAGGAATGTCGCCAATTAACGTTTTCAGTAAAGTCGATTTCCCAATCCCGTTCGGCCCAACAAGCGCGATACTCTCATGACGCTTCATGTCGAACGTCAACTTCTCAGAGACCCGCTTATCGACAGCATATCCAATTGCTAAATCCTCTACAAAAAGGACATCTTTACCGCTAGCACGCTCAAATTGAAAACCAAAATGTGCCGTTTTTTCACTGCCTTGCGGTCGATCCAAACGATCCAATTTTTCTAGCTGTTTCCGCCTGCTTTGTGCCCGTTTAGTTGTCGACGCACGCACGATATTTCGCGCTACAAAATCTTCTAATTTTGCGATTTTATCTTGTTGTTTATCGAATTCTTTCCACTGTTGTTCCAACTTCGCCTGTTTTTGAATGAGGTAACGGGAGTAATTGCCGACATAGCGATCAATCTGCGTACGGCTAATTTCATACACCTGATTTACCACTTTATCAAGAAAATAGCGGTCATGCGATACAATCAATAAGGCGCCTTTGTAATTTTGCAAATAGGTCTCTAGCCACGAAAGCGTTGCAATATCCAAATGGTTGGTCGGCTCATCGAGAATTAAAATATCGTGGCGCGCCAAAAGTAATTTCGCCAATGCGAGCCGCGTTTTCTGACCACCACTTAGTGATTCAATCAATTTCTCATAATCCGCCTCGAAGAAACGCAATCCATGCAAAACAGAGCGGATGTCGGCTTCGTATTGGTAACCGCCTTGTTCCTTAAACGTGTGTTGTAGCTGATCATATTCTTGCAACGTCTGCTCATATTGGTCTTTGTTCTCGTAAATTGCGGGATCACCAAGCCGTTCTTCTAGCCCACGTAATTCCTGTTCCATCGCTTGCAAGCCGGTAAAAACAGTTAACATCTCCGCCCATATTGTTTTCGTCGATTCAAGACCTGTGTTCTGCGCTAAATAGCCAATTTGAACATGTTTAGGCTTGGAAATCGTCCCACCATCGTAGCTAATCTGCCCAGCAATAATCTTCAAAAGTGTTGATTTCCCAGCACCATTTCGTCCCACAAGCGCAATGCGGTCATTCGTTTGTACTTCTAATTTTATATTTTCTAATATCGTTTCAGCGCCAAAATTCTTGACAATCTGTTGTACTTGTAAAAGTATCATATTGTTTACCCCTTCAACTTTAAATATCTATATCCTCCTAGTTTATCGCAAAGCAAGCGTAGAAGCAATGGTCTGAGAAAGGAAACGCTTACGATAATAAAATTCACAAACTTTATATTGTGAAAATGTTAGCAATTTGGTATATTTTGCTGTATAATAGAAGATAAGAAGATTTGTAACAAAATAGTAACAAACTTTTTGAGCAAAAACATTGTGAAATTTATGTGAAATGTTTATAGTGAATAAGCAAGCATGTGAAATGAACAACGATAGAATTAGCGCAATCGTTTTTGTTGTAAATGCATGTTTAGTAGCACAAGGAAGAAGGAGCACCAGTTGCTTTTTTATCCACTTAAAATCAAAAGGAAGAAGGGAAACAAACATGATCGAGGAAACGGGCAAGATTCCACAAGCCACAGCAAAGCGTTTGCCGCTGTACCACCGTTATTTAAAGTATCTACACGAATCAGGTAAGGAGCGAGTATCATCCGCAGAATTAAGCGAGGCCGTGAAAGTGGACTCAGCAACGATTCGCCGTGATTTCTCCTATTTTGGAGCGCTTGGTAAGAAAGGTTACGGTTACAATGTGTCCTATATTTTGGATTTCTTTAGTAAAACACTGAGTCAAGACAAGCAAACCAATGTAGCTATTATCGGGGTCGGTAACTTAGGGACTGCACTATTACACTACAATTTCATGAAAAATAATAATATAAAAATTGTCGCGGCATTTGATGTCGATGCGAATAAAGTTGGAACAGTACAGCAGGATATTCCAATTTATCACTTAAATGACATGCAAGATTTGCTAAAAGAAAACAAAGTCGAAGTCGTGATATTGACAGTACCGTCTGATGAGGCGCAAACAACGGTCGACCGTTTGCTAGAAGCTGATGTGAAAGGAATCTTAAACTTTACTCCAGCACGTATCAGTGTACCAAAACATGTGCGCGTGCATCACATCGATTTGACAACTGAATTACAAACACTGATTTACTTCTTGGAAAACTATCCAAATAAATAATGAAAACCTTGGCCAGACAATTGCGTTTGGCTTTTTTGATTGGAGAGGCGTTATGATGCGAAATAAGCTGTTGGAAAGGATTGTAGCGTGGGGCGAAGAACAGGCGCAGGTTCGAGCATTGGTGCTGGAAGGATCACTTGCGAAACAACAAGGCATTGACGAATTATCAGATGTAGATATCAACGTTTGGTATGAAGGCGAAATTTCATTTGGAAAAACAATCCCTTGGCTTGCCGACATCGGCGATGTGCTGATCGAAAACCGACTACAGATGGAAACGCCAGCAGGATGATAAACACGCAGCTCGTTATTTTTGGGAACGGCGTGAAAGTAGATTTCTCCTTTTGGCCGGTTTCACTGCTTGAAAAAGCGTTTCCTTACTATGAAAAACTCGAAATCTTGCTGGATAAAGATTCACAGGCGGGACAAATCAAACAATGCATATCTGAAAAAAACGGAGCAAGGATGGAAAAAGCCGAATTTGACCGGATCATCAATGAATTTTGGTTCGAATTACACTACGTTGCGAAGTTCTTAAAACGAGGAGAAATTTGGTTTGTGCAAGGAATCCAAGCTGGTATTAGAGAGAATTACTTGCTACCTTTACTGGAAGAAAGCGCACGTTTGAAGGGACAGAAGCTATCTTTTTCAGGTCGGAAAATCGAAAATTGGACAGACACAACACGTTTAGCAGCCATTTTTGCAGATTACTCATTAGCTTCCAATTGGCAGGCGATGTGGGAAGAGATCGCTTTATTTGAGGAGATATCGAATTTTATCGCCTTACAGTACCATTTTGCCCTTCCTCAAGTTAAAATAGAAAGAATGAAAAATTTACTTCGCGGAATTCAGGAGGGATAAGCATGTTTACACAAAACGAAATAACACAAATCAGGCTTCATAAGCTCGGAATGGTAGAAAAATTTGATGACCCGAGCCGCTTCATGCACCAAACTATCGCCTTGCAGTCGCAAAATCATCAGCCAGCACTTGTGAACTTGTTACAGCATGTGGCTATGACATGGGAAGAGGCGGGCCGATTTTTTGAAGAGAAAAGCGTGATAAAAATCTGGGCAAACCGACTGACGCTACATACATTTCTAGCAGAGGACTGGGAAATGGTCTATCGTGTTTTTGGCACGAGAACGAATATTGTCCACCGACTTTGCCAAAAAGAAGGCGCTGATTTAGAGGCGATTTTAGCGGAGATGGACGGGCTTGGAAGGCGGCAGGAAATCATCAGTCGCAAAGAATTAGAAGCTATAATTGGGGATTATTCCTCACAAGTCACCTCAGGAATTATTGCACAGGCTGCGATACAGGGAAGTTTATACTTATTGCCGTCAAGCGATGGGATTAGAAATTATAGTCATAGAATGAGGTTGGGAAATTATGAAGAATGGGAATCCGATCCAGTGCGTAATCAGGAAGCGATGAAGCATTTAATCCGCCGTTATTTGAGTGGTTACGGTCCAGCAACATGGAAGGATTTCAGGCATTGGAGTGGTTTGAACGCTGGTGAAATCAAAGCGGCGACACTTTGTTTAGCAGATGAGCTAGATACTTTTGAAATAGAGGGTGAATCCTACGTTGCTCTAGAAGGCGAGAAAGTTCCGACAGAAGCAACTCGAGTATTTTTAACAGGGAAGTTTGACCAGTCGATCATCGCTTATAAAGATCCGACATGGATTATGACAGACGCACAGCGAAAATCCGCTTGGACGGTCAATGGTCACTGCTCAGCGATTATCATAGCTGGAAACCGGGCAGTGGGGCTTTGGAAATATGAATGGAAAAAAGACATCTTACAGTTTACCGTTTCGTATTTTGAAGAAGCAAGTTTTCAAGCGGAAATAAAGCAGGAGCTTGAGCGTTTCGCATCACGAATCGAACCGATCCCAGCAGAAATTAAATATGTAGGCATATAAAAAGAGCAGGAATTATCCTACTCTTTTTTTTTTCGTCAAGCCAACTAGAACAAATTTTATCCCAGTCACTAAATTCACGGTCGCCATCGCAATCATCAAAAATGTCATAAATGTCCAACCGCTCATGTTCACCTGACTTATCGCAAAGTAGGTAAAAACAATAGTGAGCACTAAATAAATAAGGCCTTGCATTGCTAATGGGTTTTTCATGATCCGCCTCCGATTAAGAACTGACCAAGCATCGCGATACCATTCATCAACATATGCGCTGCAATTGGTACAGCAATTCGTTTTGTTTTCGTATAAATATAGCACAGAATCAGCGCGATTACGACGTACACGAGTAAAAAGGACAGGTCCATGTGCATTAAACCAAAGAAGACCGAACTAATCACAGCAGCAACATGAATATTCATACGGGAAGCAAGTCCACCGAAAATAATTTTACGGAAAACAATCTCCTCTAAAATAGGCGCTAAGATCGACGTAAACACAATCATGAGCGGGACAGCCCGAGCGAGTTCTCCAAGCATTTCCGTGTTCGGGGATTCACCAGTAATACCAAACTGGCTCATGACAAATACACAGATTGACTGACCAAACAATAGGGCGATAAAGCCTAGTATGGCATAAGCGGTACTTTTTCCGATCGACGTCGGTTCCCCTTTTTCGATTTTAGTTGTCCGTGGCTGCTTCCGAAGTAGCGACCAAATAATAATAACCGCCACTAGATTACTAAATACGCTCCAGTAGACAGAGGCGTATGTCAATACTTGTTTATCCGATAATTCTGTCGTCGCGCGCAGGATTCCCATCACAATTGGAGCACCAATTAAAGACGAAAAATACGCGGCAAAGTATGTAAGTAGTACATACCAATAACGTCTATTCAAAACTAACACGACCTTTCCATTATAGGTAACACTACTTTCATTAAATACTTTTCCATTGTACTAATTATCCGCGCAACAATCAACAAAGGGCACGCAAAGGAGAAAAAAATTAGGTGCAAATACTTGCATTTTAGCTACATTTTTTATAATATAAGAAGTGGGTTAGCACTCTGATGTTAAGAGTGCTAAAAATCATAAACATAGACTTGAGGAGGTTGTTTTAATTGTTAAAACCATTAGGAGATCGCGTTATTATCGAAGTTTTGGAAGCAGAAGAGAAAACGGCAAGTGGTATCGTACTACCAGATTCGGCGCAAGAAAAGCCACAAGAAGGTAAAGTCGTAGCAGTCGGAAGCGGCCGCGTGCTAGATAACGGCGACATCGCGCCACTAGAAGTTGCAGAACAAGATCACATTATTTTCTCCAAATACTCAGGTACAGAAGTAACATATGACGGAAAAGATTACTTGATTGTACGCGAATCGGACATACTTGCAGTAGTGAAATAAGGAAGCAGAAAGAGCTCGTTATCCTCGAAAAAATTTGTTAGGGGGCGCAGTGAAAATCGGAACTTGGTTTTTGCGGAGGCACCGAAAATTTCGAGAGGTTGGCTCTTGAGGCTGGACTGGGATAAGGAAGCAGAATCGGCTCGTTCAGCTCCGAAAAAAACTGGGGCGGCCGCAATGAAAACCTGAACTTGATTTTTGTGAAGGGCGTGAAGTTTTCGAGAGGTTAGCCGATGGAGGCTGGACTGGGATAAGGAAGCTAAGCTGAGAATAGGCGTAAGCAGGCCACTGGTGGATTACATGCTCACTGCGTTCTCATGCATATTGAGGCTCTAACTCAGCAAAGGACGCTTCGTAAGAGCCACAACAAATATATAGGAGGCTATAAAATTATGGCAAAAGATATTAAATTTAGTGAAGACGCACGCCGCGCAATGCTTCGTGGTGTCGATCAATTAGCAAACGCTGTAAAAGTAACTTTAGGACCTAAAGGACGTAACGTCGTACTGGAAAAGAAATTTGGTTCGCCGCTTATCACAAATGATGGCGTAACAATCGCAAAAGAAATCGAACTAGAAGATCGTTTTGAAAATATGGGTGCTAAATTAGTATCTGAAGTTGCGAGTAAAACAAATGACGTTGCCGGTGACGGAACAACAACAGCGACAGTTCTAGCGCAAGCAATGATTCAAGAAGGTTTAAAAAAACGTTACAGCTGGCGCTAACCCAGTTGGGATTCGTCGTGGAATCGAGCGCGCCGTAGCCACAGCGATTACAGAACTAAAAGCGATTTCTAAACCAATTGAAGGTAAAGAGTCGATCGCCCAAGTTGCTGCCATCTCATCAGGCGACGAAGAAGTTGGTCAACTAATCGCAGAAGCAATGGAACGCGTTGGTAACGATGGTGTTATCACGATTGAAGAATCTAAAGGTTTCGCAACAGAGCTGGACGTAGTAGAAGGTATGCAATTCGACCGTGGCTACTCAAGCCCTTACATGGTTACAGATCCAGACAAAATGGAAGCCGTTCTAGAAAATCCATATATTTTAAATCACCGACAAAAAAATCAACAATACGCAAGAAATCCTGCCAATTTTAGAGCAAGTGGTTCAGCAAAACCGCCCACTGCTCATTATCGCAGAAGACGTAGAAGGCGAAGCGCAACAAACGCTCGTTTTAAATAAATTACGCGGTACATTTAATGTTGTCGCAGTCAAAGCACCAGGGTTCGGTGATCGTCGTAAAGCGATGCTAGAAGATATCAGTGTCCTAACTGGCGGCCAGGTAATCACGGAAGAGCTAGGCCTAGAGCTGAAATCAACAACCATGGAGCAACTCGGTAACGCGGCCAAAGTTATGGTCACAAAAGAAGCAACAACGATCGTAGAAGGTTCCGGAATCAGCGCGCAAATCTCGACTCGTGTGAATCAATTACGTGCACAAATGGAAGAAACAACATCCGAGTTTGACAAAGAGAAACTACAAGAACGTCTTGCGAAATTAGCAGGTGGCGTTGCGGTCGTTAAAGTCGGCGCAGCAACAGAAACCGAATTGCAAGAGCGCAAATTACGCATTGAAGACGCGCTGAACTCCACACGTGCAGCCGTTGAAGAAGGAATCGTATCCGGTGGTGGTACAGCCCTTGTCAACGTGTACAACAAAGTGGCAGCCATCGAAGCAACAGGAGACGAAGCAACAGGCGTGAAAATCGTTCTTCGCTCATTAGAAGAACCAGTCCGCCAAATCGCGCATAATGCAGGCTTAGAAGGCTCCGTTATCGTAGAACGCTTGAAAAACGAAAAAATCGGCGTAGGCTTTAACGCAGCAAACGGCGAATGGGTAAACATGATCGAGGCCGGCATTGTCGATCCAACTAAAGTAACCCGTTCCGCATTACAAAATGCATCATCTGTCGCAGCACTCCTTCTTACAACAGAAGCAGTCGTTGCAGACCATCCAGACGAAAATGCTGGTGGCGGCGTTCCTGATATGGGAATGGGCGGTATGGGCGGCATGATGTAAGACAAGTTTCGACTTGTTAAGGATATAAGAAACGATACAAAAATTCCGAATTGGCATATTCACCTTGCTGGTTCGGGATTTTTTTATAGTAAGGTTTAAATTTGCCAACATTTTACTTATGGTTTATAGTGGAAGCGATATAACGAATAGGAGGAGACTTAAGCTATGACAAAAAAAGTGTTTATTACCGGGGCAAATAAGGGGATTGGCAAGCAAATCGCGCATCAGATGGGAAACAACGGGTGGACTGTTTTGTTAGGGGCACGTGACGAGAGCCGTGGACTTACAGCTGCGAATGAGCTTAAAACTGAGGGCATTGATGCGATTTACGTAAACATTGATTTGCAGCGCCATGAAACGATTTTGACAGCAGCAGATACGATTAAATCACAACATCCAGACCTTACGATGTTAATCAATAATGCGGCGATTCCAGGTGACATGGGAAAACCCGGCTACGATTTCACTTTAGATGAGCTAAGAGAAGTCATGGAAACGAATGTTTTTGGCACATTTGAACTTACACAACAATTGTTACCGATACTTGAAGAAAATAGTGGACGAATCCTAAATATCTCGATACCAATTGGGATGTCAGATTTCTTTAACCCATTCGCCTATAAAATGAGTAAGGCGGCGCTGAATGCGATGACACAAAGCCTTGCCCAGAATTTCTCAAAGGCAGAAAAACCGCTTGAGATTTTTGCCATTATGCCAGGCGGAACAACAACAGATTTGAATGATAACATGAAAGCTGATTTCATGAAGACGGCTCCTGAGGCAGGAAAATTAATCGCCGACATTATTTTTGATGGGAAAAATCACAATAGCGAAATCATTAATTTCAATGGTAAAGTAGCGGATTATAATAACGGATTATTTTAAACATTTATTTGGGCGTTTGGTTGCCTTTAGCGCTATCTACATGCGAATTAATGCTTTAGAACTTCTGGTGAGATATGATATCTTACCAGATTTTTTAATGGAATTTCTACTTTATTATTTTCTTCTCTCTAGGTTTTCTGTCATTTTATTGAAAGTCTGGCTTCCCTTGAAGAAAAAAGTTATACTAAAAAGAAAAGGAGTGGTTTATCATCAGTCCTTACCAGTAATTCATAGAAAAGAGGAGTGCTTAGATGCAAAGCGATTGGCAGGAACTTTTGAAAGAAGAGCAAGAGAAGGCATATTTCAAGGAGTTGCAACGCTTTATTGAGGGGGAATACGCGACGACGACGATTTATCCGCCGCGTGAATCAATTTATAAGGCATTGGATCTGACGAGTTATGCGGATACGTCGGTTGTTATTTTAGGACAAGATCCGTATCATGGCCCGAATCAAGCGCATGGCCTTAGTTTTTCGGTGGCATCGAGTGAGGCGAAGTTTCCACCGTCTGTTCGCAATATGTTTAAGGAACTCGAAGCAGATTTGGGTGTGACGCGGACCGATATTAATTTGACGGACTGGGCGAAACAAGGGGTTCTGATGCTGAATACGGTATTAACGGCACAGGCAGGAAAAGCGGCATCTCACCGCAAAAAAGGCTGGGAACTGTTTACAGATGCGATTATTCGTTTGCTGAATGAGAAAGAGGAGCAGGTCATTTTTGTACTTTGGGGTGGGGACGCAAAGAAAAAACAAGCTTTGATTACGAATCCGCAACATCAAGTGATTACAGCTGTGCATCCGAGTCCGTTATCGGCCTACAATGGCTTCTTTGGTAGTAAGCCGTATAGTCAAATCAATGAATATCTCGAGGTAGCTGAAAAAACGCCAATTGTCTGGTAAAATCATTTTTTTTACAAATTGTCATTTTATTCATACTTATTGTGAGATTATTTTTACGATTTGTGGTATGATTTACATGGTTAGAAGGAAGCAACGAAATCCCATGAAGGAGTTGATTAAAATGGCTTTATCAGCTGCACGGTTTGAAGAACATGAAGGATTTACTGCTGTTGCTTTTGTTTGGCAAGGCACTTTTGAGGAAGCGTTTCACGGAGAAGTCCATAAAACAATCAAGAAAATGCAGACTTGGGCGAAGGAACAGGAAAGCTTGAAGCAAGACAACGCATTGCTCGGTTTATCTGTGCATAATTTAGAGGATGGCTTTTCGTATTATTCTGCGGTGAAAGCGAACTGGAAACCTGAGAACGTCCCAGCAGATATGGAGTGGATTGAAGTTCCTGCTCATACGTATTTTGTGTGCGATCATATTGCCGGTACGGACATCAATGAGACTTATAAAGAAGTCGCCGAGCGTATTAAAGCACGCGACTATCGACCATATATTACGGTAGAGTATCCTGTTTTCGATGAATTACCTTTCAAAATTGAGGTATACGATAAAATTGACGCACCACGAACGGAACAAGGATTCCATATTATGATTCCTGTAGTAAAACATTTAGAATGACCATAGAAACCAAGTAAGCAGCTTGTGAACGAAGTTGTTTATTTGGTTTTTTGTGAGAAACACCTTGTTGTTGCAAAAAATGATCTATATGGAACTTTTTGTGATGTATTGAGCATTTTGTGTTATGGCAAGTTAGAAGATAGATGAGATAGACAAACTAGGACGAAAGAGGGGATTTTTGTGGGCGCATATTATACTCCACAAGAAACGGTAGATGAGACAATTAAGAAGGGGATAGCAAAGGCAGAGTCTTCCACATTAACGCTTGTGATTTTAGGATTTCTAGGTGGGGCTTTTATTTCCTTGGGGTATTTGCTCTATATTCGCGCTGTTGGAACGATGCCGCATGAGTGGGGAAGTTTTGCGACATTTATCGGAGCTAGCTTGTTTCCTGTTGGGCTTGTTTGTATTTTACTTGGTGGCGGTGAGCTGATTACAGGGAACATGATGGTCGTTGCATTGGCATGGTTTAATCGGAAAATTTCAGTTGCGCAACTGATCCGAAACTGGGCTATTGTCACGATTATGAATTTTGTGGGAGCGATCGCGATTGCCTTTTTCTTCGGGCATTTTGTAGGCTTGACGGAAGGCGATTTTTTGGCGAAAACGATTGCCACGGCCGGTGCTAAAATAAAAGATCCATTCTGGGTTGCTTTTGTCTCGGGAATTGGCTGTAACTGGTTTGTTAGCATTGCGGTTTGGCTATGTTACGCAGCAAAAGATTTCACTGGAAAAATTCTCGGGATTTGGTTTCCGGTTATGGCGTTTGTTGCGATCGGTTTCCAGCACGTTGTTGCCAATATGTTTATCATTCCAGCAGCTATTTTTGCGGGAAGTTACTCATGGGCAGACTTTATCGCCAACGTGATTCCAGTGTATTTAGGAAACGTCGTTGGGGGCGCAGTATTTGTTTCTCTCTTTTATTACTTAGCTTATAAGAAAAAAGCGCCGAAAGAAAAGGAATACGAGGCGAAATTATCAGTGGAAGAATGAGGGTTGACCTTTTTTAAGAAATGCGTTATGATGGAGCCAACAAATGCAAAGGGGTGTCTTTTGAGCCGATGAAAATGTAATCCTATTTTTTAAGAGAATTCGATATGGACGTTAGATAAAGCGGACGGATGTCTGGTTTTTTGACGAACGAAATTTTCTAGAATGGGATTGCTGTGTTCAAAATGACGCAGAGCGAATAAAAACAGGCTTGTTTGTTGATGCTTACAATTCTGGTTTTGACTTCCTATTTCTAGAATGAATAGGAGGTTTTTTTATGTTTGCCATAGAAATTAATGATATAAAAAAAGAGATAGCGGATCGCGTTTTATTTGAAATTCCACATGTGACGGTGAATCGTGGAGAGCGGATTGGAATTGTTGGGCGCAACGGATTAGGTAAGACGACGTTGCTCGAGATCATGGCTGGAGTTACGACACCAGACCAAGGATTTGTTACGCGAAATGGTACAGCGGGTTACTTGCCACAAATTTTGCCAGAGGATGCGAAACTTTCTGGTGGTGAAAAAACAAGGAAGGCGGTGCAACGTATTTTAGCGGAGCAACCGAACTTACTTTTTGCGGATGAACCAACGTCTAATTTGGATGTGGATAGCGTCAAACATTTGGAACGTCAGTGGAAGCGATATGCCGGGACGCTGTTCGTCATCTCTCATGATCGGATGTTTTTGGATGCGATATGTACGACGATTTGGGAATTGGATCAGGCTCAAATTACGGCATATCCGGGGAATTACAGTGCTTACGAGACCCAAAAAGTGCATGAACGAGAAAGCGCTGAAGCTGGATATGAATGCTATCAAACGAAGAAACGACAACTAGAGGATGCGAAAAGCCATCATGAGAAAACGGCACATGGCTTAGAACGCCTAATAAGCGATTTACCGCGAAGGAAATACGAAGCGCGAAACCAGGAAAAGGTGTTCAGGAGAAGAAGCAACACAAGGCGGTGAAAGCGATTGAGCAACGGATCGATCGCTTGGATAAGGTCGACAAGCCATATCAGCAAAAGGCGATCAAGATTACACTGCCAGAGTCAAGTCAAATGAAGCAAGGCAACACGGTGATTCGTGCTAATAAATTAAGCGCACAAGTCGGAAAAAGAACGCTGTTTTCTGATGTGACATTTAGCTTGAAGAGCGGTGGGAAAATAGCATTGATTGGCAAAAATGCGAGCGGGAAAACCACCTTTTTACGACAAATTATGCATGCGAATGAGGCAATCACACGCGGAGATAAGGTTAAAATTGGTTATTTTGATCAGCAGTTAAAGCAGGTCGATTTGACAAAAACATTATGGGAGAACATCAAAGAGGTGAGCATTCATGATGATCAAATGAACCGTGATTGTCTCGGCAGTTTGCAGTTTGTTCCAGATGATTTACCGAAAAGTACGACGGTTTTGTCTGGTGGGGAACGCGTGAAGTTGGCATTAGCGATGATTTTGCTTAGTGATGCGAACGTTTTGATTTTAGATGAGCCGACGAATTATCTGGATATTAACGCGATGAAGGCACTGGAGGAGCTGATTGCTGGTTATTCAGGAACGGTTTTATTTGTATCGCATGATCGGACATTTGTAAGGCGGGTTGCGACGCATATTTTAGCATTGGAAAACGAGGAGATCACACTTTTTGAGGGAAGTTATGCGGATTGGGAAAATAGCAAGAAGGCCTCGATTTCAAGAGGAGAAGAGGACAATCTGCTGATCGAGATGGAAATGTCGGCTATTGCCGCGAAATTAATGGAACCACGACTAACGGCTTCTGAAAAAGCTGAGCTTGAACAACGCTATCAAGAAATTGTTGCCAAACGCAAGTAAAGGGATTGCAGAATGGGATGATTTCCATGTACAATAGAAGCGTAGAGCGTGAAAAAGGCTTTAGGAGAGAGGTAGAAAATATGGGGCAGCAAAATGTCCAAGATCGTTTAGAGATGAAAAAATTAGAAATGGAGCACTTGTCGCAGTTTAATGAGTTGTTGCGTTACGTGTTTCAAGTGACAAACCAGGAGTTGCATGAAGTCGGCTGGGCGGAAGATGAGATCGAACAAGCAAAGCGTCCAGTTTTGCGGAAAGCAGATGTTATCGGTTGGTTCGATGGAGATAAGCTGATTTCACAAATGGCTGTGTATCCGATGAATGTCAACATCTTTGGCGAGATCTATAAAATGGGTGGCGTGACTGGCGTTGGGACGTATCCTGAGTATGCGAACTTTGGCCTCATGCATCGACTCATGCGACAAAGTTTGAAGGAAATGCGCGACCGGGAGCAGACGATTTCTTATTTATATCCCTATTCGGTCCCTTATTATCGCCGCAAAGGCTGGGAGATTATATCGGACGTGATGACGTTTTCGATTAAAGATACGCAATTACCAGAGAACGTCCCAGTTCGCGGAATGGTGGAGCGCCTCGATATCGAGCATGAAGATGTGCTGAAAACCTACGATCGCTTTGCGAAAAATCAACATGTAGCGATGATTCGGGATTCGCTTGCCTGGGAAGAATACTGGCGCTGGGAACGAGAAGAAATGATTGCAGCGGTTTATTATGACGAGGCGAACGAGCCACAAGGTTTCATGTACTATTGGATTGCGGACGATATTTTTCATATGAAAGAAATGGTTTATTTAACGCAGGAAGCAAGGCATGGGTTGTGGAACTTCATCAGCGCACATTTTTCAATGGTTACGCATGTTAAAGGTAAAATGTATACCAATGAACCGATCGCATTTTTAATGGAAGATAGCGATATTACAGAGACGATTCATCCATATTATATGGCGCGGATCGTTGATGTAGAGGGCTTTTTTAAGAAATATCCGTTTGCTGAGAAAAAATGTGATTTTCATTTTGTGGTGACGGATGCGTTGCTAGAATGGAATCAGGGCGTCTTTGCCTTTCGCTGGAACGAGGGTGGCGAGCTAGAACTATCGAAAGAGGCGCAAGGTGAGGCCGTTGCGATTGATATCCAGACGTTGACAACGATGTTTTTCGGCTACAAACGGCCGAAATACTTGCTTAAAAACGGGCGATTGTCGGCGAGTAATAGCGTCATAAAGCAACTGGAAAAAATGATTCCGAATGAGACACCCTATTTTTCGGATTACTTCTAAGCGAGGTTGAGCGAATAATGAAGGAAACAGTAGAAAAACCAGTTTTTGAGTCCCTGGAAGCATTTCGTGAACAGTTGGAATCCGTTTACCAAAGTTACTGAACCTGGAGCAAATGACAACACTCGAGGAGTTGGCAGATAGGTTGTTTAAAATAAGTTAAGACATGAGATACCTGCAATTTTGTGGGTATTTTTATTTTTTCGAGAAAAGATACTGGTATTTTTACAGATTTTAAGTATAATAAAAAGAACACAAAAAAATAACTTGAAAAACTATTCACGAAATATTCGCATAGTATGAATTACGAAACAGCGCGCAATTTTTTATGAAAAGAGGAATGATGCATGACAGAGCCACTTGTGAAATGGTCTTATAAAGGGGACAAGGGACCACATTATTGGGGACATATTTGTGAGGAATATGAGATCGCAAATACAGGGAAGAACCAGTCACCGGTTGATATCCACATGGAGAAAGTGATGGAAGTACACGAGGCTTTGCCACTAGAACTGAATTATAAACAGACAAAATATACAGTACGGCGCGTGGAGAATTCGGTACATCTTTTTCCACAGAATAAAGAGCAAGGTTTGATTTTTAATGGAAAGCACTATAATTTGATCGCTTTTCATGGGCATATCCCAAGTGAGCATACATTAAACGAGCAGTACTTTGCGATCGAGTGGCACTTGGTTCATATGAATGAAGAGGGCGAACGCCTTGTATTAGCAGTTTGGATGGATCAGGAGTTATCGGGTAGCGATTTTGGTGAGCTAGCGACGATTTTTCCGCAAGTATTTGAGGATTTTGGCATCGAAATGGAAATTTCATTGGATGTTTCAGGATTTTTACCTGAGAAACGGGCATATTTTAAATATCAAGGATCATTAACGACGCCGCCGACATTTGAAGGGGTGACTTGGATTGTCTTGAGAGAGGCCACGAGCATAGCACACGAAGATTTTACAGCATTCCAGGATATTATCCAGGACACCAATCGGCCGCTTCAAGAGCTTGGTGATAGGTCCATTCATCACAGCGCGTGACGACAGAAGTTGTAAAAGTCGTTATTTACACTCAATATGGGGCTTTGATTCATTTCAAAGCCCTGATTTTTTAGGGTAGGAAGGAGAATTCGAATGTACCAGCGAGCCAGTGATTTTGCAGAAGAGGCGCACCAGACGCAGCGTCGCAAAATAACAGGAGAGCCGTATTTTTCGCATCCGCGGAATGTGGCTAATTTGTTGCGGGGTGCGGGATTTCGAGAGGAAGTTGTAGCCGCTGGATTTTTGCATGATGTCGTGGAGGATACGCCAGTGACGTTGGATGAAGTTCGAGCGTTATTTGGTGAGGATGTGGCAGACTTGGTTGCATCGCATACGGAGGATAAAACATTATCGTGGGAAGATCGGAAAAGTCATACAATCGAGTTTTTACGCACGGCTTCTTTGGAGCAAAAAGCAATTATTGTGGCTGATAAATTGGATAATTTGCAGTCAATCAAGTATGCATGGAGCTCGGAAGGAGACAAGGTCTGGAGCTATTTTAATCGTGGGTATAAACAGCAAAAATGGTATAATGAGAGCATCGTTGCCAATATGTATGAGGGGCTTGAGGATTCGGAAATTCCGGCTTATTTTGAACAGTATGAGCGGTTGTGCCGTTGGATTTTTAGAAAATAAGAGGCATCTTTGTACTGAATAATCTGATAAAATAGGTATATATAATCTAAAAGAATAATTGTTAGAAAATAAGCTTCTCAATAGTGTTTATATGATGTAGAATGAAAACGAATACATAAACGATGAGGAGTGGATAAAATGGTTTTTGGTGCGATTGAGGCTGGTGGTACGAAATTTGTAGTGGCGGTTGGGGATGCGTCAGGTAAGGTCTTGAAGCGGGAAACGTATCCGACGACGGAGCCAGCAGAGACGATGAAATACGTGGAGCACTTTTTTTAAACAGTATGAGGGAGCGCTTGAAGCCATTGGTGTTGGATCATTTGGGCCGATCGATGTGCGGAAATCGAGTCCTACGTATGGTTATATTACATCGACGCCGAAATTAGCTTGGCGCAATTATGATATTGTTGGAGCGCTTAAAAAAAAGTTTCTCGGTGCCTGTTGGATTTACGACAGATGTGAATGCAGCGGCGCTTGGTGAAGTGACACTTGGTGCAGCAGAGGGGCTCTCGAGTTGCATGTATATTACGATTGGGACTGGGATTGGTGCAGGCGCCGTTGTGAATGGCAAAATGTTAGAAGGGTATTCTCATCCAGAAATGGGGCATATCATGGTACGCCGTCACAAACATGATCGCTATCAAGGAAATTGCCCGTATCACAGTGACTGCTTAGAGGGGTTAGCAGCAGGTGGTGCGATTGAAAAACGCTGGGGTAAAAAAGGTGTAGAACTTGCGGAAAATGAGGAAGTCTGGAATCTTGAGGCGCATTACATCGCGCAAGCCTTGATGAATTACAGCTTGATTTTGTCGCCAGAGCGCATTGTCATTGGCGGAGGTGTCATGAAACAGCGCCAAGTTTTCCCACTCGTCCGCCAAAAACTAAAAGCCTTGATCGCGGGTTACATTCAATTACCGGATTTAGAAAGCTACATTGTGCCGCCGAAATTGGAAGATGGCGCAGGGATTACAGGCTGTATTTTACTAGCAGCACAGACAAAAGACGAGAACAAACGAAGTGATACGACAACCATTTGAAGGCAAGTGGTTGTTTTCCGATTGATATTGTGAGAAAATATACATGAAATACGGAAGGTATCGGAGGAAAAAAATATGTCAATAACAGAATTGCTACACATTGAGTACCCTATCATGCAAGGCGCGATGGCTCAAATCGCAAAAGCTCCTCTTGTTGCAGCTGTGTCAAATGCTGGCGGGCTTGGAATCATCGCTTCAGGAGGTATGAGTGGGGAAGAATTACGCGCAGAGATTCAAAAAACGAAAGCGTTGACAGACAAACCGTTTGGTGTGAACTTAATGCTGATGATGACGAATATGGAAGAATTGACGGAAGTGATCATCGAAGAAGGCGTTCAAGTGGTGACAACTGGGGCTGGGACACCAAAAACCTACATGCCAATTTGGAAAGAAGCTGGGATTATCGTGATCCCTGTTGTGCCATCTGTGATGATTGCGCGCAAAATGGAGCAGCTTGGTGCTGATGCCGTCGTGGCAGAAGGGACGGAGGCTGGCGGTCATGTCGGGGAAACGACGACGATGGCACTTTTACCGCAAGTGGTGGATGCTGTGTCGATACCGGTGATTGCAGCCGGCGGTATTGGTGACGGACGCGGGATTGCAGCTGCTTTTGCACTCGGATCTCAAGGTGTTCAGATTGGGACGCGTTTCCTAGCCACCGACGAATGCCCCGTTCATGAGAATTTCAAGCTTGCTTGTTTGAAGGCAAAAGATCGTGATACGGTTGTGACTGGGCGTCGCAATGGGGCGCCTGTTCGCAGCATTAAAAACAAGATGATTAAAGAATATCAACGTTTGGAAGATGAGAATGTAGATCGTGATGTATTGGAAGAATTGACGCTCGGTTCATTGCGCAAGGCGGTTCAAGAAGGCGATACGGAAAATGGTTCTGTGATGGCTGGCCAAATTACAGGTATGATCACGGAGATTAAACCTGTCGCGGAGTTGATACAAGAAATGATGGCGCAAGCAAGCCAGACTGCGAATAAACTCGTTATCAAATAAAAAAATACGATTGGCTACCAAAATCATGTTTTGGTCGGCCAATCGTATTTTTTACAGCTCTTTTTTCGCTTTTTCGATCATGGCTCTGATTTGGTCAAATCCAGTTCCACCATAAGAATTCCGTTTTGCAACGGCGGTATAAGAAGCGAGCGCCTCATAAATATCTTCTTCTATAATGGGTTGAATCGCTTGATAGTCAGTGAGTTTGACATCTTGCAAATAAATCCCTTTTTGCGTACAATCAAGCACAAGTTTCCCAACAATTTCATGCGCCTCGCGGAACGGCACCCCTTTTTTAGCGAGATAATCGGCAAGCTCAGTCGCGTTTGAAAAATCTTTTTGCGTCGCATTTTCCATCACGGCTTCGTTCACTTTCATCGTTTCGATCATTCCAGCAAAGATGTCAAGGCTTGTCTTCACAGTATGCACGGTGTCAAACATCCCTTCCTTATCTTCCTGTAAATCCTTATTATAGGCGAGCGGCAAGCCTTTTAGCACCGTCAAGAGACCGAACAAGTTTCCATAAACGCGTCCCGTTTTGCCACGAATTAACTCAGCCATATCGGGATTTTTCTTCTGCGGCATAATACTACTTCCCGTCGCAAAAGCATCGATCAACTCAACGAACTGAAACTCATGGCTCGTCCACAAAATCAATTCTTCACAAAAACGCGATAAATGGGTCATCAACAGCGCACTATTGCTCAAAAACTCGATAATAAAATCACGATCACTCACACCGTCTAGACTATTATCGTAAATGGCGCTAAACCCAAGTTGTTCGGCGCTGTAGGCTCGATCGATCGGAAAAGTCGTCCCAGCAAGCGCGGCACAGCCAAGTGGGGAAATGTCAATCCGCTTGACACTCTCCGTCAGACGTTCCAAGTCACGGCTAAACATCCCATAATACGCCAACAAATGATGTGCAAAAGAAATCGGTTGCGCGTGCTGCAGATGTGTATAGCCTGGCATAATCGTTTCCACATGGGCCTCCGCCTTCACGACAAGCACGTGTCGCAAATGTGCAAGAGAAGTAAGGATCTCCGCGACCGCTTCCTTCAAATACAAATGCATATCCGTTGCGACTTGGTCATTCCGACTCCGCGCCGTATGTAATTTCCCAGCGACAGGCCCAATCTCCTCATAAAGCAACTTTTCAATATTGAGATGAATATCCTCATTCACGACGCTAAATTCGAGCTCACCAGCCTCCAATTTTAAAGCGAGTACCTCAAGTCCGGCTTTGATTTGTGCTGCTTCATCTGCCGAAATAATGCCGCATTTTCCAAGCATCGCAACATGTGCCAAACTTCCCGTAATATCTTGTTTTGCGAGTTTTGCATCGAAGGAAATCGAGGCGCCGAATGCATCGATCCACGCCTCACTTTTCCCTTGAAAACGACCGCCCCATAATTTTTCCATGTGTTACACCTCGGTTTTCGCAATTGTTTTTGCGTTGACTTCTGCGCTTACTTTCGTAGGTAGCCCCCAAAGCTTGATGAAGCCAACCGCTGCATCTTGATCAAACGTATCCGCCGATGTATAAGTCGCCAAATTCTCGTCATATAGCGAATTCGGTGATTTCCGTCCTTCGACAATCGCATGTCCTTTAAAAAGTTTCATCCGGATGGTGCCATTGACATATTTTTGCGTGTCTTTCAAGAAGGCTACAAGAGAGCTCGTAAGTGGCGAGAACCAAAGCGCGTTGTAGATAACTTCGCTGATCTTCTGTTCGATTACAGGTTTGAAATGCGCGACTTCACGCACAAAAGTCAAATCTTCCAGTTCTTTATGCGCTGTAATCAAGGCAACAGCTGCCGGACATTCGTAGACTTCCCGAGATTTAATACCAACAAGGCGGTTTTCAATGTGATCAATCCGACCAACGCCATGTGCACCTGCGATCTTGTTCAATTTTTGAATTAAAAGAGCGAGACTTAATGGTTCTCCATTTAAAGCGACCGGCACACCTGCCAAAAATTCGATTTCGATGATTTCAGGTGTGTCTGGTGTATTTTCTAAAGCTACGGTCAGATCATACGCTTCTTCAGGAGGCGCAATCCATGGGTTTTCTAGTACACCACATTCATTAGAACGTCCCCATAAATTCTGATCGATGGAAAACGGGTTATCTAGATTAATCGGTACCGGAATATGATGTTTTTGAGCGTATTCGATTTCTTCTTCTCTCGACCATTTCCAATCACGTACGGGTGCCACAACTTTCAGATCTGGGGCTAAAGCATTGATAGCCACTTCAAACCGCACTTGATCGTTTCCTTTTCCAGTACACCCGTGGGCAATTGCTGAAGCACCTTCTTGTCTGGCAACTTCGACTAATTTTTTAGCGATTAGTGGGCGTGATAGCGCTGAAATGAGCGGATATTTCCCTTCATAGTAGGCATGAGCTTGCAGAGCGATTAAGGCGAAATCTTCCGCAAATTCTTCACGTGCATCAATGGTGTACGAAGCAGAAGCCCCGACTTGAATCGCTTTATTTTTAATGAACTCTAAATCTTTGCCTTCCCCTACGTCTAAACAACACGCAATGACATCATAATTTTCCTCTGTCAACCACTTAATTGCAACGGAGGTATCTAAACCACCAGAATAAGCAAGAACGATTTTTTCTTTTGTCATCTCTACATCCCCTTTTATTAATAAATATACATTTCGATAAAATTAATAATACCACCATACGAATGATATTTCAACTATTTTATTTATTTTTATTCACAAAAATGATTAAATATCCATAAAAAACAAACAAGAACCGCGAAGAAATGCGATTTTTATCGACCTATAAATTGGTTAAAATTTTTCAAAACTGCTATACTTAAAGGGTGAATTATTTGAGATTATGTATGAGGAGTGAGCTTAATTGAAACAGACATTAAAATGGGTTGGCATTATTTTAGTAAGTATCGTGTTATTACCACTAGTTGTTGTTTTCTTCATCTACAAGAAGGCAGTCGGCAAGCGGGAATACGATCCAAAGGTACTCGACAATCTGGAGGAAGCAGCACAAGATTATGTGAAAAAAACAGCACCATTATCGGATGTGGATTCGCGTTATAAATACATCCGCTTGGCCGAAAAAGCACTTCCAGCAGCCAAAGAAATCGAAGTTGGCGAAATCGAAAATAAAAAAATTGATGGTCCCGGAGGAAAAATTGCCCTTCGTATTTATTCACCAGAAGAAGAGGGACCATATCCATTGATGGTTTATTTCCATGGTGGTGGATTTGTTACAGGGAGTGTTCAATCAACAGATGGTATCGCCCGCAAACTAGTCCAAACGACGGGGTACCGTGTTGTTTCTGTAGATTACCGTCTAGCACCAGAAAATCCATTTCCAGCAGCGATTGAAGATGCGTATGCTACACTGGTTTGGATATCGAAACATTTAACAAGTTTACGTGCGAAGTCAAACGAAATCGTTGTAGCAGGAGATAGCGCTGGCGGAAATATTGCCGCTGTTGTGGCTCAATTAGCGAAATCTAAAGGGACACCGAACGTGACAAAACAAATTCTGCTATATCCACCGGTTGATATTTTCTCACGTGACGCGTCTGTTCTTTATCCTTCGATGGATGAATTTGCAGAAGGTTACGTATTGACGAAGGAATCGCTCGATAAATATTTCAAATTATACTTATCTGGTGCTGGCGATCGAAAATATGATCCACTAGTAGCACCTGTTCGTAGTAGAGATGTGGCAGGTTTACCAGCTGCATTTATCGCCACCGCAGAATATGATCCATTGCGTGACCAAGGCGAGGCGTATGCTGAGAAACTTAAAGATGCTGGCGTTCCAGTCTACGCCAAACGCCTAGAAAAAGTAATGCATGATTTCATGAATACGCCTTCTGCGGCAACGGATGAGACCTTTGAATTGATCAATGAATTTTTACAAGAGAAGTTATAATTTAAAAGGAGACGGTGATGATGTTGTCACTGTCTTTTTTTGCGGAATTATGAGAAGATAAATGGGGAGGTGGCGTGAGATCATGAGTTTAGGAAAAATATTGATTGCAGAAGATGATAATGATATTAATAACCTTATTTCCGAAGTGTTGACGCGAGAAGGGTACACCGTTACACAGGCGTTTTCCGGAACTGAGGCCAAATTGCATTGGAACAACGAGACATTTGACTTACTGCTTTGTGATTTAATGTTACCAGGAATGACAGGAGAAGCGCTTATTGCCGAAATTACAGCCAAACAAAAGGCATCTATCATCGTCATATCTGCAAAAAATACGGTCATGGATAAAGTAGACTTGCTGAAACTGGGCGCTAGTGATTACATGACTAAGCCATTCGATATTGAAGAACTAGTGGCACGCGTCGAAGTGCAGCTGCGTAAAGAAAGTGCGGCGGCTGTAGCCAGAGAAGCACGAGAATGGAACGGTTTATCCTTATCAGAAGACCGATACAGTGTACAAATCGGCGAAACAGATATCCGGTTAACAGCACGCGAATTTGGGATTTTAAAATTATTGATTAGCAATCCGAGCAAAGTGTTTACAAAAGAGAACATTTTCGCATCCGTGTGGGGTGAAACCGAATTTATTGATGAAAATACAGTGAATGTACATATGAGTAATATTCGTGGCAAACTGACCAAAGTCGCACCAGACGAAGAGTTTATAGAGACCGTATGGGGGATTGGGTTTAAAATGAAAAGCTGAAATAACCTGTGCTAGCCTCGATAGAATTTGTTCGGGGCAGGAAAAGCCCTAAATGATCCGTAAAAAACACAGCATTCCCGTGAGGATAGGTTATACGAATGGGCAATTAAATAACGAATGAAAAATGAGTAGTCTTGGCTTGCTCATTTTTTTATTGTGGATATGTTTGCAATTGATTCACGTTTGAAAAGAATGTTTTGTGTCGGGACAGTGCCTTTGGATCTGGTGTCAACAGCCAGCTTCTCGGAATTTTCGGGGCTTCCACAAAAACCAAGGGGGGGGGGGTTATTGCAGCTCCTAACAAATTCTGTCGAAGCTAACGGGCTGTTTCTGCACTTCTCTTAATACTTTCTTAAGTTTTCATTCATACATAATTGAGATATCCGCGTTATAGTTGGGTTATCGAAAAGAGAAGGGAATGAACAGGCATGCGAGAGACTATTTTGGAAACGGCGGCGCTTTCGAAAAAATTTGGTAATAATTATGCTGTAGATCATGTGAATATGACGGTACAAAAGGGGGATATTTATGGCTTTATTGGTAAAAATGGTGCTGGGAAGACGACTTTTATTCGTTTGGTAACGGACTTAATGTATACGAATGGTGGGGATCTATCATTATTTGGCTCCAGCCATCCGAAAGATATCCACCAAGCACGGAAACGAATCGGAGCAGTAATTGAAGGGCCATCTTTATACCCGAACTTAACGGCACAACAAAATTTGAACTACTACATCCTTCAAAAAGGAATTCCAGACAAAAAGCGTATTGATGAAGTGTTAGAGTTTGTCGGGCTAGAAAATACAGGACGCAAAAAATATCGTAATTTTTCGATGGGTATGAAGCAACGACTTGGTATCGCGCTAGCAATCTTACATCATCCGGATTTTCTGATTTTGGATGAGCCGATCAATGGGCTTGATCCGATGGGGATTATTGAGATTCGGAATATTATTTTGAAATTGAATGAAACATTTGGCACGACTGTTTTTATATCGAGTCACATTTTGACTGAACTCGCGCTCGTTGCCAACCGGTATGGCATCATTAACAACGGTCGCCTTGTGAAGGAGCTTTCAAAAGAAGAGTTGGAGTCAGAGAGTAGACGCTATCTCGTTTTGAAAACGGTGAATAAAGAAGCAGCGGTGATGCACTTGGAGAGCTTTTTAGAATTGCATCAATATGAGGTGCACAGCGATGGCAGTATCCGGATTTTTGACTATATTGATCAACCGGAGAAAATCAGCCAAGTGATGTTTGACGCGGGTATTATTATTACAGAACTGAAGGTCGTAGAAGCGAATTTGGAAGAGTACTTTATTGATTTAATTGGAGGGGAAGATAAATGATTGGATTGATTCGAGCAGATGGTTACCGATTGACGAAGGGGAAAATGTGGATGCCGTTCGTAACATTGATTGTTATTGCAGTGGCTGTTGCTGGTTTGATATATCTCGCGCTAAATGTAGATTGGATTTCGTTGTCACAAGGCGGGGAAACATTGTCGGCAAGCGACAAGGCCTTACTTAGCCAAACACTAACGGGGACGCAGGTCGCCCAACTGGTTTTATCGTTTAGTATCGTCTTAGCAATGGCTTTCATTGCGATATTTTCGAACCTTTGGAGCATTGAATTTTCAGCGGGTGTAGCCAAAAATGTACTTGTATCTGGTGTTTCACGCACGACCTTTTACTTCTCGAAACTTTTCACGGGCTGGGCAGTTGCTACACTGATGCTCGTTGTGTATACCGTATCCATTGGGATTTCCGCGCAATTGTTTATGGGACAAGTCGATTTTGGAACGCTATTTCTAGGAATGCTTGCACAATTACCATTATACTTAGGTTTAATATCGGTCGGGTTCTTCCTGTTCATCATTATCCCGAAAGAAAGCATCGCGATTGTGACGTACATTCTTACATTTTTATTCATCGAGCCAATGATTACAAACTTGGTGAATGTCTTCCTGCCAAAATGGACGATTATTAAAGACATGTATCTTTTCAGCAAAATTAGCGCGATGTCAAACTTATCGGTAATAAGTCAGAATGCGATTACAACGAATATTTTAACCGGTTTTGCTTACATGGCTGTTTTCGCGATTCTTGGCTGGCTTGTATTCCGGTTTAAAGAAATCAAATAAGTATGATAGAATAGAAATGAATGAAAGGAGTGGGATGGCATGATTTATCTGTTAGGCGGAATCATTGTAGTGTTGCTCGTTTGGATAATTTTAATAAAAAAGCAACTCCAAACGACTTCAGCGAAAATAAAAGATATTGCAACAAGACGCGGTTCGAACGAGCAACTAACCATGGATATCGCTTCGCCAGAAATCAGGCAACTACTCCTTACTGTCAATGAGTTATTAGAGGCAAAGTCAAAAACGGAGCGGAAGTTTATGACGCTCAACAAAGAGTTACGCGAGACAATCGAAAACGTTTCGCATGATTTGAGAACGCCATTAACCTCGCTTTCAGGTTATTTACAACTGATGGAGCGAGACACCTTAACACCAGAAGAACGCGAAAAATATAGCCTTATTATCAAAAATAAGATTCAAACTTTGACGGAACTCGTGGAGAACTTCTTTGTCTTGTCGAAACTATCGAATGATGAGGGGAAATTACAACCAGAGCCGATTCAATTATCTGATTTTGTGACGGGGACAGTTGCCTCTTATTATGAGGATTTTTCCAAGCGAGGCATTACACCGAAGCTTTTGGTGGAGCCCGGTGTTACAATTAATGCGGATCGTAAGGCGCTGCAACGAATGGTAGATAATTTTATTTCGAATATGCTCAAACACGGCGAGGGGCCGATGAAGATTGAACTTGCCAAGCAAGGCCGCAAAGCAGTTTTGCGATTCTCTAATCAGGCGAGTCAGTTAACTCAAGCTGATATACCGCGATTGATTGAACGCTTTTATACGGCAGATCGAGTGCGCAGTGGGAGTAATACGGGGCTTGGCCTGGCGATTATTGATCTGTTAGCACACAAGTCGGGAGCAGCTTTTACGGTCGATTTTGAAGAGGAAGTATTGACGTTTACGGTTATATTTAAATAGCTAAAAAGCGCCGACACGAGAGGGTTATTCTAATCTCTCATGTCGGCGCTTTTTAGACGACCGGTTTCTCGCTATTCTCAGCAGCAATACCTTCTCGCCTCAGTTTTATGAGTCGTGATAAGTTGACGATTAATGTTTTTACAACGGCGTAAGTCGGTACACCGAGGATCATACCAAGGATTCCGGCTAAGTTACCAGCAACAATCAGGATGATGATAATCGTTAGCGGATGGATGGATAGTGATTTACCCATGATGTAAGGCGATAACAAGTTCGAATCGATTTGTTGAACGATAGTTACGACAACGATAACGAGTACGGCTTGCAGCGGCGAATCAAATAGAGCAACGATAACCGCCGGTGCCGCCCCAATAAATGGTCCTAGGTAAGGAATAATGTTGGTCACTCCGGCAATTAAGCCGAACAATAACGCATACGGTTCACCGATGATAAAATAACCAATCATTGTAAAAATACCAACGAACATACAGTCAATTGCTTGGCTTGAAATGTAAGTGGAAATCGTTTTATTCATCGCTTGAATCATTTCACGGGCTTCTGTACGAATACCTTGTGGGAAAAATTTTCCGCTTGAATCAAGGAATTTATGGCCATCTTTAAACATGTAGAAGAGAATAAATGGCACGGTGACAAGAATCATCACAAAACCAGAAACGAAGCCAAAAATTAGGCCAAGGCTTCCTGATAAGCTACCGATAACCGTATTTAAAAGCTTCGGTATAGAGATGTTTAGCTTCTCCATCTCGGCTTTTATATCCACATTTTTGATGCTACTGTTCTGCACTAAGTTATCCCACCAATGTTGGAATTGCTCCCAGTATTTTGGCGCTGCTTGTACGAGCGAAGCCACTTGATCGGCAAGAATTGGCCCGAGTTGAACGACGGCTAGCACTAATATCAGGATGAACGCAATGAAAATACTTAATACACTTACTAAACGCGGTACTTTTCTCTTCTCCAAAAATAGAACAATCGGATTGAACAAATAAAATAAAAATCCAGCGATCATAATTGGTAAAAAAAGTGTGGAAACAATGGTTCCAATCGGCGCAAATAGGAAGCTCATCTTGTTCAGTACGAATAAGATAATCACCAAGGCCAAAATTTCTAATGTCCAAAAAAATAATTTGGACTCTTTGAAGCGTGATATTTTCATATAGGTCCCCTTTCGTAGCTGAGGCTTCTTGGCGTACAATAGCCACTAAGCCCAGCATTTTTCATATGTAAGACTATTATTAATAGTACCATCAACTGGCTAAAAATACTACTCTAAAATCATACTTGACTTATTTAGTATAGTTGTTATACTATACATATAACAGTTGTAGAGAGAAGGGAAGCGTATGCTACTTCAAATAGATTTACAGGCAGAAGAACCAATTTACACGCAAATTATGCATCAAGTAATTGAAGCAATTGCGAAACAGGAGTTAAAGCCGGGCGATGATTTGCCATCGGTTCGCAGTTTGGCAAGTGATATCGGTATCAATTTCCATACAGTGAATAAGGCGTATCAGCTTTTGAAGCAGGAGGGTTATATTTTGATTCATCGCCAAAAAGGGGTTGTGATTCATCCTGATGGAGTGGAGCGTGCGACCGAGGCTTTTTATGCGAAATTGAGGAAGAAAGTAAGGCCGCTCATTGCGGAATCGATTTGTAAGTCGGTGACAAAAGCGGAATGGGAACGGATTTGTGCGACAATCTATGAGGAAATTGAGCCGGAGGAGGAGCAATGATGGAGATGCTATTTTTTATCGTAATGATGGTTGTAATTGTTGTTTTGCAAGCGATGACGCCTTATGTGATTCGCAGGGGTGAGAGTTTTGGTGTGATGATTGGGGAGAAGTCAGCAGAAGATCCTGCGATACGGCGAATGAAGCGACAGTTTATGCAGTGGAATTTGGTTATTGGTGCTATTGTGACAGTAATGATGACGGTTATTTTGGCGTTCACAACCGAAAGTGAGAATACCCAAGCAGTGGTTTTAATCGCCGGTATTTTTGCGGTGTTGATTGCATCGTTTCTAGTTTATTTACGGTTCCATAAGGAGTCGCTTGTGTGGAAACGGGAGAATTTGCATGAGGTGAATAAGGTTGATATCGTGATGGTGGATACGACATTCCATCGCCAGAAATTGACGATTTCCTATGCTTGGTACTTGATTCCGCTTGTTCTGATATGTATGACGGTTGGTTTGACGGTGATTTATTATGATCAAATTCCTAGCATGATTCCGATGCAGTATAATTTTGATAACGAAATCACACGGATGGCTACAAAAAGTTATCGGACGGTGATGATGATGCCAATGATGCAACTCGCGATGCTTGGCTTGTTTATCTTTATTAATTTCATGATGACGCGCAGTAAACAGGTCATTGATAATGATAATCCATCGCTTTCAATGAAACGAAATGTGATGTTCCGCCGGATTTATAGCAAATTTAATTTTGTGATGGGAACGTTGTTAATTTTGCTGTTTATGGTCATTCAAATGTCGTTTATCTTTGCGATTTCGCAGATAGCTATAATGACGATGACGATTGCGGTTTTGGTGATTATCTTTGGCGGACTGATTTTCTTGATGGTTCGTGTCGGGCAAGGTGGTAGCAGATTGAAACTCAAAGAAGATGATGATGCGTCCGCGAGACCAGTTCGCGATGATGATGCATATTGGAAAATGGGTGTGTTTTATGTTAATCGCCACGATCCGGCGGTTTTTGTGGAGAAGCGTTTCGGTGTTGGCTGGACGATCAATATGGCAAGACCTGCCGCATGGCTGACATTTATCGCGATGATTGGTATTATTGTGGTCATCAGTATTATTTTTAGTTAAATAAAGAAGGAGCGAGTGGACTGGAAAGTTATCCGACACGCTCCTTTTTGTTATAAACTGTACTAAGGGAGTTTATCAACCCACAATAAAAAAGACTCCCAATGTAGAGAGTCTCTTCGTTTTATTTCAATTCTAGGTTTTTTGCTAGGCTGTCGTGTAATTTTTGACGTTCCGCATCGGATACATTGTAATACCAAATACCATCCATCTTACCGCCTTCACCAGCAACTGTCATATTCTCTACGTTATTACGTGCAGAAATGTAGTTTTTGGCGATACGTGTAATATCTGTCATCGTTAAATCGGTTTGCATGTTTTTGCCGACTGCGGACAAGATTTCATCGAAGTTCCACAGTGTTTGTGTCGTTGCAACTTTCTCTACAACGGCTTGAATGACTTCTTGTTGACGCATTTGCCGACCGAAGTCACCACGTGGATCTGTTTTACGAATACGGACGTAGACAAGCGCATCGGTACCATTTAGTTTGATGTTACCTTTTTTTGAATTCTTTACCCTTTAAGCTGATATCCATATCGTTGTAAACTTCTACACCACCAACAGCGTCAACCAAATCTTTCAGGCCTTCCATGTTGATTTTGATATAGTAGTTAATCGGAATACCTTTTAAAAAGTTAGTAACGGTGTCTTCCGCCATTTTTACGCCACCGTAAGCATAGGCAGCATTGATTTTGTTTGTGGAATCATGTCCAATAATTTCAGTTCGTGTATCACGAGGGATACTCAAGATTTGTGCTTTGTTCGTTGTTCCATTCACAGTTGCGACCATTGTTGTATCGGAACGTCCGACATCGCCTTCGCGTTGGTCAATACCGAGAATAAGAACGGAGAATGGATTTCCTCCATCAAGTTTTACGGGATTTGCAGTTCTGCCTTCTACAGGCTCATATATTTTATCCATGGTGGATTTAGTTTGGAACACGGCATAGCCGACAATTCCTCCTAAAACTAAGAAAATACCTAAAATAGACCATAGAAATATTTTTAAACCTGTACGTTTTTTCTTCTTCGTGTTCGTGCGTTTCTCTGCGCGCATGTGCGACTCAACCTCTCTTGAATAATTTCTCTCACTTCCTATTTTACTACAAACTGGCAGATAAGTCACTGTCAGTTGCATTAGTTTTCCATTAGAATTTTATTATTATTGGGAGGACAGGGATTATTGTTAAAAGTTATATTCTGATGCTCGTTTATCATCACGTGTACCATGGGTAAATATGGTCTTCAGGGTTTTCATTGTTTTTTTTCAGATTTGTGGGTATAATTGTTGGTAGCGTTATGATATAAAATTGCGTTACCTATATAAGCGCGATTCTATCGAAGCTACACCCAATCGTAGCATAAAAATAGTTATCTTGATACATAAATAAAAACCATGTATCTTTATACATGAGGGGAGTACGAGGATTATGTTGACCATTGTTTTAATATGTTTTTTAGCCTCGCTTCTGTTAACTCCTATTGTGAGACGAATTGTACTTAGATTTGATATTACGGATAAACCAGATAAGAGAAGAATTAATGTTGTACCGATACCTAGCCTTGGTGGAGTTGCAATTTTTGTGGCGTTTTTAATTGGTATGTTCTTGTTGCCAATCGATAAGACGTTGCTTTGGCCACTTGTCATCGGGGCGAGTGTGATTGCGATTACCGGCATGTTAGATGACATTTTGGAATTAAAGGCAAGATATAAATTGTTTTGGCCAAGTTGTTGCTGCGGGAATTATTGTGTTCTGGGGCGGGATCAATATTACGTTTATTAATCTACCATTCGGTGGTGAGTGGTACTTTGGCTACCTTGCGATTCCGCTTACAATTGTTTGGATTGTAGCGATCACGAATGCGATTAATTTAATTGATGGTCTCGATGGTCTTGCTGCTGGGGTTTCAACGATTGCGCTACTAACGATTATGGGAATGGCATTTGTGATGGGAGACCCGCTCGTTATTATGATTACGGCGGTACTTGCAGCTGCGACGCTGGGATTCTTACCGTATAATTTCTACCCAGCTAAAATTTTCATGGGGGATACAGGCGCGCTGTTCCTTGGATTCGTGATCGCGATTCTGTCGCTCATGGGATTCAAAAATGTCACGTTTATTTCTCTCATTGTGCCAGTGCTGATTCTAGGTGTGCCGATTTTTGATACGATTTTGGCAATCATTAGACGGATTGTGCATCGGACACCGATTGCGATGGCGGATAAATCACATTTGCATCATAGTCTGATGAAACTTGGCTTTACACATCGTCAAACGGTTATTTTGATCTATGCGATTTCGGCGTTGTTCTCGCTGTTTGCTCTTATTTTTACAATGTCGACGTTTTGGGGTTCGTTCTTGCTGATCTTGGTATTGCTCGTGATTGTCGAGTTTTTCGTCGAGGTATTAGGACTTGTGAGCCAGAATTATAGGCCGATAATGCGGCTTTTAAGGTTGGAGCGGATTGAGCGGGAAGAGGAGCAGGAATAATGATGGGGTTATATTCCTTTTTATGCAAAATAGCACACCTTTAAGTTCTGGATACTTGGTGTGCTATTTTTGTATGAAAGCTACTATGGGGATCTTGGCTTTCATAAAGTGAACGCTTTCTTTTTTTGTATAGGGTTTAAAAAAATATTCTTGCGTCACTACTTTTAAATCAAATAGCGACGATGAGTCAGAGCATGTTCACGGGTTGTCATTGTTTCGTTTTAAAATGCGCTTGATGCCTTGCTATATCTATGTTAATCTATTCAAGTAGGTTTTAAACATATCAAAGGAGAGATAAACATGAATATTATTGCCACGGCAGAGTCGGTTTTGCAAGCTGAATTGTTGTTGGGCGCAGGGGTAGACACGTTATACGTTGGGGGAAGTCGATTTGGACTGCGCATGCCGCAATCATTGTCGCTCGCCGATATTAGTGAAACTACGAACAAAGCGCACGAAGCAGGGAAAAAGGTCTTAGTGGCCGTGAATGCATTGATGCATAATGAGCATCTGCACGATTTACCTGATTATTTACGTGAACTATCTAGCATGAAGGTCGACGCGATTACGGTAGGGGATCCGGGTGTTGTTTTTATGTTGCATGAAATGGAACTCGATTTACCGTTTATCTATGATGCGCAGACGTTTGTAACGAGCGCGGAACAGGTAGATTTTTGGGTGAAACAGGGTGCTGTGGGTGCTGTCATGGCGCGCGAACTGACGCTGATCGAGCTTGAAGCGATTACGGAGAAAATGGATGTGCCGATTGAGGTGCAAGTGTATGGCCCAACGTGTATCCACCAGTCGAAGCGCAAACTCGTGACGAATTACCAAAACATTGTAGAGATAGAAGATGATACGTCGAAGGATCGCGGACTTTATTTGCGTGAGCCGAACGACGCGGATAGCCAGTTGCCAATCTATGAGGATGAGAATGGGACGCATATTTTTTCGACGGAAGATTTGTCGCTGATGCCTTATTTGGAACGGGTGTATAATGCGGGGCTCCGAACTTGGAAATTGGACGGTGTCTTGTTGCCAGGCGCGGATTTTGTCGCGATTGTGGCACTATTTGTGAAGGCGAAAGAGGCGCTGATTGCCGGGGATTTTGTGGCGGAAACATTTGTGAACCGTTTAGCAAAGTTGCAGCCGGAGATGCGTGTACTTGGAACCGGATTCTTTTTGAAACAACCAGACGAGGTAAAATGAGGAGGGCATATCAATGACCGGAAGAAAAATAGTGAAGAAGCCGGAAGTTTTAGCACCGGCGGGAAATTTAGAGAAGTTAAAAATTGCGATTCGCTACGGTGCGGACGCTGTATATATTGGTGGACAGGCTTTTGGACTTCGCTCGCGTGCAGGGAATTTCTCGTATGAAGAAATGCAAGAAGGTGTGGCATTTGCGCACGCGCGCGATGCGAAAGTGTATGTGGCGGCGAATATGGTCGCGCATGACGGGGACACAGAAGGTGCCGGTGAATTTTTCCGGAAACTTCGTGACATTGGGATTGATGCAGTGATCGTGTCGGATCCAGCGCTAATTAGTATTTGTTTTGCGGATGCGCCAGGTTTGCCGGTTCATTTGTCGACGCAGGCTTCGGCAACGAATTATAAGACGCTTGAATTCTGGAAGCAACAGGGCTTGGAGCGCGTGGTTTTGGCGCGTGAAGTCAGCATGAGTGAGATTCAGGAAATCGGTCAACATACAGATGTCGAGATGGAAGCATTCATTCATGGCGCGATGTGTATTTCGTATTCTGGTCGTTGTACGCTGTCGAACCATATGGCGAATCGTGACGCGAATCGTGGCGGTTGTGCACAAAGCTGCCGATGGAAGTATGACCTTTTTGAAATCGATAATGGCGTGCCGCGTAACTTGGTGGAGGAGGATGAAGAGCCGTTTTCAATGAGCGCAGTAGATCTTTCGATGATTCGCTTTATTCCTGACATGGTGGAAGCGGGTGTTGATAGCCTCAAAATTGAAGGCCGGATGAAGTCGATTCATTATGTTTCGACGGTGGCAAGCGTGTATCGGAAAGTCGTGGATGCCTATTGTGCCGATCCTGATAATTTCGTTTTTGATCCGGCATGGGAAGCGGAACTTTGGAAAGTAGCACAGCGCGAGTTATCGACTGGTTTCTTCTATCAAGAGCCTACCGAAGACGAGCAATTATTTGGAAAAACTCGCAAAATTCCGCAATACGCGTTCGCAGCACAAGTATTAGATTATGATCCAACAACAAAAATCGCGACGCTTCAACAGCGAAACAATTTTGGCATCGGCGAAGAAATTGAATTTTACGGTCCAGGAGAAGTAGGGTTTAAACAAATCGTGAACGATCTTTGGGATGAACATGACGAGCCAATTGAGCGCGCACCAAACGCGATGATGACAGTAAAAATGACGGTGGACCATCCAGTAGAAGCATTTTATTTCATGCGCAAGAAAAAAGAAGAACGGGTAGCCAAAAAACGAGTCAAAGCCTAAAAAAATTATGTTTTTACGCAAGGCGCCCGATACCACTAAACATCAGCGGACCGGCAAACGCGAGTACCAGGGCGGAGCATACTAGAGTATGTGAACACTGGAACGGAGCTTTTAACGACGGAGGTGAGCGTTTGCCGGCCCGCTGAATGATTGTGATTCCTTAGAAACGCTGTTATAATGAAAACAAACGAGAAAAGGAGTTGTATGAACATGATAGGATGGATTATTGCTATCGCGGTTGTTGTCATACTCGTCTTGATTTATTTCGGACTGTATAACAGCCTTGTCAAATATCGCAACAGAGTAGAAGAAACGTGGGCACAGATCGACGTGCAACTGAAACGTCGCTTTGATTTAATTCCCAATTTAATCGAAACGGTCAAGGGTTACGCTGCACACGAGAAAGAAACACTCGCAAAAGTGGTGGAAGCTCGTAATATGATGACGCAAGCCCCAGCAGACGGTCGCGGCGAACAAATGGAAGCAGATAATATGCTAACAGGCGCGCTGAAATCCGTTTTTGCGTTGGCAGAGTCTTACCCAGATTTAAAAGCGAACACGTCATTTATCGAGTTGCAACATGAACTCGCAACAACAGAAAACAAAGTGGCTTATTCACGCCAACTTTACAACACAACAGTGATGACGTATAACACAAAAATTGAATCTGTACCTTCTAACATCGTTGCAAAAATGGGCGGGTTCACGAAACGCGACATGCTTGCGACACCAGAAGAAGAAAAAGTGGTTCCAAAAGTTCAATTCTAAAACACTGAAAGGAAGAATGCGCCATGTTATTTGAACAAATAGCGGCTAATAAGCGTAAGACAGTGTTCATTGTTTTAGGATTCTTCATTTTTGTGATGCTAGTCGGTTGTGCGATTGGGATTTTGGTCTATAATAATTACCTGAACGGCTTGATTATGGCAGCTGTCATCGGTGCTATTTATATTGCGATCATGATTTTTTCCAGTTCGAAGGTCGTTATGACGATGAATCGGGCGAAGGAAGTCACATCTAAAGATCAGGAACCAGTACTTTGGGATACAGTGGAAAGTATGGCGATGGTAGCAGGTATTCCGATGCCGAAAGTCTACATTGTCGAAGATCCGAGTCCCAATGCTTTTGCTACGGGAATTTCGCCTGAAAAAGGTGCTGTTGCGGTGACACGAGGTCTGCTGAATAAGTTGGAGCGCTATGAGCTAGAAGGTGTTATCGCTCATGAAGTGGCACATATTCGTAACTACGATATTCGACTTTCTACAATTGCGATTGCCCTCGTTGCTGTCGTTGCGATTCTATCCGATTTAGCGATGCGCATGCTCTTCTGGGGTAGCATCACTGGTGGGAACAATAATCGGAAAAGTAACGATAACAATGGTGGTGGTGGTGCACAAGCTATTATCTATATTGTTGCCCTTGTCTTTGTTATCTTGGCGCCAATTATTGCGACGGCGATTCAATTCGCGCTTAGCCGTAACCGTGAGTATTTGGCGGATGCCACAGCGATTGAACTGACGCGTAACCCTCAAGGTTTGGCAGATGCCCTTCGTAAAATTGGTGGGGATACGACGAAGATGAAACAACCGAGCGCGGCTTCTGAGTCCATCTACTTCACGACCCCGTCAAAAGGCGAAAAGAAGAAAAAAGAGAAAGCTGGGATGTTTGATTCCCATCCTCCGATTGCAAGCAGAATTGAGCGTTTAGAACATATGTAAACAATGGATAATCATAAAGAGTATGGAAATAAAATCAGATGTCAGTTTTCATTGACATCTGATTTTATTTCCATACTCTTTTTTTGTGATGAGAAAATAGTTCAAGCCTTGATTTGTAACATGCGCAACCCATTTAGAATAACTAAAATCGTGCTACCTTCATGGCCAATAACGCCAAAAGGCAAGTTTATTATTTGGAAAAAATTCGATAAGATGAGAAATCCAATCACGCAAAATGAGAAAATAATATTTTGCCAAGTGATGCGATGGAGTTTTTTCGACAACTTAAGTGCGAATATAAGCTTGGAGAGATCATTTTTCATTAGAATCACATCGGCTATTTCAATAGCGATATCGGTACCTTCGCCCATTGCAATCCCGACATCGGCATTTGCCAGTGCAGGAGCATCGTTAATGCCGTCGCCAATCATTGCAATCGCACCATATTTTTGCTGGAGAGCTAGTAGATGTGTGACTTTATTTTCAGGCAGGCATTCAGCAATTACACTATCTATTCCAAGTTCTTTGCCAATGGTATCCGCAGTGTGTTGACTGTCCCCCGTTATCATAATGGTTTTTATAGTTAGAGCATGAAGCGATTCGATGGTTTTCTGGGCTTCTTTTTGGACGATATCTGTTAAAGCAAGAACACCAACGATTTCCTCGTTGCAAGAAATGAAGACCAGCGTTTTGCCCTCGGATACGAGTGTGGGATTGTAACTATCGGCGTACGCCAATGCGGCATCTTTGCCAACAAAACCGCCTTTTCCAATACGCCATTCTTGATTCATTATAGTCGATTTAACGCCCCAGCCTGGCACGTCTGTTACAGTGATATCAGGCAGTATATCAGTGTCTAATGCGCGAACAATACTTTGTGCAAGTGGATGTGTGGACTTGCTCTCGATGGAAGCAATAAAGGCCGGGGAAACGTTTTTTTTCCAAGTATATATCCGTTAATACTGGTTTCCCTTGTGTCAAAGTTCCTGTTTTATCAAAAGCGATAGCAGGGATGCTGTGTAGATTTTCTAGGTAAACGCCACCTTTAAATAAAATACCATGGCGCGCGCCGTTTGAAATCGCAGCAAGTGTCGTCGGTGTAACGGAAGCAACAAGCGCACAAGGAGAGGCGACTACGAGCAAAACCATCGCGCGATAAAAAGTTTCTGTCCAGTCCCAGCCAAAAATGAAATGGGGTAGAAATAGCATGATGCCAACAGTGACTAAAATAATTTTGACGTACGTATCTTCAAAGCGTTCGATAAAACGAGCTGTTCTAGAGGGCTTACTTTGTGCATGTTGGACAAGCTCGATAATTTTGCTAAATAGCGTATTCTCAGATGTTTGTGTCACTTTTACAGTTAAGGCACCGCTCAAATTAATGCTACCTGCAAATATATGATCGTTTTCTTTTTTCTCAATGGGAATTGGTTCGCCTGAAATCGTAGCTTCATCAAGTGTGGATACGCCGTTGATGATAAAACCGTCGAGGGGTACGGTCTCGCCTGGACGAATAAGAATAAATTGGCCTTCCAAAACCTCCTCAATTGGAACCGCTGTCGTGGTATTGTCTGCTTGAAGAAGGGATGCCATCATCGGTTGCATTTCTAGCAAATTAGATATTTCGCGTTTACTCTTGTTCATCGTATACGTTTCTAAAGCGCCACTAAGCGAGAAGATAAAGATTAGAACAGCTCCCTCTAGCCAGTAGCCTATGATGGACGCCCCGATAGCAGCAATCACCATGAGAAGCTCGACATTCAACTTCTTCGTTTGGATGGTATTCGTGATACCTTCTCTGGCCTTCGCAAAACCACCGACAACAAAAGCGATAAGGAAAATGATTGGTGTTACGGAATTCTCAGGTAATAACCAGCCTATTAAAAGAAAGAGACCACTGGTGATAGCTGCAACTAGTTCGATATTACGTTTTAGAAAATAAATCATGATAAACCTCCTTTTAATTGATAATAATTATCGATAAGCTTAAAAACACGAAAATCTGCCCTCATAGACTGAGAACAGATCGTAAATTGATATTTTATTTAACCTCAGTATACTACTAATATATGATTGAAACAATCTAATTGATAAAAAATATTATAATTGAGAATGAATATTATTATCGATCTGTCATTTGGGCATAAAAAAACGACCAGCTAGGGGGAGCTGGTCGAAAAAAGGAGTTTGTGAAGGGACACCACAATTAGAAAAAGGGGGGATAAAACTAATTGCTGTCCTTGCTTTACATTCTCTATAATAAAGCAAATGCATGAAATTCCAACGTCATTCCGATGAAAGTTTGATTAGAATTAGTACGAAAGAAAAAGGAGTTATGCAAATACTCTGCATCAGAACTGGTTTAAGAAGAATCTCTTTTCTTTAATTCAGGCGCGAAACGATAGAGCTGAGGGTCTTTTTTTTTCTTTGTTTTGTAGGCGATTCAAAATAATTTCGGCTACCTTTAGTCCCATTTTTTCTGTTGGTTGCGCAATTGTTGTTAAGCTAGGTTGATAAATATCTGCATAGGAAACATCATCAATGCCAATTACCGCTACGTCTGAGGGGATTGTTAGTTTTTGAACTTTTAAAAAAATGCAAAATCTCACGTAAAATAAGATCATTCCCTGCAATAAGCGCATTTGGTCTATCTGCTAATTGGAATATTTTTGTTAAGCCAGCCGGCAATGTATGTAATTCATCTGAGTAAATATAGTCCGGATTGAAAGGGATTTTGCAAGCAGTTAAGGCAGTCTTATATCCTTCAATTCGTTCAATCCGAGGAGAAATAGCAGATCTTGTTGGTAGTGTTAGCATGGCAATTTTGTTATGACCGCTAGCAGCAAGTGTCGAAACAGCAAGTGATGCCGCCATTTGGTTATCTAGCAGAATCGTATCAACAGAAAGACCGTCGACAATCCGATCAATGAATACAACAGGTATTTCTTCTTTCAGTATTTGGCGGTAAATAGTTGCATTCGTTTCAGTTGGAAAAATGATGAGACCGTCTACTTTACGAGAAAGTAGGGCACGAATATGATGCTCTTCTTTTTGTGGATTATCATCGGCATTGCAAATAATGACGTATATGTCTTGGGCTTCTAGCGCGTTTTCAATAATTCGAATCATTTCTGTTGAGAAGGCATGGCGAATGTTTGCCACCACAATACCGACGATAGTTGTCTTTTTTATTTTTTTAAATTGCGGGCAGATTCGTTTGGATGGAAATTAAGCTCATGAATGATTTGTTCAATATTTTCGCGGGTACTTTGACTCATATATTCGTAGCGCTTATTTAAGTATTGCGAGACGGTGCTTTTAGAAACGCCAGCTTTTTTCGCCACATCGTCAATTGTTATGCTCTTTTTTTTCATAGCATCTACTCCTCTCCTAATAAAGCTCACTACCCATTAGTATACTTTGTTTTTCAGTAAAGTGCCATTGAACTGCTGTTCGTTACGGAAAAGTGATACATGTGAGAAATTGAAAAATATTTACTATTTCTGTTGCACTAACGCATATAATCTGGTAAAATCACTTCATAAACCGGTTTAGTAATTGTAGAAAAGTAGGTGTTTGTTATTTTGGATGTTATCACATTAGGGGATGCATTAATTTCGATGTATCCAATGAAGGAAGGAGCTTTACGTCTTTGTCCTCAATTTGAAAGAAAGGCTGGCGGTGCGGAGTTAAATTTTGCTATCGGTTGCGCCCGTTTAGGTGTGAAACCAGGTTGGATTAGCAAGCTAGGCAATGATGATTTTGGTCGCTATATCTTTTCGTTTGCTAGAGGAGAAGGTGTGGATGTGACGCATGTCGAGTTCGTTAATGGTTATTCGACTTCTGTCTATTTTCGTGAAGTGCTCTCTGATGGTTCCAGCAAATCATTTTACTATCGGGAGAACTCTCCTACAGAAGCCTTGTCAGAGTCCGATTTTGAAAGCGCTTATTTTCGTGGGGCAAAGGTTTTGCATATTACAGGCGTTTTTCCATCGATTCATCAGCATAATCAAGAAATGGTCCAATATGCGGTTAAATTAGCGAAAAAGCACGGTCTGCTCATTTCATTCGATCCAAATATTCGTTTGAAAATGTGGACGATGAAGGAAGCAAAGGCTTTTATTGAATCGATTTTGCCTGATGTTGATATTTTACTGACAGGTGAAGAAGAGGCGGAGATGCTACTTGGTAAGATGCCACTACACGATTATTTAGCAGAGTTTCACCAGTATGGTGTGAAGCAAGTGGTTATCAAAAGGGGCGCAGAAGGTGCGATTGGTTCTGATCAGCAAACGATTTTTGACGTAGCAGCGGTTCAGCCAAGGGCGGTGGTTGATACGGTTGGCGCTGGAGATGGATTTGATGCCGGATTTATTTCGTCATTATTAAAAGGTCAGTCTTTCGAACAGGCGTTAAACTTTGCCAATGCGGTGGGTTCGATGGTTGTTAGTGTAAAAGGAGACAACGAAGGTTTGCCTTATTATGAGGAAGTACAAGCTGTTTTAGGTGAGTTAGAAATGGTAGATCGCTAATCTATCCTCAAAAATGAGCAAGTGAATGATAGACATAAAGTATAGGGGGAATTTGTATGCTAGATGTACAGGAACGTTTAGTACGTGAAAAAATTGTTGTCGTTGTTAGGACGGATAGTTTTGAAGAAGCAAAGCAGATTAGTGAGACAATGATTGAAGTTGGCATCAAAATGATTGAAATTACGATGACAGTACCAGAAGCACCGACACTTATTGATATGTTGAAAAATAAATATCAGGCAGATGTACTCGTGGGCGCTGGGACGATTATTACGAAAGAGGAAGCAACAGATTGTTTTAATCATCAGGCAGATTTTCTTGTCTCGCCATACTTGATTGAAGAAGTCGCAGAAGTGGGGCAAACGCTCGGAATTGCGGTTTTTTCAGGGGCAATGTCGATGAAAGAAGTGGCAGCTACACAAAAATATCAGAGCAGTTTAGTGAAAATATTCCCTGCTAACATCGTTGGAGCACCATTTTTGAAAGCGGTTAAATCTGTCATCCCTACTGTGCAGTTAATGCCAACAGGAGGCGTGAATGAGAAAAATATACTGGATTGGTTTCAGGCTGGAGCAGATTGCGTAGGTATTGGTAGTGATTTAGTGCGTATTTATCGAAAAGATGGTGTAACCGGCTTGAAAGCATACGGTCAGCAACTTCAAGAAATTTTAGCTAGCGCCACGCATGAATAAATAAAGAGGGATGTGAATAATTTGTCTATAAAAAATAGTTATTTATTTCAGTTAACAGAGGAGAAGGATAATTGTCTCGTATTTAAGCTACCTGAAGAAAATATAGATGCACGTTGTTATGTTTTAGAAGAGGATATCGTGCGGGTGTTTGTCACAAAAGGCGAGCAGCCGAAAATAGATAAAACGTGGCTAGTCGCACCAGGCTTAGAGGACGTCCCATTTAACGGACGAGATCGCTAGATACAAGCTTATTTTCTTTACCAGCGTATAAAACGGAGCAAGGGACCGACCATTTTTACATCGAAACGGCGAGGATGAAAGTAGCGATTCGTTTAGAGGGTTTCCAAATCACTTGGTATGCGCGTGATGAGCAAAGTGGTGAATTCATAAAATTTGCTCAGGATCGGGCGACACAGGCCTACAATTTTGATGGATCGCTAGGTGAAGGCGTCTATCATTATTTGGCAAGAGATCGCCGGGAGCAGTATTACGGTCTTGGAGAGAAAAGTGGGGAAATGAATCGTCACGGAAGGCGCTATCGGATGCATAGTTTAGATCCAATGGGCTATGATGCAGAAACGACGGATCCTTTGTATAAGCATATCCCGTATTATTTGACTTACCAGCCCGAAACAAAAATTTCCTTTGGGATTTTCTATGACAACATGTCACAGTCTACTTTTGATATGGGGAATGAAATGGATAATTATCATGGTTTGTATCGCTATTATCAGGCCGTTGATGGTGATTTAGATTATTATATTATCCTTGGACCAGAGATGAAACAAGTGGTTGAGAAATTTTCATGGCTCACAGGTCAAACGATTTTTGCGCCAAGATGGAGTCTCGGTTATTCGGGCTCAACGATGACGTATACGGATGCACCAGATGCGCAAGTACAGTTACATAAGTTTCTTGCGTTATGCGAAGAACACGATATCATTTGTGATTCTTTCCAACTATCATCGGGCTATACATCGATTGAAGATAAGCGTTATGTCTTCCACTGGAATAAAGATAAATTCCCAGAACCAGAGCAGCTTTTTCAAACGTTCCATGACAAAGGCGTTCGACTCTGTGCGAACATTAAACCGTGTTTGTTAACGGATCACCCACAGTATCAAGCGTTAGCTGAAGCAAATATGTTTATCCAAGATGCCACAGGAAAAGCGGAGGAGAAAGCCCAATTTTGGGATGAAACTGGTGCCTACTTAGATTTTACGAATGAAAAGACGATTGCATGGTGGAAAGAGCAAGTAACAGAACAGCTTTTAAAATTAAATATTGATTCTACTTGGAATGATAATAACGAGTTCGAGATTTGGACGAAAGACGCTAAGTGTAACGGTTTTGGCGCGGGGATTGATTTTGAACTGGTTCGAGCTATTCAGCCGTTATTAATGATGAAGCATCGTATGAAGCACAGAAGGAGTATGCGCCTCATTTGCGCCCTTATCTCATCTCTCGTTCGGGATGTCCTGGTATGCAACGCTATGTACAAACTTGGTCAGGAGATAATTATACCGAGTGGAAAGCCCTTAAATACAATATCAAAATGGGATTAGGCTTAAGTTTATCTGGTATTTATAATATTGGTCATGATGTTGGTGGCTTCGCTGGTCCTGCACCGGAACCAGAATTATTAGTTCGCTGGGTGCAAAATGGGATATTCCATCCACGTTTCACGATTCATTCTTGGAATTCGGATCAAACTGTCAATGTGCCGTGGATGTATCCAGAAGTCGCGGAAGATATTAAACATTTAATCAAGTTTCGCTACCAGTTGACACCGTATTTATATAATGCCCTTTATGAAGCACACGCGTATTATCGCCCGATTATTCGTCCAGTCTTCTATGAATTTGGTGGAGATGAAAAAACATTTGAGCCAAGTGATGACTTTCTATTAGGTGACGCGATGTTAGTGGCTTCCGTTGTAGACAAAGGTGCGACGACAAGGCAAGTCTATTTACCAGAATGTGTAGATGGCTGGTATGACTATCATACTGAAAATTGGTATGAAGGCGGTCAAACAGTCCTATTACCAGCGCCTTTTGATAAGCCACCTTTACTTGTAAAAGCTGGCAGTATGATTCCGATGAACGATGATCAAGTGACGTTTGCGACAAGAAAAGAAACGAGAGGGATGAAGCTGTTTCCTCACACGCTTGAGGGTCAAAGTGAGTATACGTTATTTGAAGACGATGGTGTCTCTGTTATTTCTGATACAAGTTGTGCGAAAATTCATTTTGTGCTCACAGTTGCGACGAATCAAATCGATGTGCGTGTGACGAAAACAGGCGGCTATCAACTGCCGTACGAGCAAATGAATTTTTATTTACCGGCGAATGAAAAAAGACCACTCTTTGTTAATGGGCAAAAATTGGAGTCACGAGATGGCCGTTTTTGTTTTCTTGTATCCGAATGTGAGGAAGGCGCATGATGCATTTTATGGATGAGCAATTTTTATTAGATTCAGATAGCGCCAAAATCTTATATCATGACTATGCGAAAAAGATGCCAATCTATGATTACCACTGTCATTTGAGCCCAAAGGAAATTGCAGAGAATAAGCCCTTTGATACCATCACTCAAATTTGGTTAGCAGGTGACCATTATAAGTGGCGAGCGATGCGTAGTTTCGGTGTCGACGAACGATTGATTACAGGTGATGCGAGCGATAAGGAAAAATTCCGAGCTTGGATAGAAACATTACCGTATACGATAGGGAATCCGCTGTATCACTGGTCACATATGGAATTGAAACGCTATTTTAATTTTGACGGTGTTGTTCAGGCGGCTGATTGGGAGTTTTTATGGAATCACTGTCAAGAGCAATTGCAATCTGAGGATCTTCGCCCGCAAAGCATTATTCAGCGCAGCCAAGTGAAAGTAATTTGTACAACGGATGATCCCGTTGATTCCCTCCAATACCATAAGCAAATGGCGGATAATAAAGCGATCGAAGCAAAAGTACTACCAACATTCCGTCCGGATCGGGCTTTGGAAATTAACAAACCGAGATTCCAATTGTTCGTGGAAGAACTTGGTGCGGTATCAAACAGGGAGATAACGGAACTTCCAGATTTTCTACAGGCATTAGAGAACCGTGTCCAATATTTTCATGAAGTTGGTTGCCGCGTTGCTGATCATGGTTTTGAGTTTCTCTTTTACGAAACGGTCACTTTGACGGAGGCGAGTACGCTATTTGCAAAAGCTTGTGATGGAAAGGTATTGAACATCGTGGAAGAAAAGCAGTATAAGACGTTCTTACTACAATTTTTAGCAGCGCAATATAGCGAGTTAGGCTGGGTGATGCAATGGCATATTGGCGCGATTCGTAATAACAACACGAAACGTTTTAACGAATTGGGCCCAGATAGTGGGTTCGATTCGATCAATGATTTTCCATTAGCGAAACCGTTGAATCAGCTTTTAAATAGTTTAGAAAGGAAGGATTGCTTACCGAAAACGATTATTTATACGTTAAATCCGAATCACAACGATTTAATTGCCAGCACAATTGGAAACTTTCAAGCAAGCGGGCAAAAAGGCAAAATACAGTTCGGTTCTGGTTGGTGGTATAACGATAAAAAAACAGGCATGATGCAGCAGATGACAGCCTTGGCGGAAGCTGGATTAATTAGTACGTTCGTTGGGATGTTGACGGATTCACGAAGTTTCTTATCCTATACGCGACATGAGTATTTCAGGCGCATTCTCTGTCAGCTCATTGGCGGCTGGATGGAAGCTGGTGAAGTCCCTCGAGATTACGAGTTTGTCGGTCAAATGGTACAAGATATCTCGTTTTATAACGCGAAAAATTATTTTCAAATAGAACTGTAATGGCTGTGGAATTGAAAGAGGAACAGGAGTGAAGTAGACAAGATGGAAATGTCATTTAGATGGTATGGGGATAGTGACCCAATTTCACTAGATTATATTCGACAGATTCCAGGAATGAAAGGAATTGTGTCTGCGATTTACGATGTGCCAGTTGGTGAAGTTTGGTCCGTCGAAAAAATTCAAGCGCTAGTGGATAAAATAACAAGTAAAGGCCTTGTGTTATCGGTGATTGAAAGTGTACCAGTGCACGAGCATATTAAACTAGGTTTGCCAACAAGAGAGCGCTATATTGAAAACTATCAACAAACGATTCGCAATCTGGCAAGCTGTGGTATTAAAACCATTTGTTATAATTTTATGCCAGTATTTGATTGGACAAGATCTTCTTTAGAGCATCCATTACCGGACGGATCAACTTGTCTTAGCTATGAAAAAGCAATCGTTGAAAAAATGGACCCACTTCAAGGCGAGCTGAGTCTACCAGGTTGGGATGAAAGCTATCGCACAGAAGATTTGGAAATACTGTTTGATCAGTATCGTTCCGTGGATGAGGAGCAATTATGGGAAAATCTCACGTACTTTATTAAGAAAATCATTCCTGTTGCGGAAGAAGTAGACGTAAAAATGGCGATTCATCCGGATGATCCACCATGGTCGATTTTTGGGCTACCTCGTATTATCACGAATAAAGAAAATTTAACGCGCTTCATAAATATCGTGGATAGCGCTCACAATGGGCTTTGCTTTTGTACGGGTTCTCTGGGAGCGAGTCCGACAAACGACTTACCAGAAATGATTCGCTATTTTGGGAAGAAGCAGAGAATTCATTTTATGCATGCACGTAATATTAAGCGCACTGGTGACCAAGATTTTCAGGAATCCGCGCACATGTCTGCTTATGGATCGATTGATATGTATGAAATTATTAAGGCACTATCAGATATCGACTTTGCAGGTCCGATTCGGCCAGACCACGGCAGAATGATTTGGGGAGAAACTGGGAAACCAGGATACGGGCTATATGACCGCGCACTAGGAGCCGTTTACCTCGGAGGGCTTTGGGAGGCTGTTAGAAAAAAAGAACGATGCAAATTCCAAAATTTCAACATATATGGAGGCATAAAATGAGCCAAGCAAATTTAAAAAATAAAGTGGTTGTCATTACTGGTGGATCGGGTGTTCTAGGTGTTTCTTTTTCAAAGCGAATGGCAGCGCGTGGGGCAAAAGTTGTGATTCTCTGTCGCGATTTAGTGAAGGGTGATGCTGTGACAAAAGAAATACAAGCATCTGGTGGACAAGCCATGTGTTTAGCAGCTGACGTACTCGAACGAGCGAGTTTGGAGGAGGCCCATAAACAAGTGTTGGAAGCATTCGGACCTTGCGATATTTTAATTAACGGGGCTGGTGGCAATCACCCAGATGGTACGACTTCTAAAGAATATTTTGCTGCAGAAGATTTGCACGATGCAACGCTAAAAACGTTTTTTGACTTGAAGGAAATAGGGGTTGAATCCGTCTTTCATTTGAATTATATGGGGACATTGTTGCCGACACAAGTATTTGCCAAAGACATGATTGGGAGAGCCGGTTGTTCGATCATCAATATTTCTTCCATGAATGCTGATACACCGTTAACGAAAATTCCTGCATACAGCGGCGCAAAAGCAGCGATTAGTAATTTTACGAAATGGTTAGCGGTGCATATGTCAAAGGTCGGTATTCGTGTCAACGCCATTGCCCCAGGTTTCTTTCTAACCACGCAAAATGAAAAAATGCTCATTGCGGAGGATGGTCAGCTAACGGATCGGGCGGAAAAAATTATTAGCCATACGCCGCTTGAGCGCTTTGGTGAACCAGAGGAACTTCTAGGAACGCTTGAGTTTTTAGCGAATGAGGAAGCATCTGGTTTTATAACGGGCATTGTTATACCAGTTGATGGTGGATTTTCAGCATATTCCGGTGTTTAACGGACACATCAAAATAAAGGGGAGTTATGAACATGATAAATAGAACGGCAAATCCAAAAATAGGCTTTAAGACAATTTTGTCCTATGGTGCGGGTGATGTATTTGGTGGCGGAGCGTTTGCCATCGCAGGTTTATGGTTAATTCTTTTTTTATACGAATATTGCTGGCTTGACGCCTGTGCAAGCGACATCGATTGTAGCAATTGGTCGTTTTGTCGATGCTTTCTTTGATCCATTGATGGGCTACGTTACAGATAATTTTTATAAAACGAAATTAGGAAAACGTTTCGGTAGACGGGGCTTTTTCTTCCTAATCGGTATGCCACTATCTTTAACTTACGCATTGATGTGGACCGTTGGATTCGGTGGTTATTGGTATTATTTACTTACTTACGTTATGTTTGGATTTGTATTTTCACTAATCACAGTTCCATACGAGACGTTGCCAGCTGAGATGACGAGAGACTTCAATACGCGTTCTAAGTTAACGACAGTTCGTTTGCTATTTTCACAAGGAGCGACTTTCCTAGCTTCATGGTTGCCGGGCGTATTAATCCAAATTTATGGGGAAGATTCTCCCACGTCATTCCTATTGATGGGGATCTGTTTTTCTATTATTTACGCGATTATTATGTTTTGCTTATACAAATTTACTTGGGAACAGCCAGTTGTAGAGAGTGAGCAGGAGCAGGATTCCTTTAGAAATGACATGAGATATCTGTTTAAAGAACTGATTTCCACGTTTAAAGTGAAAACATTCCGCTTACACGTGCTTATGTATACAGGTGCCTTTCTCGCGCAAGATATTTTCGGCGCCACGTTTGCCTTTTTCATTGCGTTCGCTATTGGTCAAGATGCGGTGTTGGCGTCTAAGCTTTTGAGTACAATGGCTGTCGTTCAAATTATATTTGTACCGATTTTCGCATGGTTCTGTATTAAGTTTGGAAATGGAGCGGCTTATAAAATTGCTTTAACAACAGTTATTGGTGGGATATTAGGATTCATTGCGATTTACTATTTTGCCGTCGCCCAAATTTTGCTGATGCTTTATGTGGTTTCGATTATCATGGGGGTTGGCCGAAGCGGGACTTTCTATGTACCTTGGAATATTTATAGTTTTGTGGCCGATGTCGATCAAATGCTGACAGGTAAAAGACGAGAAGGTATATTTGCAGGTATGATGACATTTACGCGGAAGTTCGTGCAATCTGTGGCGATTCTTTTAGTTGGTGCTTTTTTAGAAAGTTTTGGTTTTGTTTCGAAGCAAGCGGTTCAATCGAGTAGTGCGATTGGAGGTATCATCATTGTGTTCGGTATTGGTACAATTGTCTTCGCGCTATTTGGTCTATTTATCTCAAGCAAGTTTAAATTAACGAGAGCGAATCACAAAGTTTTGTTAAATGAAATTGCACGTCTCCAAGAAGGTGGGTCTATGGAAACTGTGGACCAACATACAAAAGAAGTAGTAGAAGAGTTGACAGGATGGGAGTACGAGAACAATTGGGGAAATAATCATATTGTTCCAATTAGGGAGAAAACAGTATAGCGCAATCAAAAAAGATGAATCTTCGCCAGTTCCACACAAGGAGACAGGTAAAGGTTCATCTTTTTTGATTTTTTATAGAGCGACGTATTTCCAAAGCGTTTGACCATCTTTAGAGTCGACCATTGTAACTTTTTGTTGCAAACGCCACTTCTTCATTTGACGTTCTACTTGTTTCTCAGGTAAAGCATATAAACTAGCTATCTCTTTCGTTGTAGAAATCTGGACTTCTTCCATGTATTCCTCAAGCGTTGGTGTTGCTTTTGGTTCTGGGAAGTGATTGAGCAACTCGGAAAGGATATGCACATATACATCATAACGATGCAAGCCGCTGATCTTTAACCCCTCATCTTCAATATTTCGATTGAAGAAGACAACTGTTGGGTTTTCGTCGATCTCCATTTCATGCGCCACTTTTTGATCACCAATGTAGGCACGTTTAGCGAGATTAGACTGTAGATCGCTTTTGAACTCAATCAAATCAAGTCCAACCATTCGAGCGGTTTCGTATAGAACATCGGCTTCAGAAATATCTTTTTCATCGATAAAATGGGATTCTTGTAGTTTGCGCAAGAAATCAATGCCTAGTTTCTTCCCTTGAAGTTCAGCAGCTTTCACGGCTAAACAGGAAATATAAGACATGTGAGCCATTTCAGGTTGTGGAATCGTACAGGCATTTCGTTTCTGCCGATTCATCACCGTTTGCAGGTTATTATGGAGGACATAGCGCAACTTAAAGTAGTTGCCATATTCCATCTGCAACCTCCGTATCGTATGTTCCATATTCCAGCAATCCGTACAAGCCGGGTCGAAAAATAGATAAATCTCAATAGGCTTGCTATTACAGACCGATTGAAGATATAAATTTTGGTTTATCATTGCTATCACCTGTTTTTCAGATTCTAATCTCTCTTGATTAGACAAAGTATATGCGAATGGCCTATTTTCTGACAAGGCTGTTTGCTGAATATGTCATGACATCATTCATACTACCATAATTATATTTTAGCAGTGGAAAGGTAAATTCACAAATGATTGCAATCAAAAATAAAAAACTTCCTTACCTAAATTTGACGGAATCGTAACATTTTAGATGAACCTTTATTTTCGCATCCGTCGATGAGTGCGCTAACATCACGTGATAGCAATGGGTTTATTTCTCTTTGTAAACAGCTTCATAAAAACGTAATATTTTATTCTTTGTTGGACGCTGTGGAATTTGTCGGTCCTCTAAAAAGCGATGAAAAAGGAGTTTTCCTTTTTCAAAATCAGCGACTTCGTATTCTAATTCGAAATCGTGTGTATCGCTATAGAAGCTTTTATCGAAAACAAGCAATCCTTTTTTGTAGGTTTTTTCGGCACGGGTTGTTGTCAGCGAACCGAACATGACCAGATCTTGGTGGTTGATACCAAGCGTATATAGTGCGTCACGGACTTGACCAACAGGGATATTAGCGCCGTCTAAAATCGCTGTAACTTGTTCTTCCGCTAAGATTTGTGTCGTTTCCAATAAGCCGATTTGTTCCGGTGTTTTTAAGGTAAGTTCGTAGTGTAGTTCCCGTTTTCGAATTCTTAAGGCGGCTAAGCGATCTTTTAACTGAAAATCAGCGGTATCAAAATAATAATTCGTTTGCGTGAAAAAATCAGCCTCCACCAAACGGAATTCATTAATCAATAGATCATATTCGCTTGCGGTCAACATATTTTTAAATTCAATTTCTAATTCTTGACTCATGGGCAGGAACTCCTTTTTATTAATCCCAGACAGCATCTAAGTCTTCTGAGTAATTGATAATGGCTTTTTTGTAAGCCATTACTGTCGGATCGCTTGATGTTTCTCCGATAATTTTGATGGCGAGCTGCATGGCTTCTTTATAATTCTGCTTGTTGTAGAGCGCCATGCTTGCGAACACGGTAAGTGCCTGGTTTTCTGGAAAGGCAACGCGAGCCTTCTGAAAAGTTTCGCTGGCTTTTGCGTAATTACCAATGGCTCAATACGTGCTGGCAAGACCAATGTAAGCATCAGCTAAGTCATCTTTTGGGAGGCCCATTTCGAGCGCTTTTTCATAGTAGGAAATTGCTTCAGTCTCTTCGCTTAAACCATCGTAACTCCAGGCAACATAGTAGTGTAAGAGGGCATTGTCTGGTTCTTTTAGTAGGGCACTTTTGGCAGATTCTTTGGCATTTTGATAGTTCCCGTTTTCAAGTAATGCAAGAATTTCTGGTGTTTTCATCATCGTTTTCCCCCCTGGATTATGTATGCTTTCATTTTAACACAAGTTGGTAGAATAAATGAAATCAAAAAAGCTAGATGTAAATAGGAGAGAAAGGCGTGCGAATATGCTAAAATAGAAGGCGAGCAAGTTTATCACATAATGAAAATCGACATATGAGGTGAGTGTTTTGAATCATTGGGAAGATTTTTTAGCGCCATATAAACAAGCAGTGGAAGAACTGAAAATTAAACTAAAGGGAATGCGTTCACAGTTTCAATTAGCAAATAATCATTCGCCAATCGAGTTTGTGACCGGCCGCGTGAAGCCTGTTTCAAGTATTTTGGATAAAGCGAACAAGAAGGATATTCCGCTGGATCGTCTAGTGGAGGAGATGCAAGATATCGCAGGACTTCGAATGATGTGCCAGTTTGTGGATGACATTAATGTCGTTGTTTCTTTACTACGCCAGCGCAATGATTTTCGAATTATTGAAGAACGCGATTACATTACAAATAAAAAGCCGAGTGGTTATCGCTCCTATCATGTGGTGATTGAGTACCCAGTTGAGACGGTACAAGGTGAGAAGAAAATTTTAGCTGAGATTCAAATCCGAACGTTGGCAATGAATTTTTGGGCGACAATTGAGCACTCGCTGAACTATAAATATCAAGGTGAATTTCCAGAAGACATCAATCTACGGTTAAAGCGTGCAGCCGAAGCCGCGTTTCGATTGGACGAAGAAATGAGCGAAATTCGTGAAGAAGTGCAAGAAGCGCAGGTCTACTTCACAAAAAATAAAGAAGTGCCAAAAGACAAAAATGCGAACCATCATACATTGCCAAAAAATTAATGGAATGATTCGTCTGTGTAAAGAATAGGGGAGAAGTAATGATGAAGTATGTAGTCACGTCAAGAGGTGATGAAAAGTCGGATCTGTTACGCCTCAAAATGATCGGTTATTTCGATGATTTTGACATGGAATATGATGAGGCAGAACCCGAGATTGTGATTTCTATCGGTGGGGATGGAACGCTGCTCGCGGCTTTCCATGAGTACCAACATCGTTTGGATAAAGTAACTTTTGTCGGCATTCATACCGGTCATTTGGGATTCTATGCAGACTGGCGCCCATCCGAGGCGGAAAAATTAGTTTTTGCGATTGTCGAAGGAAAATATGATACAGCGGCTTATCCACTTTTAAAAACGACGATTAAATATGGCGGTAGTAAAGAGAAAGTCTATTTAGCGCTTAACGAATCTACCGTGAAAAGTTCCGGCGGGCCGTTCGTTGTGGATGTTGAAATCAATGGTTCTCACTTTGAGCGTTTTCGTGGTGATGGCTTATGCATGTCGACGCCTTCTGGAACAACGGCGTATAATAAAGCTCTGGGTGGTGCATTGATGCATCCATCCATTGAAGCCATGCAGTTGACCGAGATGGCATCGATCAATAATCGCGTATACCGGACGATAGGTTCACCACTTATTTTACCAAAACACCATTCCGTGACGTTAAAGCCGGTAAATGATAAAGATTTTCAAGTATCGATGGATCACTTGAGTATTCTGCATCGCGATGTTCACGAGATTAGATATGACGTCGCCCAGCAAAAAGTGATGTTTGCGCGATTCCGATCGTTCCCATTTTGGAAAAGGGTACACGACTCGTTTATTGAGGAATAGGTGTATATGTGATGTAAATCGGCGGCAAGCGTTCGCATTCAGGAGATTCGGCGGACTTCCGATTCTCATGTACACAAGTACGCTCCGCTTCCGGCTTCCACCGAATCTCCTGAATACAAACGCTTTCGCTCAATTTGTTGGTAGCAGAATTTAGATCTTACTCGGTAGAGCTAAGATCTAAATAAATATAAACATAAACAAAAGAGGTATAATCATGTATTTAGAATGGCATGTCGTGGCGGAGGATGATAATCTGATGCTGCGCACTTTTTTACGAAATAAACATGTTTCTAAGCTTCTTCTTACTTCTGTGAAATTTTCGGAGGATGGAAAGATTGAGGTGAATGGAAACGAAGAGAATGTGCTTTATCGTGTGAAAACGGGGGAGCATGTGCGGATTACTTTTCCGAAAGAGCAGGAGAATGAACGGTTGCTTGCGGAATTCGGAGCGCTTGATATCGTGTTTGAGGATGACTTTATCCTTGTTTTAGATAAGCCGGCTGGAATGACGAGTATTCCGTCGCAGTATCATCCTAGTGGTTCTGTCGCCAATCATTTAAAAGGGCATTATCTGAACAACGGCATTGATTCAGCGATTCATATCGTTACTCGGCTGGATAAGGAAACATCGGGCTTGATGCTGATTGCCAAAACACGATTTTCACATGGAAGGCTTAGCACTTTGCATCAAAATGGGCATGTTACACGGAAATATCAGGCGCTCGTTTCTGGAAATATGAAGGCGAAATCTGATAGTATCGTGGCCCCAATTGGTCGGAATCCAGAGAGCCTCATTGAGCGCGCCGTCGTTCCTGATGGCAAATATGCCAAGACAAATTATGAAGTTGTCGCAAGTTATGCCACGTTTGACCACGTTAAAATTCAACTGGAAACAGGGCGGACACACCAAATTCGGGTTCATTTTGCGCATATCGGACACCCGCTGCTTGGTGATAGCATGTATGGGGGCCCAGTGGAATTGTTGCAACGCCACGCGCTTCATTCCAGTCATCTAGAATTAATCCACCCCTTTACCGAGGAGAAAATGGCTTGGGATAGTGAAATGGCAGCAGACCTTGCGCAAATTTTGCGAGAAAATGAGTAATAAGGTTTTAAAATCGCGATCGTTCGTGTAAAATGAAGAAAAGCGTGTAATTTTAAGGAGGAAATGGAACATATGAATTTATCTTTAGAGGGAAAAAACTATGTCGTGATGGGTGTAGCAAACAAAAGAAGCATCGCCTGGGCAATCGCTCGTTCATTGAATGAGGCTGGAGCAAATCTGGTTTTTACATATGCAGATGATCGTTCGAAGCGTAGCATTGATGAACTTGTGGGCTCGCTGAATGAAAATAACAAGCATCCACTCGTTATCGAATGTGACGTAAATAAAGAAGAAGCGATCGTTGCAGCTTTTGAAGCAATCAAAACGAAAGTCGGCAAAATCTCTGGTATTGCGCATTGTATCGCGTTTGCTAACAAAGATTTCCTTGCTGGTGATTACTTGGAAGTAAATCGCGAAAGCTTTTTGCAAGCACATGAAGTTAGTGCTTACTCCTTCACAGCCATTGCACGTACAGCTAAGCATTTAGAGATGTTAACAGACGATGCAAGCCTAGTAACATTGACATATCTCGGTGGCGAACGCGTCGTGAAAAATTACAATATCATGGGCGTAGCAAAAGCAGCACTTGATGCTAGCGTGAAGTACTTGGCAATGGATTTAGGAAAAGATGGCGTTCGTGTTAATGCGATTTCGGCTGGGCCAATCCGTACGGTTTCCGCGCGCGGTGTTGGAAGTTTCAGTGAATCTCTAGCTTTAGTAGAAGAGAAGGCTCCTTTAAAACGGGCCACGCAAGCCGAAGAAGTGGGAGACACAGCCTTGTTCTTATTCAGTGGTTTATCTCGCGGCGTGACTGGCGAAATGATTCACGTAGACAGCGGTTATCATATTATTGGGTTCTAAACGATTCAACAAAAAAGCATGTCGTGCTGCTCTTGTAAAGGAGCGTCACGACATGCTTTTATTTTGTTATTCTGCCGCTTGAACGGTAATTTTGTCCCTATCCAAAACAGCAACAAGTGCATTTGTATCAGGTTGTTCAATCATAAAATCAGCAATCGCATCTTCTAAATGTGATTGAATGGTTCGACGTAACGGCCTTGCTCCAAAATTAGGATCATAACCAATCTCAGCAAGTTTTACTTTTACATCGTCGTCGACAGTTAATTCGATTTCTTGCGCTGCCAACATGTTATTCAAATCTGCTAGCATCAAGTCGACGATAACAAGTAGATGTTCTTGGGCTAAGCTTTGGAATGTAACAATCGCATCTAGACGGTTGAGAAACTCAGGCTTGAAGTAATCGCCAAGTTTGTCCAGAATTTGTGATTCTTTTTTCATGGCTTCCCTAGCGGTGGTCGCGAAACCGACGGAGGCTTCAGAAATGCCAGCGCCAGCGTTACTTGTCATAATAATCACGGTATCCTTAAAGCTCACTGTCCGTCCTTGACTATCAGTAAGCCGACCGTCCTCTAAAATTTGCAAGAACATATGCTGCACGTCAGGATGTGCTTTTTCCATTTCGTCTAGTAAAATAATGCTGTATGGGTTGCGGCGTACTTTCTCAGTTAGTTGACCGGCTTCTTCATGACCAACATAGCCAGGAGGGGAGCCAATCAGCTTCGAGACGCTGTGTTTTTCCATGTACTCACTCATATCTAGACGAATCATCGCATCCTCAGAACCAAACATTTCGGAAGCAAGTGTGCGGCCAAGTTCGGTTTTACCAACCCCGGTCGGCCCAACAAACAAGAATGAACCAATAGGGCGGTCCTTTTGTTTCAAACCAACACGGCTGCGACGAATCGCTTTGGCAACTTTCGTCACGGCTTCTTCTTGACCGATGACTTTCGCTTGTAGATTGCTTTCTAAATTTTTCATTTTAGACTGCTCATCAGCTTGTAAGCGTCCAACTGGAATTCCTGTTTTTTCCTCTGATTAGCGCTTGGATATCAGCGGCATGAATCGTGGGTATATCGCTTGTGGAACCTTCTGACTTCACTTCTTTTAATTTCGTAATTTCATCGCGAACGGAAGCTGCTTCTTCGTAATTCTCATTGCGCAGGGCGGCATCTTTTTGCTCCTCTAGCTTAATAATCCGCTCATTGATTGTATTTGGATCAATATGTGTCAATGTTAAATTGTATTTGGAACCAATCTCATCCATCAAGTCGATCGCTTTATCTGGCAAATGACGATCTTGAATATAGCGATCACTCAACGTCACCGCAGCCTCAATCGCATCTTCTGCAAAATGAACGTGATGGAATGCTTCATATTTGCTTTGTAAGCCTTGCAAAATCGTCAGTGCTTCATCCGTCGTAGGCTCATCCACGATAACTGGTTGGAAACGACGTTCTAACGCGGCGTCTTTTTCAATTTTGCGATATTCTTTTAGCGTGGTTGCCCCAATCATTTGCAGATCCCCGCGAGCAAGTGCTGGCTTCAGGATGTTCCCTGCGTCCATCGAACCTTCGGCAGATCCCGCTCCGACAATCGTGTGAACTTCATCGATAAATAAAATCGTGTTTTCATCGGCTTGTAGTTCCGTGATCAACTGTTTCATCCGTTCCTCAAATTGACCGCGAATACCTGTGTTCGAAACAAGGGAGGCTACATCGAGTAGAATCACTTCTTTATTTTGTAGTTTAGAAGGGACTGTGCCAGCGATAATGGCGTTTGCCAACCCTTCCACGACAGCGGTTTTACCAACACCAGGTTCACCGATCAAGACAGGATTATTTTTATTGCGCCGGTTTAAAATTTCGATAACACGACGAATCTCATCGTCTCGGCCAATTACAGGATCTAGTTTCCGATCTCGCGCCAGAGCTGTTAAGTTCGTCCCATATTCTCCAAGGAAACCGCCACGTCCGCCGCCAGCTACTTGTGTTTTTACAGCAGTTTTCTGTTCAGGCTGTGCGTTTCGTTGTTGTTGTCCAGCGATATTCGCGAAAAAGTCGTCCATTGGGGAGTAAAAACCGTTTTGACCTCGTGCTCCACTGGATGCGCGAAGTTGGGCATAACAATCCGCACAAAGCGGCATCTCCATTTTTTGACCGTTCATGTTCATATATAGTTGAATCGTAGCTTCATTTTGATTACAATTTTGACATTTCATATCATAACCTCCTGAAAAATTTGAGATTAGGTCTGACTTTGACTTTATTTGACCTTATGATTATAGTATACTCTGACCTTTACTGACTTTCAACTGTTTTGCTCAAAAAAAAAGAACCAACGTGATGATTTGCTAGTTCTTCTTCGTATTTAGTAGATTGGTAAAATTAGTAGTAATAGTAAATTAAATGTCCAGTGTGAAATAATCACGAGAGACAAACTTGGACGCCGCACATACATAAAGCCCCAGAAAACGGATGCGAGAGCTGCCGCCAACGCGATAACAAAATTACCGCTAAACAACATCAATGCCCCGTTTAAAGCAGCCATAATGAGGACTGCCACCCAGGGGACTAAATCGTTTTCTAGACGTTTTAAAACGAAGCCGCGCCAGAAAATTTCTTCCCCCGGGACGATCGCGACAACGAGTAGTAACCAGATGAGCAGTGATTCAGGCTCATATTTGTTATATCCTTTTGCAACGAGTGCATCGAAATTTCCAGGAATGAATTTCAATAGAAGTGCACCTATGTAAAATAAGATATAAAGGATAATACCGCTAAAAATACCTGGAATTATGTTTTTTAGGACAGAATATCGTTTCTTTAATTCATCATTTAAAATAACCCAACTAATAAGAAATAACATGGATGCCCCGTATAAGTACCAAAAAACCGATGCATACTCAAATGTGACATACATCAACCCCGCTGCCAGTAAAATTCCTATGAACAGGCGGTAATCAATCTTGTTGCTTTTCAATGTTTTACACCTCTTTACTCCATTACCATCTATGAATACTTTAATAGAAAAGCACATATTTAGCAACAAGGAACCTCTTTTATTACAGATTTTTTTGTAATTGATTGTAGTTTTACTAAAATCCGATATAATTAGAGGATAGGAGTTGATTGCCTTCATGGTAGAAAAGAGATTTCGATTTTTTGTGTGGCTATATATGGCGATGTTTTTTATAGCCGTACTACTCATTGTTTTAAACATATTGCCAGTACGTTTGACGGCAGTGCATGCACTATTTTTTATCGTCTCTGGTATTTTTGCAGTTATATTTTTAATTTTACAGTACGGAAAAGGGCTAGGGTCTGCGATTACGATCTTAATATTTATGGTAAGTACGTGTATCGAATGGATGCAAACGAGCTTAACAAGTGGCGGGGATGGAAGCGGTGTGACCACGGATTTTGGACTGGTGATCAACGGGATCCCGGTGGCATTCGGTTTCATTTGGCTGGTACTGATTGTGGGGACGCATGTTATTGCTCGGGAAATAACGCTGAAAATAAAAATTGATTGGCTACGCGGCGGTATTTATGCGGTTATTGGAGCCACGATGGTCATGGTTTTTGAAATGCTGATTGAACCGGTAGCAATGCAAGTGAAACAGTTGGCGACAGAAAGCCCAACGATCACGATTATTCAAATGACTGATGCGGCAAACTGGTGGATGTTAGGGTTGATTCTGCATCTTATGATTTATTTCATGCTCAGCCTGACGGATCAGTGGGGCAAACTCCATTTTCCAACATTAAAGTCAGAACTAGTTCTCGTATATTGGATAGTGCTTTCCTTCTTTCTAGTGTTAGGCTACTATATGGGGTTGTGGAATATTATTGCGATTACACTCACGGGGAATATACTGTTCACTATTTGCTATTATTTAAGTCTAGAAAACGATACAAAGAAAAAACCTGTTGCATGATTGGTCTGCGACAGGTTTTTTTAAGTGTGCTCTTTGTTAAATTTTTGAACGGCGATATTAGCGCTTTCCAATATAAAAGGGAGGCTGTTAGCAGGATGCGTCGCGCCACCAACGATTTTCATATTTTTAATGGCAGGCGTTTCGCTTGGACGAAATGGACCTAACTGGGACCATTGATGCGTTAAACTAAAGATGGCGCCTTTGAAAATATGATAATCATGTTCCCAATCGTATGGTGTAATCATTTTTTCGGTGACGATATGGGATTCTAAATCAGTGATAGCTAGTTTTCGCTCGATTATTTTAAAAACCTTGTTGCGTAAGGCGTGGGACTCTTTCTCCCAATCAATCTTACTTTCATTATTTGGAACCGGGATGAGAATTCGTAAGGTGGACATGCCCTGTGGCGCCATGGTTTTATCGACAGCGTCAGGATATGTGAGATGAATCGATAAGTCGTCGGGAATCGCCAGTTGGTGCATAATTTCATCCATATGAATCCGGAAATCATCAGGAAATAGGACCGTATGCACATTTAATGGTAATTTTGTATTTAGACCAAGGTATATAACAAAAGCAGAACATGAGTATTTCTTTTTCGCTAATTTTTTCAGACTGATCGGTGCTTTTGATTCTGTAAAAAGATGGCTCATCGTGTACGCATAATCGGCATTCAGGAAAAAATAATCGCCTGTAATAACCGCGCCATCATCCAGCGTAATCGATGTAATTTTTTTGTTCGCCGTGCTTATTTGCTGCACATGCTGATTTAAATGAATTTGACCGCCGTTTTCTTGGACGATTTCGCTCATCGCAAAGGTGAGGCGGTTAATACCACCAATAATATGAAAAATGCCAAAATAATGTTCAGCGAATGGAATGACCGAGAAGGCACCAGGCGTTTCCCACGGAGACATCCCTAAAAATTTCGTTTCAAAAGAAAAAGCAAGTCGTAATCTGCGATCTTCGAAATATTTGGCAAGTTCATCCACAAGATGATTACCTAATGTTAGACTTGGGAGTGCGCGCAATGTTCGCAGACGAAATAAAGACCAGAGCGAAGGAAACGGCTCTTGCCACAAGGGGAGAAGGTAGACCATTTTTTTAGCATTATCGCGCATAAAACGATCGTAGTGTTCTTCTTCACCTGGGAAGAGGCGAGCAATTTCTGCCTTTGTTTTGACTGGATCAGAAGAGGGGCTAAATACGACATCTCCCATGTATAAACTGTACAAAGGATCGAGCGAGACGAGTTTAATATAGTCTTGAATGTTGCGCCCACAGTCGGCAAATAAGCCCGTAATGACATTCGGCATGTTCAGCGCAGTAGGACCGAGGTCAAAAGAAAAACCATCCTGTTTGAGCATGGCTGTCCTACCGCCTATTTGGGCAGCTTTTTCATAAATATGTACGTCATGACCTTGCTGGGAGAGCTGCATAGCAACGGCTAAACCGCCCGGCCCAGCACCGATGATAACGATTTTTTTCTTTTCCATTTTTGAAAACTCCCCTTTGGTTGAGGTTTTTGTGAAAGCGTGCTTTGCTAGGTTAGAGCCTCCATTTTGAACGGATTGTTTCGGCTCTCACTTAAGCCCATTCAGCTTTTCTCTTCGGAATGTATGATCTTATAATTTTTATGATTCACCACTGTTTTTTCTTCAATGGCTAGGTTTTTGAAATTTTCCATTAGTGTTAAATCTACAATGACAGAGTTTTCATTTATTTTTTCAACGACTCCTGTCAGGCCGTCTTTGAACTCGATAATGTCTCCTACTTGTGCTTTTGCCATGTTTATCACTCCCAATTCATAGAAACGTTAATAAAGCAATTCGCTGAAGATAGAACTTTGACTCCATTTTGCCTGAAAGTCAGTGGGAATGCAAATGAAAGCCCTTGAAAGGACGGGTGAAAATGTCTGTAAATGGACAGGTTTACCATAAAACGATGATTTAAAAAAAAAAATCATGAAATTCACGAGAAATTTGCACCAAATAGTTGTGTCGGGTGCGAAAACATGGTAATCTTTTTAATTGAGGGATAGTCTTTTTTTGCTGAATTTTTTTTTAGTGAGGAAAGTCACAATAAAATTTCTTATACGAAGGAGAATGTAAATTATGGAACAAGCAAGCTTTGTAGTAATCGATGAAACAGGTATTCACGCCCGCCCGGCTACTTTATTAGTTCAAGCGGCAAGCAAATACAGCTCAGACGTACAAATTGAGTACACTGGCAAAAAAGTTAACCTGAAATCAATCATGGGCGTTATGTCTTTAGGTATTGGTAAAGGCGCTGACATCACAATTTACGCTGAAGGTAGCGACGAGAAAGATGCAATCGTTGGCCTAACAGAAGTGCTTAAAAAAGAAGGCTTGGCTGAGTAATGGTTAAGGAATTAAAAGGTATCGCAGCATCCGATGGTATCGCTATCGCAAAAGCTTATTTATTAGTGGAACCAGACTTATCTTTTGATAAAACGGAAGTTGCTGATACAGAAGCCGAGGTTAAACGTTTTCAAGATGCAGTTGCAGTTTCTGGTTCGGAGCTTGGAAAGATTCGCGACATCGCGAAGGAAAGCTTAGGCGAAGATAAAGCTCAAATTTTTGATGCGCATCTTTTAGTTTTGAATGATCCAGAACTTATTACACCAATCTCTGAAAATATTACAAACAACAAAGTGAACGCAGAATCTGCTTTACAAGAAACGACAGACATGTTTATTGGCATGTTTGAATCAATGGATAACGAGTACATGCGTGAGCGTGCGGCGGATATTCGTGATGTTCGTAAGCGTGTGTTATCGCACCTTTTGAATGTGACAATTCCAAATCCTGCGCTTATTGATGAGGAAGTTGTTGTCGTCGCTAAAGATTTGACGCCTTCTGATACAGCACAATTGAATCGTAATTTCGTTAAAGGTTTCGTAACAGATATCGGTGGACGTACATCTCACTCGGCAATCATGGCGCGCTCGCTAGAAATCCCTGCGGTTGTAGGAACTGGCGAAATTACGCATGATACGAAAGAGGACCAAATGATTATCGTGGATGGCTTGGAAGGAAATGTTATCATTGACCCAACAGCTGACCAAATCGCTCATTATGAAAAAGTGAAATCTGATTTTGCGGCACAACAAGCAGAATGGAATAAACTTAAAAACGAAGCAACGGTTTCAAAAGACGGTCATCACGTGGAACTTGGCGCCAACATTGGTACGCCAGAAGATTTGACAGGTGTAATCGCGAATGGTGGAGAAGCAGTCGGACTTTACCGTACAGAATTCTTGTACATGGGTCGCGATAACTTCCCAACCGAAGAAGAGCAATACGAAGCATATAAAGCAGTACTTTCCGGCATGGACGGGAAACCTGTAGTGGTTCGTACGCTAGACATCGGTGGCGATAAAACGTTACCGTACCTTGATTTACCACATGAGATGAATCCATTCCTTGGTTTCCGTGCGATTCGTTTATGTTTTGCAAATGAAGAGTTATTCCGTACGCAATTACGTGCTTTATTGCGCGCAAGTGTTCACGGCAATCTAAAAATCATGTTTCCAATGATTGCAACTGTTAATGAATTCCGCCAAGCCAAAGCACTTTTGGAAGGCGCGAAGAAAGAGTTAGCAGCAGAAGGCATAGCCGTATCTGACAAGATCGAACTTGGTATTATGATTGAAATTCCAGCAGCAGCGATTCTAGCGGATCAGTTTGCAAAGGAAGTTGATTTCTTCAGTATCGGAACAAATGATTTAATCCAATATACAATGGCAGCAGACCGTATGAACGAACAGGTATCCTACTTGTATCAACCGTACAATCCTTCTATTTTACGCCTTGTGAAGATGGTTATCGACGCAGCGCATAAAGAAGGTAAATGGGCTGGTATGTGTGGCGAGATGGCTGGCGATCAAACAGCTGTACCGTTGTTGCTTGGAATGGGCTTAGATGAGTTCTCTATGAGCGCGTCAAGCATCCTGAAATCACGTTCTCTAATCAAACGCTTAGATCGTACAGAGATGGCGAAATTAGCAGACGAAGCATTACAACAAGCAACAGAAGAAGAAGTTGTAGCGCTAGTTAACAAATATACTGCTGAGTAATCAGAGTAATAGAATGAGTGAAGAAAAACCTGGGAGATTCCTCAGGTTTTTCTTTTTAGTATAAGACCTGTTGAGAAAATCTGTCGACCTCCAGTAGCGTAAAAATTACAGGAGATCGACAGATTTTTGTTAATGACTGGTACAACAGCGATTAGGCTCTTTTCATAAAATATTTTTGTAAAATCAAGCGCTAGAAATCCCGATTTTGTCATCGGTCGACAGATTAGCCCCTTTGAGGTATGATGGGAGTGGGGCTGAAATGGGTACGGGTTTTATCTAAGTATTGTGTAATGTAAATGCGGCAGTGCCAGGAACACGGGCCATTAATCCTCTTGTTTTATCTAAGTATTGTGTAATGTAAATTTAGGAACTATCAAGGGGCATGATGATAATGCGGCAGTTTTATCTAAGTATTGTGTAATGTAAATATATGAGCTTGATTTTTTCCACCTCAATGTTTTTGCGTTTTATCTAAGTATTGTGTAATGTAAATACTGGACTTTTATCCATCAATTTCACGCCCGCGCCTGTTTTATCTAAGTATTGTGTAATGTAAATTGCCTCCAAATACGATGAGACAACTTAAACTTTATTGTGTTTTATCTAAGTATTGTGTAATGTAAATCAGGCGGGCACCTGCGCCCTCGCGCATCCCTAATAAGTTTTATCTAAGTATTGTGTAATGTAAATCCGACTTGGTTCTACTGCTCAGATGGCGGATACAGTTTTATCTAAGTATTGTGTAATGTAAATTAAATTACTTGACCTTTGTAAACTACTGTTGAACCTGTTTTATCTAAGTAATGTGAAATGTAAGAGGATGCTTCAAATAATTATCTGGAATATATAGAATTTTCATCCAATGAATCCAGAAAATAAATGCGCCTTCAAAATCCACAACTACTCCAATTTGCATTTTCTTGTAACCACGGGTAAACTTTGTTCTATAGACAAGTGACCAGTCGAAGGAGGAGTTTTGGAATGAATAAAATTGGATTTATCGGTGTTGGTGTGATGGGTGCGAGTATGGTGCAGAATTTGATGAAGGCGGGTTTCGAAGTACATATTTATACGCGGACGAAATCGAAGGCGGGTGCTGTTATCGAAGCTGGTGCAATCTGGCATGATACGCCGCAAGAGCTAGCGCCGCATGTGGACGCACTAATTACGATGGTTGGATATCCAACAGATGTGGAGCAGCTTTACTTGGCTGAAGACGGGCTTTTAACCACGCTTCGCTCAGGGAGTTTTGCGATAGATATGACGACATCTTCTCCAAACCTTGCGAAGCAGATCGCAGAAGATGCGAAGGAAGCGGGGATTGCGGTAATTGATGCGCCTGTTTCTGGTGGGGATATCGGTGCTAAAAATGGCACGCTAACGATTATGGTTGGCGGTGAAGAGCGCGCGTTTCTTACTGTGGAACCGATTTTAAAAGCAATGGGACAAAGTGTTATTTTGCAAGGTTCGGCGGGGCTGGGCAGCATACGAAGATGGTCAACCAAATCGCGATTGCTTCCAACATGATTGGCGTCACCGAGGCGATTTGCTATGCGAAAAAAGCAGGACTGGATCCTGAAAAAGTATTGGCGTCGATATCGGGAGGTGCGGCGGGAAGTTGGTCGCTCTCAAACTTGATTCCACGCGTATTGCAAGAGGATTTTTCACCAGGATTCTTTATAAAGCATTTCATTAAAGATATGCGAATTGCGCTGGATGAGGCGAAGCAAATGGGACTTGATTTACCAGGCTCGCGATGGCGGAACAGATGTATCAGCAACTAGCCGAAGCGGGATATGCTGATAATGGAACACAAACACTGATTAAGTATTACGAAAAATAATGAAAAAAAGCGCTGCGTATGATACCAAAAGGTGCCATGCACAGCGTTTTTTATGCGTATTTTTCCATGAATGTAGCCATTCGGTCCATCGCTTCAGCGAGTTGACTGAACGAAGCCGCAAACGATAGTCGGAAGTAGCGGTCTCCTTTTTCTGAAAAAGCAGATCCCGGTACGACGGCGACTTTAGCATTTTCCGCTAGCTCGATTGCCCAATCAAAAGAATTCTGGGTAATTTGATCTGGTAGTTTGGCGAAGAAATAAAAGGCACCATCAGGTTCGATGATCGAAAAACCCATTTTACTCAGGCGCTCTTGGACAAAACCAGCGCGTGTGTTGTATTCCGTACGCATTTGAACCGCGTCATCCTTACCGTTAATTAAGGCCTCTTCTGCGGCTTTCTGAGAGATCGAGGATGCACAAGTAACCGAGTATTGGTGGACTTTCAGCATTTGACTTGTAATCGCTTCAGGAGCCATTAAAAAGCCAATACGCCAGCCAATCATTGCATGTGATTTAGATAAGCCATTAATCACGATTGTTTGGTCGCGAATCATGGTTGCAATAGAAGTGTGCGCTCCGAAAAAAGTTAATTCACTGTAAATTTCATCCGCAATCACAAAGATATCAGTTTCACGAACTACATCCGCGATTTCCCCTAATTCTGCTGCAGTCAACGTCACGCCGGTAGGATTCGATGGATAAGGTAAAATCAGCGCTTTAGTCTTTGGTGTAATCGCCGCCCGTAACTGTTCAGCAGTCAATTTGAAGGCTGTTTCAGTGGTGTCTATTTTGATAGGCGCTGCGCCCATTAAATGGATGAGCGGCTCGTAGCTGGATAGATAGGGTCGGGTAGCAAAACCTCGTCGCCTGCTTCCAAAATTGTTTGTAACGCAGTGCTGATCGCTTCTGTGGCACCAACTGTCACAATGATCTCCTTCGTGCTATACGAAAGGTCGTATTTATCGTAGAAATAATGAGAGGCTGCTTGCAGGAGCTCTGGAGTGCCGGCATTTGGCGTGTAGTTTGTAAAATCGTCATTGATAGCATCGATAGCAGCCACTTTGACATGATCAGGCGTTGGGAAATCAGGTTCACCAAGCGTCAATCGAATCATATCCGGAATACCCGCAACACGATTATTAAATGTGCGAATACCACTAATCTCAATTTCCTGAACAGCTGTTCTTAAATTTTTTTGCATGGACAAACTTCCCTTCCAATTCTTAAAGTTAGTTCTATCATAGCACTTTTTAGCGGAAATAGGGGGAGGCATTCTCATAAAACGCGGATTTTTTGAGAGGATCAGGCTTTACGCCGGTGTAATTCTCGAGTGTTGCCTTTGCATGTGACAAAGACATCCTAACTTGGTTCGTTGTTTTAATCGGTCGCATCATGCCAAGGTGTGGTAGATTTTTCATATCTTGTTTTTGCGGTGGAAGATGAAACAGGAAACCGTGGCAATCAATAAGGAGATTGGAATGTTGGTAAGACTTTTTTGGATTATTTGAAAATTGTAGACCTAGCTTTTTCGCAAAGCCTTCTTGGATTAATTTCTCAATCGCAGCTTTCTTTAATTGATAAAGATAGCGTGGATCGATTGCGGCCTTGCTATGGCGATTCACAATAAAGATCGCTTCGGCAATTTTTTTGCTTGCATCAGACATTGTATCCCTCCTTTCTTAGCTATAGTAATTATAACGGAAAATCAGTGGAGAAAAAAGGGAAATTACAGAAAAAAATGAAATAAATCCTAAATGTGTCGGTGATTTTGGTGATTTTGTGCAATTATGCAACATTTCTTGAATTATCGGACAATTTTTTTACAAGAAGACTTGTGTTCTAGAAAAATTTCAAGTATACTATCAATAATGATAATCATTTTCAATTAGAGTTTAATGATAGCGTTTTGGAAGGGATTGATGGAAATTGAATAAAACAGGTAAAGTTGAATCATTTTATTTCCCGACAAAAGACGGGATGTTGAAATTGCACGTATATGGCTTTAATCCAGTAGGTTCATGGGGCGAGGTATACACAACCTTGAACGAACAAACGGTGTGTGTGAAGGGATTTCACCGCCACAAAACAATCATGCGTTCTGTGAAGATGATGCTAGATTCTACCACCAACAAAAAACAAGGCTAGGGTCAGCGCGGGCGGCAAATGCTCATTTTGTTGTGGCTCTTTGAAGCAGTGCGAATTAGAGCCTCCATATGCAAAGGAATGAAGTGCGTTTGTAGCCGGGCATGTTTTTTGGATATATAGATTTGGGGCTGCGAAATCGGGTTTTGGACTTGGTTTTGTGGTTTTTTTGCGTTTTGGATGAGAAGTAGGTTTGAAATGATGGGATAGGAGGAAACGAGTAATAGTGAGATTTAAATAATTTGTTTATTATAAATTTAACAGAACGCTTGCTAAATAGGTGTAAGGTGCGATAAAATCTGTTAGTATGGTTTAAACAAATGACAAACAATGGTTGAATAGAGAGGAGAATGTACAATGTCTCAGTTATTGGGAATTATTCAACGTTTACAAGCAATGCAAGAGGACGAATCAGCGGATACGCAATCAAGAAGGTTCGAAAGAGATGGTGAACCGTTGTGTGAAGTAAGGTATTTCCACGCTTCAAATTCGTATGAAATCGAAATTTATGGAGACAACAATAAATATCAGTTTGATGATATTGACATGACAACACTAGAAATCTACGATATCCTGCAATAAGCTGTGAGGGTAAAACAATCTCCAAAAAAAGCATAGTAACGGAAAGATTACCAAAGACGACAAACTCTGTTGCTTTTGGTAATCTTTTTGTGGAAGAAAAGCGAAAACAGCCCGTTTAGCCTCGACAGAAATTGTTAGGGGACGCAGTGAAAACCCTCATTTGGTTTTTGCGGAGGCCCCGAAATTTTCGAGAGGCAGGCTGTTGTAGCTAGATCGCGAAGCACGGATAACACGGATAAGTAATGAAGCAAACCATTCCCGCATGCAAGATTACTGCGCACGAACAAGCGCAGACAAAGTATTAGTCACAAAATCGCCTACATATGATTTACAGCAATGCTAGGAGAGGAAACAACTCATTTTTGATTTAGCGAAGGCCCCGAAATTCCCAAGATGCCTGTTAGTCTCGCTTTGCTTCATTGCATATTAGGCTCTTCTGAATTTACTGTTTCTTGTTTGTTTTGGCATTAATTCATCGTTGGATATCGTAAGAGCCACTGATGGATGACATGCTCACTTTGTTCTTATGTATATTCGGGCTCTAATCCAGCAAGTGAATGCGCCAACAAAATCACCCATATATCCTTTTTGCAGCCTCCAATCCTTTTGAAACGGCTTTCTTTATGGTAAAATAGACGTGAGCAGGTTTGAACTTGTCTCATTCGGGTTAAATATACTAAGGACTTAGAGTAGCAGGGACTTATAACTAATGGTTCGGAGCTAATTTCAAACAGGCCAATAAAGAACAGAGATGAGGGAGATTGTATGATCTCTAGTAAATTAGGAAATTTTTTAAACGACAAATTAGAAAATTATATTATATCCGCCGAAAAAGTAGCGCATGTCCAAATGGGAAATAATTTAGAACATGCATTACTGGTACTGACGAAGTGCGGCTATTCCGTTATTCCGGTACTGGATTTTGAATTCAAATTGCACGGACTGATCAGCTCAGCGATGATAACTGATTCGATTCTGGGTATGGAACGCATTGAGTATGAGCGTCTAGAACAACTTAAAGTAGAGGACGTTATGCAAACCAAAATTCCGGTCTTGACCAATTCGCATGATATCGAAAAAATTGTGAAATTACTTGTGGACAATCCATTTATTTGTATCGTGGATGGGGAGGGAGTTTTTGAAGGTATCGTCACTCGTCATGTCATTTTAAAGCAAGTGCAACGCTATATTCACGAATAGATAGGAGAGAGCCAGATTGATCGTCACAGAATATGAATTGCTAGTATGCCTAGCTGCAGAATTAAATATGCGCAAAAGTGCAGAGAAACTGTTCCTATCGCAACCAGCGCTCTCACAACGACTTCAAACCATTGAAAGCAGATGGGAGACCAAGATTTTTTTACGGACACAAAAAGGACTACTGCTGACGCCAGAAGGGGAAGCGATTGTGCAACATGCGGAGCGTGTGATTGAGCGAGAACGCCAGATTCAAGAGCGTTTAGAAGCGCAAGACGGCATCGTTCGCGGAACGCTAAAAATTGCTTGTGCGAGTATTGTTGCTCAAATGTGGCTTCCACGCGTGCTAAAGCAGCTTATCCAAGCCTATCCAGATGTGCATATCTCGGTTGTAACTGGCTGGAGTAGCGAGATTCATCAAGCGCTCGTCGATGGTTCTGCACATGTTGGCATTGTCAGGGGAAACGTCGCTTGGAAAAGTATCCAAAAACCACTTTTTCAAGATAAACTTTTTCTTGTAGACAAAGAAATAACGCGACTTGATGAGGTATTAGAATCGGAACGACCATTTATTCAGTTCCAAAGTGATTCGAATTATTATCAGGTTATTCAAGACTACTGGCAACGCAATTTTGGTAAGATGCCGCGTCAAGCAATGGTGATGGATCAGATTGAGACATGTCGTCAAATGGCTTTCAATGGTATCGGTTTTGCCATTTTGCCAGAAGTGACGCTGATCGGTGCTAGCGAGGATATTCATAAAATTCCGCTCGTCGATAAGTCAGGTGAAATATTAAGTCGAGATACGTCGTTGATTGGCTATGAGCAGTCGCTCGCGCTCCCACAGGTGAAGGCGTTTTTAGAAATTGTAGATCAATATCTTGAAACTCATTACTAGCTGTGGCATCATTAGTGGTGAGCACATATTTGAGAGGGGTTATTAATTCATGAAACAAATGGACGCGCATCAAATTATTTCATTCATTCAAAATAGCAAAAAAGCAACGCCCGTGAAGGTTTATCTAAAAGGAGACCTTGCTAATATCGCATTTCCAGAAGATGTGAAAACATTTATCACTGGTGAAGCAGGAACGATTTTCGGCGAGTGGGCTGTCATTAGTGAACTTTTGGAGGCAAACAAAGCTAAATTAGTAGATTTTGTCGTGGAAAACGATCGTCGCAACTCGGCCATTCCATTGCTAGATATGAAAAATATTAACGCACGGATTGAGCCAGGAACTGTGATTCGCGATCAAGTAGAGATTGGGGATAATGCGGTTATCATGATGGGCGCGAGTATTAATATTGGCGCTGTCATTGGTGAAGGTACTATGATCGATATGAACGTTGTGCTTGGCGGGCGTGCAACTGTAGGGAAGAACTGCCATGTTGGTGCAGGCTCTGTTCTTGCAGGCGTTGTAGAGCCACCTTCCGCGCAACCAGTTATTATAGAAGATGACGTTGTGATTGGCGCAAACGTTGTTGTCTTAGAAGGCGTACGCGTTGGAAAAGGGGCTGTTGTTGCCGCTGGTGCAATCGTAACGAAAGACGTCGAAGCTTACACCGTAGTCGCAGGAATTCCGGCAAAAGAAATCAAAAAAATTGATGCAAAAACAAAATCAAAAACAGAAATTATGCAAGAACTTCGCGAGTTATAAAAATTATCGGCGGTTATTCTTAGTTTAAGTGAGAGCTTGTGCTAGGGATAAGCGCCTTTTTAGGAGGAGAAATGAGGATGACAGAATTAAACACGTTTATAAAATTGCGTAGGGAACTACATTTAATTCCTGAATTGGGTTATGAAGAAACGCAGACACAGCAGTTTTTATTGGATTACATAGCAACATTGCCACAAGCAAATCTAGAAGTGAAAACATGGCGTACTGGTATTTTAGTTCGAGTAACAGGCTTGGCGCCGAAAAAAACAATTGGATATCGAACGGATATAGACGCTTTGCCGATTACAGAAGAAACGGAATTGCCCTTTACTAGTTTACACAAAGGCAAGATGCATGCATGTGGCCACGATTGCCATATGAGTATTGCGCTGGGTCTATTAACAAACTTTGCTGCAAAGCCGTTATCAGATAATCTATTGTTTGTGTTTCAGCCCGCTGAAGAAGGTCCGGGTGGTGCTAAGCCAATCATGGAGAGTGCAGAGTTTAAGGAGTGGTGGCCAGACTTGATGCTCGGTTTGCATATTGCACCGGAATATAAAGTCGGCCAGATTGCTGTTAAACCGGGACTCCTTTTTGCGAATACATCGGAGTTATTTATTTCATTCAAAGGAAAAGGAGGGCATGCGGCATATCCTCATTTGGCAAATGACATGGTTGTTGCTGCGAGTGCTTTTGTCGGGCAGATGCAAACAATCATCAGCCGTAATATTGACCCGCTTGATTCCGCAGTTATTACGATTGGTCAGATCCGTGGCGGAGAGGCGCAGAATGTTATTGCGGAAGAAGCGTATTTAGACGGCACTATTCGTACGCTTTCCAAAGAAACGATGAATACGGTTTGGACACGCTTGAAGCAACTAGCAAAAGGCTGGGAGGAAGCTTATCAATGTGAAGTGAATTTTCACGCTGGATCTGATTACATAGAGGTCGACAACGATGAGAAGGAGACTTCCAAGTTCATCAACTACCTGCAAAAACAGCATCCTGAAAGTTATGTTGCCTGTAAAGAAGCGATGACTGGCGAAGATTTCGGCTACTTTCTCGAAAAGATTCCTGGTTTTATGTTCTGGCTAGGTGTGGATTCTGAATATAGCCTGCATCACGCTAAATTAAATCCAAATGAGGCTGCCATCCCTTTTGCCATCGACGTTTTAACAGGCTATTTAGAAAGTCTATCGGAAATTTGAGAGGAGACATAAAATAAGCAGGATATCACGATTCCCACTTTTATGGGTAAGACGTGAATCCTGCTCACATGAGATGAGGCTGCCTCTTTTATTTGCCGGGTTCTAACGGTGCTAGGTAGGACATCGGTAGTTCAATTTGATGAATCACCAACTCTTCGCGAATATCTTTTAAAAGGTTTCGCTGTACTTCAAACTGCTCGCCATTTACTGCTTTCCCGATGACTCGAATGACGGTAGCTACGGCGCTAACCTCTTGAACACCAAGAACTACCGGGCCATCCACAATGTTTTTGTTGTTTGCTTTTTCTAGCTCACAGACACGTTTAATGATGGCTATAGCTTGCTCGGCATCGGCAGTTGGCGCGATTCTAACATCTACTAAAATCCTCATGTTCCCACGAGAATGGTTACTAACAACGATAATTTGGCGATTAGGAATAAAATGTAGTGTACCATCGAAATCGCGAACCTGCGTTGTTCGGAGCCCCAGTGCCTCCACATTCCCGTTCACTTGATCGAGCGTGATGCTATCTCCAACATCTAGTTGCCGCTCCAGCAAGATAAAAAATCCTGTCACGACATCGCTTACTAATCCTTGCGCTCCGAATGCAATGGCTAAACCGGCAATACCAGCGCTTGCAACAATAGCTGTGATGTCGATAAAATTTTGTAAGATAAGAATAGCAAATGTGAAGAACATTAAATAACCAAAGACATTTAAAATCAGACTTTCTAACGTTTTCGCTCGCCCTTCGGATACTAATTGTTGTGTTCGATATCTTAGGAAAAAGCTACGTATCAATTTCCGACCCAGCCATTTCAAGATAAAATAGAGGGCCAATAAAATGATAATCTTTACTACCTCAGAGATTGTTTTTGCCCAAAAAAGATTCCAGTCTATATTTGAAAACCATTGCGTAATATGCGCCAATATATGTCACGTCCTTCGTAAAATTAAAGTTCCTTATCTATTCTAACAAATAAAAGGAAAGCGTGTCGAGAAAAGGCAGTAAATAAATGTTGCTTTGCCCAAACCTACAACATTATTTTCATTCTCGTATCAGGTAAGAAGATGGTAATGTTATGTAATGAACGCTTCTCTATGCCTTTTATGTGTGATTAGGGTACAATGGAAGGGATGGAAGTTATTGAAGGAGGAAACAAGATGTTCAAAAAAATGTTTAAAAAAAGACAAGGAAGAGGCGATAGTAGCGCCAGTAACCGGGCAATTAGTCCAATTAGAAGATGTTCCGGATCCGGTTTTCAACCAAAAAATGATGGGTGAAGGTATTGCGGTGAAACCAACAAATGGCACAGTTGTAGCGCCTGCTAATGGAGAAATTATTCAGGTCGCCGATACGAAGCATGCTTTTGGAATCCGTACAGAACTTGGTCAGGAAATCCTTGTCCATATCGGTTTGGAGACAGTAGCGTTAAAAGGTGAGGGCTTTCATGTGCTCGTATCTCTTGGCGATAAAGTAACGGTGGGACAACCAATTGTGGAAGCAGATCTTGATTTTATCGAGAAGAACGCGAGTAGCACAGTGATTCCAATGGTTGTTACAAACAGCATGGAGAATAAATTTGATTTTGATTGGAAAGCAGTAACGGATGTTGTTGCTGGTGAAACGGTAGTATTTGAAGCTAAAACAAAATAAGGACTTGTAAGCGAAGCATTGTTGCGTATATTTATTTATATGGGACAATGCTTTTCGTTTCTTTTCGAGGGGATTTAGGCTAAAATAAAATACATAGCTACATACTATAGTAGAAAAGGAGTTGGGAATCTTGGTACTTGAGGTTATTGTTGAGAACATTCGGGAGGCATCGGAGGCGGAACATTTTGGTGTGGACCGTTTAGAGGTTGTTTCGGCTATTAGTGAGGGCGGTTTGACGCCGAGTTATGGTGTGATAAAGCAAATTACAGAAGATATTAAGGTTCCAGCGATGATTATGATTCGCCCGCATAGCCATTCGTTTCATTATGATGATTATGATATTGCGATTATGCAGGAAGATATTTTGATGGCGAATGAGTTGGGAGCGCATGGCATTGTTTTTGGTGCTTTGACGAAGTCTGGTGAAATCGATCGCGACTTACTAGAAAATGTGATTGATTGGAAGGGTGACATGGATTTGACGTTCCATCGGGCCATCGAGAGCGCGCAGGACATCGATCGTGCCTACAATGTACTTCGCGAATACGGCAATAATATTACGCAAATTTTGACATCGGGTGGTGGTGCGAAGGCGACAGATTCGATCGATCGCTTGAAAAAATGGGTGGCGGATAGCCAAGCAGACGCGACTTCCTTTGAAATTTTGGTGGGGAGTGGTGTGACGGTGGATAATATCGGGATGTTACAGGAGACGCTGCACAACTCGCAATATCATGTTGGCGGTGGCGCGCGCGTGGATGGCGATTTTAGTAAGGGGCTGGACATTGCGAAGGTTCGAGCATTGCAGCAAGCGATACAATAAGGTTAGGAAGTCGGACTTGTGCTGGTTCGGCTTTTTTCGTGGATTGGGCTGTACCGGCTTCTTGATTTAAGCTATAATAGGAACAGAATAACTAATGAGGTGGAAATGTTGATAAATATGATTGGAACGGCGCAAACGATGGCCGTTATTGCAAAAGAGGAAGAATACTACATGTTAGAAAAGCGTGGCGTGGAAGTGAAATTGCCACTTACGAATGCGTCCAACTTGAATTTAGCGGTCGGGGATACGGAAATCGTGTTTATTTACCGCGATTATGATCATGAGGTTGTTGCGACGACAATTATCCCGAAAGCGCAAGTTGGGAAGTTTGCTTGGGGAACGGTGACGGATGTACGCAAAGATCTGGGTGTCTTTGTGGATATTGGAATTCCAAAAGATGTCGTTGTTTCGATGGATGACATGCCGGCGCTAAATCATCTGTGGCCGAAAAAGAACGACCGGCTAATGATCATGTTGCGCGTCGATGAGAAGGAGCGGATTTGGGGCGTGCTAGGCGAGGAGCATGATTTCAAAGCAATCTCGACAAAAGCGACCCAAGATATGTTTAATCAAAATGTGACAGGGACGGTTTACCGATTATTGAAAGTTGGGACGTTCGTGATTACAGAGGACGGGCATATCGGATTTATCCACGAGACAGAACGGACATCGGAGCCGCGTCTAGGTCAAAAATTAGATGCGCGGGTGATCGCTGTGAAGCCAGATGGCACGCTGAATTTATCGCTGCGTGGACGTGTACATGAAGTGCTAGGCGACGATGCAGAAATGATTTTGACCTATTTACGAAGTGTTGGTGGCAAGATGGCCTTTTCTGATAAATCTGATCCAGATGCGATTCGTGCGAAATTTGGAGTCAGTAAAGCGCAATTTAAGCGTGCTTTAGGAACGCTCATGAAGGAACGCCGTATAAAACAAGAAGATGGATTCACCTATTTGATCGAGGACGTAGCGGAGTAAGCATGAAAAACTAAGTCTTAAGATGGAGAGATAGTTCCAGCTACAGCGGCTGTTATCACTACGCCAAACTATTTATAATGGGGACAGAAGTTACTATTCTTTTTACCCGTTACTTGAGTTTTCGAGCTCAAAATTTTAACAACAAAGGGGGTGTATTCAGATGAAAAAATTAGAAGGTTCGTTTATTTTCTTATTTCTAATTCTTGTCGCGGTTGGTATCGCATTTGAGATGCTTTTCAGGTGGGAACTGCTCGTATTATTCGCGATCGGAATTTGTTTTTTATTTACGTCTCGCAAAGATGGGATTCCGAAAAAGAAAGCACGGACAAGACTTTTTATTGCCGCGGTGTTTATTTTAATCTCGGTTCTTTTGACAGCAACTTTTAAAATTGGTTTAGTTATTGCTGGGATTTTTGCGGTGTATTATTATGTGAGTCGCAAGCGTGCGCCGCAATTATTGATGGTGAAGACGAAGGAAACGGCGGAAAATACGAATCCGCGCAATACGTTTATTCGCAATCAGTGGTTCGGTAATCAACGGGTGCTAGATGTGGTATATGAATGGGATAATATCAACATTCAGACGGGCATTGGTGACACGATTATTGACCTTGGGAACACAGTTTTACCGACGGGTGAGAGCGTTGTTTTGATCCGGAGTTTTTCTGGGAAGATTCGCTTATTAGTACCATTTGATTTGGGGATTTGTCTGGAGCACTCTGCTATTTTTGGGCATTTGCAGTATGATAAGGAGAGTACGGTCGTACAAAATGATACGATTAAGCTTTATTCGGATAATTATGAGAAGGCGCCGCGCAAAGTGAAAATTATTACTTCGGTTGTGCTTGGTGATTTAGAGGTGATCAGACTATGACGTTTACACGCGCCTCGATGGCGACAACAACTGGTCTGTTACTGCTTGCTTCGCTTGGAACAACGGTGATCTATCAGTCTGGTGATAATATTTCATGGTATGACCTTTTGATTGGGAAGAAGATTTTTTACTTGCCATTTATCGTTTTTATCGTGTTGATGGCGATTTCGGTCGGACTTATCGTCGGAGCAGTGATTGGTTATATTATTAAACGGAAATTCGAAGCGATTGATTTTTCGCTGCGGCTTTTGGAACAGGGTGAGCTTGAGAAAAAGCCTGCGGATGAGGAGGAAATTTACGCCGAGATTCAGCAGGTTTACAAGCAAATTGAGCGATTACGTGATAAAATGAAGGCGCAGACGATGATGACGCAGGAGATCGCGAATGAACGTGCTGAGACGACGGGGCAATCAAAAGAAGCGATTTTAGCAGAGGAACGGCATCGGATTGCGCGCGAGTTGCATGATTCGGTGAGTCAGCAACTTTTTGCGGCGATGATGTTGCTTTCGGCGCTCAATGAACAAAGCGCGAAGAACGCGACGCCAACGATGCAGAAACAGCTGAAAATGGTCGAGTCGATTGTCAATGAATCGCAGTCCGAAATGCGTGCGCTGTTACTTCATTTACGCCCGATTCAGCTGGAAGGCAAGTCGCTTAAAACGGGAATCGAGCTGTTGTTGAAAGAATTGACGACGAAGCTTCCGATCCAAGTCGAATGGCAAATCGAGGATATTTCATTCCAAAAGGGAATCGAGGATCACTTGTTCCGCATCGTGCAAGAGCTGCTTTCCAATACGTTGCGCCATTCAAAGGCGAATTTGCTGGAAGTTCGGATGATCGTGATTGATAATTTGGTCGTTTTAAAAGTGGTCGATGATGGTATTGGCTTTGACATGAATAAAATGCGAGCCGGTTCATACGGTTTACAAAATATGCGTGAGCGAGTAGCTGAATTTGGCGGCTCGATTAAAATCATTAGTTTTCCTAAAAAGGGAACGAGTGTGGAGATTAAAATACCACTGGTGAAGAAAAAGGATGTGGACGACGAATGATAAAAGTGTTACTAGTTGATGATCATGAGATGGTGCGAATCGGTGTTTCTGCGTATCTTTCGGTGCAGGATGACATGGAAGTCGTTGGGGAAGCGGAGAACGGCCTCGAAGGCGTGAAGCTTGCGATGGAGTTGCGCCCGGATATTATTTTGATGGATTTAGTGATGGACGAAATGGACGGTATTGAGGCGACGCAGGAAATTATGCGTCAGTGGAAAACCGCGAAGATTATTATTGTGACGAGCTTTATTGATGACGAGAAGGTGTATCCTGCGCTTGAGGCGGGTGCGTCGAGTTATATGTTAAAAACGTCGACGGCAAGCGAGATTGCGGATGCCATTCGTGCTACATACGGCGGGGACTCTGTGCTGGAGCCAGAAGTGACTGGAAAAATGATGCAGCGTCTGACGGCTAAACCGGAGAAGAACCTGCACGATGATTTGACGAATCGGGAAAATGAGATTTTGCTATTGATTGCAGAAGGTAAGTCGAATCAGGAAATCGCGGACGAACTATTTATCACGCTCAAAACGGTGAAGACACATGTGAGTAATATTTTGTCGAAACTAGACGTGCAAGACCGGACGCAAGCGGCGATTTATGCGTTCAAACATGACCTTGTGGAGAAAGAGTAAAGGGGCGGATTTTTGCGATGAAAGAAGGATTTGCAGTTATTGGATTAGGACGCTTTGGCGGTAGCATTTGTAAATCGCTTGTGGAGCAAGGAATGGAAGTGCTGGCGATCGATTCGAGCGAGGAGCGTGTGAATGAGTTCATGTCGATTGCGACGCATGCGGTCATTTGTAATTCCACAGATGAGAATGCTTTGCGCCAACTGGGCATTCGGAATTTTGAACATGTGATTGTTTCGATTGGTGAGGATATTCAGTCTAGCATTTTGACGACGCTGATTTTAAAAGAGATGGGCGTGAAATACGTAACGGCGAAGGCGACGAATGATAAACATGCGAAGCTGCTCGACAAAATAGGCGCTGATCGGGTGGTTCATCCGGAGCGGGATATGGGACGCAGAATCGCGCATTACATTGTTTCTAAAAACATGCTGGATTATCTGGAGCTCTCAGATGAGTACAGCTTGGTCGAGATTTCTGTTTCCAATCGTCGTTTCCTTGGCAAAAGCCTCCACGAACTGGATTTCAGGAATACGTTTGGCGTGAATATTGTCGGGATTAAGCGCGATAAGCAGATGATTATTACGCCCGAAGCAACGGATGTCTTGCAGTCGAGCGATGTTTTGATCGTGATTGGTAGCGATGACGATATTGAGCGGCTTCAAGAGCAAATACAATAGGAATGAGAAGGCGGAGTATGTTGATATGCTAGCCTTTTTATTTTGTCTCGATGTCTGAATCTGAGAAAATGAGGGTAAAGGAAATACAGCTTTCAGAATAGATCATTATGTGATAAACTTTCTAAGTAATACGAAATTCGGATAGAAGAGGGGACAGCATAGAATGAAAAAAGTCATTTTGGCAAAAGTGGGAGTTAAAGGATTAATACATATGTTGCAGGTTTTTGTATTTGCAATCATTTGCGTTGCATTTCATACCTTGGTCATACCAAAATTCATTGGTTTAATGCCAATTGCGCTTCTGGTCGGGATTATTTCGATTCAACCAACAAGCGGATTCACAAAAAAAGCAATGTCGAAAATAGGTTTAATGTTTGCTTTTGCATGTATTATTGTGGGATTATCTTCGGCTTTTTTTGATAATAGTGTTTATGTTTATTTTGTAGTGATGATCATTGCGCTTCTCGTGATAAATTTCGTGATGCCTCAAAAATATATGGTTATGACAATGGCGATTGGGACGGCGCTCTTTTTCTTAGATACAACAGGTATGAGTGTTCCTTATTGGGTTGTGTTAATTATCGCGATGGTAGACGTTGCGCTCTTTTTTGTAGTGGTTCGGCTCGTTGTGCGGTTTATCCATATTCCAGTGGAGAAGACGATTCAAATGATGATGAAGCAAACGATGGGGCTTTTCCAGAAGGAACTGCATACCATTTTAACGAAAAAAGAGGCGGGTCATCCCAAACCGCTATACGGTATTTTCGTGCAGTCGCAGATGTTGATTCATGAATATACATCGGGGAAAAAGAAGGACCCGAAACATGCGGAGATTTATAAGGAGACGTTGGCATCTTATGTGCGAGTGTATTTTAGTTTAGTCACTATTTCGGGATTGGGCCATTATGCAGTGGGTCAGGCGTCACAGGAGGCACTTGTGACCATTGGAATCGATGACATTGTTGCCAGTTCGGATCATGACGCGATTTTGAATTTTCATATTGGTGAATTTGTGATGGGGATGCAGGCGATTCGGGGCAGCATTCTGGAACTAGAAGGGGGAGAGCGTGCATGAAGACAACTTTGAAAGAACGTTTAACATTAGATCCTCGTGTCGCTAAGGTGCTGCTTAGTTTGCTGATTTGTTTATGTTTGTATCCGTTTTTTGGTAAGTATATTATTTATCCTACGTATGTATTTAATGCGATTTATATCACGGCGCAGTTAACGAAAGGCGCGACGTATAAATCGAGCATGGAGCGGATTTTCGGGACAATTCTTGGTGGTGCGACTGGGGTTTTATTCTATTTCATTATGCCGGATAATCATTTCTTGATGATACCGATTGCGGCGGTGATTGCTGTGCTTTGGGGTTACCTTTTTGTTGGGAAATTCACGCCAGTTATCGCGGTTATCACCATCATGATTTTAGTCGGAAAAGGGGAGGGAGAGCCAGTTGTTTACGTGAACAATCGGATGTTCGATACGCTGATTGGTCTTGCTATAGCTTTCCTTGTCTATTCGCTTTATCCAAAAAAGAAATCAGAAATGAATCGTGTTTTTTATGATCACGCGAAGGTTTGTTTGGCTCAAATGGAGGAAGTTCGGGCGAAGTATCAGAACAAAGAGGAGATTCACGAGGACCTGCTTGCTGCATGGAAGGCATTGCAAGGCCTTAAACAGGAGCGGATGAATATTGTCAATGATAGCAGTTTTGTCCCGAAAATCGGGGATGCGGAGCCGATGCTTTTGTTGATACATGATTTAGAGCAAATGTTGCAAAATATGGAAGTGTTATATCACCATCCGACGACAGTGTTAGATGAAGTGGTCGCTTTTCATGAGCAGAAGTTGGAGGAAATGTATGTACGAACGAAGAAAGAGATTGTAACAATGTGAGAAAAGCACCGACAAATGAGCATCAATAAGAAAACAAGACTAGTTCCGAGATACAACCAGAAGAGTTGTTCGGAAACCTAGTCTTGTTTTGTGTTCGCTAGCCTGTTGTAGTTAAGCTGCTAGCTGTTTTCTTAGTTCATCAAGTCCATCGTGTTGACTACTTGGTAACTAGCGTCTAATGCTAGAATTTCGACTTTATCTGTGGCATTGGCGACTAATCCTGCAATGTTGCCGAGGTCATAATCAGTTGCGCCAGGCAGAAGGTTGATATTTTTCTTGATCGCTGCGGTGCCACCTTCTGGTGTGACACGTAGACGCACATGGGAAACGTTCGTACCAACTGTACCTGTAATCGCGGTGGTATCGCCAAACGTGTACGAGGCAGGCCCGGTTAACGTGTTATCCAATGCTGCGGCTGCTTTCACGGTTACCGTGAGCGTGTTGATGATATTATAGCCTTTGTCGAGCGCTACGATTTGTACGACGCCGGATGTATCTTTGACTAAACCAGAGATATCACCTAGGTTATAGGTGCCAGCACTTGGCGTTGCTTGGCGCACAACCGCCATGTTGTTCACATCGCTTCCTGTACGCAAACGAACAAAGGCTACGCCTGTACCCGTAGTACCAGTGACCGCTGTCTTATCGCCAACAGTGTACGATGCAGGACCGGTGAGTTTATTGTCGACGGTTGGTGCTTTCACCGTGACTTTGAGGGTTTTCACGATATTATACTTCGCGTCTACGCCTAAAATTTCGACGGTGCTTGTTGCATCTGTGACCAGTGTGGAAATATCACCGAGGTCATAATTACCGGCGGAGCGGGTTGCTTGACGGACAATCGTTCCTGTTGTTTGACCGGCAGGTGTGACGCGGAGGCGGACATACGCTATATTTGTACCGTATTCACCCTTGACCGCTGTTTTATCCCCAATCGTGTAGGTTGCTGGACCTGTTAGCTTGTTATCGAGCGTGTCTTTATTGATGGCTACAACGACCGTGTTGACTACGTTGTATTTCGCATCGACGGCAATGATTTCAAGTTTTTGTGTCGTGGCGTCGACGTACGTCGAGATATCACCCAGATTGTAGGCGTTGCTTGACGTCGTTGTGCTCACTTGTTTCTTGATCGTCACATCACCGCTCGCCCCTGTCACACGTAAACGAACATAGGTTACATTGGCGCCGTAAGTGCCGGTGATATTCGCTTTGCTACCAAGGTCATACGTTTCTGGCCCTGTCAAACTATAATCGAGAACGACTGCTGTGACGGTCTTGCTCGCACTCGACGTTTTGCTATTGCTTGCTTTGGTCACCGTTGCAGTTATCGTCGTATTGGCTAGTTGTTTCGCGATGGCTATTTGGTATTTACCATTCCCGTCCGTCGTGCCAGAAGCAAGGATTGTTGCGCCCTTTGTGATAACGACGGCGCTGTTTGGTTCGCCTGTTCCAGATACACTCGTGGAATTCGTGTTCAGCGCGTTAAGCGTCGTTGCCTTGATGCTGTTATCGACGACGTTGGTGCTCGCACTCGATGTTTTGCCATTGGCTGTCACGGTTGCTGTGATGGTAGCGCCTGCGGCTTGTTTGGCGATACTCAGCGAGTAGGTACCAGTGCTTGATACGCTACCAGAAGCGATTTGTGTCGCGCCATTCTTGATGACGATCGTCCCGTTCCGTTCGCCTGTTCCAGATACTAGGATCGAATCAGTGGTTAAGGCACCGATCGTCGTAGTAGCGATTGGTATCGTTTGTGTTGCCGTGGATGTTTTGCCATTGCTTGCTTTCGTCACGGTTGCCGTAATGGTAGAACCACCCGCTTGTTTCGTGATGTTGAACAAGAATTTGCCATCGCCCGCTACACTACCAGAAGCGATTTGCGTGTCGCCGTTTTTAATAACGATCGTTGCGTTCGGTTCCCCTGTTCCCGTTATCGTCGTGGAATTGCTTGTTAGAG
>NZ_AODD01000002.1 GCF_000525835.1 Listeria grandensis FSL F6-0971
AATAGTTATTATAAATAAGGAGGAGAATTATAAATGAAAACAATTAACTCAGTAGACACGAAGGAATTTTTAAACCATCAGGTGGCGAACTTAAACGTATTTACGGTGAAAATCCACCAAATCCACTGGTTCATGCGTGGACATAACTTCTTTACACTACATGAAAAAATGGACGACCTATACAGCGAATTCGGCGAACAAATGGATGAAGTAGCAGAGCGTTTATTAGCCATTGGTGGCGCACCATTTTCGACATTAAAAGAGTTCTCAGAAAATGCTAGCGTAGAAGAAGCACCATACACAAAACCAAAAACAATCGATCAGTTTATGGAAGATCTTGTTGGCACATTAGAATTATTGCGTGACGAATATCAACAAGGTATCGAACTAACTGGAAAAGAAGGCGATGATGTAACGCAAGACATGTTAATCGGCTTCAAAGCAGCGATCGACAAACATATCTGGATGTTCAAAGCATTCCTTGGAAAAGCACCATTAGAAAAATAAGTAATATGACGCAAAGCCTGTGAAATGCGGGTTTTGCGTTTTTTATTTTTGCTAAAGAAGTTTAACTATTCAAAAAGAGTGGTACATACAGTTATCTAGTTGTAAGCAAAATACATGCGAAATGTGTAGATATCTGCTATTCTTGCAGTAATCGAATTTGGAAGAGGAGTGATGACAATGCAAATCGAAGTAAGCGATCAAGCACAACACTGGTTCAGAAATGAATTTAATACGGCTGACGGTAATGGAATTAGATTATTCGCAAAATATGGTGGCTCAAATAGTTCGCTACATCCGGGTTTTTCGATTGGTTTAGTATCTGAAAAACCTACAGAAATGGCATTGCAACACAAAATCGGCGATATTTTATTCTATGTAGAGGATCATGATTATTGGTACTTTAAAGACCATGATTGGATCATTGACTACAATCCCAAAAGCGAAGAAGTGACGTTTAAATTCTTTGAGAAAGTAAAATAATAGAGAGCGGGTCCTATTTTTGGGGCTCGTTTTTATTTTGTGGAAATCTCCCAAGTTGGCGTGCAGCTATTTACTCCTGACAATGATTCTGCTATTCTAAATGAAGAGAATTAGGGAGTTGAGATTTTGAAGAGATTAACAGGATGGGGAATCATCGCGATTTTTTTAATCGCACTTATTAGCGGATGCTCGAACAATACACAATCAAGCGTGACCGAAAATACATTGAAAGGAGCGAAGTTCACTTTTTTCGATGTGGGGCAAGGGGATAGCACGTTAATCCAAGCCGACGATGGAACAACTGTATTGATCGATACAGGGCGCCATGACGATAATCGGATTATGACTTACCTTGAAAAAGCAGATATCCAGAAAATTGATTTGCTGCTTTTAACACACCCACATTCGGATCATATTGGCAACGCAGATAAAGTTATCAAACAATATAAACCGAAAGAAATTTGGATGGATGGACTTGTATTCAATAGTTCGATCTATGAGCGGGTCATTGACGCAGCGCTTGCATCCAATGCGAAATATAAAGAACCAAGACGCGGTGAAAAAGCGACATTTGGCCCGTTTGGAATTCAAGTATTAAGTCCAGATAAACTATCGGATAACGCCAATAATGACTCGATCGCGATCCGTCTGACTTACAAAGATGTGGCAGCCATTTTTACAGGCGACGCAGAGAAGCCGCGCGAACGTGAAATGGTGGATAGCGGTCTGGATTTGAACGCACAAATCCTAGATTTAGGACACCACGGCTCCTCTACATCGAATCAACCGTACTTTTTAGATGCAGTGAAGCCTGAGGTGGCAGTTTATTCTGCTGAAAAAGGAAATTCCTACGGGCACCCACATCGCGAAGTCATTCAGTGGTTGAAGGATCGTGATATTACAACATATGGTACAGACGTTGAAGGGACAGTCACAATGGAGACTGATGGCAAGCAAATTCACGTTGCAACGGAGCAGTCTGGAACACCGAAACCGGGGAATGAAACAGGCAAACAAACAGCGGAAGAACCAGGAGATGCAGTACCTATCCCTGATAAAATCAATGTGAATACCGCAACTGCCGAAGAATTGCAGTACCTTCCAAGCGTTGGGCCGGTTTTAGCAGATAAAATTATTGCAGAGCGGCCATATCGCACCATTGACGACTTGAAAAAAATAAACGGAATCGGCGACGGCATTGTTAGGCAAATAAAAGAACAAGGCATTGCGACCGTGAAGTAGGTGAATCAACTTGAAAAAAGCGATTTTAGATCGTATCGAGGATGGAAAAGCTGTTTTTCTACTAGAGCCTGATCAGCAAACCTGGACAATCCCACAAACAAAAGTACCAAAAAACATTCATGAAGGCAGTTCAGTCATCATCAATGGCACCACAATCACATTAGACGAGCAAACAACAAACAAAAATAAAGCCAGAATCGCATCCAAACTCGAGCAACTACGCAAAAAAAATGGTCAATAAACAAATAACTTTTTCAAAAATGGTTGACAGTGTCCGAAATACACGATATAGTTATAAAAAATAAATAACGACGAACGCATTTTATCCAGAGAGGTGGAGGGATTTGGCCCTATGAAACCTCGGCAACAGATCAATTTTTTGATACTGTGCCAATTCCAACAAGCATTTTACGTGCTTGGTAGATAAGATGAGACGACAAAGACTGCATTAATATGGCTGTATAATTATTCGGTACATAGATGTTTGGATTAGAATCTCCTCTTATTAACTTAAGGGGAGATTTTTTTGTGGTAAAGTTGTGTAACTAAGGGAGTGAGAAAATGATTGAATTCAAAAATGTAACAAAAACATTCAAAAGCGGAGGAAAAGAAATAACAGCCTTGGACGGCGTGAGTTTGACCATTGAAAAAGGGGATATTTTCGGCGTGGTTGGTTTCAGCGGCGCTGGTAAAAGTACGTTGATTCGCACAGTGAACTTGCTAGAACGACCGACAACAGGCTCCGTTGCAGTCGGAGGCACAGACTTGACGACATTAAAAGCCAAAGAACTCCGTGCGGAACGAAAAAAGATCGGTATGATTTTTCAACATTTTAACTTACTAAACTCGAAAACCGTCTTCGATAATATCGCGATTCCACTGGCTTTAATACATACGAATCGTAAAGAACGCGAACAACGGGTGATGGAGCTTCTCACCTTTGTGGGACTAGCAGATAAGGCTAAAAACTATCCAGACCAGCTCTCAGGGGGACAGAAACAGCGCATCGGTATTGCGCGGGCGTTAGCAACCAATCCTGACGTGCTCCTGTGTGACGAAGCAACAAGCGCGCTCGATCCTGAGACGACAGGTGCGATTCTCGAACTACTGCAAAAAATCAATAAAGAATACAATATTACGATTTTACTTATTACGCATGAAATGTCTGTTATTCGCGAAATCTGTAATCGAGTAGCCGTAATGGAAGATGGTAGAGTGATTGAAGAAGGCAAAGTGTTCGATATTTTCTCCAATCCGCAAAGCCAAACTGCTAAGAATTTTGTGAAAACAGTGATTAATGACGATATTCCAGCAAGTGCGTTAAAACTCATTCAGAATCATGATGCGACGGTTTGGAAATTTACATTTGTGGGAGAATCGTCTGGTAACCCATTGCTTTCTAATATTGCGAAACAATTCGATGTGAACGTCAGTGTGTTAAGTGGCAACATTTCTGAAATTCAGGCGATTGCGTTCGGGTATATGATTGTAGAGGTGACCGGGGAAGCAGAAGAGATTGCAAGCGCATATGCCTATGCTACAACGCAAAATATCAAACTAGAGGAGGTGAGCGTTGATGGAAGTCACATCTGAGCAGCTGAGCACAGCATTTATTGAAACATTATACATGGTTACATGGTCGCTCCTGTTTGCTTGCCTTATTGGTATTCCACTTGGTGTCTTGCTCGTGGTTACTCGTAAAGGACATATTTTACAAAACACAGTGATTTTCAATATTTTAAACCCGATCATTAATATTTTACGCTCGGTACCATTCATTATTTTGCTTGTGGCATTGATTCCGGTGACGCGATTTATTGTTGATTCGAGCATTGGTGTGAAAGCAGCGATTGTACCACTTGTTTTCTATGCCGGACCTTACATTGCGCGACTTGTTGAAAACTCTCTTTTAGAAGTGGATCAAGGAATTATCGAGGCAGCGCAAGCAATGGGTGCCAACGCATGGCAAATCATCTGGCGTTTCATGTTGCCAGAAGGTTTGAGTTCGCTGATTTTGACGCTGACAACAGCAACGATTGGACTTGTTGGTGCGACTGCGATGGCTGGTGTCGTCGGCGCTGGTGGAATTGGTAATTTGGCGATTACTTATGGCTATCAGCGGTATGATAATATCACAATGTTGGTTACCGTCATCATCTTGGTAGTGATCGTACAGAGCGTTCAGTCTTTAGGGAACTTCATTTCTCGCAAAATTCGTCGTCGCTAGGGTGGTACGGTGCTTGGCTTTACCTAGAATCGAGCGTGCCTTGGTTTTAGGTAAAGGAGTCCGGATGGTAATGAAAGTACAAAGATTCAATAATAAATAATAAGGGAGTTTTTTGGATGAAGAAGTTGGTATTCGTTTTGACATTGGTTTTGTTGGCTGTTGTGGTTAGTGCTTGTGGTGGTGCGGACGAGAAGGCAAGCGGGGATGAGAAGAATCTCGTGATTGGTGTTAGCGCTGGGGATCGGACTTGGCCTGAGATTAAGCGGATTGCGAAGAAAGATGGCATTCATATCGAGTTGAAAGAGTTTAGTGATTATGTATTGCCGAACCGTGCGCTTGCAGATGGGGACTTAGATGCCAATGCTTTTCAAACAATTGCTTATTTTGACTCTTTTATCAAGGAAAATAAATTGGAACTTGAGCCGCTTGCTTCAACGGTCATTGCTCCGATGGGCGTGTATTCTAACAAGGTGAAAGCTATTAAGGATATCAAAAATGGAGCTACAATCGCAGTTCCTGATGATTCGACGAACTATGGCCGCGCGCTACTATTATTACAAGAAGCAGGACTTATCACATTAGTCGCTGATTTTGATGGGAATGGTTCACCGGAAGCTATTCAATCTAACCCGAAAAAATTAGATATTAAACCAATGGTTGCAGGACAAATCCCGCGTGCACTAGATGATGTAGATGCTGCCGCGATTAATAATGGCGTCGCTGTGGAAGCTAAACTGAACCCGTTGAAAGACTCCATTTTCCTAGAATCCGATACAGCAAAACCGTATATTAACATTATTGCGGTTCGTAAAGGAGATACAGATCGTGCGGCGCTTCAACAAATCGTGAAAATTTATCACTCAGATGAAATGAAGAAATTTATCGAAAAAACATATAAAGGTAGCTCGATCCCAGCTTTCGTCCCACTTGATGAGCTAGAAACATACAAAGAAACGTGGTCTAAGAAGTAAATTCGAAAAAAAGGAGGCGTTCGTAAATGGTAGATACAAAAATAACATGGTCTGAAGCCATAAAAACCAATATTGATGCGCACAAGGATTTTTATATTGAAGTTAGTCATGCGATTCATGATCGCCCGGAAATCGGCAATGAGGAATTTTACGCTAGCGAAAAATTAGCAACAATTCTTGAAAAAGCTGGTTTTACGGTAGAACTAGATGTAGCAGGCCACAAAACCGCATTTATCGCGCGCAAAAAAGCAGCGAAACCAGGCGCAACCGTCGCATTTTTAGCGGAGTATGATGCTTTGCCAGGACTCGGACATGCCTGTGGACATAACATCATTGGTACGACAAGTGTCGCCGCAGCCATTGCACTCGCAGAAGTTATCGAAGAAGTCGGCGGAGAGGTCGTTGTACTTGGAACCCCAGCTGAGGAAGGTGGGCCGAATGGTAGCGCAAAGGGCAGTTTTGTGAAGCATCATCTACTTCAAGGTATCGATGTTGCGCTCATGATTCATCCATCCAGTGACTCCGCGCTGACGACGCCATCGCTTGCAGTAGACGTATTAGAGTTTGAATTCTTCGGAAAACCAGCCCATTCTGCTGCCAATCCAGAAGATGGTATTAATGCACTTGATGGTTTGATCCAATTTTATAACGGTGTTAATGCCTTGCGTCAACATGTGACTTCGGACGTCCGCATTCACGGCATTATTTTAGACGGCGGTCAAGCACCGAATATCGTACCAGATTACGCTCGCGCTCGCTTCTTTACACGTGCGGATAAACGCCATCGCTTGGATGAGGTAACGAAGCGTGTTATTCAAGTTGCAGAAGGTGCGGCCATTCAAACAGGTACGACATTTAAAGTCACGAATATCCAGAACGGCGTCGATGATTTTCTGATTAATAAGCAGTTTAATCGCGTTTTTGCCCGGATTGCCGAGCAGTTGGATGAACCACTAAAAACCGATAGTCGCGGCATTGGTTCAACGGACGCTGGGAATATCAGCCAAGTCATTCCAACGATTCACCCCTATATCAAAATTGGTGCTAGTAATCTTGTCGGGCACACGGTAGAATTCCGCGAAGCCGCAAAATCAGAGGCAGGAGACAAAGCCTTGATCCAGGGTGCAAAATTGATCGCATTAACCGCACTCGAACTTTATACAAATGAGACTCTGCTAGCCGATATTAAGAAAGAATACGATGAAACAAAGCAAATCTAATGCACACAAAAAGGAGATAGGCGTGTCGCTTGTCTCCTTTAATGTGATAAACGTTATATAATAATTCAATTAATTTTGAAAAAGGTATTTATTTTCACATCGAAATAGCGTATGATAGAAGTATTCACACAGAAAAGGGGAGTTTTACATATGAAAAAAGGAGTTATTATCAGTACCATTTTAGTAGCAAGTACACTTATACTCGCAGCATGTGGTGGGAAAGACACGGCGAGTGACGCATCAAACAAACAAGTATTACGCGTGATTGAAACAACCGAAATCCCACTCATGGATACCTCACTTGCGACAGATGGCGTCAGTTTCACTGCGATGAATCAAGTGTTCGAAGGATTGTACACACTAGATCAAAAAGATCAAATCATTCCAGCCGCGGCCGAAGCGATGCCTGAGATAAGCGAAGATCAAAAAACATATACGATCAAAATTCGTGATAACGCGAAATGGTCCGATGGTTCCGAACTGAAAGCTGCTGATTTTATTTACGCATGGCGCAAAGTCGTGAATCCTAAATCAGGTGCCCAATACTCATTCCTATATCGCGATGTTGTGGAAAACGCGAGTGATATTATTGACGGCAAAAAAGATCCAAAAGAACTGGGCGTTAAAGCGCTAGATGATAAAACCATCGAGATTAAGCTCACTCAGGCTGTGCCATACTTCAACTCACTGCTCACATTCGGCCCATTCTACCCACAAAAAGAAGCTTACGTAACAAAAGAAGGAAAAGATTTTGCGAAGGATTCCGACCATATGCTGTACAATGGTCCATTTACGATGACAGACTGGTCCGGAACGAGTAAAACTTGGAGCTTCCTCAAAAACGACAACTATTGGGATAAAAAGAACGTGAAATTAGATCGTATCGATGTCCAAGTTGCTAAAGAACCGGGTTCCGCAGTCAATCTTTATAACACTGGAAAAGTCGACCGCGCTCCGCTCACTGGCGATTATGCAAGCCAGTACAAGGATAACAAAGAGTTTGTGGCAGAACCAGACTCCTATGTCTACTGGCTTAAATTCAACCAGAAACAAAGCGATGTTGCCAATGTCGAATTACGAAAAGCGATAGCGAAGGCGATTAACAAAGAAGCGTTGGCGGATACCGTTATCGCAAATGGTGCCACTGCAATTAACGGCGAAATTCCAAACGGCTTTGCCCAAAACCCACAAACCGGAAAAGATTTCCGTGAAGATAGCGGCGACCATCTCACCTATAACGTTGCGGAAGCGAAAGAACATTTCGCTAAAGCCAAACAACAACTCGGCAAAAATGAAATCACATTAGAACTTGTCGGTGATGATCAAGAATTTGCCAAGAAAACTTTAGAATTCATCCAAAGCGAGTTAGAAAGTCATTTAGAAGGCTTGAAAATAAATCTAAAAACGGTCCCTTATAAAAACAGGCTAGCACTCGATAAGGCACAAGATTACACCGTTCAACTTTCACGCTGGGCACCAGCTTACAAAGACCCAATGACATACATCGCAAGCTGGCAGACAGACAACAACTATAACAACATGAGCTACTCTAGCCCGGAATATGACAAACTGACAACCGAGATTACGACAACACTAGCGACAAATCCAGAGAAACGTTGGCAAGCCATGCTTGATACAGAGAAAGTATTACTAGATAAGGATGCAGCAATTGCGCCACTTTATCAAAACGCAACGGCTGTGCTTGAAAAACCATACGTAAAAGGCGTTGTTAAACACTTATTCGGCGCTCCGTATAGTTTTAGATGGGCATACATTCAAAAATAATGAGGAGCCATAAGTTTCAATAAATTGGCTCTCAAGCACGGATTGCTTCTAGCAGGAGTCACGTCTTACCTGAAAAAATGGGTTGCGTGATTTCCTGCTTATTTTTGTGTGAAAGGGTGTTTTGTCTAGCTCGCTTTATCAAATACTTTCTTATCTCGAGCTGCATCTAGTCCCATAATGAGCAACAGTAGTGTAGCAACGATAAGTATGCCAAGTGGTGCCGTGTAGCTATCGGTCACATCGTGCAGAAGCCCGAATAAGGTCGGTCCTGTCGCGGCTAGCAAGTATCCAATAGACTGAGCCATCCCAGATAAATCTGCCGCTTCTGACGCCGTTGTGGTTCGCAAGCTAAAGAACATCATGCAAATACTAAAGGCGGTTCCTGATCCAATCCCAATCATAAATACAGAGGCACTTATGAGAAAAAGATGACCGGAGCCGAACATCAATCCAGCCGTACCAGCCAAAAGTAATACGGCCATCGCAATAATAATCGGTTGCTGTGATTTCATTTTGCTAGCGATTATGGGCACGATAAATGTGAACGGAAGAATACCTAGTTGTAGTAACGACAGCATAAATCCAGCTTCTGTACTGGCAATCCCTTGGTTGATTAAAATATTGGGCAACCATGCTACCATTACGTAAAATACCGTAGACTGCATGCCCATAAAAATTGTGATTTTCCAAGCTAACGGGGAACCCCAAATGCTCTGTTTTGGTTTGTGCACAGTAGAATCAAGAACTACTTTCTTATTATATTTTAGTTGCGGTAGCCAGAACAGAAGCGCAATAATCACAAAAGCCGACCAAACGACAAGTGCTCCTTGCCAGCCAAATCCGGATTTTACTGCAATGGGCACACTAAGTCCCGAAGCAAGCATCGCGCAGACATTCATCGAAATCGAGTACATTCCTGTCATCAGCCCCATTTTAAAAGGGAATTCTTGTTTGATCAAGCTAGGCAGTAGTACGTTACCAACAGCAATGGCGAGTCCAATTAAAAACGTACCGAACAAAAGTAGCGGAATCCCACCAAAAGGCCGAACTAAGCTACCGAAAACCATCAAACATAGTGCAAAAAAGACAACGAATTCCATGCCCCATCTGCGCGCCAATTTCGAAACAAAAGGGGACAAACCTGCAAAGGCGAGAAGCGGTAATGTCGTTAAAAATCCCGTCATTGTATTAGACAGCGGCAAATCGACTCGAATATAGCTGAGGAGCGGACTTATTGCTGTAATCGGTGCGCGCAAATTGGATGCAACGAGTAAAATCCCGATAATAAGCAAAATTCTGCTGCGCATCTTTATTTTTTCTTCTCCCATGACTTCATTCTCCTTTCTTCGGCAGTATAATTTGTTTGAAATGCGAAATATACAGATCCACACAATGTACGGCAGAAGCTGCATCCTGATTGCGAATCGCCAAAATCAGATCATTATGACCCGCCGCACTGGAATCATTCATTTCTGTCGTACTCGTAATGGACATTTGAATTTCCTCGAACAGGTGCGCGTACATGTCAATTAAAAGCGGATTATAAGAAGCCGCTGTAATAGCTTGGTGCAACTGCCAATCTGCCTCTACAAACCCCTCTAGATTACTCTCTTTTGTAAATTGGAAGCATTGATCGCGAAACTTCTCCATCTCAATTAAATCCTCCTCTGTGCGACGTAAACAAGCTAACGATACAGCTTCCCGATCAAGCGCATGCCGAACTTCTAGAATCTCAAGCACTGCAGCGCCCTGAATTCTTTTTTGCAAAACAGCATTAAGCTCACTCGTCGTTAAAACAAATGTCCCATCGCCTTGTTTTACTTCAAGCAGGCCGACATGTGCCAAAGCACGGATTGCTTCTCGCAACGTATTGCGACTTACACCAAATTGTTCCATTAAATCCGCCTCAACGGGTAATCGATCGCCAATTTGCCACGTACCATTTTTAATCATATCTTCAATTTGGCTATATACTTGTTCTACCAATGATTTTTTTTGTAATTTGCGTATCATTTTCGGCACTCTCCTTTAAAGGTAGGATGATTGGTTCATAGGATATATTACCGCGTATTCTGTCAAAAGTAAACCCTAAAAGTAGCATTTCTCAACTTTAATAGAAAAACTAACAAATTTTTTCATGAAAGGAGGAATATGTGTTAGAATATGTTAAGAAACGATGGGAGTGTGTTCATTGGAAGAACTATGGGAAAAATTTAAAGTAAATACTGGACTGCAACGACTTCTTATTTTTGCGCTTCTCATTTTTGTATTATATTTGGTGAGAAGTATGATAGACCTGATTTTATTAACATTTATCTTCACCTTTTTGATTACACGGCTAGAAAAAGTTATTTTGCGGTGGGTGAAAGTGCCACGAAAGCTGATCGTTATTGTGTTATACATACTGATCGTGATTTTCTTATACTTTGCCTTTACGCATTATCTACCCATTATTATCGGGCAAATCGTCTCGACCTTTAACGGCGTTATGAAATTCTATAATAACCCTGGAAATAATGATTTTATCAAGTATGTGATGAGCTTGTTCAATGACTCCAATGTGAAAGCGTACATTAATTCCGGTTTGAAATTCATCATTGGATCACTTAGCGGCATTGGCAGTATTGGGATTTCGTTCTTCATGGCGCTAATTCTCAGCCTATTTTTCTCTTTGGAGCAAGAGCGCGTTGTGCATTTTTCAAGCAAGTTTTTGACGAGTAAAATCGGTCCCGTTTTTCGTGAAATTGCTTACTTTGGCAAGAAATTCGTTGGAACGTTTGGCGTTGTTTTAGAAGCGCAGTTTTTGATTGCCATTGTAAATACAGTGCTGACAACGATTGCTCTGATTGCGATGGGATTCCCGCAAGTACTGACACTATCTACCATGGTATTCTTGCTAGGCTTATTCCCGTTGCCGGTGTGATTATTTCCTGTATTCCACTTTCTATTATTGCTTACTCAGTGGGCGGACTTACAGACGTCGTTGTTATTTTAATTACGATCGTCATCGTACACGCCGTGGAAACCTACATCCTTAATCCAAAACTGATGTCATCCAAAACCGATTTACCGGTTTTCTATACGTTCATTATCCTTATTTTCTCCGAGCATTTCTTTGGAGTATGGGGGTTGATTGTAGGTATTCCGGTCGTTGTTTTCCTGTTCGATGTACTAGGTGTACGCGGAAACGAAGCGGAAATTAACAACCGCACATTCTTAGGATTCAAAAAGAAAAAAAGTTAGACAAACCAAAAAAAGAGTCGTATCCAAAACTTGGATACGACTCTTTTTTTAGGGCCATAAAAAAGGCTTTTATTGCGTCGTCAACATCTCTATTCTCATGAAGCCTACTATGCTGCGCTTGGCTTCCAGTCATGACAAGCTCTTTATAGCTCGCAACGTGATTGAAAATAAATTTGCCAGATAAGGCGCTAGCTAAGGAAACGCTAATGTCACTCTTTGTACCATCTTCTACATCCCCAGCAATATTCAAAACTTCAAGTGAAGCGGGGATCGCTTTTTGGCGCGCGATGAAACCTTGATAGCGTTCTGTTTGCGTCGCAGGTCCATTCTCGGTCAAATCATAGGCCGTTTTACCATCCTCGCCAATAACAAGGCCATTAAAAGGAGCGCCAATGGTGACCAGTTTAGCCACCGCTGGGAACGTTGGTTGATTGCTTGCGGCCTCGATATAACTGGTCCAATCGACACCGCCCATCGAATGCCCGACAACGTTCACCGCCGGAATATGATACGTGCTTTTAAGCTCACGCATCACACTTTGTAGCCAAGCCGTTTGATTCGTTAGTGAACTCTTATTATCCTCAAAAAGAACTTGAATGAGTGGCTTCTTCGCAAATTTATCCCACTCACCATCGATTTTAATTTGGCCATCATGTGTCACAGAAATAACAATGGAGCGCGTCGCATCACCATTTCGTGCTAGACGATCCATCATGTGTCCCATCGAGTTTTTCGTTCCAGAATAACCGTGGAGAAAAAGAGTTGGCACATCAATACTCTTCACCTTTGCCGGTGCTTTTTTGTTTTTTCTGTTGTTTTTGGTTGTTCTGATTTTGCAGCATCATGTGTGGCGAAAATAAAGCCGAATCCAATCGCAAATACGGCTAGAATACTAATAGCTACTAAAATTTTCTTCATTTTACTGACCCCTTAAATCCCCATAAAAATTTGGCAACATAGTTATCAACGACAGGTAACTCATGCATATTACTATGTTTTGCCGTCGGGCCTGTCAGTGTATGAGCCTCAACGTATTGATTGCTAAACAATTTCTTGCCATACATCACGCTATCAATTTTAACTTCCCCATCACTGTTCGAACCATCTTCCAAATTACCACCAATAATCATGATTTCCGTCGTGCTCTTTAATCGCTTTTCCATCTGTTTAGCGAATTTTGTATGAATCGCATTCGCATTTTCTAAATCGACTTCTTGATCCCCATTCACATACTCTTCAGGGTAGAAAGGAACCGCCAAAAATACGATTTTCTGAACTTCTGGATATTCGGGATTGTTGGCATAAGAGGACAGATAAGAAACCCAGGCGCCACCGCCCATCGAATGTCCTACAGCATTAAATTTCTTAATGTCATACGTGTCTTCGAGGTAACGCATCACTTTTTTTTGTCCATAAAGATTGCTGTGTCACGGTCGCACGATTGTCCGCGAAAACAATATTTATCAGCGGATTGTCCGCTTTCTTACTATAAGTTCCCTTCACAGAAATATCTCCGGTTGGGCTGACCTTTACGGTTAGGGCATCCGTCGCCCAATCATATTTTTGATCAAAACGTCGAATCATCCCATGGAGCGATCGATCCGTTCCACGATAACCATGAATAAATATCGTCGGTGTCGTACTCTGATTCACTTTTTGGTGTGTCCCGTTTAGTTGCAGCAACACAAATATGGACCCAGCAACAAAAATAGCCGATAAGAGTCCCATCCATAAATTTTTTTTTCCACATAAGACATATCCTCTTTTCTAAAATAGCAACATCTTTCTAAAGTATACAAGTTTTTTTTGAAAAAAACGCACCTTCTATCCTATCAAAAATGACATCTTTATTTTTACAGCTGGATTTATTTATAGTATACTGAAATAAACACGTAAGAAATGAGGGAATAGTAGAATATGATTAAACGTACAGCCGAGGTTGTTCTAGCTGTAATCGGTATGCTTTTTGGGTTAGTGACCTTAGTAGGGTTTACTGCCATTGGGTTTATCATAGATAGCACAGCCAGTACAAAAGAGGGCGTAGCATCCTTTACAAGAAGTTATTATCAAAGCCTAGAGGATTCAGGAATTGCGGTAAGTGATGTGCCGAGTGCCAAGCAGATTTTAGATATGGTGCATACATATGCTATTTTAGCATTAATCGCAACGATCGTTTTCACGGTTTTGCTGATTATCGGACTGATTGGCATTACTGGAAATAAGAAGCCTGTTTTGGCAGGTTTTATGTTCCTTATTGCCGGAATTATCGTAACCATTGGCGGTTTTGTAGTAGCAGGTTTTGTGCCAGGTCTACTACTTGTTATTGCGGCAATCTTAAGTTTCGTCCGCAAGCCAAAAGATCCATTTTTAGCATAAATAAAATAATGCGATGTAAGCCGTGTCTTGATATAGGATGCGGTTTATTTTCATTTGAAGTGGGAAAAGAGAGAGGGATAGCAATTAACGGCGGGGAGGTTTCACAAAATGCGAAATAAAAAAGAATTGGATAATGCTCGGAATGGTGGCTGGTGCAATTGGAGGTATAGTGACATGCGTGATATTAAATCAACGGACACTGGCTCCTTTGGAAGAAGGAAAAGAAGATTTGGAAGGAAATAATATGGTTTCAGAGGGTGCGATGACAAGCATTGATTACGAAAACAGGAGACAAGAACTAAAGAAATAATGAGTACCTATAGCCTACCGCCAAGCATCTTCACTTGGTAGTAGGCCTTTTTCATATCAGTCTTCTCTTTCTATTAGTTTTTTCCCCTTTGGTGTAATGTGGTAGCTGATATCTTCCAAGTGATATACTCGAAAAACATAGCCGTAACTTTCTAACGTGTAAAGGACAACCAAAATTATATCTTTACTAAGGTTCGTTTTTCTCTCTATCTGTGTACTTGCTTTATTGAAGTTTGTTAGCGATAGGCCACCAGCATCCAAATGTTTCAAAATGGTAGTCAGATTCCTATTTAAATCTCTTTTCATTTCCCCTTCACCTCTGTTTCGATTCATCCCAATGTAACAATATCCCCTTGCACAAAAGTTAGAAAGTACCTAATTGTTAGATTTTTCAAGAATCACCCCCAATACCTAGAGACTCCTTGCTTCTTTAAATTATCACCCCCCATCAGAGTATAACCTTTGTAAAGAAAAAATAAAAATCAGAATCGATAGAAAGTGTAACGATTACATCAAAAAAGATACAGGCAATATAATAAAAACGCTCTCATTTTTATTTGTGGCGTGCAAAATATACAAGCTAGATAGGAAGATGCGTTGGGGATATATTCTTAGTAAGTTAAATCAAGGTTTGATATAGTAGAGGAAACAGATACATATTGTTTTAGTAGGACTCTAGTTGTAGTGAAAGTTCCAACTAGAGTAGCTTACTGAAATGGCGAATCTATTTTATGATAGTTGTATAGTAAAGCAAGGAGGACATAATCATGAGAGGAATTATTATTGGAGTATTAGTCGCAGCCCTTATTATTGCGATCATTGTTTTCCTTTGGCCCGCGATTATGGCGGCGCTCGGAGCTGTACTTGGCTACTGGGCTTGGAAGCAATTAATGGTAGCAAATAGTGTAGGAGAAAAGATTTTATACGGTGTACTTATCGGTGTCGGAGCGTTAGTTATTTTGTCTAACTTGCATGGTATTGTTACTGTGGCCATCGTTGTCGCATTGATTTACTTCTTAACAAGAAATAAGCGCAAGACAACCAACTCGAATACATTTGATTATTGATATATAACTAAACAATTGGAGGAAATAACAATGACAAACTTTTTTAACAAATTCAAACAAGCTGTAAACAATGACTGGGATGCAATGAAAGAAAAACGTGAAGAGAAGAAGCGTAACTCAGTATCTTATTATATGGACCAAACAAAGAAAGAAATGAAAGATATTGAACGCGCGGTGGACAAACAACGTGAGTTGAAATCTTTGTTCTATAAAGAATGTACGGAAATTGAGAAATATATCGAAAAACGAGAGTATCAAGCTGGTATCGCGGAAGAAGCTGGAGAAACAAAGCTCGCTAATTTTGCAAAAGAAGAAGTAGCGCAGTATAAAGAACAATTGGCTACAACGCAAGGGCATTATGACAGTGCGTCGGAGCAACTAGATAAACTAGAACTACGAATGCACGAAATGCGTTTGAAATGGAAAAACCTAAAAACACAACATCTTGCGGAAACGGCAGAGAAAAATGCAGCAGAAACAGCTGAAAAAATGGATAAAGTCATTCACGATATGAGCTGGGGCAGCGTAACAGACTATCATGAAGCACAAAAACAACGCGATCTTGCAGATACAGCTAAAAAACAAGCGGATATGACAAGTGAGTTGTCACAAACGTTTGATGAACTGATGGCAGAGTTGGAAAAGAAAACAGCAAAAGGCAAAGAAGCTATCAAAGGAAAAACACAAGATTTTACACAAATGGTAGATGAGATCATCGAACGTGAGAAACAAAACTTCAAGAAGAAAGATAATGCATCCATGGAAGACATGTTAGAGGATCTAGAACGCGATGCGAAAAAACAAGCCAAAGCTGAAAAATCAGAAGAAGAAAAAGAAGTTTTAATTCCTGAGCTTGAGAAAAGAGATCCAGAAGAAAAGAAAGAACAAGAATAGATTGATTCAATAGAAGGATATGGTGCGTCTAGCTACTTAGGTGCACCGTATCCTTTTTTAGTATAGCTTGTTGATTGGCGCATGAGTAAAGCTGTTTCTTATTTTCACCACTAGGATGCTTATATATTAGGATTGGGGGTAAATATAAAAACGAAAAATGGTTGCATTTTTTCGAATAAGTTGTATAATAATTGGTATAGACCAGTTATAGAAGGGATGATTATGAATGACTTCAAAAGTAATCAAGAACGCAGTAGTATACACAGGCGATTCCGTTATCCAAGACGGTTTTGTGAGGTTTGATAAGACTGTAACTGAAGTAGGACCGATGTCGAGTTATCAAGAAGTGGCGAATGAGGAAATCCTTGATGCAAAAGGTCAGAAATTAGTTCCTGGATTTATCGATGTGCATTCACATGGTGGTTATAGTTTTGATGCGATGGATGCGAACCCTGAAGAGCTACGAAAGCAAGTTCGAAGCATGCTAAATGAAGGAATCACAACATATTTTGCAACAACAATGACGCAATCCAATGAGAATATTGAGAAGGCGTTAAAAGTTATCGACGAAGTAGCAAAAGACGAGCCACTGATTGGTGGGATTCATTTAGAAGGACCCTTTGTGTCGCCGGTATTTAAAGGGGCGCAACCGGAAGAATATATTACAGCACCAGATTTGGAATTATTTAAAAAATGGTTTAAGATAAGCGGTGGTCGTATCAAATTGGTGACGTATGCGCCAGAACATAGTACATCACCAGCATTTGAAGATCTTTGTATCGAGCTTGGTGTCGTGCCCTCTGTTGGACATTCAAACGCGGTTCGTGCGGAGTTGATCCATAGTAAAGCGAGCCATGCGACACATATGTACAATGCGTGTCGTCCGCTTCATCATCGTGAACCAGGCGTTGTCGGGCACGTTATGTTAGAGCCTAGCATTCATGCGGAATTGATCGTAGATGGGATTCACGTGCATCCTGACATGATTAAATTGGCTTATAATGTGAAAGGTCCGAAACGAATTGCGATTATTACGGATTCCATGCGCGCAAAAGGAATGCCAGATGGTGATTATGAGCTCGGCGGTCAGAAAGTATATGTGAAAGATCGTCAGGCGCGTTTGGAAGATGGAACACTAGCAGGTAGTGTGTTGACGTATGATGATGCTTTCCGAAATATGATCCAATTCACTGGTTGTTCGGTGGAAGATGCGGTATTAATGTCATCTGTTAACCAAGCAGAAGAGTTTAAACTGGGTTCAAAAGGTGGTATTGCGGTAGGCAAAGATGCCGACTTTAACCTTTTGGACGGTGCCCTTGAAATTCAAGCTACCTATTCATTTGGTAAAAAACATAGTAAACAGTAGGAGGAAACCATTCATGAACATTATTGTAAAAGATTCAAAAGCAGAAGCATCAAAGGAAGCTTTCCAAATTATTGAGAAAGCAATCCAAGCTGGTGAAGCGAAAACATTAGGCTTAGCAACAGGAAGTACACCAACAGATTTATATAAAGAATTTGTGAAAAGTGACGTAGATACATCAAAGCTAGTATCTGTAAACTTAGATGAATATGTGGGCTTGGCGGAGAATGATCCAAACAGCTACCATTTCTATATGAATGATGTTTTATTTTCAAAAAAGAAATTTCAAAAAAGTTATTTACCAGATGGTTTAGCAACCGATGCCGATGCGGAATGTGCTCGTTATGAGCAGATTTTAGCGGACAATCCAATCGATATTCAAGTGTTGGGAATTGGTACGAACGCGCATATTGGTTTTAATGAGCCAGGTACGCCATTTGAAACGCCAACGCATAAAGTGTTGTTAACAGAATCAACACGTGAATCGAATAAGATTTATTTTGAACGTGAAGAAGATGTGCCAACGCATGCCTATTCGATGGGAATTAAGTCGATTATGGGTGCAAAAAAAATTATTTTGCTAGCATTCGGTGAAAATAAAGCGCAAGCAATTAAAGATACGGTGGAAGGTAAAGTAGATGTTCAAATTCCTGCGTCTGTCTTACAGAACCATCCAGATGTGACGATTGTTGTGGATAAGGCAGCAGCATCACTTTTATAAGCAATAGAGAGCACCAAGCTAGTTCGTTCTTGCAAGAATGGCATAGCTTGGTGTTGTATGATATAATTCACTTCTACAAAAAAGAAGGTGTAAAAATGATAGATAAGTCATCGGGAATACCCATTTATATTCAAATCCAAGGTGAAATTAAACAGAAAATAGAAAATGGCACGTGGCAAGTTGGAAAAGCTATTCCTGCAGAGCGTCAGTTAGCCGAGATGTTTCATGTGAGCCGGATGACGGTTCGCCAAGCTATTCAAGGGCTTGTGGATGACACGATTCTGCAACGCCGTGTTGGTGCTGGAACATACATTGCTGAGAAGAAGATGACGGAGCATTTGGAAGCTGTCACGAGTTTTACGAATTTAATGATGCATGAGGGCAAGACGCCATCATCACGGATTGTTTCGTATGGTATCAGGCCCGCGAGCGTACAAGAACGGGAGGCCTTGCAATTACCTGAAAATAGTAATGTGATGCGGATTGAACGGATTCGTTACGGTGACAAAATTCCGATCTTGTTTGAGGTTGTTGTCGTTCCGGAAAACATTGCTTCGCTATTGAATAAAGAAGATATTATGGACTCGCTATATGAGGCTATTTTGTCGAAACTTGGCCAAAATATCGGTGAAGCAGAACAAATTATGGAGGCCGCGCTTGTTTCTGAAAAAGTGGCGCCATATTTGGATGTAAAACTGGGTTCTCCAGTGATGAAATTACGACAAATTACATTTTTACAAGATGGTAGACCATTTGAGTTTACTCGTTCACAATATGTTGGTAATAGGTTTCAATTTGTGGCGCGGGTCAAACAATAACAGAACTGGAATAACCAGAACATGAATGATGTTCCGGCTATTCCAGTTTTATTTTTTCGCGTTTTTATGGTATAAAGAACAAGATAAGTAGGAGATAAGTTGTATTATCCGTTTTTTACAAGTCTTGGCGTTACTTAACTAGCCACAAAGTATAGCTTTATTCCAAAATGAAGAAAAAAAAGTTATTGAAAAACATACCCAAAAAAATGAAATAATAAGGTTCTTGCGAGGAGGAGAAAAAAATGAACAAATTGTATTTAGACTTACTGACAGATAAAAAGAATAAGCGACTAGTTATTTTGTTAGACTATCTTGTAAAGTCTCGCCATCCAAGCACAATCGAGGAACTAGCAGATGTGGTTAACGTCAGCATAAAAACATTAAAAAAAGATTTGGCAATTTTAGAAGACGTATTTCCAGAAGGGGTATGGCTTGCGAATATTGGAAATAAGAGTGTTTTACTAGAATGGCAAGCTGCATTTTCCATCAGTGATTTCATTCAGAGTTTCATCGGTAACAGCCCTTTATTTCAAATTTTGGATGCGATGTTTCGGGGAGAGCATTTTTCAGTGGCGCAGTGGAGTGAGAAACTTTGGATTTCTGAAATGACATTACGCCGTTATACTAATACACTTGTGAAAATAATAAAACCATATAAACTAGATTTGGAGACAGCTCCACTTCAACTTGCTGGGAAGGAAAGCGATATTCGGTGTTTCTATTTTAGTTATCTTAATCAACGTAAGCAAACGGATGTCTTGTCAGCGAGTGTGGAGGAGAAGAAAGTGATTTCTCATTTCTATAAAAAAATGTTGGAAAAAGCGGAAAAACGACTAGATCGAGTGTTGCACCTAGATTATCATCGCATGGTGTCATGGCTTGGCGTAATCACACAGCGGTTGGAGAATAGTAATTATATTAAGCTGAGTGAGGCGTTGAAAGATGAGATTTCAGAGGAGAGTAGCTATCAAATTTTTAGACAACTATATGAGGACGAGTTGATGGTGAATTTTGAGTTTGGAAGTATTCCGGAAGATGAGATGATCTATGCGTATATCATTTGCTTGGATAGTGTTGTCTATAAGTTGAATGATGGAAAGCACTTTCAGATGCGCGGGGAAGATAGATGTATAGAAATATATGAGGATTTGTTCGCATGGAGGCATTTACAGCACCTAGGAATTCCTGCTACAAAATTGGAGCATGCTCACGCAAGTTTTATTGCTTTCACCGAAAATCTTACGTTACTCACACAAATATCGGAAGTATTCCAAAAGAATTCATATGAGCTTAATGTCTATACGAAGTCTGAATATCCATACACGTATCGTTACTGGTTGGATCAATTGACACAAAATGAACATGTGAAGGATTTGCCAATCGCTTATCGGGAAGATGTAGCTGTGAGTTTGACGATGCTAACGTGTGCGTATCGTGGGGAAGAGAATTACCGGAATAAAACAATCCTGTTTGCTTTCTCTGGGGAGTCGACCTATATGAATTATTTGATGACACGTGTCAGACAACATATCCCGCATGGTGTGAAATATGATTTTCTTTTTAATGAGGAGATAACGGAAGAGGCAATCCGGGAGCGTGATGTCGATATATTTTTGCATAATTATGATATTGAAGGAAATCTGAATAATTGTTTATCACTGCGGATTTCCCCTTTTCCGACGGTTCGAGAGTTGGAATTTATTAATAAGTTAATTGTGGATATGCCTTCTGATATTATGCATATGACGTACGATGCTTACAGTGAGAACTTGATTACCGGATAAGATGATGGAGGAGCAAATATGAAAAAAACGATTTTGATATTGGTATGTTTTATTAGTATGTATGTTGTTAAAAGTCCAGTTTTTGCGGAGGAGCCGGCCTTTTCTGTGAAGGCGGTTTTACCTGCGAATCAACAAGGTGACGCAACGAGTTATTTTAATTTAAAAATGAAGCCAGGACAGGAACAAGAGTTAGAAGTGGCGCTTCATAACGCTACAGATAAGGATTTGACGATTGAGGCTGCGGCCAATACAGCATTTACGAATGGGAATGGTATCGTGGATTATAATGCGACCAAACGACCGATGGATGAGTCACTCAAACATGGTTTCGGGGCGCTGACTGAAATCGCCGAGAAAGAAATCATCGTGAAAGCGAAATCGAAGGCGACGGCTAAAATAAAGGTCAAGATGCCGGATGAGGAGAAGAATGGTGTCATCTTAGGAGGTATTGTCTTCTCAGAAAAAGAGCAGGCGACGGATGGGGCTGAGAGCGCTAAGTTACAAAACAGGTTTTCCTATACAATTGGCGTCGTGCTTTCGCAAAATGATACGTTGGTAAAACCTAATTTGAATTTAGGAGAAATAAAAGCAGCACAGCAAAATTATCGCAATAAAATAACGGCAAACTTACAAAATGATCAAGCCGTTATCATACGGGACTTGGCGATAAAAGCAGAGGTATTCCGTGAAAATGGTAGTAAGGCACTATTCGAGCAACAGTCAGAGAAGTTACGGATGGCACCGAATTCTAATTTTGATTATGCGATTCATACACAGGATCAACCACTAAAGCCTGGCAACTATACATTAAAATTGACAGCAGCTTCGGGGGAAGATAGTTGGGCTTGGGAACGCGATTTTAAAATAGACAAGGAAACGGCCAGCGATTTGAATGATACGGCGCTAGATTTGGATAAAGGAGGTTGGTCTACGATTGGATTTATCGCCGCCATTATTATTTTATTAGGATTGGTGATAGTGTTGTTTTGGAGACAACACGAGACGAAGAAGAAACTAGGAATGAAGAAGAGGAGTGAGGAAGATGAAAGTTGACCATCATTTTGACGATATTGCTATTTTTCAGGTGGAGTTTACAGATAAGAAAAACCGGTGCCATAATCGCTGGATTGCCGTGCATGATCACGGGGAAGCAAATCCACGCCATATCTTAGAAAAGAAATTTCAACGTTTTGATGCAGTCAAAGTCAGGAATATTGATGAATGGGATGTTGGACTATACTTACGACCGGAGTAGGTGGAACGATGGATGGGTTGTTATTTTTGCAAGATAAGGAAGAGGAGTCATTCGGAGGCGACATATATAATCAGATGATTTGTTTGGATTATATCGGTTTGATTGAGGCAGAATTTCATGATGAGTATGTCATTTTTAAAGGATACACAGAGCAAGGTTCATATATTGCTAAAACGTTGACGAGAAAGGAGGTGAGCTTTTGAAAAGGCAAAGAAATTCGAGTATGTGTAGAGGCTTGCTTTTCGTAGTAGTCGTTTCACTCGGGATTTCAGGACATCAATATGTGGAGGCCACAACGGGCAAGTCCGAATTAAATATACGAATTGTCGAAAATGAATTGGAAGTAGTGGAAGAAGCACCTGTAGATGAGGTAGGACTGCCACATACTGGAGATAATAATTCTGTTTTTTCATTAATTATAGGCGGAATATTAATTTTATTAAGCTTAGTATACATGAGAAAACGAAAAATTAGAGAGTGAAAGAGGTTGAGTAGATGATGAAGCAGAAGAAAATGATGGCAGGTTTAACGATTTTTGGAATGACGATAAGTGTATATGCTGCGGGCGCTGGTGCTGCAGAATTTGATGGTCCGGATAAGGCGACGAGTGAGGCGACGGTGAACGTTTTACCAGGTAGTGGCGTGGTAAATCCACCGATTACTAATCCAATTGATCCGGAATTACCGGAGTTGCCAATCGATCCGGTTAATCCGATTGAGGGACCATTGCGTATTAATTATGTGTCAGATTTAAATTTTGATGATCATACGCTGACAGGAAGAGAGGAAACGATCTTTTCTAACGATGATGTCGTTGGTGATACTACGATTCCGGCTTTTGTGAATGTGGCGGATTTACGTGGAACAGGAACTGGATGGACATTAAAAGTATCGCAAACCGGTGAATTAGTAGAAGGTGGCGAATTACAGTTCAAGCCTGTGTATAACGGTGCCGATGATAAAATTACAACGGTAGGCGGCAACTTGAATAGCGATGGGGACGAAATTGATATTGCGATTGCTTCTGAAAATGGGGGTATGGGCTCGAACTCGATTCTGCTGGGTGGAACGGACGGTGTGGCACTTGTGATTCCTCATGATGCTAAGGCCGGGGATTATAATGCAGCGCTTCATTGGAACGTTGTTGCTGACCCAACGACATGATTAAATAACTCAATATAGCTGAATCCGCGCTTGCGTACGGCGAGGGTTTGGCGAAATGGAAGCCAGGAGTCTTTGAGGAGGTTCTGGGCTTCTTTTTTGAAGCAAATTAATTTCGTAAATAAATGGAGCATGGTATCTTAGGAGGGTAGGTGTTTTTTTTTCGCGAAGAGAAGGGGTGTGAATAGTGAGAAAAATTTTTATGGTGGGGGACGGGGCTTTTTCTAGTGGTCTGCTTCTTCTGTCTTTCGCCAACTGTGGCAAATGCCCATGCGTACTTGCAAAGTTCGACGCCAGTGGACCAGTCGACGCTTGATCAGGCGCCAAAGAAGGTCGTACTAACATTCACCGAGATGATTCAAAATGAGTATCCTTCGATCATTGTCAGGGATTCGAAAGGAAATCGTGTGGAAAAAGGAAAAGCGTTTATTAATCCAGAAAATGATCATGTTGTTGAGGTCGGCGTGCAAGATTCGCTACCAGCAGATGTTTACAGTGCGGAATGGCGTGTGGTATCAGCTGATGGACATCCGGTTTCTGGGGTTATCTCTTTTAAAGTCGGCAAAACGGATAAAAGTTTTACGACAGGTTCGGAAATAGGTGGAAATGCAACATCTGCTTGGCCAAGCACGATAGTAAAAATGGTTTTATACATAGGCTTTAGTTTGATTGCAGGGGTACTGTTGTTTTTCTTGGTGTTGTATCGGGGAATGATCGATAAACGGTTATCTAAAAGAGCGGGACGTGTGCTGTATGTTGGCGCTGGACTACTCACGCTTGGTTTCCTGTTATTTCTGCCCGTGCAAGTTCAGATCTATACAGGTGGGAAAGTATTAGATATTGGGGCCATGGGGCAACTTATTCGTCATTCTGGAATCGGACATTTATGGTTACTCCAGGTGGTGTCATTTTTATTATTAATTGCGAGTTTTATCGTTATTTTCCGGAAAAAATTGGTTGGGACGCACGTGGTCATGGCTGGTACCGCTTTGTTTGTTCGCGGTAATCTTGTTTGCTAAAGCGATGCAGGGACATGCGGCGGGGAGCTCGGATAAAAGTATCGCGATTCCGATGGACTTTCTGCATTTAGTCAGTGCTTCTGCGTGGGTCGGTGGTATTTTGGTCTTGTTCGTCCTTTTACGGAAAATGCCGGAGGAGGCCCAACTTACTTGGAACCGGTTTAGCCCGTGGGCGGCAAGCTTCGTCGGATTAATTATTGTGAGTGGTTTACTGATGAGCGTGATGAATTTGGGATCGATGCCGAAGCTATTTACGACGGAGTATGGTAAGGTTATTTTGTTGAAAGTGGCGTTGTTCCTCGTGATGGGCGCGCTTGGATTGGTGCATTATTTGTACATGCGGCAAACTGGGAAAATGATGTCGGCAAAAACGATGGTCGCTGAGTTTGGCATTGGTTTTGTGATTCTTGGTGTGGCGGCATTTTTGACGAATGTACAGACACCACCACCCGCGCCGCCGGTTGCTTTTTCGCAAGAAATAGCGACGGATTCTGGTTTTGTCTCACTGAAAATCGCGCCGGCAATCGTTGGTGATAACACGTTCCTTGTTGTGTTTACAGATCGGGATGGGCAAGTCCGGACGGATTTTCAGAAAGTGACGTTGACAGCGACCCCGAGTGGTGGCAAAAAACCAAGCGAATTCGAAGCGCTCCAAAATGCGCAAAAGGAATACGTGGCAAGTGGTTTATATTTGAATGCGACAGGGCGTTGGAAAATCAAGATTCATGCGCTTGCCAATGATTTTTCAGAGGTGGATAAAACGTTTACAATCAAAATAAAACAATAAGGGAGAGTGGCAGGAATGAAGAAATGGATGACAGGTTTATTGACAGGTGCGATGTTGGTGATCTCGCCAGTGTTGGCTAGTGCGCACGTGACGGTTGCACCAACGGAATCAACGACAGGCGCTTGGGAAACATATACGGTGAAAGTGCCTGTAGAAAAGGATAGCCCAACGATGAAATTGGTTATTAAAATTCCAACAGGTGTTGCGTTTCAGTCCTATGAGCCGGTTCCTGGATGGAATGTAGTGGTTAACAAGACGGACAACACGGTGACATGGACGGCAACAGCAGGTGGCATTAAGAATGGTCAATTTCAACGCTTTAGTTTTGTCGCGCAAAATCCAGACAAAGCCGAAACAGTAGATTGGAATGCCTATCAATACTATCAAGATGGTTCCATTGTGGAATGGACGGGAAATGAGGACGCGGATTACCCACATGCGACTACTACGATTTCGAAAGCTGTATCGGATAGCGCGACTGATTCTCACGGGAAAAAAAACAAAGCGAAGCGGCAACAGAGGATGATAAGCGTATGACTTCTGTGATACAATGGATTTCGCTAGGCATTGCTAGTTTAGCATTTGTTCTAGCTTTATGGACTTTTATAACAAAGCGAAAAAAATAACAGGAGGTTGGAAAGGGCATGACAAGCGATAAAGTTTGGGCAATTCTTTCTTATGCGAGCCATTTCTTTTTACCAATTGTATTCCCTGCTGTTGTATGGATGTTGGTTAAATCGGCGTACGTGAAACAGCATGCGAAAACGGTATTATTGGTCGACTTGGTTCCGACAGCAGTTAACATTTTGTTTCTTGTTATTGTTGGATTATACGGATTCTCAACAAAAGACAGCTCGGGGATGGTATTCATTACGATGTTTATGCTATTTGTAATCGTTGTTGTCAATGTTACCATTTTCATCTGGATAATTGTCAGAATTGTGAAGGTCGCAACAAATAAAATCTAAATAAAGGGCGCCAGAGCTTGAAAGTTCGGCGTTTTTTTTGTTAAATTGAAAGCATCAGAGAGGGTGAGGGCATGGATAGAGAAATTGTTGGGCTCGCAATTGGTGAGCCAAAAGAGATGCCAGTTGGTAAAAAGAAATCAATGATGACAGGGATTATCAAACAACCAGTAGAAAAAGCCATGTTAACGCAATATGGGTTTGTAAACGATAGTTCGCATGATTTAAGGCATCACGGTGGGCCAGATCGTACCGTGTGCATTTATCCTGCTGAGCATTATACGCGTTGGAATGAACAATTTCAAATAGCTTTACCACACGCAGCATTCGGAGAAAATTTAACCGTGACCAATATGCTTGAAAAAGATGTCTGCATTGGGGATGTATTTCGGATTGGTAGGGCGATCATTCAAGTGACAGAGGCGCGCAATCCATGTACCACGATTGGTAAACGAAATGATTTATCTGAATTATTCAAAGAAGTTAGAAATACAGGGTTTACAGGATATTTATGTCGTACGATTGAAGTGGGCGAGATTTGCCTTGGTGACAAGCTAGAATGTATTGAACGTCCAGATGATTTGGTGACAGTTGCTTTTTGTCATGAGAACATTTTGCATGGATATGGGACAGAAGAAGAACTCATTCGAATCTTAGAAGTAGAGGCGCTTTCGGAGCGTTATCGTTTTGATGTTGAGACCCGTTTGATCAATCTTGTTACTTGATTAAAAGTGTAGAATCGTGGGACTTACTTTATATGTCGGTCATAACATGATATAATCATTGGGAATGAAAGCGTTATAAATCAAATGAAGGTGGGAATAAAAGATGACATTAGGGGTTTATATCAATTTTAAAACAGAGGCGCGAGAAGCCATTGCGTTTTATGGTCAGATTTTCGGATCAGAATGCACAGATTTGATGACGTATGGTGATCTTCATGGGAAAGAAGAAGGTGGACCAGAAATGGATGACGCGACTAAGAAATTAGTGATGAATGCGAGTATTCAAATCGAGGGAGATACCGTTATGTTCTCCGATACACCGCCGTTCATGGCCAATTTCATACCTGGAAATAACGTGACACTTGTGTTAGATACGAAAGATGCGGATAAACTTACGCGTTATTTCGATGCTCTATCGGAAGGTGCTACGAAAGTGATGCCGTTACAAAAAACGTTCTGGTCTGAGAAATTCGGCCAGTTAACAGATAAGTACGGAATCGGTTGGTCCTTTAATTTATCTGCATAAAAAAGTGTTTGTGCTCTGTCGACAAGACAAGGCGCAAACACTTTTTTATGGCGTATTCTCCTCCTTTTTCTTACTATGAAGGAAGGTTTGGATCATTTGGATTTCTGATTCTGTTAGCGTGCCAGCTTGCTCGATACTTTTTGTGATTTTAGTTATTTTTTCGGAGCTATTAAGCCTTTTGTGATTGTTCGTGATAAAGCTACGAATGGTAGAAGTAAGCATCCCGATAAAACCGATTCCAAAAAGCATGAGCAGCACGGCGAGAAAGCGACCAAGGCCAGTGACTGGAACGATATCGCCATATCCGACGGTTGTTGTAGTAACGATAGAGAACCAAAGTGCATCAGGGTAGTTCTTGATGCTGGGCTCGACGAAAATAAGTGGGATAGGGATGAGTATCACGAGAATGACAAAGGTGTTGACCATCCGATTAAAGCCGTTCGTACGCAAGAAACTATACAGTGGTATAATGTAGCGCTTTCCAATAGCTGTTAGTCGCAATATCCGAATGAGGCTAACAACACGAGCCAAGCGGAAGAAACTATATACTGGTAAAATAGCGATTAGTTCAAAGAGGTGGGTTTTAATGTATTCTATTTTATTTTCAGCACGAATCAATCTTGCAAAATAATCCACCGCAAAAACGGCCCAAATAACAATATTAAGAACGGTTACTGCTGGGGAGTGTATCGGGATGGTTAGGAGAGAGAGGATGACTAAAACGAGCATAAATAGTTCATAAAAAATACTGCGACGTGGAGCTTTCAACCGATTCCCTACTTTCTTCAAGTTATTTATTCATTCTACCATAAAAAACGAAACTAGAACAAAAGGGATCTCCACAAAAATAAGCAGAATTCACGTTATCCTCTTTTTACACAGGGCGTGGATTCTGCTTATGTTTAGTTGAGATCTATCTGATGCGTAAGCGATTTTGCTTACTACGGCTAGCGAGTAGACATAGGTAGGTCATCAAGGCGAACATCATGGTGATAATTAAGCTATGTGCCAGAGCGACATATAGATTGACATTGGTAACCACGGACATGATACCCGTAAACGCTTGGGCTGCTACGAAAATAATTTCGAGTACCATCGCATATTTTAGGACGCGATAATGGCTGTACTCTCGGAATACAATCCAAGTGACATACAAAATCCACACGACAAGGATGAGAGCGGCAAGGCGATGCAAATATTGTACATAATCTTGCACATTGGTTGGCATGACGAACTTACCGTTCTCAAAAGGCCAGGCAGGTACGGCGAGGCTAGCTTTTTCATGACGTACGAGCGCGCCGGTGTAGACCGAGAGATACGTGTAAATCGTGAGCAGGTAGATGTTCACTTTTAGCTTTTTGCCAATGACCATGTTTCGGGCGTCGAACTTGTTGTCCACTTCAAAGATAAGGAGACAAAGTAAGACGATGGCAGCATAACAAATGATCGAAATACCGAAGTGTAGCGCCATGATGTAAGGGTTTTGTCCCCACATAACGGCTGCAGCGCCCATGAAAGCCTGCAATACTAGGAATGCAACAGCAATAATCGCAAGTGGTTTCGTTTCGCGACGATCTTTAATATAAATCCAAGCTAGAATGGCTAAAACAATAACGAAAATAGAGCTAATTCCTGTTGTGAGTCGGTGCATAACCTCGATAATTTTTTTCTGGTGTAATGTCTGTTAGGCGAACAAATTGTCCATTACAAAGCGGCCAAGTATTACCGCAGCCGTCTGCAGAACCCGTTTTTGTCACAAGCGCGCCGCCGAACACAACGAATGTCATGCACAGAATTGTCAGCACGGACCAGACTTTTAGAAATGTTTTCATGTTTGATGGTTTCCTCCTTCGTACGTATGTATTAATTCAAAACTGAGCATACAAATAAATTGCATTGCCATATACTATCTCATTTTAACTTGTTTGAAGGTGTAAGTAAAGAGTGTGGCTTGTGAAATCAGAAGGCGAACCAAAAGTTGCATAGGCAGTTCTTCTTGCTCAAATGAAGCTTAATGGCTTGACAATTAGGGTGTTTATTTCCGATAATAGTTAGGATGGCGTTCATAAGGACAATGTAAACTAATGAGCAATCATAGGCCTAATAATCTATGTGAAAAATTTGTAAAGTGCAACAAAAGCTAAGGGGGAAAACAAGTGAATCAAATGGAGAAGACAGCAAATGTGGATACTGCTGCGAAGCTCACTGTGAAAGATTTTACGGAACTCGTGAAGATTGGGATTGTTAATTCCAACACGATTACAGCTTTTACAGGGATGTGGCTCGCATTTCAGTTAACGAACGTTTCGTTTATGCAGAATCTCGACGTTCTTATTTTTACAATTTTGGGGTCAGGAATGGTCGTGGCTGCGTCGGGTGCGTTTAATAATGTGATTGATCGCGATATTGACGGGATTATGGAACGGACGAAAAATCGCCCAACGATGACGGGTAAAATTTCTGGGAAACGGGCGCTTCTCATCGCGGCGGTTCTTGGTATTGTCGGTGAAGCATTGCTATTTATGACAACGTGGCAGGCTGGTGTTATCGGCTTGATTGGTATTTTCCTATACGTCGTTGTTTATTCTATGTGGGCCAAGCGGAAATTGGTCAGCAATACAGTGATTGGTAGTTTTTCGGGTGCTGTGCCGCCGCTTATCGGTTGGTTTGCAGTAGAGCCGACGTTTAGTGCTGTACCGATTATGTTGTTCCTCGTGATGTTCTGCTGGCAACCACCGCATTTTTATGCGATTGCGATTAAGCGGAAAGAGGAGTATGCAGCAGCCGGTATTCCTATGTTACCCGTTGTAAAAGGCATTGAACGGACAAAATGGAGTACGCTTTTCTGGGTGGTACTTTTGACGATTTTACCGTTTTTCATGTGGGAATTGGGCCTTGTCTATGTTATTTTGGCGACAGTTTTAAACGTTATTTGGTTAGCGTTATGCCTGTATGGATTCAAAATGGAAGACAGCATGAAGTGGGCGCGAATCAGCTTTGTATACTCGATTAATTACATGACTATTTTGTTCGTATCGATGGTCATTATCGGTGTATTTTTATAAGATAAAAGCCTGACTTTGCGGTCGGGTTTTTTATTGCGAAAAAATTCGCTTTTCTTACTAGTAATTTTGACGAAAAGCCGATACAATAGAGAGAGTAGCATGAAGGAGTGCAGAAGTCTATGCGATTTATTTTACGAACACTTTCTGTGGTGGTGGTGTGTCTTTTTGTCGGCTATTACACGGATCTATTTTTTGAAACGCCTACAGATGTGAATTCTGTGGAAGATAAGGCTGTGCAACAAGGGAATGTAGATAAAAATAAAACAAATGAGAATGATCCAAAAGCGGAGACGGCAACTAGTCTTGCGGCTTATATTAATAAAGATATATCAGTTCTGGAGAAGATATACGGCGATCCAAAGCGGGTTGATGAGTCTCCATATGGGTATCAGAATTACATTTTCCATCAAACAGATGACCAGTATATGCAGGTTGGTGTGGTTAATCAGAAGGTACAAACGATTTATGGTCTCGGTGATAAGTTGCCGCTAGCGCCGTTTAAAATCGGGATGGCGACGGAAAAAGTTTTTCTGAATATGAAATTGCAGTCGGAGATTACGTTTAATTACGAGGACAATTACTATCGGTTTGAGTTGTCGGAGGATGAGCTTAATATTCGGCCGCTAATCAGCCTTGGAAATGGTGTGTATGCACAGGTGAATTTTGATAAATTTGAGTCAAAGGTCATCAGTGTGCGCTATTTCAATAAGCTGTCGCTGATTAAGATGCATCCGTACGAAATGACGTATCAAGGGGATATTTTTAAAGATGTTGTGACGGGCGCGGAATGGGACAAGATTGATAAAGCGTCGGACCAACAAGTATTTGATATTTCGAATATTTTCCGTAGTCGCTACGACAAGAAGCAGTTGGATTGGAACGAAGCGGTTGCCAAAGTAGCGTACGGGCATAGTGTGGATATGTATCAGAACAAATATTTTGATCATGATTCACCGACATATGGTTCGCTTGGCGATCGGATGAGTCGCGCAGGTGTCGATTATCAGAAGGCTGCGGAGAATATTGCATCGAATTATTTGGATGCTCCGGCGGCGGTAGAAGGTTGGTTGAACTCGGCTGGACACCGCAAGAACTTGTTTGATGATAGTTTCACGGACATGGGTGTTGGAACTTATCGGAAATTTTACACGCAGAACTTCTTGCAAAAGTAAAGCGTTTTTTGCAGAATCGTGTTATAATGGAGCTTGTAATTTGATTTACGATGGAAAGAAGGTGGCAAGATGCTTGCTACAATGGAAAATCTGGCGCTACTCGATATGTCAGATGACCTTGCATCGATGATTTTGGAGTCAGTAGAAGCGGATCGATATCGCGAATGCTTACACCAAATGACGACAAGTTTACCAACCGATCAGCGTATTAAGCGCTTGGCAAAAATAAAGGAACAATATGATGAAGTGCAACGTTTTGGTCGCTATCATCCGGATTATAAAGAAGTGAATCGTTTGGCTCGTCAATATAAACGTGAGGTTGACATGGATGAGTATGTCGCAGCGTTTCGGCAAGCGGAGATGGATTTACAAAGTTTACTCGATGAAATTAGTTTTATTTTGGCAGATGCTGTCTCGGAAAATATTAAGGTTCCAACTGGAAATCCGTTTTTTGAATCCAAGTCTTCTTGTTCTACAGGTGGATGTGGCACAGGTGGCGGTTGTAGTTGCTCAGCTTAAGAGGGAGGAAAGGCAATGGAGAATGAACGTCAATCCATTATTATTTGGATGAATCATTTGAAACAAGTACGTTCTTTAAAGCGTTTTGGAAATGTGCACTATGTTTCTAGGAAATTGAAATATGCGGTGTTGTATTGTGATATGGTTGATGTGGAAGAAATTTCAGCTAAATTATCGCGGTTCCATTATGTGAAACGTGTGGAGTTATCGTATCGGCCGTTTTTAAACACGGAATACGAATCGAAGAAAGACATGAAGTTTCGTGACCGCATGGAAGACGTACAAATCAGTATTTAATAACAATAGCGGCATGATTCGGCCTTGTTTTTGCGAGGTTGGGTGATGTCGTTTTGTATTTTGGAGGTACATATATAGATGAGAGTTATTGCTGGAGAACGTAAAGGGCATCATTTGAAGGCGGTGCCAGGAACGAATACAAGACCGACCACGGATAAAATTAAAGAGTCGCTATTTTCGATTATTGGCCCTTTTTTTGATGGGGAGAAGGTGCTTGATTTGTTTGCTGGAAGTGGCGGATTGGGTATCGAAGCGCTCAGTCGTGGGGCAAGCGAGTGCGTGTTTATTGACCAGGCGCAAGCGGCGCTTAAGACGGTACACGGGAATGTGGCGGCGTGTCATCTGGAAGAACGGTCGCATATTTTTAGGAATGAAGCGAAGCGGGCGCTTAAAGTTTTGACGAAGAATGAGTGGTCGTTTGATCTAATTTTTTTAGATCCGCCATACAAGAAGCAGCAGTTGGAGCAGCTTTTGACGTCGCTTGCGGAGCTTGCGTTGGTGAACGATGCGGCATTAGCTATTTGTGAGCATGATGCGGATGCGTTGTTGCCGGAAATCGTGGCGGGATTTAAAAAAATTCGGGAAGAGCGCTATGGCATTACGGTGCTGTCGATTTTCGAATATGAGAAGGAAGTGGCCGAAAATGAATAAAATCGCGGTTTGCCCGGGTAGTTTTGACCCGATTACGAATGGACATTTGGATATTATTACGCGCGCGGCAAAGGTTTTTGATGTGTTGTACGTGGCCGTTTTGAATAATTCGTCGAAGAAGTCGTTGTTTGATGTGGAAGAACGGATCTATTTGATGGAGCAGGTAACAAAGCATCTACCAAATGTGCACGTGGAAAGTGCGTCAGGATTGCTTGTCGATTATGCGAAGCAAAAAGAAGCGGATGTGATTGTGCGCGGGTTGCGGGCGATTAGTGATTTTGAATATGAGATGCAGATTACATCGATGAACCGCGTGCTGGATGATCACATTGAGACGTTTTTCATCATGACGAGTTCGCAGTATTCCTTTTTAAGTTCGAGTATTGTGAAGGAAGTGGCGCAGTATGATGGTAATATTGCTGAACTTGTACCACCGATCGTGCACCAAGCGTTGTTAAATAAACTAGGAATACAGGAGAAAAAAGATGATTAAAAAGAATTGGAAAAAACTCTTAGCTGGGCTGATCGTCTTGGCTTTAGTTGTCGCATTTTTTGTACCGTTACCATATTATGTTACGAGACCGGGGAGCGCCGACAAGTTGAGTCCGCTCGTTTCAGTGGAAGGATACCAGAGCAATAGTGAAGGCGTATTTCGTTTGGTGACGATTGCGATGGGGCAAGCCAACATATACGCTTATTTAGCGGCGAAAGTGTTGCCATATCAGGAGATTGAGAAAGAATCCGATGTTCGTGGAGAAAATGAGACGGATGAAGAATATAATGTACGCCAATTATCGCTCATGAATCAGTCGAAAAACAACGCGATCCAGGTGGCTTATAAAGCGGCGGGGAAATCGGTGAAGGTGGAGTATCGCGGTGTTTATGTGCTCAGTGTGATGCCGGATGCACCAGCTGCGAAATATTTAGCTGCAGGAGATTTGATTACGGCCATCGATGGTAAGACGTTCGAATCTAGCGCCGAGTTTATTAAATATGTACGCAGTAAAAAAGTGGGGGACAAAGTTGAGATCAGCTACAAACATCAAGATAAATCTGAAAAAGCATCGATTGAACTGATTGACATTGATAAAAAAGGAATGCCTGGCATCGGAATCTCACTCGTTGATGACCAAAAGCTAGTGACCGATCCTAAAATAACGATTGACTCCGAAAAAATCGGCGGGCCATCCGCGGGTTTGATGTTCACGCTTGAAATTTATAATCATTTTGGTAAGACCGATTGGACAAAAGGGCATAATATTGCAGGCACGGGAACCATTGATGTAGACGGGAATGTGGGCCGAATCGGCGGTATTGATCAAAAAATTGTTGCAGCAGATCGCGATGATGTCGAAATTTTCTTTGCTCCAGATGATACAGTGACGCCAGAAATGAAAAAGGCGGACCCTAAGGCTGTGAGCAATTATCAAGACGCGGTGAAAACAGCGAAAGCGATTGATTCTAAGATGAAGATCGTCCCTGTAAAGACATTCCAAGACGCACTAGATTATTTAAAAACAGTGAACGAGAAAAAATAGAGACCAGAGAAAAACTTTGACCGCTTGGATCAAAGTTTTTTTCTATATGGTGATGTGTGATAATCGCGTAGAAGTTGGTCTCCTAAGCTTGGCGAAAGTGAATACAGTTTTGTCGCTAAAACATCTTTTTGAATGAGTGCTGGGTCGGTCTTTGAGGCGGTGCTGACAATCGGCAAAGTAGCTACTTTTTTAACTTGGCTGAGGTATCTTTGCCCCGCGGAGGACATACCTAAAAGGCGAATATAATTTTGTGTGGGCGCTTTTGTTTTTGCTTGTTGTGCGAGTATTTGCAAGGAGACTCGCTTGATTCGAGCGCTGCTGTAACGCTTTGTTGTCACAGCGCCTAGGAATTCATCGAAATTTGTTGCAAGTTGCGTTGCTTGTTGCAGACGGTTCTCAATGCCTTCAGAAACGCCGCGTATGGCCTGTAACTGACTTGTTGGCGCCGTCATCAATTGATAACGCAGTAACGGCCAAAAATCATCCCATGACACGAAGGAGTATGTCTCACGGTATTTGTGCAAAATCGCAAGTGTGGTTTCGGGTACGTATTGTTTCACTGATTGCCAATCATTCGCCAGTAACATGCGGCGTATAGCGGTCGCGCTAGCAATAGAATGGTGCGCCGGGCTTTCATCATGGTAGCCTGCACTTTGCCGAGTCATCGTTGCAATTTCTATCCTTTTTCGTTGCTCGATGATAGCCCGCGTATAGTGGAATCCCAGTATGTTATTGGGTTGTGCTAAATCAAGCGCTAAATTGGGTGCTATTTCGCGAATTGCTAAATTCCAAGCTACAGCATAACTATTCGCCTTATCCTCCAAGAAACGACCCATAGCGGCTTTAAAAGGTATGCTTTGTTCTGTCAACAACTTTGCAGTCTGAGTAAAGGCGTCCGCATCTCCATTTTCACTTCCAAAAAAGAGCGTCTGCACACCAAGCGCATCTAGAATGTCAACCGCACCGTTTGCAAAAATATCTGCTTGTTGCGTAGCGAAATGAAACGGCAATTCTACTACAAGGTCGACACCAGCATCGATAGCCATTTGCGCGCGCTCCCATTTTGGAAGAAGAGCTGGTTCACCACGCTGTAAAAAAGAACCGCTCATTACCGCAATGATAACATCGGCATCGGTTTGTTTCCGAGCTTCCCGCAAATGCAAGAGGTGCCCATTATGAAAAGGATTATACTCTACGATAATGCCTGTTGCTTTCAAAATTATCAACTCCATGTCACAATAGTAATAGGTATTTTGATATTTAAATGAGTTAGGGTAACCTATATTTGATCTCGAAAAAAATAGATGTTTTTAAGAAACTTGTCGATGCTTACCTTCGATTACTTCCAGAATACCATAAAATCGCGCATGATAACATGATTCGCTTAATAAATAGGGATTGACAAAAGGCTTAGAAAAGTCTATAATATTTTTTGTTGCGCTTGGAGTGATAAACGATGAAATGGTCATTAATTCAACTACAGAAATACCGTGGTAAGAAAGTGCCGTTTGAGCAGGAAATAGATGTGGCAGAATACTTGAAAGAGCATAATCACGATGTCCGTGAAGCAAGTCTTGTACGTGTTTCAGGAGATATTACAGTGCGCCAAGATTCTGTGTTAATCAATCTTGTTTTGGATGGAACGCTGACATTGCCATGTGCCAGAACATTTGAAGATGTTCTTTATCCGTATCATATCGAATCTATCGAAACGTATGTGAACAAAGAGGAGAAGGTACTGGATGAGATGCATCACCTTATGGATGGCGATAAAATTGATGCGTTACCGGTGATTGAAGAATTACTTTTGTTAGAAATTCCGATGCAAGTCTACAGCGATAACATAGAAAATGCGTTATCAGAAGGAAACGATTGGAATGTCGTGACAGAAGAAGAACTGGAGCAACAGGCAATACAAGCAGAAACAAAAGTGGATCCTCGTCTTGCAGGATTAGCCGATTTCTTTGATAAGAAAGAAGACTAATTCTAAGAGCTGGAATATATTTTAAGAGAAAGAAATTTTTCTTAGATGGATTGCGATGAGGGAGATATCCTAAAAGTCGCGAAGGAGGTGTATGGAAATGGCAGTACCTTTTAGAAGAACATCTAAAGCAAAAAAACGCAAGCGTCGTACGCACTTCAAATTACAAGTGCCTGGTATGGTTGAATGCCCAAATTGTGGCGAGTACAAACTTTCTCACCGTATTTGTCCTGAATGTGGTCAATATAACGGCAAAGAAGTAGTAGAAAGCAACTAATATGCGTGAACAAAAGCAAGCGAAACGTACGCTTGCCCAAATAAAAAAACCAGAAGACGCCATGGATCTTCTGGTTTTTTTGTTGAGGTTCTTATGAAGCGTTCCCTGCGCTGAATTAGAACATCAATATGCATGCGAACAAAGTGAGCATGTAATCCTTCAGTGGTTCTTATGACGCAAAGCCAGAATAACTGCCCGGTACACTAATTGAAACTATACATACATATAATTCCCATTCACTAAAGGGAAACTAACAAGCCATCCAGTAAAACGTTAGACACTTCAAAATGCTCATCTAGAAAAACCAAATTTGCAATGTTCCCAGCTTTAATGGCACCTAAATCTTCGAGCCCTAAAATAGTTGCAGGAGTATTAGAAGCCATTTGAATAACATCAGAAAGTGGAATTCCCATCTCTGTTCCAATTTTTAAGGCTTGGTTCATGGTAACGGTGCTGGAAGCTAATGTGCCATCTGTTAAACGAGCTACTCCATTTAATACAGTAACGTGATGTCCACCGAATTGATATTCACCGTCGCCAACACCCATTGCTTGCAAGGCGTCGGTGATCAAAACCATTCGCTTGGCAGTTTTTACTTTATGCATTAATCGAACCATGCCTGGATGAAGGTGAACGTTGTCTACAATAGCTTGAATACTGACTTGATCATTTTCTAAAGCTGCGGTAGTAATGCCAGGGTTTCTATGGTGGATTTGAGGCATGGCATTACAACAATGGGTGATATGTGTTACACCGTGATGAAAGGCGATACTTGCTTCCTCGTAAGTCGCATTGGTGTGTCCAGCAGCCACAATGATATCAAGTGATCTAAGATAATCAATCAGCTCCGTTGCTCCGGGGAGTTCTGGTGCTATCGTAACCATTTTGATCAATCCATTGGCGTGTTCTATAATTTTCCTCATTTCGTTTAAATCGGGATGTCTAATAAAGTGAGGATCCTGCATTCCTTTTTTCTCGATATTTAAGTAAGGCCCTTCTAAATGAATGCCTAAAATTTTGGCGCCTTCTTCTTTACCGATGACTTGTTTTACGGCTTCGATCATGGCTGTAAGTTGCGCTAATGATGAGGTGACAGAAGTGACGAGAAAGCCAGTGCATCCTGTTGCTAGGCATTTCTTTGATACTTCCTGAATGCTTTTTGTTGTGCCATCCATCATATCGTAATGATTTGCGCCGTGAATGTGAACATCGATCATTCCGGGGATTAGCAATTCTCCTAACCCATCGATTATTTTGTCAAAATGACTTTCGGGATTCTGTGAACTAATCGCTTGAATTCGTCCGTCTTCTACTTGAATATAGGCGGGTTCTTTTCCTAGTTCTGTCGCGATAACAACATTTTTAATAAGGGTACGCATCATTTTACTCTCCTTCGATAATACAAGCTATATTTTGTTCTTTTAGGGTATCTAGAAGTGTTTTTGGAATGGGGCTGTTTGTAATAATGGCGTCGATTCCTGTGAAGTCCATCTTGAAATTAGTTGTGACATGAAACTTGGAACTATCGATCAATAGATAGGTCTTGCTTGCGTTATCACTAATGGCTTGATGTAGCTGGATATCATCAAATTCTGGGTAGAAAATACCTTGGTTTGTAATTCCGGAAGCGCCGATAAAGGCAACATCGAAATGAAAATGCTGGATTTGTGCGATGGTCGAGGCTCCATTTAATAGGTGAAAATCTGCGTGAAAAAAACCACCGAGTAAATAAATACGTTGCTTCTGCTTTGAAAAGGACAGCGCGTTGTCTACCGAGTTGGTCACAAGAAATGTATCTGGCGTGGCCAAATGTTCCGATATTAACTGGACGGTGGTGGAGACATCTAGCCATACTGTGTGCTTGTCATGGATGAGTGAAGCAGCTCTTTTTGCGATGCGTTGTTTGGCATGACTATGTTGTATTAAACGGTCGGTGTAATTTTCAATTTGTTGTTTTAATTTGGGGAGTGTGACCCCGCCGCGTGTTCTTTCCGCTAGGTCTTGTTCCACGAGTTTTAGAATATCTCGTCGGGCCGTGTCTTTAGAGATTCCGAAATAGCTTGTTAAGTCTGGGAGTGTGAGAGATTGTCTTTCTTGTAGCAAGTCTAAAATTTTTGCTATGCGCGCTTTTTGTTCCATATGCATCACCAAGTTTAGTATACAATATAAAAGTAAAGTTTGCTAGTTATTAAGTTTTTTTTATATTTTTATAAGTTTTTATAAGTTTTTTAAGAATGTTACGTGGCGTTTTTTCTTAAAAATGCAAAATACACGAGGATTTGCTAAAATAGAGCCAAGGTGTTTAAAAGGAGTGAGTAGCTTGACTTATCGGGTGGGCATTATTGGCGCAGGAGCATTAGGACTTTTATATGCTGGGATGTTGCGAGCGGATGTGACGCTTTATACGCACTCCGAACGTCAAGCGGTCGCAATTAACGAAAATAATGGTATAGCAGTGAGGTTAACTGGAACAGAAAAAGAAGCGGCTATCCGTGGCGTGCGGATCGAAAAAGCCGATTTTTTGGAAATGGATCTCGTTATTGTAACGGTGAAGTCTTATCAACTAGATTCGCTCGAAAAGCAATGGGGCGAAATTCCTTTGGAGACGCCGCTTTTATTTTTGCAAAATGGAATTGGGCATTTGGAATTGTTGGCGAATTTGCCACAGGAGACGATTTTGGTGGGATCTTGTGAGCATGGCGTCGGGAAAATCGATGATAGGGTGGCGGAATGGCGTGGTATGGGTCGAACGAATTGGGCGCTTTATCGGGGACGTGCTAACGAGGCTTTATATGGCATATTTGATGCGAACCCAGACTTTCTTTTTTTGGAGCAGGTAGATTATCGTGAAATGTTGTATAATAAATTATTGGTTAATGCGGTGATTAATCCGTTGACTGCTGTTCTTGGTGTGTCAAATGGTGCATTGTTACATAATGAATATATGTTGGAACTATTGAAGCGATTGACGGAAGAAGTGGCGACCGTTTTAGCGCGCGAGGAGGCATTTCAGAAGGTATCTGGAATATGCGAGGCGACGGCGCTGAACTTTTCTTCAATGGCAACGGACGTCAAGGAGAAGCGGCGGACGGAGATTGAGAGTATAACTGGAGCGGTAGTCAAGCTTGCGAAAAGGCAGGGCAAACCCGCTCCAATTTCAGAGACATTATACGGCCTATTGAAGGGGCTAGAGGGAGAGTATTTACAGTGAATTGGTTAACGAATGTGACGGCGCTTGTTATTATCGCCCCAGTACTTATATTTACGTTGACGTTTATGGTGACGCAGTATATGACGAAACGAACACCCAAAGCGATCAAACGGAGCGCGGATGTGACAACTTTTTTCCTGATTTTAGCGGTGCATTTCTTCATGATTGTGCTGTTTGATCAGTCCTTTTTGCTCTATATTTTGTTGTTTTTATTTTTGGTAGGCATTGTTTTTGTGGCGATGTATGCGAAGTCGCAAGGCGATATTAATTTCCGCAAAGTGATTCGTGGTTATTGGCGAATTTGTTTTTTTGCTTTCGCGATTTTATACTTGCTATTATTCGTCATTGGGTTGGCAAAAAGTATTGTGCTTGTTTTTTGAAATAGTCTGAGATCTTCTATTCTGACAACATGTGGATGGCAATTGACGACAGTATGAGCAAACATAACCAAAAGAAGAGGCGTGGCCGAGTATGAGGAACCGGTGTATGCCTCTTCTTTTTGAATTATTTAGCGCCGTGTGCTTGGAGCATGTCCGCTATGGCGTGATCGTTTTGTTCCTTGGCGTGTTGGAGTGGCGTTACGCCGTTTGCATCAGCAATATTTGGGTTAGCGCCATTTTCGAGTAGGCCTGCACGATTTGTTGTTGCGTTTTATTGCCGTTAGACAAGACGATGGCTTCTAAAAGTGCTGTCCAGCCTGGATTGTTTACGTGATTGACATCGATTTCGGTCTCGGCTAGGAGCAGACGAACATTCGCTAAATGGCCTTTTTCAGCGGCAGGGATCAGGGCGGTCCCTCCGAATCGATTGGTTAATTTAATCGGGGTGATGGGAAAGCATGTGCCTTAAGATCTCTGTGCGTCCTTCTGCGCCAGCGTATAAAAAGGGGCTATCTTGCATATGATCCTGTAAATTGACGTCGGCATCATACTTTAGGAAAAGTTGTGCCATCTGAATATCGTTTTCGTGTGTCGCGATGAGCAACCCGCTTTCTCCTTTACTGTTCACCGCATCAACCTGTGCCCCTTGGTCAAGAAGCGACCTGATTTGTTCGAGATCTTTTGCTTTAATAGCTCTGAGTAAAGAGGCGTTCAAATTCGCTGTGCTTTTCTTGGGCATGATTTTCTCCTCCGTTTCCTGTTTTGGTATATTTTCTGATTCTCTTGATTTGGATTTGTTGGAACAGGCTATAAGTGTAATGATTGCAATCGTGTCTAAAAATAGAAATAATTGGCGCATAATCTGAAACCTCCTTTATATGACTAGTATGCCATATGAAAATAAACCAGACATTAACTGGATATTAAATGTTTAGTGGGAAATGTCCCCACTCCTGCTCCACTTCTGTGGAATAAGAAAAAATCGCTCTATATCAGCGCTTAGTAATCTTGTTTTTAGGACAAGGTTTTATTTTTTTGCACTTTTTTTCAGTTTTTGGTGGTACGAAGTGGGGAGTTGTGGTAAAGTTGTTAATAAGAAAGTGGGGATGGACTATGTTCATGGGCGAATATCAACATAACATTGATATAAAGGGCCGTTTAATCGTGCCATCTAAATTCCGTGAACAATTAGGGGATCAATTTGTCATTACCCGAGGGCTTGATAAATGTCTCTTTGCTTATCCGCTTGATGAGTGGACGAAAGTGGAAGAGAAGATCCAGAAACTCCCGCTGACTAAAAAAGATGCTCGTTCTTTTACCCGTTTTTTCTTTTCTGGGGCTTCGGAATGTGAGCTTGATAAGCAGGGTCGGATGAATATTCCGTCCAACTTAACAAGCTATGCGGAACTCGAGAAAGAGACGGTGATTGTCGGGGTCGCAAGTCGTATTGAAATTTGGAGCAAGTCAGAATGGGATAAATTCTTCGATGACGCACAGGAATCATTCGCAGACATTGCCGAAAATATGATTGGCTTTGATATTTAAAAGAGGAGGGCATACTCGGATGTTTGAACATGAGACAGTATTGTTAAAAGAGACGGTAGACAGCTTGAACATAAAGCCAGATGGTGTGTATGTCGACTGTACGCTCGGTGGGGCAGGACATAGTGCTTACTTATTGAGCCAACTTTCGGAGTCGGGGCATTTATTTGCGTTTGATCAAGATAGCAAGGCGCTTGCCCACGCGAAAGAACGTTTAAGTGAGTACACCGGACAAGTGACGTTTATCAAAAGCAACTTTAGATATATAAAGGAAGCATTACTAGAAGTTGGGATTACCAAAGTGGATGGAATTTTGTATGATTTAGGTGTTTCGTCACCGCAACTAGATGAACGGGAACGTGGATTTAGTTATCATCAAGATGCACCGCTAGATATGCGAATGGATCAGGATGCCGAGCTTACGGCACGCGATGTCGTGAATGATTGGCGTTATGAGGATCTTGTGCGCATTTTTTTCCGGTATGGCGAGGAGAAGTTTTCGAAGCAAGTGGCACGTGAGATTGAACGGAGACGTGAAGTGGCACCGATTGAGACGACGGGGGAACTCGTGGATGCGATCAAAGCCGCGATTCCAGCGCCAGCAAGGCGAAAAGGGGGGCACCCAGCGAAGCGGGTTTTCCAAGCGATTCGGATTGCAGTGAACGACGAACTAGGTGCAGTAGAAGATTCGCTGAAAGAAGCGCTTGAACTACTGAAACCAGGTGGACGAATCAGCGTGATTACGTTCCATTCTTTAGAAGATCGAATGACGAAGCAAATTTTTGCAGAACAAGCGAAGGGGCCGGAGCTGCCACCAGGGTTACCGATTATTCCAGATGAATATAAGCCAAAAATGAAGCTAATAACAAGAAAACCTATTCTCCCATCTGAGGAAGAACTAACGGAAAACAATCGTGCGAGATCAGCAAAGCTAGAGTGGTGGAACGAAATAGTTAGGAGTGATGTAAATGAGTAATAATGTAGCTTACAAAACGAATGCGGAACCAAAACGTGTACATAGAGAAGTACCGCAGCCGCAACCTAGGAAGCAAATATTAAAACGTGGTAAAATAACGCTTGGTGAGAAAATGATCGCCTCCATTTTCATTGTTGTGATTGCGGTTTTTGCATTTAAAATCATCAGCGTGCAGGCGCAAATATATGATGTGAACCAAAGTATTCAAGAAAAACAAACGGATGTGGATAAACAAGTGAAAGCGAACGAAGATTTGTCGGCGGAAGTGGCAGATCTTAGCCGTTACGAACGTGTGTGGCAAAAAGCGAAAGAGCTTGGTTTGAAACTCGATCCAGATAATGTGAAAGTAGTGGAAGGCAAATGAAGAAACGAGTAGGAAACATGCGAAGGGGCGCCTTGGTTCTTTTCATCATCTTTGGCGTTATTTTTCTGTCAGTTATCGGACGCTTCTTTTACATGCAAGTCGTTGGCGATGTTAACGGCGTTCCTCTTGCTGCGAAGGCGGCAAAACAGCATTTACGAAGCAGTGTCATGGAAGCAAATCGCGGCTCTATTTTGGACCAAAAGGGCGAAGTGATTGCAAAGGACACTGCTTCTTATACGTTGGCGGCTGTGCTTGATCCAAAGCAAACCGTCGATCCGAAAAACCCGCATCATGTGGTTGAAAAAGAGAAAACTGCGGCACTTTTAGCGAAATATTTACCGTTAAAAGAAGCGGATATTTTGAAAAAGCTCGAAAAGAAAAAGGTATTCCAAGTTGAATTTGGGAAGGCTGGCAAGAACTTGTCGGCCGAAGTGAAGGATAAGATTGAGGCTTCCAAACTGCCAGGGCTTGTCTTTACAAAGCAAGCAGAGCGATTTTATCCGAATGGTGTCTTTGCCTCGCATCTTGTTGGTTATGCCCAGCAGGAGACTGGAAAGGATGGTATGTCGAAATTAATCGGTAAAATGGGAATTGAGAAGGCGTACAATAGCATTTTAACTGGTAAAAATGGATCGATTAATTATGATGCAGATAAATATGGTTATATTTTGCCGAACACGAAAAGTAGTGTGAAGGAAGCGCAAGATGGTCAGAATATTTATTTGACGCTGGATAAGAAAATCCAAACATTTTTAGAGGATACGCTCAATACGGTGGATGCGAAGTATAATCCCAAAAATATGATGGCGGTTGTGATGAACCCGAAAACGGGTGAGATTTTGGCTATGAGTCAGCGCGATACGTTTAATCCAACGACGAAGGAAGGTTTGACGAAAGAGTGGGCGAACTTACCGGTGGAAACAACGTATGAGCCTGGTTCGGTTATGAAAGTATTCTCGCTTGCATCGGCTATCGATCTCGGTGTTTATAACCCAAATGCATACTATCAATCTGGAACATACAATGTTGGTAAGATTCCAATACATGACCATAATGCTGGTGTTGGCTGGGGATCAATTACGTATCGTGAAGGTGTGGAACGCTCCAGTAACGTAGCGTTTGCAAAAATGCTTGCTGGTATGGGCCCTGATAAATTCAAAACCTATTTGCAAAATTTTGGATTTGGTCAAAAAACGGGTATCGACCTTCCGAATGAAGCGCAAGGCAAGATCCTTTTTGATCAAAAAATTGAGCAGGTAACAACGGTATTTGGCCAAGGGACAACGGTTTCTATGATGCAAATGCTTCAAGGTGCGACGGCAATCGCGAGTGATGGAACGATGAAGCAACCATACGTTGTCTCAAAAATTGTCGATCCGAATACGGGTAAAACAACGAAGACGAAGCCGAAAGTGACGGGTAGCCCGATCAGTGCAGCAACAGCGAAGCAAACGCGTGAGGAATTACGAAATGTTATTAAAGGTAAAGTTGGTACGGGGAAACTGTACGCGATTGACGGTTATGATATCGCTGGTAAAACCGGAACGTCCCAAATCCCCAATCCAAATGGTGGGGGTTATATGACAGGGGATAATAACTATATATTCTCCTTCATGGGCATGGCACCAGCAAAAGATCCAGAGCTTGTCATGTATGTGACGATGTTGCAACCGCAATTGCCAACAGGTGTGACAGGCGGCAAGGCGGTATCTGAAATTTTTAACCCGGTAATGAAGAACAGTTTGCAATACTTGAATATCAAGTCGGCGGATACAGATAAACTAAAAACGGTCGAAGTTCCGACGATGGCAGGTAAGACGCCGGAAGCGGCTAAGAAAGAACTGGAAGCGAAGAAGTTGGTTCCTGTCGTGATTGGTAATGGTAAGAAAATTGTGCAGCAATTACCGCAAGTTGGTGAGAAGATTTTAGAAGGGCAGCGTGTTATTTTGATGACAGAAGGTGACATGACGATTCCTGATATGAAGGATTGGGCGAAGAATGATGTGCTCAAAGTCTCCGAAATAACGGGAGTTCCTTTTAAAGTGACCGGAAATGGGTATGTGCTTAAGCAGAGCCTATCTGCGGGATCCGTGCTGAATGATAAATCCAATGTGATAATTGAGCTTGCGACACCGGATAAAATTCCGAATTTCAACAAAGTGCCTGTGGTGACGAAGGATAAAGACGATTCGACGGACACATCGGTGGAAGAAGCGGCAGGGCTAAACGCCTTATTAAATTAATATACGTGAGGAGTAGGCGCCAAACTTCGTGACAGGCAAACGCGAGGCGCCTACTTTCTTTTCATCACATTGGAAACATTGTTAAAAGACTAGTATTCCCACGTTGTTTTTGCTAATATAGAGGAGAAGATTTGTCATCGTTACGCGCGGCTGATATGCTTCCCCGCTTTTTAAAGGGATGTGATATCGTTTTTTGGCGTTAGGGCGATCGGGATGGAAGGGAAGTTTCAAAATGGAATTAAAGAAGCTGATACAGGCAATTCCTTATAATCGAATCATGCAGGCGAAGGAAGATGTGCTACATATAGAAATTAATGCGGTGGAACAGGATAGCGGGCAAGTGCGGGATGGAACGCTATTTGTTTGTATTGACGGGGAAGTCGTTGATGGCCATGATTACGCGAAAATCGCGCAGGAACAAGGCGCGGTGGCGATTGTTGCGGAACGGGTGCTGGCGGATGTGACGCTACCGATTATCTTGGTACAGGACGGGAAACGGGCGATGGCGATGCTTGCTGCGGCGTTTTATGAAAATCCGACAGCTGAAATGGCTTTGATTGGTATTACAGGAACAAACGGTAAAACGACAGTGAGTCACCTCATCGAGTTCATTCTCGCAGATCATGCGGTGACAACGGGTCTGATTGGCACGATGTATCGCAAAATTGGTGCTGAGATTTTGGAGACTAAAAACACGACACCGGATAGTTTAACGCTACAAAAGACATTCCGGCAAATGCGGCATGCCAAAGTGACGACGGCAATCATGGAAGTATCTTCCCACGCATTGGTGCAAGGCCGCGTTTATGGATCAGAGTATGACATAGCTGTATTTACGAATTTGTCGCAGGATCATCTCGATTACCACAAAACGATGGAAGAGTATGCACACGCGAAGAGCTTGCTATTTGCACAGCTTGGTAACGGTTATGGTGGTGTGGCTAAAACGGCCGTTATGAATGCCGATGATGCGTATGCGCGATTCATGACGGAGGCAACTGGTGTGAGTTTATTGTCGTATGGCATCGAGAATGAAGCGACATTTCAAGCAAGGAACATCAGGATTAGTAGCAAAGGCACTGCGTTTGATCTCCATTTTCAGGATGAGGTTTTCCATACCGAATTGAAATTAAGCGGCAAGTTCAATGTATACAATGCGCTAGCAGCGATCGCAACGGTCTACGCGGCGAAAGAAGGACCAAGCACACTGCCAGAAATTATCGCATCATTGGAAAAGGTACCAGGTGTCGCGGGGCGTTTTGAGCTCGTAGATGCAGGCCAACAATTTCCGGTCATTGTAGACTACGCGCATACGCCAGATGGACTCGAGAATGTTTTGAAAACCGTGGGCGAGTTTGCAACAGGACGGATTTTTGTTGTTGTTGGTTGTGGCGGTGATCGTGATAAAGGAAAAAGGCCACAGATGGCGCAGATTGCCGTGAAGTATGCTACAGATCCTATTTTTACATCGGATAATCCGCGAACAGAAGCACCAATGCAGATCATTGAAGATATGTTGGCGGGCGTGCCCAATGCGACTTATACAGTGAAGGAACAACGACATGACGCGATTCGGTTTGCCGTAAATCAAGCAAAGGCGGAAGATGTCATTTTGATCGCTGGAAAAGGGCATGAAACGTACCAAATCATTGGCGATGTCGTCCATGATTTTGATGATCGCACCGAAGCGCGAGACGCTATTTTGGCGAAGATACTATAAAAACTAATATTGCACAGAACAGATTTACGTTGTTCGTGATAAAAAGATAGGAGCGAAAAAGCGTGTCATTATATTGGATATTTACAACATTTGCGATGGCGTTCATTATTACTGTAATCGGGGTGCCACTATTCATTCCGTTTTTACAAAAATTGAAGTTTGGTCAGAGTATTCGTGAAGAAGGACCACAAAGCCATCAAAAAAAATCAGGAACGCCGACGATGGGAGGACTTGTCTTTTTACTAGCTATGATTGTGAGTTTTGTCGTCATGGTACTGATCGGTGGCTGGTTTGGAAGCGAGGCATTGCTACTCCTTATCCCGCTCGTTTTATTTGGTGCACTAGGCTTTTTAGACGATTACATCAAAGTGGTTAAAAAACAAAATTTAGGATTAAAATCCAAACAAAAATTTATCGGACAAGTCGTTATTTCGGTCTTGTTCTACCTCGTATATCGTTGGGGAGGTTATCCAGATACGCTCACGATTCCATTTACATCTATAGAAGTGAACCTTGGTTGGTTCTTCCTTATCTTTGTGATTTTCTGGATGGTCGGATTTTCCAACGCTGTTAACTTGACGGATGGTTTAGATGGTCTTGTTTCTGGACTGTCTGTGATTGCATTTGGCACGTTTGGAATCATTGCGATTTACCAAGAGCAAAACGTCGTGGCGATGTTCTGCTTAGCCATTGTCGGCGCCATGCTTGGGTTCCTTCTTTTTAACAAAAATCCTGCGAAAATTTTTATGGGAGATACCGGATCACTCGCGCTAGGTGCTGGGATTGCGGCAATCTCGATTCTGTTGAAACAAGAATGGATGTTGCTTTTAATCGGCCTTGTTTTTGTCATTGAAACGTCATCGGTTATTATCCAAGTATTCTATTTTAAAGTAACAAACGGAAAACGACTATTCAAAATGAGTCCAATCCACCATCACTTTGAGCATGCCGATATCGGCTGGTCTGAGTGGCGTATTGTTTTCACTTTTTGGGGGACTGGCCTTGTATGTGCTATCATTGCCCTGTTCGTTATCCTTTAAAAAATGGTAGAGAGTTAAACTGGAGGAGTAGAAATGAAAAACATTATTCAATATAAGCATCGCAAAGTACTTGTATTGGGCTTGGCGAGAAGTGGCGTCAGTGCGGCGTCATTACTGCATAAACTCGGCGCCTTTGTGACGGTCAACGATCAACAGCCGTTTAGTGAAAATCCAGAGGCGCAAGGTCTGCTAGAACAAGGCATTAAAGTTATCTGTGGTTCACATCCCGTAGAGCTTTTGGATGAAGGATTCGAGCTGGTTGTGAAAAATCCGGGCATCCCGTATGAAAATCCAATGATTAAAAAAGCGCAAGATTTGATGATCCCGATTATAACGGAAGTCGAACTGGCTTACCAAATATCAGACGCGCCGATCATTGGTATTACAGGTACAAACGGAAAAACAACGACCACGACGATCATACATCACATGTTAAACGAAATGTCGCCTAACAAATCATTACTTGCCGGGAATATTGGTTTTCCGGGTTCAGAAGTTGCCGAAAAAGCGACGACAGACCAATATATTGCGATGGAACTTTCGTCATTCCAACTCATGGGGATTCGTACGTTTTGTCCGAAAATCGCAGTGATTACGAATATTTACGAGGCGCATCTCGATTACCATAAGACGCGTGATGAATATGTGAAGGCAAAATGGCGTATCCAAGAAAACCAGACGAAAAATGAATTTTTAGTCGTCAATTGGGATCAAGATGAACTGCGTAACATGACGAAGCGTACAAAAGCAAAAGTCATTCCATTTTCACCAACACAAAAACTAGCAGAAGGCGCCTACGTCAAAGATGGCAATATCATGTTTTATGATGAAGTTATTGGAAACCGCGATGATATTTTGCTTCCAGGAGAACATAACCTCGAAAATATTTTAGCTTCGATTGCAGTCGCAAAAATTTGTGACGTCAGCAATGAGCAAATTATGCATATTCTAGAAACATTCAAAGGCGTGGAACATCGGACACAGTTTGTAAAAGAGCTGAACGGTCGTAAATTTTACAACGATTCTAAAGCGACGAACATTTTAGCGACACAAAGTGCGCTCAGCGGTTTCAATAAGCCAGTCGTTTTGCTTGCGGGCGGGCTTGATCGTGGCACCCAATTCGATGAACTAAAACCATTTTTTAAAAATGTAAAAACATTGATCGTATTTGGAGAAACTGCCGAAAAAATAGGCCGTGTTGGGAAAGAGGCTGGTGTTGATGTGCACAGAGTCCATGATGTCACAGCTGCAGTGCCACTTGCCTATCAATTATCGAACCCAGGCGATATTATTTTATTATCACCGGCATGTGCAAGCTGGGATCAGTACCGAACGTTTGAAGTTCGTGGTCGCGCCTTTATGGATGCCATCGAAGAATTACCAGATGAGGTGGAAAAATGAAATTTGTAATAAGCGGCGGTGGCACGGGTGGACATATTTATCCAGCTCTTGCGCTAATCCGAGCTATAAAAAAAAGAGACCCTGAAGCAGAATTTTTGTACATTGGAACGGAAAAAGGACTAGAGTCCACGATCGTTAGGCGTGAGGGGATTCGTTTCGAAGCTATTGATATTACCGGTTTTAAACGCTCCCTCTCGCTTGAAAATGTCAAAACGATTACCCGCTTTTTTAAAGGTGTTACAAGAAGTAAAACGTTGATTCGAGACTTTGCGCCTGACGCGGTTATTGGCACGGGTGGATACGTATGTGGACCGGTTGTCTATGCGGCAGCAAAATTGAAAATCCCGACATTGATTCACGAACAAAATAGTGTCGCTGGATTGACTAATAAATTTTTAAGCAGGTACGCAGACCGTGTCGCGATTTGTTTTGAAGAAGTAAGCGACTCATTCGCTGCTGAAAAAGTTGTTTTCACCGGTAACCCGCGCGCGTCCGAAGTTGTTGGCATCGAATCAGGGGATGTTTTGACGGAATACGGTTTAGAAATGGGCAAACCAACCGTACTCGTTTTTGGAGGAAGTCGTGGTGCTAGGGGTATTAACGAGGCAATCGAAGCCAATTTAGCAAAAATCGGCAAGCGTTCTTATCAACTGTTGTATGTGACAGGTGATGTTCATTTTGACAAGATCAAAGAGAAGCTAGCCAATATGGAGCTAAGTCATAACATTAGCATTCAACCATTCATCTACGACATGCCAAAAGTACTTAACGTAAGCACGTTAGTCGTATCAAGAGCAGGCGCTACATCACTTGCAGAACTGACAGCGCTAGGTGTTCCGAGCATCTTAATCCCAAGCCCATATGTGACAGCAAATCATCAGGAAAAAAACGCAGAATCGTTAGCGAAAAAAGCAGCAGCCTCCGTATTAACGGAAGCAGATCTAACGCCTCAGCGCTTGCTAGATGAGATTGATAACATCATGGGTAGCCCAGAAAAGCTCGCAAAAATGCAATATGAAGCGAAACAACTAGGCGTTCCGGATGCAGCAGATCAGCTCGTCGATGCCATTTACGAAATCATAAACAACTAACAAAGATGAGGAGGACAAACCGTGGCGAATAAAAAAATTGTTTCCATCGAAAGCAGAATTCCTGAACTAAAAAAATATCGCAAAAAGAAACTGATTCGCCATATGTCGATCCTGATAAGCGCTTTCGTTCTTCTCATTTTGATTACGCTCTATTTTTTGTCACCGCTGAGTAAGGTTGCGCGCATCTATGTCGATGGCAATCACCAAGTGGACGAAAAAACAATTTTAGCAGAAGGAAATCTAGATCTCGACGAATTTATTTTTGCACTAAATAAGTCCAAAAGTGCGTCGAAATTGGAAGAAAATCCGTTGATCAAAAAGGCGACGATAGAGCTTCAGGGATTTAACACTCTACGCGTCCATATTACAGAGAACCAAACGGTAGGCTACCAAGAAAAAGAGGGGCAATACTTTGACATTTTAGAAACAGGTAAACTGCTTACAACCCAGCCTAAGCAATTTCCGATTGGCAATAGCCCGATATTTAGCAATTTTAAAAACGGAACCGCACTAAAGGATATGGTTTCGCAATTAAACAAGCTTCCAGAAGGCGTGAGGCTCTCCATTTCGGAGATCCATTTTGCACCAACCAAAAGTGATGATGAGCACATTCGTCTCTATATGAACGATGGCAATGAGGTATCTGCAACAATTGCAACCTTCGCTGAAAAAATGGCGCATTATCCGTCCATCGTCGCGCAATTAAAAGCGGATCAAAAAGGAATTATTGATCTAGAAATAGGATCTTACTTCCGAACATATTTAAAAGATAAAGAAGAAAAAGCCGCCTTGGATAAGAAAAAATGACATGGAGCGACAAACTAAAAAGCTAAAAAGATGTGTGTTTTACTACATAAAAAAAATTTTGTATGAGAATGCACGTTCCTTTTTTAGAGCTGAATTAAAAAAAAAAGCTAAAAAGTTGCTGAAAAACGTCCTTTGTGCTTTTATTACTATCTTTCTTGGTGTAGACTATAGATATGCGTTGTAAAAAAAAAACGGAATTATTTTGGACAATCATCATGTTTGCTAGAAAGGGAAATCTTAATCAGCAAACACCAACATTAAAAATAAACTTATGAATAAAACACTTACTACTAACATTCTTGCGAGTAGACAAATATAATGAGAAATAACTTTAAATGAAGGAGGTGCCGATAAATGGGAGAAAACGAAATTTACGTGAGCTTAGATATTGGAACATCATCTGTGAAAGTGATTATTGCTGAAATGGCAAACGACAGACTCAATATTATCGGTGTGGGCAACGTGGCATCCCAAGGTGTCAAAAAAGGCGTGGTCATTGATATTGATAAAACAGTAGATTCCATAAAAAAAGCAATTGAGCAAGCAGAGCGCATGGTAGGCGTGCATATTTCACAAGTGATTGTGGGTATCGTATCCAGCCAAGTGCGACTTGACCCATGTCGTGGTATTGTTGCAATTAGTAGTGAAAACCGTGAAATAACAGATGAAGATGTGTGGAATGTTATGGACGCAGCGCAAGTTGTTCCGCTATCCCCAGACAGAGAGATCATTAATATCATTCCAGATCAATATATTGTGGATGGACTAGAAGGTGTGACCGATCCTAGAGGCATGATTGGTGTGCGTTTAGAAGTCGAAGGGACACTTATTACTGGCTCAAAAACCATCTTACATAATACGCTACGTTGCGTAGAGCGCGCTGGTTTAGAAATTACGGATATTGTTTTACAGCCCCTTGCAGAGGGAGCAATTTCCTTGTCAGCAGATGACAAAGATTTCGGCACGGCACTTGTCAATATTGGTGCTGGAACAACGACAATAAGTGTCTTTGAACAAGGCAAGTTAACGTATACAACGGTATTACCAGTCGGTGGGGATCACGTGACAAAAGATCTGTCACTTGGCTTAAATACATCGACAACAAATGCTGAAAAAGTGAAGTTAGAACAAGGATATGCTTTTTATGACGATGCATCTGCGGATATTGCATTTGGTATCGATGTCATTGGTAGTGATCAACAGCAGCATTTCACACAGCTAGAGGTCGCAGATATCGTCGAAGCTCGGATGGAAGAAATTTTCTCATTGACGATGGAAGAGTTGGCGCGTGTTGGGAAAAATCACCTACCAGGTGGTTATGTGCTAACAGGTGGCTCAATGGCAATTCCAGGTGCGATTGATCTGGCGGGAAAAATATTTCAATCGCATGTCAGGCTAGCAATCCCAGATTATATCGGTGTTCGTGAACCGAGTTTCACAACGGCCGTTGGATTGATAAAATACGCCTATCAAATGGCTGAAAAAGAAGGTCGGAGCGTGAGTTCTGCGCCAGCTGAAACAATGGAACAAGAAGCGCACACACCAAAACAAAAACCAAAGAAAACAGAAGAAGAGAAAGTTTCTACTAAAATGAAGAATTTCTTCGGTGCATTTTTCGATTAAAAAAGTACGTGTTTTTCGTTAAAAAGGTGAAATTAGGAGGCAATAATATGTTAGATTTTGACACAAGCTCAGAAAGCTTAGCAACAATTAAAGTAATAGGTGTCGGTGGTGGCGGGAATAATGCTGTCAACCGTATGATCGAACATGGCGTCCAAGGTGTCGATTTTGTCGCAGCCAATACGGATGCACAAGCTTTAAATCTATCCAAGGCAGAGGTTCATTTGCAACTAGGCACGAAATTAACGCGTGGACTAGGCGCCGGCGCTGTTCCTGAAATCGGTAAAAAAGCTGCAGAAGAAAGTCGTGAAATGATTGAAGAAGCATTAAATGGAGCCGATATGGTCTTTGTAACAGCTGGTATGGGCGGTGGTACTGGAACTGGTGCAGCACCTGTCATTGCGACGATTGCTAAAGAGATGGGTGCTTTAACGGTAGGCGTGGTCACGCGCCCATTCGGTTTTGAAGGGCCGAAACGTACGAAGCAAGCGGCAATTGGTACAGAAGCAATGAAAGAAGCAGTGGACACATTAATCGTCATTCCAAATGACCGTTTGTTACAAATTGTCGACAAAAATACACCGATGTTAGAAGCGTTCCGTGAAGCGGATAATGTTTTACGTCAAGGTGTACAGGGTATATCTGATTTAATTGCTGTTCCAGGATTAATCAACCTCGATTTTGCCGATGTGAAAACAATTATGACAAATCGTGGTTCTGCTTTGATGGGAATTGGGATTGGAACGGGTGAAAATCGTGCAGCTGATGCAGCTAAAAAAGCGATTTCTTCACCACTTCTGGAAACGTCTATTGATGGCGCGAAAGGCGTCTTGATGAACATTACAGGTGGTTCTAACCTTAGCCTTTATGAAGTTCAAGAAGCAGCTGAAATCGTGTCTTCTGCATCTGATGAAGACGTGAATATGATTTTTGGTTCCGTTATTAATGACGATTTGCAGGAAGAATTGATTGTTACGGTAATTGCCACTGGTTTTGACGAAGTTGCTCAAGCTAAGGCACAAGCGCAATCGCAAGCACAGGCACAAAATAAACCCAATCCATCGATTCAAGTGAACCGTCCTGGCTATGCAGTTAAAGAAGAAACTGGCGGAACACTCCCGCAACAACAGAATACACAAGAAGAACAACAAGCACCGCACGTGGAAGAACCACGTCAAAACCTCGATGTCGAAGTACCAGCGTTTATCCGCAATCGAAACCGTCGAAACTAAAACGTAAAAATAGGTGATATGTGATGAGCTATAACGATAACTTAAAGTTGGTGGAGGATAAAATTTCGAGAGCAGTAGCAAGAAGTCATCGCGAGCGAAGTGACGTGCATTTAGTTGCCGTAACCAAGACCGTAGATGTGGCTGCGATGGAGAAGCTATACGATCTGGGCATTCGTCATTTTGGCGAAAATCGCGCCGATGTTTTTGCTGAAAAGGTAGAGGCATTCGCGGATAAGCCAGATGTTGTTTGGCATTTTATCGGATCCTTACAAACACGAAAAGTGAGAGCCATCCTACCATATACGCGTTTTTTACATTCTTTAGACCGGGTATCTCTGGCGGATGAAATTGAAAAGCGCGCCACTGAAAAAATGGCTTGTTTTTTGCAAGTCAATATTTCGGAGGAAGAAACAAAACATGGCTTTAATGCCGAAGAAGCAATTGCGTTTGTAAAAGCGCAGAACTATCAACACGTTGAAATTATTGGGTTGATGACAATGGCTCCAAACACCGATGATGAACAAACTTTACACCACGTTTTTCAAGGATTAAAAGCATTGCAACAAGAAATAGAGAAACTTGAAATCGCGAATGTTCCGTGTCACGAATTATCGATGGGAATGACGAATGATTTTGAGATTGCAATAGAGGAAGGCGCAACGTTTATCAGAGTAGGAAGAGCTTTAGTAGAGGAAAACTAAATGTGGAGGTGTCAATCAGATGGGATTGAAAAATAAATTTAAATCTTACTTTTTCTTAGATGAGGAAGAGGGCGAAGATTATTATGAAGAGCCAGTTGCAACAAAGCCGCAGCCACTTCGCGAGGTTCCAGCTGAGAATAAAATGAAAAAAACAACAGGAAAAAACTATTTTAAAAATCAAAGCGAAGCACCTGTGGACGACGATCACAAAGTCGTAAGCATGAATGGCGCGCAATTTTCTAGCCAAATGGTACTAGTGGAACCGCGCGTGTATGCAGAAGCACAAGAATTATCCGACTACTTGAAGGAGTACAAAACAGTGGTTGTGAACTTGCAACGTATCAGTCATGATCAAGCAATCCGCATTGTGGACTTTTTGAGTGGGACTGTGTATGCTTTAGGTGGAGATATTCAACGTATTGGTAACAATATTTTTCTATGCACACCAGAAAACGTCGAGGTTGATGGCGCTATTTCTGAAATGTTGGAAGAACAAGATTTTATGTAAATGAGGTGTAACACATTTTAGCATATCAGATCGCACATTATGTTTTTTTAGTATTGGATTACTTTCCGTACGTCTTATTTGTTTACATTTTGCTGTCATGGTTTCCTGGCGCATATGAAACGACATTTGGTCGCTTTTTAGCCAAGATTTGTGAGCCGGTCTTAGCACCGTTCCGCAAAATCATTCCGCCGATCGGTGGCGTCCTTGATTTATCGCCAATCATCGCCTTTTTTGCAATAAGAATGGCAACGTTTGGTTTGCAGTACTTAGTCTACAATTACATTTTACCATTTTTTATTTAAAAGGGAATACCGAAATGAAACCGATCTGAAAAATCAGGTGTGCGTTCATTCGGTATTTTTTGGATTTTTAGTGGGTGTCAAAAATGGGGGAACCGTGCTATAATGGGAACTATATGTACGACTATTTTTCAAGATATCTTATCAAGGAGATGTTTTGTTATTAAAGGGAGTAAGGGACATGGAAGGAATTTATCAACATTTTAGAGCAGAGGAACATGGGTTTATTGACTTGGCGCTGGAATGGATTGTGCAAGTAGAGGACCAATATACGCCGCGTTTGACCGATTTTTTAGATCCGCGACAACGTCATATACTTGAATCAGTTGTTGGTGGATATGAGCACATCCGTGTGAAGTTCTGGGGTGGAGTGCCACATGCAGAGCGTAGACGGGCGCTTATTTATCCGGATTACTACGAGCCAACAGATGATGATTTTCAGATTACGTTATTTGATATCCGCTATCCAGTCAAATTCACAACATTGACGCATCAGATGATCCTTGGGACGGTAATGTCGCTTGGAATGAAACGGGATATCTTTGGTGATATATTGACGGAGAACGAGCTGTGGCAGTTTTTCGTGATGGTGGAAATGAAAGAATACATTAGTTTGCAGCTTGATAAAATAGGGAAAGTGAACATTATGCTAGAAGAAATTCCGCTAAGCCAAGCGTTGCCAGTACGTGCAGATTGGGATTATGAGAGCACCACGATCACTAGTCTAAGACTCGATTTAGTCGTAGCAACGGCGCATCATATTTCTAGACAAAAAGCGAAACAATTAGTGCAAGGAAAACTTGTCAAAGTAAACTGGAAAACCGTTGAAAATCCTGATTTTGAATGTGAAGAAAAGGATATTATTTCGGCTCGTGGATACGGACGTGTGAAATTGGGCGAGATTAATGGGCATACGAAGAAGGATAAAATTCGAATGGAAATTGGTTATTTACGCTAAAGTTTCTGCCTTTTGGGAAGCTAATACTTGCGAGAAAGCCAGAATTTTATTATAGTAATAGACAGGTATATATGAAATGAATTTTTATGGTATAATAGAGGGGCTAGCCTAGATTTTGATGGGCTTTGACCATATGGAGGTGTTGAGCATGCCATTATCACCGCTGGATATACATAACAAAGAGTTTAGCCGTGGTTTTAGAGGTTATGAAGAGGACGAGGTGAACGAATTCCTCGACCAAATTATTAAGGATTATGAACAACTGATTAAAGAGAAGAAACGCCTAGAGGAGACACTATCTTCAAGAGATGACCGTTTAGGACATTTCACGAATATTGAAGAGACGCTGAACAAATCATTAATTGTGGCACAAGAAGCTGCCAATCAAGTGATTGATAATGCGGATAAAGAGGCGAAGCTGATCGTGCGTGAAGCTGAGAAAGATGCGGATCGTATTTTGAGTGACTCCCTTTCTAAAGCACGCAAAATTGCGATTGAGATTGAAGATTTAAAACGTCAATCGAAAGTATTCCGCGAACGCCTGCGTATACTAGTAGAAACACAGATGGATTTAATCAAGAGTGACGATTGGAAGCAATTGATGGAATACGAAGTTGATGCAACCGAGTTGAAATCAGTAGAACCATTGGAAGTTTTAGAAGAAAACGAAATAGAGAAGCAATAATAGAGACAAGTACATTTTCTAATGAAAGCCTATGATAAAGCGAGCTGGTGGATGGTGAGAGCCCAGTGAGTAGGATAGAAATATGGAAATCACTCTGGAGCTCTTCTTTTGAACGACCAAGCGTCAAGTAGGAAGAAGCGTAAGTCGGCGTTAACGATGTAACGAAGTGGGCAAAGATGTAAGATCAATGTCAACAAGGGTGGTACCGCGACTATTAGACTCGTCCCTTTTTTTGAGGGAGGGGTTTTTTTGTCGTGAAAAGCACCGAATATAGCACGCATATAACAAAAAATAGTATTACAAAGGAGAATGAACTGATGGAGTATAAAGACACATTATTAATGCCGAAAACAGAATTCCCAATGCGAGGTAATCTTCCTAACAAAGAGCCTGAATGGCAAACAAAATGGGAAGATATGAATCTATACGATCAAATTCAGCAAAAAAATGCAGACAAACCGACGTTTATTTTACACGATGGACCGCCGTACGCGAATGGTGAGCTACATATGGGCCACGCAATGAATAAGGTTATCAAAGACATGATTGTTCGTCAAAAATCAATGAGTGGTTTCCGTTCGCCATACGTTCCTGGTTGGGATACACATGGTTTGCCAATCGAACAAGCGCTAGCTAATAAAGGTGTGAAGCGTAAAGAAATGTCCGTCGCTGAATTCCGTAAACTTTGTGCAGAGTACGCGTATAAACAAGTGGATATCCAGCGTGCAGGATTCAAACGTCTCGGCGTAACGGGTGAGTGGGCGAATCCATACATCACGTTGCAACCCGAGTACGAAGCAGAACAAATCAAAGTTTTCGGTGAGATGGCTAAAAAAGGCTATATTTACAAAGGCAAGAAACCAGTTTATTGGTCTCCATCGAGTGAATCTGCCTTAGCGGAAGCCGAAATCGAATATCAAGATAAGAAATCTGCCTCGATTTTTGTGGCGTTTAAAGTGACAGATGGCAAAGGTGCGCTAGAAGAAGGCACGAATATCGTGATTTGGACAACGACGCCGTGGACGATTCCTGCGAACATGGGGATTACGGTGAATCCAGATTTAGAATACGTCGTTGCAGCGGTTGATGGTAAAAAATATGTCGTGGCAGAAGCGCTTTTCGAAAGCCTTCGCGAAACATTGGGCTGGGAAGCTGCTGAGGTCGTTAAAACAGTGCGTGGTTCCGAGCTTGATCGCGTTGTAACGAAACATCCATTTTATGATCGTGATTCCTTGGTGATGAACGGTGGGCATGCCACGGCAGAAGCTGGTACTGGTGCAGTTCATACGGCGCCTGGGCATGGGGAAGACGACTTTATCATCGGTCAAAAATATGGCTTAGAGACGCTGGCCCCACTGGATGGTCGCGGCGTTTTCACGGACGAAGCACCAGGATTTGAAGGTGTATTTTATGATACAGCGAATAAAATGGTGACGGAGAAGCTAGAAGAAGTCGGTGCGTTACTAAAAATGGAATTCATTACGCACTCGTATCCGCATGATTGGCGTACGAAGAAACCAGTTATTTTCCGTGCGACACCGCAATGGTTTGCATCCATTAATGCATTCCGCCAAGAGTTGCTAGATGCTGTACAAGGGGTGACTTGGACGCCTGCGTGGGGCGAAACGCGTTTATTCAACATGGTTCGCGATCGCGGGGACTGGGTTATTTCGCGTCAACGTGTATGGGGCGTTCCTCTTCCGATTTTCTACGCGGAAAATGGGGAGTCGATCATTACGGATGAGACGATTAATCACGTTTCGGAATTATTCCGTGAGCACGGATCGGATATCTGGTTTGAGCGGGAAGCGAAGGATTTGTTACCAGCTGGATTCACGCATGAAGGCAGCCCAAATGGGGAGTTTACGAAAGAAAATGATATTATGGATGTTTGGTTCGATTCAGGATCAAGTCACCAAGCCGTTCTCGCAGCGCGTCCTTACTTGAATCGTCCGGCTGATTTGTATATGGAAGGCTCTGACCAATATCGTGGTTGGTTCAACTCTTCGTTAACGACTAGTGTTGCAATCAGTGGACAAGCGCCGTACCGCAACGTTTTAAGTCATGGTTTTGCTTTAGATGGCGATGGTCGTAAAATGAGTAAATCGCTTGGAAACACGATGCTTCCAGGGAAAGTCATCAATCAATTAGGCGCGGATATCGTACGCTTATGGGTTGCCTCTGTGGATTATCAAGCGGATGTGCGTATCAGTGATAATATTCTAAAACAAGTTTCGGAAGTATATCGTAAAATTCGTAACACGATGCGCTTCTTGCTTGGAAATATTTCTGATTTTACACCAGCAACAGATGCGATTGCGTATGAAGATTTACGTGAAGTCGATCAATATTTGTTGATTAAACTGGATGAGCTCGTTAAGAACGTTCGTGAAAGCTATGATAAGTATGAGTTTTCAACGATTTATCATCAAATTAATAATTTCTGTACGGTAGAGCTTAGCCAATTTTATATGGATTTTGCGAAGGATGTTGTGTACATCGAAGCGGCTGATAGCAAAGATCGTCGCGCGATGCAAACAGTATTTTATGAAGCGGTTGTTGTGTTGACGAAATTACTGGCGCCAATTTTGCCACATACAGCAGATGAAGTTTGGTCGCACATAACTGGTCAAGAAGCAACGAGCGTACATTTAGCCGAAATGCCAGAAGTGAAGAACTACTTGGCAACAGCTACGATTACTGAGAAGTGGGATCAGTTTATGCAAATTCGTGATGTTGTGCAAAAAGCATTGGAAGAAGCGCGTAACGAAAAAATCATCGGTAAATCGATGCTTGCAAAAGTGACATTGTTCGTAGATGGCGAAGCAAAACAATTATTTGACTCGTTAGAAGGCGACTTTGCACAACTGCTAATCGTATCCGATTTTGAGTTAGTAGAAGGCTTGGATCAAGCACCAGCCAAAGCGATCAAAGATAACCACGTAGCCGTAGCGATAACCGTAGCAGAAGGCGAAACATGCGAACGATGCCGCGTTGTGAAAAAAGACGTAGGCGAAAACCACGATCATCCAACACTGTGCAAACGATGCGCGGATATTGTAGTGGAGAATTATTGAATGAAAAGCTGAAACGGCCCGTTCAGCTCCGAAAAAAACTGGAGCGGCCGCAGTAAAAAGCCGATCTTGCTTTTTATGGAGGGCGTGAAGTATTCGAGGAGTTGGCCGTTGAAGCTGGATCCGAAGGCGCCGGACACGATGCAACACATGGATTACATGCTCACTACGTTCTCATGCATATTGAGGCTTCTAATTCAGCAAAGGACGCTTCATAAGAGCCACAACAAAGCTGAAACGGCCCGTTCAGCTCCGAAAAAAACTGGAGCGGCCTCCATAAAAAGCCGATCTTGCTTTTTATGGAGGGCGTGAAGTATTCGAGGAGTTGGCCGTTGAAGCTGGATCCGAAGGCGCCGGACACGATGCAGCACATGGATTATATGCTCACTACGTTCTTATGCATATGGAGGCTAGACTGGAAATAGGAAGCTAAGCTGAGAATAGGCGTAAGCAGGCCACTGGTGGATTACATGATCACTGCGTTCTCATGCATATTGAGGCTCTAACTCAGCAAAGGACGCTTCGTAAGAGCCACAACAATAGAACGAATGCTCTCTACGCTCGCACTCATATTGATTCTCTAAATCAAAGCAAAGGACGCTTTGAAAGTTCATCAACAATGGAGGTAATCGGATGGCACATATCCATTTTATTAAAGTACATGGTTCACAAAATGATTTCTTTCTCATCGATGAAACTAAAAATAACTTAACAAACTGGCAAGATAGTGATCGCGCTAAACTGGCTACGCGTATTTGTGATCGCGGGGAATTTCTCGGTGGCGCGGATGGGATTCTATTTGTGTCTGAAAGCTCAAATGATACCTCTATCGGCCGTATGCGCGTTTTTAATGCTGATGGCTCTGAAGCATCGATGTGTGGAAACGGCTTACGTACGGTGGCTCGTTACTTGTTAGAAGCGCATGATCTAGATGAAGCTACCATTGAGACAATGAAAGCAACATTGCACGTCTCAAAAGCAGCGGAAATCGGTGATGGCATTCCAACATACCAAGTCGAAATCTCACCGGTTTTATTTGCTCCTGAAGCACTGCCGCTAAATTGGTCAGAATCAGAAATGATAAACGAAATGGTACCCGCATTTGATCCAGATTTACGCTTCTCTGCCGTCGCGGTTCCTAATCCACATTTGATTACATTTGTTGATCAGGCGACGCTAGACTCGGATAAGCAAACGGAACTTGCCACTTACTTAAACGGTGAGAATCCATACTTTACAGATGGTGTGAACGTTAGTTTTGTCAAAGAGCTGGCAGAAGACACGATCTATGTCCGGACTTTTGAGCGCGGTGTTGGTTTTACAAATGCTTGCGGTACTGCGATGTCGGCCTCAAGTCTGATGAAAAAACTATTGCACAATGATAAACTGGAAACGCCGGTCAACGTGTATAATAACGGTGGTCGTGTGAAAGTAACGGCTACAAAAGATGCGGAGGGCAATCTACACCTACAGCTCATCGGTAATGCCACATTTTTGTATCGCGGCACGCTTGCAGTCACCAAAGATTTCGTGAATCTCATTCTAAAAGAAGATACAAACGAACAAGCGAAATATCAAAGCATGGTAGAAGAAGTACAAGCCTACCTGCAAAAAAATAAGTGAGGAGTAGATTTATGAACACAAACAAAAAAAAGGCCATACCACTGTTCACGATTGGTGGTTTCGCCTTGCTATTATTCGTAATCGTAGCACTAGCGGTCCATTCAGAACCAAGATGGGTCGCAAAATTTGATTTGAACTGGATCGGCCGAATTCAAACAAATGTATCAGCTTCCAAAACTAGCCTTATCGATAGCTTAACAATGATTGGGAGTGCAGAAACAGCAATTATTTTAACGATTATCGTTGTCGTTATTCTTTTCTTCTTGCGTAAATTTGTCGTCGGCCTTTGGTTTGGTGGTACCGTACTCGTGTGTGCGATTCTACTCAATGCAGTTTTAAAACACATTTTTGAGCGCCCACGTCCAAATTTCAATCGCCTTATTGCAGAAACGGGATTTAGTTTTCCAAGTGGGCATGCGACTGGAACGACGATCTTTTATGGCTTAGCGGCGATGTTTCTTATCTTCACCGTGAAACAAATGTGGGCGAAGATTGTTATCGGTGTCGTTGGGCTTGGCTGGATTTTCTTCATTATGTATTCTCGCGTGTATCTTGGTGTTCATTACCCAACGGATGTGCTAGGAGGATTCTTGTTCGGAATCGCCTCGATTTTTATCTCCCTGGGCGTGTACTTCCTTGTCCGCGAACCATTACACAACTTATTGGTGAAATGGCGTATCAAAGACCGTAGTATTATTAAATAAGCCGAAGAATCGCGATGTCTCCCATACACTGTGGGGCGCGCGATTTTTTTATCGACAGAGTTGTCGCAATAATGGCGCACTTAGGTAAATATTGCTTGCATTTTTAGAATGAAAGCGTTAAAATGATTGTATTGATACGTTACTTTTACTCTGTATTGTTGGGATGCTGTAAGCGCGACTGGCTATCATTCACACATTATAAAGGATATTAATCCGATGATGAGTATCTTTTATAATATGTGAATTTTGAAATGAAAACAAAAGGTAAGCTTGTTGTTAAGCAGTTTCCCAGTAAGTTTTATATTTGTAAAAGGAACATATTAAGAAAATTTTTGGAGGTTTTTGACAGATGCAAGAAGGTACAGTAAAATGGTTCAATGGTGAAAAAGGTTTTGGATTTATCGAAGTTGAAGGCGGCGACGATGTATTCGTCCACTTCAGCGCAATTCAAGGAGAAGGTTTCAAAACACTTGACGAAGGTCAAAAAGTAGAGTTTGAAATCGTAGAAGGACAACGCGGACCTCAAGCTGATAACGTAACTAAACTTTAAGAATAGTGAGAGTATGCGAAGAGGATTGAGCAATGACCGACATGTGCGGTAGTTGCTCAATTTTTTGTCAGCAAAAAATAAAGTGCCAGTACTCAGGATTTGCCTGAGCAGGGCACTTTATTTTGTTTATTAAACAAGTAAGGTGTATAGCATCTGATTATCATTAATCGGCATGAAACTTGGATCAAAAACGGCGATGCGTTCTAATAGTTTTTCATAGTCATTTGGATCTTGTAGTAAGACACCGATGATAACGGGACCTTGATTCCGGTTTACTTTTTTTGTGTACTCGAATTTTGTGATGTCATCGTAAGGCCCAAGTACGTCATTGACAAATTCACGCAAAGCACCAGGGCGCTGTGGGAAATTGACGATGAAGTAGTGTTTTAAGCCTTCAAAGACGAGAGACCGTTCTTCAATTTCTTGCATCCGGTTGATGTCATTATTACCACCACTGACAATGCAAACCACGTTTTTACCTTTGATTTGTGGTCGGAAATGATTGAGTGCTGCGACGGATAAGGCACCGGCTGGCTCTGCTACAATGGCTTGTTTTGTGTACATATCTAGGATGGTAGAGCACACTTCGCCTTCATCCACTTCGGTTACTTCATCGACGAGTTTCGCGCAATGATTATAGGTTAGTTGGCCAACCTGTTTTACGGCTGCACCATCAACGAACTTATCGATTTTCGGTAGGTTGACAACTTTGCCGGCTAGCAGTGATTTGGCCATAGAAGGAGCACCAGCGGGTTCGACACCGATGATGGTTGTTTCTGGGCGGACAGCTTTGACGTAAGAGGCAACACCAGATACAAGCCCTCCACCACCGATTGCTGCGAAAACAAAGTCACAGGCTTCGCTACCGAGGTCATCCAACATTTCTACAGCAACGGTACCTTGACCAGCAATAATGTCTGCATCGTCAAAAGGAGCAATAAATGCTTTATTTTGTTCTGCGCTAAATTTTTTCGCAGAGTAGGCGGAGGCGTCGAACGTATCTCCCGTAAGGCGAACTTCGACAAAATCGCCACCAAAGAAGCGAACTTGCGATACTTTCTGTTGCGGTGTCGTTGTTGGCATGAATATAGTAGCAGGTACGCCGAGTTTTTGGCAGGTGAAGGCGACCCCTTGTGCATGATTTCCAGCACTTGCGCAAGTGACGCCATTTTTGAGTTGTTCTTTGTTTAATTGGGCGATGGCGTAGTAGGCACCGCGTAATTTGAAGGAACGAACCCATTGTAAATCTTCCCGTTTTAAGTAGACGTTGCAGTCATATTTTTGCGATAAGTAGTAGTCTTTTTCAAGCGGTGTGTGTTTGACGATCGTTTTTAATGTATCGTATGCATCCAGCACGTCTTGTTTGCTAACTAAAGCATCCACATCAACCATTTCCATAACATCTTCACATCCTTCTTAAGATTGGGGCATACCCCAGACAAAGCGTTTAGTAGGCGCGTGCTTGATTCTCGTATTCTGTAATCATGGATTCGTGTTCCATTGTTTGTGCAATATCATCGAGACCTTTGATGAACTTTTCTTTCCATGTAGCGTCGATCTCGAAATCGTAGGTGCCCGCCGTGCTAATGACTTGCTGATTGGGGAGGTCGATAGCGATTTCTTCGTTAGCTGGAATCGCGGCCAGTTTTTCGCGGGCTTCTTTTGGTAGGCTGATCGGTAAAATACCGTTTTTTGTACAGTTCATGTAAAAAATGTCGCTGTATCCGCCGGCGATAATGACCCGGAAACGGTAGTCAAGTAGGGCCCAAGGAGCATGTTCGCGACTGGAGCCACAGCCGAAGTTCTCACCGGTGACAAGGATGGTAGCTTCTTGTCGGTCAGGAGCGTTCAGCGGGAATGCAGGATTTAAGGAACGATCGGGAAGATAGCGCCATTCATCAAAAAGAAATTCGCCAAATCCGGTGCGTTCGATCCGCTTTAAAAATTGTTTTGGGATAATTTGATCCGTGTCAATGTTATCGTTCATGAGGGCTACGGTTTTTCCTTTATGCAACACCATTGCTTCCATTTTGCCACACTCCTTTGCGAATATCGATAAAGCGACCGTGAATGGCTGCTGCTGCGGCCATTGCAGGGCTTACCAAGTGAGTTCGTGCACCTTTTCCTTGGCGGCCTTCAAAATTACGATTGGATGTTGATGCGCAGTGAATGCCTTCTGGTACTTGGTCGGGATTCATACCTAGGCACATGGAACAACCAGGCTCGCGCCATTCAAAGCCAGCGTCGATGAAAATTTGATCGAGACCGATGCGTTCTGCGGCTAAGCGAACTTGGCGGGAACCGGGAACGACCATGGCGCGAATACCAGATGCGACTTGGTGTCCTTTGACAATTTGTGCGGCTTCTTCTAGATCAGAAAGTCGTGAGTTGGTACAAGAGCCGATAAAAACGTAGCCAAGGTCGATTTCGGACGCGGTTTGACCGGGTTTTAGTCCCATGTATTGATAAGCGCGCTCGTCGTTGATGCTTTCGATTTCTGGGAATGCTTCGGTTACTGGAACGCCCATACCTGGATTGGTTCCCCAAGTAACATATGGTGCTAGCTCTGAGACGTCAATTTCGATGTCACGATCATATGTCGCATCAGGATCACTTGGTAGCGTCGTCCAATCGGCGATAGCAGCCTCCCAATTTGTTGGTGCATACTCGCGACCTTGAATGTAAGCAAAAGTGGTAGCATCAGGAGCCATCATCCCCATTTTAGCGCCGCCTTCAATGGACATATTGCAGATGGTCATGCGTTCTTCCATCGTCATATTGCGCACGGCTTCTCCGTAATATTCAACGGCGTATCCGTTGCCGAAAGCGACGCCGTATGTTGCAATTAGATGCAGAATAACGTCTTTTGCATAAACGCCTTTTGGAAGGGTGCCGTTGATTTTGACACCCATTGATTTTGGTTTTTGTTGCCAGATAGATTGCGTAGCAAGGACATGTTCTACTTCACTCGAGCCAATACCAAAGGCCATTGCTCCGAAAGCGCCATGTGTTGCGGTATGTGAGTCACCACATACGATTGTTTTACCAGGTTGTGTCAGCCCAGTTTCTGGTCCGACCATGTGCACAATGCCTTGACGCTCACTACCGACATCTGCCAGTGTGACACCAAATTCTTCGCAATTTTTGCGCAGGGCATCGATTTGCTTTTTAGCAACGACATCGTGAATGTTGAAAATGTCTTCGGTTGGGACGTTGTGATCCATCGTGGCAAATGTGCGATCCGTGCGACGAACCTGTCTTCCTTCCATTCGCAATCCTTCAAAAGCTTGAGGGGAGGTAACTTCATGCACCAAATGCAGATCGATGTATAACAGCTGCGGTTCACCTTCTTTTCCAAATATGACGTGACGATCCCACAACTTATCGAACATTGTTTTAGCCATTGTTATTCTCCTCCTTTAACTCGTTTTTTAACTTCTTTTGTAAAATCGGTAGTCGATGTGTTACCGCCAAGATCTTTGGTTAGGAACCCTGCCTCCATGGTTTCTGAGGCTGCTTTGTCAAGATAATCTGCGGCTTCAAAAAGTTGGAGCGATTGGCGTAGCATCATGGACACAGATGAAATCATCGACATTGGATTGGCGATGTTTTGACCAGCGATATCTGGCGCGGAGCCGTGAATGGGCTCGTAGAGTGATGGACCTGATTCTGGATGGCTCGCAGATGGTAACATGCCAAGCGAGCCAGTAATAACGGAGGCCTCATCGCTCAAAATATCACCAAACATGTTTTCTGTGACGATGACATCAAAAGTGGTAGGGCGTTGGATGAGAATCATGGCAGCCGCATCCACGTAAAGATGTTCTAGTGTGACTTCTGGATAGCGCGTAGCGACGCGTTCCACGACTTGACGCCAAAGTTTACTCGATGCCAGCACATTGGCTTTGTCGACCGAGGTCACTTTGTTGCGCCGCGTTTTTGCGAGGTTAAAAGCTTGGACAGCGATGCGTTCGATTTCTTGCGCTGTGTACGTTAATGTGTCTACCGCACTGTTTTCATCCCAATGCTTCGGCTCACCAAAATAAATGCCGCCAGTTAGTTCGCGAACGACGATAAAGTCGGTACCTTCTACGATTTCCTTTTTCAATGGAGAGAGGTGGGCGATGGTGTTTGGCACTTGAATCGGGCGGATATTAGCGAATAGGCCGAGTGCTTTTCGTAACGCTAGTAAGCCTTGTTCTGGCCGTTTTGATGCGTTATCCCATTTTGGACCACCAATAGCACCGAGCAAAATGGCATCTGCTTTTTGGCACGCGGCAAGTGTTGTTTCTGGTAGTGGATCGGACAGGGCATCAATGCCAGCGCCGCCAAATGGGTGTGTTTCTATTTTAAAATCTAGTTGGAATTTTTGAGCAAGGGCTTCTAGCACTTCTAGTCCGCTCGCCATGATTTCTGGGCCAATCCCGTCGCCAGGAAGGGCGGTAATGTGATATGTCACTTGACTGGGACCTCCTCGCTAGTCGTTTGTTTTTTTTCGGTAGCTTTGGCGCTTGCATGCAAGTAAGATTTGGCGGAAGCGGTGAGGACATCATTGTCAATACCAATGCCGTGATACGTCGCACCTTTTTTGTCTTTGACGATAACATGAACCTCTGCTTGCGCGTCATGACCTGCCGTAATCGCTTGAATACGGTAATCAGTCAGTTCGATGTCTTGCTCCATCAGGCGGTTAATCGTGTTGTAAATCGCTTCGATACTACCTGCCCCAGTCGCCGCATCTTCTAAAACAGAGCCATCTTCCGTATGGATTCGAACAATCGCGCCTTGAATGCCGCCGGTCACATACTGTACTTGCAGGTGATTCAATTCGTAGTCATCGGCTTTCTCGGATGTTTGACCAAGAATCAATGCATGTAAATCGTCTTCGGTTACGTCTTTTTTCACATCGGCCAAATGTTTGAAGCGCTTGAATGCATCGTTTCTCTCGTCGTCCGTCATGGAGTAGCCGAGTTCTTCCATACGCGCGACAAAAGCGTGACGGCCAGAGAGTTTGCCAAGTGGTAGCGCATTTTTCTCGACACCAACAAGTGCTGGTGTGATAATTTCATACGTAGTCGGTTCTTTCAAAACGCCATCTTGGTGGATACCGGATTCATGCGCGTAAGCATTGCCACCGATAATCGCTTTATTGCGTGGTACAGGCATTCCAGAAAGGCGGCTGATTAGGTCACTCGTTTTCTTTGTCTGATTCAAAATAATGCCAGACTCCGTTTTGTAATAATCGTTGCGAATGTGAAGCGCCACTGCAACTTCTTCTAGCGCTGTATTCCCTGCGCGTTCACCGATACCGTTTACCGTACCTTCAACACGACGAGCTCCATTTTCGATCGCAGCAAGCGCATTTGCAACCGACATACCAAGGTCATCATGACAATGGGTAGAAAAAATAACCTCATCGAAGCGCGGAATATTTTCACGCAAGTAGCGGAAGAGGGCACCAAACTCTGTCGGATTCGTAAAACCAACCGTATCCGGAATATTAATCACCGTCGCCCCAGCATCGATCGCCGTTTGGACAGCCGCTACTAGAAACGCAGGATCTGTTCGCGTCGCATCCTCAGGTGAGAATTGGACGATTGGAAAAAGCTTACGGGCATGTGCGACATGATGTTTAATCGACGCCAAAACCTCAGGCCTACTCATTTTTAACTTATGCTTCATATGTACATCACTGGTAGCAAGAAAAACGTGTACCTGAGCATTTGCGGCCCCGCTTAGCGCTTCGTAAGCTCGGTCAATATCACGTTCCACAGCACGCGCTAATCCACAAACTGTCGCCGTTTTAATCATGCTGGCAATCTCTTTTACCGAGTGGAAATCACCATCAGACGCGATGGGGAATCCAGCTTCAATAACATCAATCCCATACGTTTCTAGTTGACGTGCGATTTGAATTTTTTCTTGCTGGTTAAAATTGACGCCTGGCGTTTGTTCGCCATCACGTAGCGTCGTATCAAAAAATTGAATATAAGCCATAAACTTTCACCTCATTAGAAAAGGGGACCAGCGTGCCGATAAATACCTATCTTTAGTGGCTCAACACGCTTGTAGGTTTCCTAATCCCCAATCTCTTCCTATTATTTTTGTGGTTTGACGAAAGGCATCATTTCGCGCAAGCTCGCACCAACCGCTTCGATTTGGTGTCCTTTTTGTTCTGCGCGCAGACGATGGAATTCTTTGAAACCATTTTTATTATCATCGATAAATGCTTTGGCAAAGTTACCATTTTGGATGTCTGTCAAGACTTCTTTCATGGCTTTTTTCGTGTCACTCGTTACTACGCGAGGGCCGGAAACATAGTCGCCGTATTCCGCTGTATTCGAGATCGAATCACGCATTTTTTCCATGCCACCTTCATACATCAAGTCAACAATCAGTTTCAGCTCATGCAATACCTCGAAGTAAGCAAGCTCTGGTTGGTAGCCAGCTTCAACTAATGTCTCAAACCCAGCTTGTACTAAATGCGTTGTACCACCGCATAGAACCGCTTGTTCGCCGAATAGATCGGTTTCTGTTTCTTCTTTAAATGTTGTTTCGATCACGCCAGCACGAGTCGCACCGATGCCTTTTGCGTAAGATAACGCGACATCTGTTGCTTTTCCAGTAGCGTCTTGGTAAACCGCGAATAATCCTGGAACCGCGCCACCTTCCACAAATGTACGACGAACTAAATGTCCCGGACCTTTTGGTGCTACTAAGAACACATCCACGTCAGCCGGTGGTTTAATTACGTCAAAATGAATGTTAAAACCATGCGCAAAAGCTAAGGCATTTCCTGCTTCTAAGTTAGGTTTGATTTCAGCTTCATAAGTATCTCCTTGCGTTTCATCTGGCAAAAGAATCATCACGACATCAGCCGCTTTCGTAGCATCTGCGACAGACAAGACTTCAAAACCATCATTGCGAGCAGCCTCGGCTGATTTTCCTTCACGAATCCCAATAATGACATTGTTTCCGTTATCACGTAAGTTTTGTGAGTGGGCATGGCCTTGTGAACCATAACCGATCACTGCAATTTTCTTACCTTGTAACGCGCTCTCTTGTACTGCATCTTCATAATATACTTTTGTCATTTTCCTAACCTCCATAAATTATCTATATATATTTCTCAGAAAAAGGATTTCTGGGATTCAAAATGATTATTTAGCGCTTCGTGTGAAACCAGTTACACCAGTTCGCGCCATTTGTTTGATACCGTAAGGGCGAATGCTATCAACAAACGCATTGACTTTCTCGCTCGTCCCTGCGACCTGCACCACGACGCTTGATTTACCAACATCGATAATCGTTGCGCGAAACGGCTCAATAATGGAATTAAGCTCCGCACGTGTTGTAGCTGGGGCATTGACTTTAATTAAAGCCAGTTCACGCTCCATATGTGGATCATCTGTAATGTCACTGACTTTGAGCACATCGATTTGCTTGTTTAGTTGCTTCGTCACTTGTTCAATTTCATAGAGTGAATCGACATGAACGACGATGGTGATGCGGGAAACATTCGCGGTTTCTGTCCAACCAACCGAGATGCTATCAATATTGTACTGGCGGCGCGATATGACACCAGTAATTCGGTTAAGCACACCACTTGAGTTATTAACAGTAGCTGTAATGATACGTCGCATTTATTCCACTCCTTCCATCTGATGATTCGCTTTGCCTGGCGGGATCATTGGTAGTACAAGCTCACCTGGGGAAACCACACAATCAATAACAATGGGACCAGGATAGGCAAAAGCTTCTGCGAGATCAGCGGCGAGCGTCTCAGGATTGGTGAGACGAACTGCTTTGACACCGTAAGCCTCTGACAATTTCACAAAATCAGGCTGACTCTGGAAAATGGAGTGGGAGAAGCGCTCGTTATGAAACTTCTCTTGCCACTGCCGCACCATGCCAAGTGATCCGTTATTGATAATGACCGTTTTCAAATTGATTTTATAATCGTTCAAAATAGCCAGTTCCTGATTCGTCATCTGGAAGCCACCATCACCAACAAAAGCAACAACGGTTTGTTCCGGATAGGCGAGTTGTGCACCAATTGCGGCTGGAAAACCAAAGCCCATTGTGCCAAGACCGCCACTCGTCATAATTTGGTGATCATGACTAAACGGGTAAAATTGCGCGACCCACATTTGATGCTGTCCAACATCTGTTGCAACGAGCGCCTTACCTTCTGTAATATCGCCAATAATTTCGATGACTTTTTGCGGTTTGATCTCGGTTTTTGCATCGCGATTATACGTGAATGGATGGCGTTCTTTACGCGTCATATTCAGTTTATACCAATGTGTTTTATCCGCCTCGTCCGTCACGTTCATCTCAAGTAATTGCGTTAATGTTTCTTTAATATCCGCCACAATCGGAATTTTTGTTGTTAAAACTTTACCGATCTCTGCGGGATCAATATCGACATGCGCAATCACCGCATGTTTCGCGAATTCTTGAGGCGAGCCAACCATTCTATCATCAAATCGCGATCCAAAATTAATGAGTAAATCAGGATCCGTCAGAGCCATGTTCGCCGCATAAGAACCGTGCATGCCACCCATTCCTAGGAAGAGGGGATGATCTTGTGGAAAACTGCCAAGTCCAAGCAATGTATTCACTACAGGGATTTGATAGCGTTCCGCAAAATCAAGCAGTTCTGCAGTCGCACGAGAATGATTCACGCCAGCTCCGGCTAAAATAACCGGTTTGCTAGAAGCCGCCAACGCTTGCATCAATTTTTCCAGTTGCATGCCATTCGGTTTTACAGTTGGCTGATAACCTGGTAAATCAATCGTAGCGTCGTTTACTTTATCAGTGGTTGCAATCGACATATCTTTTGGTAAATCAATCACGACTGGGCCTTGTCGACCTGTTGTCGCAATGTGGAAAGCTTCTTTAATAATTTTCGGAATATCTTTTACGTCGCGTACTTGATAATTATATTTGGTGATCGGAATCGTCAAGCCAATCATGTCCGCTTCTTGGAAGGCATCTTTCCCAATGCCCGGTGTGGCCACTTGCCCAGTGAAGACAACCAATGGAATCGAATCACTCATCGCATCCGCAATCCCTGTCAAAGCATTGGTAGCTCCAGGTCCGCTGGTTACGACGACAACGCCAGCCTTTCCTGTTACACGCGCATAACCTTCTGCTGCGTGGACTGCGCCCTGTTCGTGCCGCGTCAAGATATGGGGAATGTCGCAATCATAAAAGGCATCGTACAAAGGAAGAACGGCGCCACCAGGATAGCCAAAAATCATTTCTACGCTCTGCTCATTCAAGGCATCAATTAAAAGTTCCGCGCCACTTTTCGTCGTTGTTTGCTTTTCTACTTTCATCATTTTCTTCACCTCTCCTTATCACTCTAAGAAATCATCTGGAAGTTGCAATACGCCACCAGTGTGAGCAGATGTCACGAGTGCAGCATAGCGAGCCAGATAGCCTTTTTTAATTTTCGGTACAAATTTAGGAATACCAGCGCGGCGTGCTTCTAAAACATCGGGCGCAACATCGACATTCAGCGTTCTATTTGGCAGGTCAATCACGATTGTATCACCATCTTCAATCAGCGCAATCGGGCCACCAGAAGCGGCTTCCGGCGAGATATGCCCAATCGCAATCCCACGAGTCGCACCAGAGAAACGACCATCCGTGATCAGCGCGACATCTTTTCCAAGTCCGCGTCCAACGATGGAAGAAGTCGGAGCAAGCATTTCCGGCATTCCTGGACCACCACGCGGTCCTTCGTAACGAATCACGACCACATGCCCCTCGCGAACTGTATGATTGTCAATAGCCTCAACAGCCGCATCATGGGAATCAAAACAAATGGCTTTTCCAGTAAAGACGGATACCGATGGATCGACCCCGCCAACTTTGATCGCTGAACCTTTTGGCGCAATATTTCCAAAGAGGATGGAGAGACCACCCGTTTTCGTATACGGATTTTCTTTCGGATGAATCACGTCTGTATTGTTAATTTTCGCATTTTCAACGTTTTCCCGTATTGTTTTCCCAGTGACTGTAATTCGATCGGGATGAATCGCGGTTTCTAAGTCCACGAGCTCTTTCATGATTGCAGGGACCCCGCCAGCTTCATGGACATCATGCATGGAGTAAGCAGAGGATGGAGCGATTTTAGAAAGGTAAGGGACACGACTGGCGATTTCATTAATGCGCTCCAAATCGTAATCAATCTCCGCTTCATTTGCGAGAGCAAGCACGTGTAGCACCGTATTTGTCGAGCCGCCCATCGCCATATCAAGCGCAAAAGCATCATCAATCGCATCGCGTGTAATAATATCACGAGGACGAATATCTTTTTTCACAAGATCCATCAAGTGGAAGGCTGATTCACGAATCAACTCGCGCCGCGCCTCTGATACAGCAAGCGTCGTACCATTGAACGGCACTGCCATACCAAGCACTTCCATCAAGCAGTTCATCGAGTTCGCTGTAAACATCCCGGCGCATGAACCACACGTTGGGCACGCATTTGCTTCCATATCTAAAAATTCTTCTTGACTCATGCTACCTTCTTTAAAAGCACCAACCGCTTCGAATACAGAGGATAACGTCAAAGCTTTCCCAGTGGCAGAAAGACCAGCCTTCATCGGACCACCGGAACAAAAGATTGCCGGCACATTCGTACGGACGGAGGCAAGCAACATGCCTGGTGTGATTTTGTCACAGTTTGGAATATACATAACACCGTCAAACCAGTGAGCGTTAATCACTGTTTCTGCAGCATCCGCGATCACTTCACGGCTCGGCAGGGAATAACGCATCCCAATATGACCCATCGCAATCCCGTCATCAACGCCAATCGTATTAAATTCAAAAGGAATACCACCAGCTTCGCGAATCGCTTCTTTTGCAATATCGGCTAGTTCACGCAAATGCACATGACCAGGGACAATATCGATGTAGGAGTTACAAATGGCGATAAATGGTTTATCCATATCACCTGGACTTTTAATTTGACCTGTTGCGTGCAGAAGACTCCGAGCGGGAGCTTGTTCGACACCTTTTTTGATTTTATCACTACGCATGAGCATATTCCCCGTTTCTTTATTATAATTGTTGGTCGACGCTGAATTTTTAGAATATAATAACTAGCACGACCTTTTGTTTCAAATAAATACCATTGATAGCGTGTTTGGCAACAAAAAAGGCATCCCATTTTTGAGTAAAAAATGGGATGCCTAGATACAAATCCCATTTAATGCTAAACAGGATCTAAACGACTGCTTGTTTTAAACAGTGTTCCAGACCCTTGCTAGAGTAATAAAATTGTAATGACGTAATGTCGGTTCCATGTTTTCATAAGTCATTATCTCCTCTAAAATCAAATTTGGGATACGTATCAAATTCGTATGTAGCCTTAAAGAATCTCATAAGTATCAATGCATGTAATATTATTATTAATTATAGCTTTTGACAGCCAAATGTCAACCGTTTTTTGAAAATTTGTTGCTTTTGGATTTCAGTGAAAAACGGGAATACATAGCTAAATCTATTGAAAGAGAATGGTGTAAGCGGATACAATTATTTTGAAAAAAAATTTTTAAAAAAATTAGTATGTGGTAATAATAACAGGTAGTATTCTACGAAAAATTTGCGTAATCCAGCATAATTTGATAATTTAGAGAGAAGATATACTGAAATGGAAAGTCGGGTTTTAATATGGGGAAATTAGAAACAAAGCGGCTGTTATTAGTAGAGTATAATTTAGAGTGGATCAAAGCGACGATTGCGGGTGTAGACGAGCTGGAGCGTGTATCAGGTTACACCGTGTCCAGAGATTGGCCTGGCATCGATTTCTTTTTTTATCTGCCATATGTATTGGAGAACGTAAAAAAAGAGCCGGAGATGACGAAATGGACGCATTTAATCGTCTTGAAGGACGAGAACAAGGTTATCGGGGAAATTGGCGGTCAAGGAAAACCGGAGGAAAGCGGAGAGATTGAGCTTGGTTACAGCATCGTGCCGGCTTACCAGAATAATGGCTACGTGACAGAAGCGCTAGAGGAGTTATTGATATGGCTCAAAAATCAGCCGGAGATTCACCGAATTTTTGCAAGAAGCTTTGAAAGTAATACGTATTCGATTCAAGTCTTACGTAAATCGGGATTTGTCTATCAGCCAGAGAGAGATAAGGTAGATTCGCGGGGGACGATTGTTTTATGGGAATACCCGATGAATGAGGATGTATCATGATTATCATTCCGTCAGGTAAGCCAAAAATTTGGGATAAAAAAGAGGATGCGGGACCTGTCATAGCTAGTGAGGCGTATACTGGGAATTTCCATCGCTTATGTAAGGCTTATGCAGAGAAATTTGACGGGGATTATGTTATTTTGTCGCCGAAATATGGTTTTTTGAAGCCTGATTCACTTGTTTTAGAGACGTACGATGTAAGATTTACAGCGCGCGGCGTGACAGCGGAGACGATTTCTGTAGAAGCATTATCTGACCAATGGCGCTCATTAGGCATTGCGCAGGAAACGATTGTGATGCTAGGCGGGAAAAAATTTAAACCACTACTTGCAGAGGTGACAGGAGGACAGCCATTTGTTTTTCCACTTCACGGTAGCGAAGGCATCGGCGACATGCAAAAAAGGCTCCGCGCAGCATTGGATACTGGAGAGCCTTTGAAGATCAACCAATCGTAGAAATAATAAGCAATGCGATACCGATGAGCAGGAACATCACGCCCATATCGGTATTTTTTCGTATGAAGAAATAGATTGTTTGTAGAAAAATGAGGATCGCGAGTGCAAGTACAATCGTATGAAGCATCTATGTCACTTCCTTAATCTTGAAAAATAGCTTTGATTTTGTCGAGTAAACTTACTTTACCAGTTTGGTCCTCTGTGATAATCGGTGCTTCATGAAGGTGCGTATCCTCACGATTGATTTCGTGATCTTCAGCTAAGACGAGACCGATTGGCGTATCTTCATCTTCGCGTGCCACAATGGAAAACGGCATTTTATGTTTTTCAGCAAGCATGATGTAGGAACGCAATATCTCATAGGAAATTGAGCCATTTAGCAGTAGTTTGGCCTTTGGATGATCTTTCATTTCCTGTTCTAATTCTTTAGTACAATATTTTTGGAAAACTTCCTGTTTGGTCATTTGGATTTCGATACGTTCTCGAAATGTGCCAAGATATTTTTTTTCGTTCCGCTGGATTAATTTCTTTTGTGCCATGTATTCCGCGATCGATATAATCGTCAATGCTTTCAGGCATATCATGACTCTCCTTTGTTGAGGCTATTAGGAAACACGCTGTACTTACTTAGTACGTCCATATACATGATGGCGAAGTGTTTTCCAAAAACTAAGACTCATAATTGGAATGGGAGGTGTTACTTAGTTACCCATTGAACTTAATGATATCAGCTTTGTGGGTGGTTGGTCAACCTATTTTTGTTGAAAGAATTAGGAAATATTACGTGTTGACTAGAGGTAGGGATGCAAAGGCAGCGGAGCGATGATGGCGCTAAGAAAAAAAGTAAGAGCGACTTTTTACAGCTGCTCTTACTTCTTAGGGTTTTCTAACTAATTTTTGTTCTCAGATCTAGCTCTAACCGAGGCTAACGAGCTGTTTCCGCTTTTCACTATTCAAACCACTCAAATCCATCTTGTGATACTAGCTTGTCTGCTTCTTTTGGTCCCATCGTGCCAGATGTGTAGTTCGGGAAGTGTTCTTTGGTTTTTGACCAGACGTTGGCTACTTTGTCGACAAAGTTCCATGATAGGGAAACTTCATCCCAATGTGAGAAGTAGGTGGCATCGCCATTTAGGCAATCTTGAATTAGTTTTTCATAGGCCTCAGGAGTGTTCATACCGTCTGGCGAAGAGTGTGCGTAGTTCAGGTTGATTGGCATGGTCAGCATTCCTTGACCCGGCTCTTTCACATTCATGTGTAGCGTGATACCTTCATCTGGTTGGATATGTATCACCAGTACATTTCCGGCAAGGGACTGTTGCCCTCCAAATAGGTTCATTGGGACGCTCTTGAATTGAATCGCAATTTGGGTTGTTTTCTTAGCAAGACGCTTACCAGTTCTAATATAAAAAGGTACGCCGCTCCAACGGAAATTATCGATCATTAGTTTTGCTGCAACAAATGTTTCGGTGTTGGAATCAGGATCGACATTATCTGCTTCGCGGTAACCAAGAAGCTCCTCGCCGTCTACTTTTCCAGGACCATATTGACCACGAACGAAATATTTATACACATCATCGCCTTCAATAACACGCAACGAACGGAGCGCACGCACTTTTTCATGGCGAATTTCTTGTGTCGTTAACTTGATTGGCGGTTCCATCGCAAGTAAGGAAACGATTTGCAAAATGTGATTTTGAACCATATCACGCAAGGCACCACTTTCCTCATAATAACGTCCGCGATCCTCCACGCCAAGTGTTTCACTGAGTGTTACTTGCACATTATCAATATAGCGGTTGTTCCAAAGCGATTCAATAATCGAATTCGCAAAACGGATAACAGAAATGTTCTGAATCATCTCTTTACCAAGATAATGGTCAATGCGGTAAATCTCATCCTCAGCAAAAGCTTGGCGAAGCGATTCATTGAGTTCCTTCGCGCTAGCTAAATCACGACCGAATGGTTTTTCAATAATTAAGCGGCTAAATCCAGCATTATCGACAAAACCTTCTGATTTTAATCGACTAGCGATAGTTCCAAAGAAATTCGGCGCCATAGCAAGATAGAATAGGCGATTTCCTTTTAGTTCGTATTGCTTATCGAGTTCATCGGATAGATTTTTCAGTTCTACGTAGGATTCGCGGTTCGTTACGTCATGTGATTGGTAGTAGAAATGAGAAGCAAATTCTTTTGGATCGAACCCTTCTTTTTCAATACCTTTCAATGATTCCACGACTTTTTCGCGGAAGAAATCATTCGTCCATGGGCGACGAGCTGTACCAATCACGGCGAAATTCTCTTTCAAAAAGCCTTTCGTGAAGAGATGGTATAGCGAAGGGTAAAGTTTGCGATTTGCTAAATCTCCCGTACCGCCAAAAATTGTAATTAAAGCTACTTGTTCTTTCACTTCTGTCATACGTGCTTACCCTCTTTCATTATTATATGGAACATACCTGAGATACATCGGCTTTCAAGCGCTCGATTCGTATAAAGCTGGTGACACATCTTACCCAGCTTGCTCTCGAAGTTGTTTCAAGCTATTCTTTAAAATGAGGTAAATAAGATCTAATCAAAGTCGGCCTCATTATTCCTTACTATTTTAGCCGTTTGATTTCTAATGTGCAACTGATTGAACCAGAAAAATTAGAAAACAACGTGAGGACGAGTGCAACAAGCATGGTAAATATGGTATGATTAGTAGCGAATTAGAGAAAGGATTGTGAGACAAAATGGAACTGATTTTTCTCGGAACAGGAGCGGGTGCCCCTTCCAAAGGCCGTAACGTAACGGCGATTGCGCTCACGATGCTAAACGAGCGAAATAGTATTTGGCTTTTTGATTGTGGAGAAGCAACGCAACATCAGATTTTGCGAAGTTCGATTAAATTAAGTAAACTGGAAAAGATTTTTATTACGCATTTACATGGTGATCATATTTTTGGCTTGCCGGGTCTTCTTAGTAGCCGTTCTTTTCAAGGTGGGGAGACGAGGCTCACGGTCTATGGTCCAGTTGGTATTGCGAACTATATTCGAACGAGTCTAGCGGTGAGTGGGACGCATCTGAAATATCCGCTAGAAATCATAGAAATTTCCGATGAAACGGTATTTGAAGATGCTGATTTTAAGGTGATCTGCGGTGAGCTAGATCATGGGATTATGAGTTACGGCTACCGGATTGAGGAAGCAGATAAGACGGGAGCGCTTGATGCTGCGGGACTTGCAGCGCTTGGTGTGAAACCAGGGCCGATTTTTAAAGAATTAAAGGAAGGTAAGATGGTGACGCTTGAAGACGGTACAGTTGTAGATGGAAGCAGGTTTATTGGCCCTACAAAAAAAGGCCGGATTATTGCTATTTTCGGAGATACTCGAGCAGCGCCAAATGAGCTAATGATTGCACGCGATGCAGATGTAATCGTCCATGAGGCAACATTTGGTGCGGAGATGGGTGATGTGGCCTGCGAATACATGCATTCAACGACGATAGGAGCTGCCACTTTGGCAAAGAATGCGGGTGCGAAACGACTTATTGTGACCCATATTAGTTCGCGTTACAATCGTGAAGATAATCGTGAGCTTGTTGCGGAGTGCCAGTCCGTTTTCCCAAATACAGAAATCGCAACAGATTTTGCCATATTTGAACTATAAAGGAGTTTAACTAGGATGAATGATTTTTTGAAAGGAAAAACAGTTTTGATTACGGGGGCATCAAACGGTCTTGGTGCAGAGATTGCGAGGCAGGTTGCGGCGCAGGGGGCACATACGATTTTGACTGCTAGGCGAACGGAAAAGCTAGCGGAATTAGCGACGCAGATTCAAGCGGAATATGGAGTCATCAGCGCTTATCATAAGATGGATATGACCAACTTTGATGAGATTGCAGCAGTGGTTCAGAAAATCGGGGATACGAAGATTGATGTCTTGGTAAACTGCGCAGGTTTCGGAATTTTTGAAGAGGCAGTGACTACCGATTTTGAGACAGTGAAACAAATGTTTGAAACGAACGTACTTGGTTTGATGCGTCTGACACAGCTAGTTTTGCCGGCTATGCTGGCGCGGAAATCTGGTCATATTATCAACATCGCTTCCCAAGCTGGCAAAATTGCAACACCGAAATCATCGGCTTATTCTGGAACTAAATTCGCTGTCTTGGGCTATTCCAACGCTTTACGAATGGAAGTGAAACCAGCGAACATTCACGTGACAACGGTCAATCCAGGTCCTATCGCCACCAGTTTCTTCGATATTGCGGATAAATCAGGGGACTACCTCGATAATGTAGGATTCCTTGTTTTGCAACCTGAGAAAGTAGCAGCGAAGATTGTAAGGATTATGGGGAAATCAAAACGCGAAATTAATTTACCATTTTTAATGAACCTCATTTCGCGAATGTATCAGGTCATGCCACGGGTTATTGAGTTTTTTGGAAAAGGTGCTTTTGAGAAAAAATAAAGAGGCGAGTAAGATTCCAAATAGGTGGGAATCTTGCTTGCATTTTTTATAGTGGCAAGGTATAATAAAAAATAAGAACAAATGTTCGTTTTGGTTGTGAAAGGCGATGGAAAGAATGGATAAGACACGTAAAATTATTCATATAGATATGGATGCTTTTTTTGCTTCTGTGGAGGAACGAGATCATCCGGAATATCGCGGGAAGGCGCTTATTATTGGTGGAGACCCGAACAAGCGCGGTGTTGTCTCTACGTGTTCTTACGAAGCAAGGAAATTTGGCGTTCATTCGGCCATGCCGACGAAACAAGCGTATAAACTGTGTCCGCACGGTATTTTTATTCATGGGAATATGGAGCATTATCGAGAAGTTTCTAACCAGATTCGTGAGATTTTTCATCGCTATACAGATTTAGTGGAACCGATGTCTCTCGATGAGGCTTATTTAGATGTGACGGAGAATAAGAAAGGGATTAAATCAGCAATGAAAGTGGCGCTAGAAATCCAATATGCGATTTATCATGAACTCGGTTTAACTGCATCCGCTGGTGTTTCTTACAATAAATTTATTGCTAAGATTGCATCTGATTTCAAAAAGCCAGCAGGAATGACAGTTGTAATGCCTGATGAAGCGGAAGCCTTTCTTGAAAGACTACCTGTTACGAAGTTTCATGGCGTGGGAAAGGTGACCGCAGAGAAGCTACATAAATTAGGTATTCATACTGGAGCTGATTTGAAAGCTTGGGATGAATGGGATCTCATTCGAGAATTGAATAAACAGGGGTATCGTTTGTATCGTGCGGTAAGGGGATTGTCGGATTCGTTGGTTAATCCACATCGTGAACGTAAATCAGTGGGTAGAGAAACGACATTTGCTAATAATATTTTTGATGAACGAGAAATGCAAGAAATGCTATTATTATTCTCGCAAAAGATTGAGAGCTCCCTTGAGCGTATTGGGAAACATGGTAAAACTGTTGTTTTGAAGTTGCGTTACAGTGATTTTAGTACAGTAACCAGGCGATTATCTCTCATGGAGTATACACGAGATGCAAGGGTCATTTATGAAGCGGGAGTTAGCCTTTTACGAGATGTGTACAGCGGGGAAGAAAGCGTTCGCTTAGTGGGACTTACGGTAACTAATTTAAAACCACTTCACTTTGAAAATTTAAAGCTAGAAGGTTTTTAGTGAAAAATAGCTTGTTAATTGTGCCGAGTCATTGGTATACTTTACATGATAACTTTTGTTGGGAGTTGTAGTAAATGACCGAGGAAAAAGGGATGATTAGACCCATCAGGATGGAAGATGTGGAAGTGATGCATGCTTGGGAACATGATGAAGAGATTGCAACAGCAAGCGGTATCATAAAGCCACGTTCGTTGGAAGTATTTCAAGCGGCGTATGCGAAGTATTTTTTGAAGGTGAGCGATTCTTTACGCTTGTTTAGTATTACACTAGACGGACGTGTTATTGGGCGAGCAGAGCTAGGTTTGATTGATCGGGAGAATGGCAATGCCGCCTTTGGTATCGTTATTGGGGACAAGTTATGTTGGGGAAAGGGATACGGAAAACAGGCGATTTGTGACTTGTTAGGCTGGGCATTTGAGGAACTGCATTTACATAAGGTTTACTGTGAAGTATATACATTTAACGATAGATCGATGAACATGATGCGATCGATAGGCTTCCATCAGGATGGTGTATTACGGGAACATGAATATTTCAACGGCGAGTATCATGATGTAGCTGTTTTCAGTATACTTCAGTCAGAGTACAACAAAAATAAGAGGATAAGGTGCTGATTTTGAGTCAGCATCTTATCCTCTTATTTTTTATTTCATTTCTAGTAAGCGGTCTTTGAGTTCTTGTTCCATTGTTATGAGCTCTTTTTCTGCTACGGCGCGTTTAGCACGGCCTTCTTGTTGGATTTTCAATGTTTCTTGTAATGTCTCGATTAAACTTGATTGGGTCTCTTTTAATGTTTCGATATCTACGATTCCTCTTTCGTTTTCACGCGCTGTTTCGATTGCGTTTGTCTTAAGCATATCGGCATTGCGTTTTAGAAGCTCGTTTGTTGTTTCAGATACTTGGCGCTGTGCTTCTGCTGCTTGTTGTTGTCGTAGTAATGTAAGCGCGATTGCTACTTGGTTTTTCCAAAGCGGAATAGCCGTCATGATGGAGGATTGGATTTTTTCAGCGAGCACTTGGTTTGTGTTTTGGATAAGACGAATTTGTGGTGCTTGTTGAATAGTGATTTGTCGGCTAAGTTTCAAGTCGTGCACGCGTTTTTCTAAGCGGTCTGCAAATTGTGTTAGGTCGTTTACTTCTTGGAAATCCATTTGATCGCCGGATTGTTCGGCTTTTTTACGTAGTTCTGGAAGTAGTTTTGTATTGATTTCTTCCTGTTTTAATTCACCGGCTGCAATGTAAATATTTAAGGCTTGGAAGTAATCTTTGTTCTTGTCGTAAAGTTGTTCTAAGAAGGAGTTGTCTTCCATTAAGCGTTTTTTAGCATGTTCTAATTTGAGGGCAATACGATCGATTTGTGTGCCCATTTTTTGATATTTGGATGTGATTTCATTGATGGATTGCTTCACGCGAGAGAACATTTTTGTAAATACATTTTTATTGCGCGCGGCAAGTTCGTCTGGATCAGCTTCTTGTAAGCGGAACATCAGATCGCTAATAATTTCGCCGATAGGACCAACATCTTGCTTTTGAACTTGGTTTAGCATCGAATGCGAGAAGTCATGTAATTTCGCTTGAGCTGGTGCACCATATCCGAGGATTGCGGCTTGATTACCAGGTTCGATTTGTTTAGCGAGTTCAACAGCTTGACGGCGGTTAGCCTCGGGTAACATATCTACAAGGCGCGGTGCTTTGTCAGTCTCGTTATTTACGATTTCTTGTACCGTTTGTGATCCGTTGGTGCCAAAAGGGTCGGCGAGTAGGTCATCCAATGTCTTATTGAAATTGGCATCGATAACCTCGGCTTTCGGTTGATCATATGTTGGTGTTTCTTTTGTTTCTAATTCAGGTTCGTTCGGCTTTTGGCTCTCGGTCATTTGGGTGTTCTCCTTTCAAATTTCTTTTCCTGTTTGGAGATCGAGTTCTTTGCAACTTCTAGTTCGAAATCAAGGCTTGATACGTCTTTATTAAGAAGTGCAAACAGGTCCTTCTCGATGACGCGGCTTAGATCGTTTAAGAGCGCACGTGTGTCTGAGAGGGTTTGGTAGATCTTCTTGTCTTTTACAGGTTGACTGTTTAAGAAGGCATATTTTTCTGTTAGCTCAACTAAAGAGTCCAAGTGGGAAAAGAAGAAATCCTCTGCATCGTAAAAGCGTTTTGGTTCTTCTTTCACAATACCGTAAATTCGTTTTGTAAGTAGCAGTGTTTTGTCGCGTTCTTGGAAGGTGAATAACGTACGGTGTGCCGCAGTTATCTTTTGCAGACGAAGTATTTTAGCACGCGATTCTTCTAGGTTCACGCGAATGTATTTGTACTCTTTTTTCGTCAGCCCGGTTTGTATAGCATGCGCTTTATCTCCCGCTTTTGCAGAAAAGAAGAACAGGACGGCGGCAACAACGAGTGTCACTACGCTAATAAGCAACCAGTTGTTCACAAAGATGCTTGCCAAGATGCCGAACAAAATAAGTGTTAAAACGATTGAGCCGGTGAAGGCCATAAATTTTTTAAAAACTACCATGTCTATCTTCTCCTTAGGCTTCCTTATTTTTTTAAGGATTAAGTATTTGTAAAAATTGTTCATTAGAAAATCATTTGAAACGGCTAACTGATTTGAGTATATCATACCATATTGCTGGAAAAGATGTTATCAGTCGTGCGATGTAAATTCCCCTCAGTCTACGTTATGGTATAATGGTGAAAAAGACTTGAGAATGGAGTGGTAGCATGGATTCATTGGAAGAAAAGACGATAAAAAGGGAGACTATTTTTGACGGTAAGATTATCAAAGTTGTGGTGGATGACGTGGTGTTGCCGAATGGTGCAGCGAGTAAGCGCGAAATTGTGAAGCATCCTGGGGCTGTCGCGGTTATCGCGATTACACCGGACAATAAAATGATCATGGTGGAACAATATCGTAAGCCATTAGAAAATACAATTGTTGAAATTCCTGCTGGGAAAATAGAGCCCAATGAGGATCCTAAATGGACTGCTGGGCGCGAATTAGAGGAGGAAACGGGATATAAGACAGATGATTTAACGCATCTAGTATCTTTTTACACGTCTCCGGGTTTCGCGGATGAATTATTACATATCTATCTTGCGGGAGATTTGCAAAAACAGGTAAACCCACTTCAAGCAGACGAGGATGAGTTTGTGAACATTGTGGAAGTCACCTTGGACGAAGCGCTACAATTAATAGAAGAAAAAGTCATTTGTGATGCAAAAACGGTGTACGCTGTGCAGTATTGGCAGTTACTTATAGCAACAAAATAAACGAATGGAAAGGAAGTTGAGTGAGATGACAGCTATTTTTCTACATTTTACGGGGAATTGTCGGGAGGCTTTGGATTACTATGCGGAAATTTTTGAGGTGACACCAAAAGGCGTAGCGACATATGGTGAGGCACCTCCAACGAGCCCAAATGCTAGTGAGGAGAGTGCGGCGAACGCAGACAGGATCATGTATAGCGAGATTGATGTGAGAGGTCTGCGCGTGATGATGTCTGACATGCCAGATGGGCTTCCAGCGACGGTTGGTGATAACGTGAGTATTGTGTTGGAAAGCGATAACTTAGAAGATTTAAAAGCTATTTTTTCGAAGTTTGAAAAGGATAGCAAAATTTATATGCCGTTAGCAGAAACGTTTTGGAGTAAGGGATACGGGATGCTTGGCGATAAATTTGGAACGCAATGGCATTTTAGTTACGATGATTTTCGTACAGAATAAACAAAGGGGACGCGTCGGGAATTTCTCGATGCGTTTTGCTTTGTCTAGACGCAGAGAATAGTTATTGATTGACTACTTGGTCAAACGGATGTATAATCACTTTGACTAGATGGTCAATTGTGAATTGGAGGGGTCGAAAATGAAGGCAATAGAGATGAATGATTTGACGAAATTCTATCATAAAAAACGGGCCATTGAAGGTGTAAATCTGACCGTAGAGGAAGGAGAATTATTTGGATTTATCGGACCAAACGGAGCCGGTAAATCGACAACGATCAAGCTACTACTCAATTTTATTTATGCTTCCAGAGGCAGTGGCGTAGTTCTCGGGAAGGATATTGTGAAGGAATCGGCAGCGATTAAGAAAATGGTGGGATATGTACCGAGTGAAGTGCGTTATTATCCACAGATGACAGCGAATGATATTATTGGCTTTGCAGCGAAGTTTCATCATATTGACCAAGCATCCATTCAAATGAAGCGTTACTATGAGATGTTTGATATTGAACCGCATAAGCGATTCGGGGATATGTCCCTTGGGAATAAGAAGAAGGTCGCGATTGTGGCTGGACTAATTACCAAACCGAAATTGCTTATTTTAGATGAACCGACGAATGGGCTAGATCCACTCATGCAGCATCATTTATTTAAAGAAATGACACGGCAAAACCAGGAAGATGGTATGACTATCTTTTTATCGAGCCATAACTTGCGCGAAATTCAGGAGTACAGCACACGAGCGGCATTTATTCGTGGCGGTGAAATCGTTGCGCTAGAAAATATTGCGGATCAAGAAATGTCTGGGAAAGTGATTATTTTGAAGGGTGATGCACTACCGGTCACTGAACTTGTGAATGCGGGCGCGAAAGTTGTGGAAACGACAGAAACGACGGCGCGACTCACGTTTGATGGGAATGTACAAACCGTATTACCGATTCTTGGCGCGGAAGGAATTAAAGATTTATCGATCACAAACCAAGAGTTAGAGGATAAATTCTTGACGCTCTATGAAGGAGGAACGACGAAATGAACATTTTAAAAAATTGAATGGAAGACTCATTTTAAAAGTTTACTAGTCTGGTCGGCGGTTGTGGCGCTTGTACTTGGCGTTTTCATGGCGTTCTTTCCTAGTATGCAGTCAAGTGGGATGCAGGAGTTAGTCAACACGAAAATGAACGCTTTACCAAAGGAAATGATGAGTGTTTTGCACATCAGCTCGATGGCAGATTTGACGAAAATTGATGCTTATTTTGCGTATGTGTTTCAGTATATTTTTATTGCAGCGTGTGTTTACGCGGCTATGATTGGAGCGCAAGCGTTGGTGAAAGAGGAGACAGATGGAACGATTGAGTTCTTATACGCGCAACCAATAACGCGTTCGGAACTTGTGGCTTGGAAAATGGTTGGAAACGTGATTTCGTTTGTTGCTTTTTGGGTGATTACATTCGTGATTTCGACAATTTTGGTGATTTTCTTGAAGCAAGATGGTGCCAATACGGGGGATTTAGTACAGTCACTGGTACGGATTTTCTCGGGTGAATTGCTTGTGGCGTTATTGTTTATGAGTGCTGGTTTTTGCTTTTCAGCGATTGTCCACTCGGCGAAACAGGCAACTCCTGTGGCCTTGGCACTTGTTTTCATTACGTATATTTTAGGCATTCTTTCAGGGCTCAATGATACGGTGGAATTCTTCAAGTATTTTTCGCCAATTAATTTTGCGATACCATCTGATCTACTGCATACATCGATGGGAGGCGTGAATGTGTGGATTTCACTCATTGCGATCGCGGCTTTTGCCATGTTGACCTTTGTGCTGTATCGGAAAAAGGATTTGAAAGTGTGATGGAGGACAAGCGAGATAAAATTTTGCAGGTGGCGGTGCGGGAATTTGCGGAGCATGGCTATAAGGCGGCGAGTACGAATCAGATCTGTGATGCTGCAGGTGTTTCGAAAGGCTTGATTTTCCACTATTTTGGCTCAAAGGAGAAATTGTACACGGCGGCTGTTGCGTATTCGATGGACTTAGCGATGCGGGAAGTGTCGATGGAAGAAATGCCTAAAGGGGATTTTGTCCAGGGAGCGATTTGGTCAACGAAGCAAAAGTTGAGCTTTAGCAGAAAGTATCCGGCGGTTTTTCAATTGATTATGCAGTCTTATGCTAATCCTCCGGCTGTGCTTGCAGAACGGTTGCGTGCGTATTATGCGGAATTGATGCAGGTTCAAGAGGTGTATGTGAACCAGGTTTTTGAGAAAGTAACATTGCGGGAGGATGTGTCCTATGAGGATGCACGTGATGTTGTGCAGGGGCTGTTTGATTATACGATTAAGATGGCGACGGATTACATGCAGCGGCACCCGAATGCGACAATGGAAGATATGCAGCCACTTGCGGATAAGTTTAAAAATATGATGGCCATTGTTGAGCGAGGAATGGTAGATAAAGCCTGAATATGGTGGAAGGCAAACCTGACTGTGTTTGGTTGGGTTTGGTTTTTTTTGAATTGGTAATTTTTTTAGTTGTTAAGTCGCTTTTTTTATGATACAACATAATGGTATACCAAATGAAGTTATTACACAGGAGAAGGGGAACAATGGATGGTCGATAGTGTTGTGACAAAAGAACAGATTATTGCTGAATTGCAACAATTGGCGCAAGAACAAGGGCGTGTGCCAAGACGGAGCATGTACAATCATTTTGAAAAAGCAAGACAACTTTTTGGCTCATGGCCAGATGCGCTTAAAGCGGCTGGATTGGAAAATGAACCGAAGAGATCTTTTAAGGAAGAGTATTTGATTGCAGAGGTGAAGCGTATTTCTGTGGAACTTGGTCGTCCGCCTGTAAGTGGACCGCGTGAGTTTCCGCTATATATGTCTGTGATGGAGTATTATGATTCTTGGGACGCATTTCTGGAACGAGCTGGTCTTACGAAATTTGCGAGTGAAGCAGATGGTGCGGAGATAAAAGAGAAGCTGATTTTGGATATTTTGGAAATGGAGCGAATTATACGTAGATTCCCAATAATGAGCGAGTTTAAAGATTACCGATTAGTGCGTTATTATTTCGGCAGTTGGAAGAATTTTAAAGTCGCGTGTGAGGCTAAAAAGCAAGAGATATCCTCAAAATAAATTAGGAAAAGGCTCGCGGTTCTCTGAGGAATAGAGAAGCTACGAGCCTTGTTTTTATTATATTAGTTGAAATTTTCATGGTGGGTGCTGATCATGGCAACATGGTCGGCTTCAGGATCGAGATAGTTTTTAGCGCTATTGAGTGCGATGGGGCCTTCGTGTAAACCAGCGGCGATGATACGCATCTTGCGCGGATATGTGCAAACATCGCCACATGCATAAATTCCAGGTACGCTAGTTTCCATTTTTTGGTTAACAAGGATGCCGTAATCAGAAATATCAAATCCCCAATCAAGCATGGAACCTAGGTCAACTTTTATGCCGTGATTGACAACGATGGCATCTGTCGCGATCTTGGTTGTGCTACCATTTTTGTTACAATGGATGATGCAGCTTTGTAGGTTGTTGGTGCCACCTTGTAGAGCAGTGATTTCGTGATTGACATGAACAAAAATACTAGATGCATGCATTTCTTTCACGCGTTCTTCATGTCCTTTGAAATTCTCACCGCGATAGACGAGGTGGACTTCTTTAGCAATTGGTTCAAGTGATTGTGCCCAGTCGATAGCGGCGTTACCACCGCCTGATACGATGACGGTTTTATTTCGAAAGCTTGCAAGATCTTTAATGTCGTAAAACAGATTGTTTGTATAGGCCTCACTTCCGGATACTTCAAGTCGGTTTACCTCGTACGTACCGCTTCCTGCTGCGATAATGATCGTTTTGCTGCGATGCTTGTTGCCATTTTCTGCGACGAGTTCGAATGTTCCATCGGTTTGTTTGTGTAGTGCGATGATTCGTTCGTCACACACGATAATTGGCTGAAATGTGTTTGCTTGGGCATGCAAGTTTTTCACAAGTTCTTGTCCTTCAATTTCTGGAATGCCACCAATGTCACGGATGATTTTCTCGGGATAGAAGTAGCGGATTTTACCGCCGACTGCAGGTTCAGCATCGATAATCTTCGTTTTTAGGGAACGTAAACCGCTGTAAAAGGTCGTGAATAAGCCGACAGGACCGGCTCCAATAATGGTGACATCATACAAGTTTGACAACGACTTCACCTGCTAACTTGGTTGCGACTTGTCTGATTTCACATGCTTGACATGTTTCGTACGGCAGGCAGAGTGGGACACCGGTTCGTGGATCGAGCATAATATCTGCCTTGATGCCAAAAACGTCTTCTAATGTCTGCTCGGTCATAACGTTTACGGGTGCACCCTCGGAGATAACTTGGCCGGACCGGATGGCAATCATGTGATCGGCAAAACGAGAAGCGTGGTTTAAATCATGCACCACCATGACAATGGTACGATTTTCTTGTAAATTCAACTGTTTCAGCAACATCAGAACTTCGAGTTGATGGGTCATATCAAGAAATGTCGTCGGTTCGTCAAGGAATAGAATATCGGTTTCTTGTGCAAGGGCCATTGCAATCCAAGCGCGCTGTTTTTGCCCACCGGAAAGGCTGTCGAGGGAGCGGTCTGCAAAATCGTTTAGGCTAGTTACACGAATGGCCCACTGAATCATGTCACGGTCTTTCGTTGACATGGATTTGAAACCACCTTGGTGTGGAGATCGGCCGTAAGAAACGAGTTCTGTTACGGTTAAACCTTCTGGTGCTGTTGGGTTTTGAGGTAAAATCGCGAGTTGTTTGGCGACTTCCTTAGTCGACTGGCGGTGAATGGCCTTGCCGTCCAGAAATACATTGCCTTTCGATGGTTTCATCAGGCGAGACATCGTTTTTAAGATGGTCGATTTTCCTGAACCATTGGCCCCGACTAAAGCGGTAATTTTGCCTTTCGGTATTTCAATATTTAAAGCGTCTACAATGACACGCTTGTCGTATGAGATTTGCAAATTGTCTGTTTCTAAATTATTCATAAACATCGCTCCTTATATTTTCGCGATTGATAATCATTCTCATACCTAGTATAGTTTTTTTTGCTCTAAGTTGCAATAGCTAAGGGTGGCAAATCCCTGTTTTTCTAAAAAATATTGCTTTTTGAAAGGAGTCTTGCTATAATTTCAATTGATATTGATAATCATTATCAATTAAAGAGGAGTGAGGCAATGAAGAGAGTATTATTTTTAATGTTGACTACTGTTATGGCGGTCATGTTAGTGGCGTGTGGCAGTGACGAAAAAGCGGAGGGGCAATCGGGAACGCATACATATAAAATGCCGAATGGAAGAACGGTAGAAATACCTGATGATCCGAAAAAAATAGTGGTGACAGAATATATGGGATCGCTTGTAGCGCTTGGTGTGAAACCAATTGGAGCGACTTCTTTTGTTTTGCAAAATCCGTATTTAGACCCATATAAAAAAGGTGTGGAGGACATTGGTGATCCGGCTTCGGCGGAAAAAGTAGCGGAACTGCAACCGGATTTAATCATCGTTTCGGGAGAAGATCAATATAATCAAATGAAAAAAATAGCGCCAACGATTTTGATTCCGTATAATACGTATAAAAATGTACAGGACGAGTTGACCGCGATTGCTGAAATTGTTGGAAAAGAGCAGCAAGCGAAAGATTGGCTGGCGGATTTTGATCAGAAGGCGGCAAAAGCGCGAGCGAAAATAGCGGATGTAGTTGGCCCAGACACCACGGTTGGTTTGTATGAAGGGGACGATAAAAATTTCTACGTTTTCGGCGATAATTGGGGTCGGGGTGGACAAGTTCTTTATAACGCATTACAATTAAAAGCGCCGAAGAAAATTCAAGATGAGGTCATCAAGGGTGATGGCTATAAACAGATTTCGTTAGAGGTGTTGCCTGATTTTGCGGCGGACTATATGTTTGTCACACGGTTTAAGCATGGCGATAGCCGTAATGGTGCACTTGATGGAATGGAGGCGTCGAGCATTTGGAAAGACTTACCGGCGTATAAGGCAAAACATATTTTCACAATGGATTTCGATGACATGTATAATTATGATCCAATTGCCGTTGAAGGGCAGATGGATTTGATCGTGAATAAGATTTTAGATGGTAATAACTAATGTTAGAATGGTGATCCGCGTGTTTTGGGTCACGTACATAGAATGATGGGGGATTCGGGCGATGAAAACAAAAGAGCTTTCCCAATTGAAAACGCGGCCGGTGATGGCAACAGTGATTTTGACAGTAGGTATTGTGGTCCTTATTATCTCTGCTTTTATTGGTATCGCGGTTGGTGCGGCAGATATTGACTTGGGAACGGTATGGGACGCGTTATTTCATTACAATAAGGCATTAACAACGCATCAAATTATTTGGGAGCTTCGTGTGCCACGTGTGCTTGCAGACATGATGGTTGGTGCGGCTTTCGCAGTAGCCGGTGCGGTGATGCAGGGAATGACCCGAAATCCATTAGCGGACAGTGGTTTGCTTGGGCTCAATGCAGGGTCGGCGTTTATGATTGCTGTCTGTTTTGCGTTCTTGCCCGGACTGAGTTACAATTATTTGATTTTCTTTTCATTCGTCGGCGCCGCGCTTGGCTGTGTCCTTGTTTTCGGTGTAAGTGCGCTTGTTAAAGGCGGTTTATCTCCGACGCGGCTTGTTTTGGCTGGTGCTGCTGTGGCGTCGCTGCTCACAGCGCTTAGTGAAGGGATTGCGATTTATTTTAAACTGAGTCAAGATTTGGCATTTTGGTTTGCTGGAGGTGTTGCTGGCGTAAAATGGTCGCAAATTGTCGTTGTCTGGCCGTGGCTGATCGGGGCACTTATCATGGCGATGCTACTGAGCAAGTCGGTGACTATTCTTAGCCTAGGAGACGATATCGCAATCGGGTTAGGACAAAATACGACGCGGACCAAATTGCTATCGATGTTTGTTGTGTTAATTTTGGCGGGGCTGGCGGTTTCTGTCGTGGGTCCGGTCGGGTTTATCGGTCTGATCGTACCACATTTGGTGCGCTATATGGTGGGTGTGGATTATCGTTGGATTATTCCGTGCTCGGCCATTATTGGTGCGCTGTTGACGCTGTACGCGGATATCGGTGCGCGAATGGTGAACCCGCCTTATGAGACGCCGATTAGTGTTATTTTTGCCATTATTGGTGTGCCTTTCTTCCTTTATGTGGCGCGTAAAGAAAGGAGGAGTCTGTGATGATGGGTTCCACCGCAGAACAAAAAGTTACACGCAAACGCTGGCTGATTTTGATTACCCTCGCTATCTTGCTTGTTGGTACGTTTATCTATAGTGTTAACGCTGGTTTTTCGAAAATTCCATTTGTCGATGTTATCAAAACGCTATTCGGACAAGGTTCGGCGCAGGATACACTGATTATTTCACAGTTTCGTTTGCCGCGTATTGTCGTCGCTGTACTCGTCGGTGCTGGACTTGCGATTTCAGGAGCGCTTTTACAAGCTGTGTCACAGAATAGTTTGGCGGATCCAGGAATACTCGGCATTAACAATGGTGCTGGGTTGGCTGTCATGCTATATATTTCCTATTTTCCATCCACGCTAGATGTGCCTGTCATGTTTATGCCGTTCGTTGGTTTTACAGGTGCGATCCTCACCGCTTTTGTGGTGTATGGTTTATCGTATAGCCGACAAGAAGGGTTATTACCGAATCGGCTTGTTTTGACGGGTGTGGCAGTTTCGGCTGCAGTCGCAGCGCTGATGACGCTTTTAACGATCCGCCTTGATCCAGAGAATTATCAAGTTGTTGCAGAATGGCTGGCAGGGAATATCTGGCTAGTAATTGGCAATATGTTTTTGCATTGTTGCCGTGGCTCCTTATTTTAGTGACGGTAGCCATATTTAAAGTAAAAACGCTTGATATTCTCGGTTTTGGCGATCAAGTAGCGACCGGGCTTGGTGTGAAAACGGAAAAAGAAAAGGCTATCCTCCTTGTTGTTGCGGTGGCACTTGCTGCGGCTTGTGTTTCGGTCAGCGGGGGTATTGCCTTTATCGGTTTGATTGGTCCACATATTGCGAGAAGACTTGTCGGTAGTGGGCATAAATGGGTGCTACCGATCTCAGCACTAGTTGGCGCGTTACTTCTTCTTGTTGCAGATACGATTGGTCGAATCATCGTGCAGCCATCTGAAATTTTTGCGGGGATTGTCGTCGCCGTGATCGGGGCGCCGTATTTCTTATATCTACTTGCAAAAGCTAAATGATAATAATTATAAAAGAAAAACCGTACTTTCATTCTAATTGATAATTCAGATGGACTTTTCATCATTTTTATGCTATCTTTGAATAGATATAAAAACCACTTGTTCCAATTGTTTTAGTGTAGTAAAGAGCGAGTATGTAGACTTGATTTTTATTTAGAATTATTATAAACTACTAACCTAAGACGGAATGTTTGTTACCGAGGGAGGGCGTAAAATGGAAGGCCGTATTCAACGGATTAAATCGCAGTTGCATGAAGCAAGTTATAAATTAACGCCACAACGTGAAGCTACCGTACGTGTTTTATTAGAAAATGAGAAAGATCATTTGAGCGCGGAGGATGTTTATTTGCGCGTGAAAGACATCGCTCCAGAAATTGGATTAGCGACCGTTTATCGGACGTTGGAACTTTTAACAGAGTTGCGCGTTGTTGATAAAATTAATTTTGGCGATGGTGTAGCGCGTTATGATCTTCGCAAAGAAGGCGCGAAACATTTTCATCATCATTTAGTTTGCTTGGAATGTGGCTCGGTAGAAGAGATTCAGGAAGATTTGCTTGACGATGTGGAGAAAATTGTGGAGCAGAAGTGGGATTTCTTAGTGAAGGATCACCGTCTGACATTTCAAGGTATCTGTACGGTGTGTAAAGGCAAGTTGAAGAAAGCAGAGTAGCGTTGGAAGGGCCTGATGTATTCGGGCTCTTTTTTTCTTTCGTATTTGGGTGCTTTTTGGTATACTGAGGAGGCAACGAGGTAACGCGAAAGTTCATAGAGCGAAGAAAAGCTTTTTTGGACGAATGAGGGGATTATTTATGGATGATTTGATACTGGATTTTCTGCATTTTTTGCAGGTGGAGAAAGGCTTGTCGGCCAATACGCTCGTGGCTTATGAACGGGATTTGCGCTTTTTTGCGCGGTATTTGGCAGAGGAAGAAGGGCAGATAGCGATTCGGGACGTGGAACGGATACATATTGTGAGCTTTATGACTTTTGCGAAATTAGAGGGCAAGTCACCGAGAACGATTGCGCGCTACATGGCTTCTTTGCGATCTTTTTTTCATTTTCTATTGCATGAAAAACTGGCGGATCGGGATCCGATGATTCAGGTTGAAACACCGAAACAGGCACAGGCGCTACCGAAGATTTTAAATTTGGATGATGTGGAGAAATTGCTGGAGGCACCAGATGGAGCGAAACCACTTGGCATGCGTGATCAGGCGATGCTTGAGGTATTGTATGCGACGGGGCTTCGGGTAACGGAGTTAGTGCGGCTTCAGATGGATGATTTACATTTGCAAATGGGATTTATTCAAACGATTGGCAAGGGTGAAAAGGAGCGAATTATTCCACTTGGCAAAACAGCGACATCGGTTTTGGAACGTTATTTGGAGTTTGGTCGGTCTAGATTGCGTCGTGCGTCGGATCGCAACGATTTTGTATTTTTGAATCATCATGGTCGCGGAATGACACGTCAGGGTTTTTGGAAAAACTTGAAGCAGATTGCAGCTAAGGCTGGTATCGACAAGCCGATTACGCCACATACGCTACGCCATTCATTTGCCACGCATTTACTGGAGAATGGAGCGGATTTACGGTCGGTGCAAGAACTGCTCGGTCACGCCGATATTTCGACGACACAGATTTATACGCATGTATCAAAAGCACGTTTGAAGGATGTGTATAAGCAATATCATCCACGCGCTTGACGTGAATTTTTAGTGAAGAAAGAAGGAGCGATTAGGAAAATGAATTACACGAAAGTAATGGAAGCGGTCAAAAAGATTAGGGAAACATACAATGGAAAGCCTCGTATTGGATTGATTTTAGGGTCAGGACTTGGTGTTTTAGCAGACGAGATCTTGGAGCCAACAATCATGAAATATAAGGATGTTCCTTATTTCCCAGTTTCGACGGTAGAAGGCCATGCGGGACAATTCGTATTTGGAAGGCTTGAGGGACAAGAGGTTGTTGCCATGCAAGGGCGATTCCATTTTTATGAAGGGTATTCGATGCAAGACGTGACGTTTCCTGTTCGCGTGATGAAGGAGCTGGGCGTCGAGATATTGATCGTGACTAATGCCGCGGGTGGAGTGAATGAGCTGTTTTCTGCGGGTGATTTGATGCTGATTTCAGATCATATTAACTTCACCGGGACGAGCCCGCTCATCGGGCAAAATGACGAACATTTTGGTCCGCGTTTCCCGGATATGTCGGATGCGTACCGCCTAGATTTGCGCCAGCAAGCGCGTCTTTTGGCCCAGAATTTAGAGCTTGAAGTGCGTGAAGGTGTTTACGCAGGATTCACGGGACCAACGTATGAGACGCCAGCAGAGATTCGAATGATGCGTACACTAGGTGCGGATGCTGTTGGGATGTCAACGGTTTCTGAAGTGATCGTTGCCAATCATTGCGGCATGCGGTGTCTCGGTATTTCTTGTATCACGAACATGGCGGCAGGCATTCTTGACCAGCCACTAAGCCATGAAGAAGTGATCGAAACAACGGAGCACGTAAAAGAAACTTTCTTAACGTATGTAAAAGCGCTTGTTGAAAATGTGAAATAAAAGTAAAAATGGGTCTGGTGCAATACGCATAACATTTTGCATCGGGCTCTTTTTTTGTGTACATAGCCTAAATTTGTTTGGAAAACATACGGTTGCCTATTGTCCCGTGGTAGGCTTGTATGCTACTATATAAAAGAACTTTCGATAAAATAAATGGAGTAAAGGTGGGATTGACGTGGCGTTTGAATCATTTGGGACAATGCGAGTGAATGAAGTTGGACATCTAGAAATTGGAGGGGTGGACACTCTGAAGCTGGCGCAAAAATATGGTACCCCGCTTTATGTATATGACGTTGCGTTGATCAAAGAACGTGCCCGTGGATTTAAGAAAACGTTTGAAGAGCTAGGCGTGAAGGCGCAAGTAGCCTATGCCAGTAAAGCTTTTTCGGCGATTGCGATTTATCAATTAATGCATGAAGAGGGGTTGTCGCTAGATGTTGTTTCTGGTGGCGAATTATACACGGCGATGCAGGCTGGTTTTCCAGCGGAGCGGGTTCATTTTCATGGGAATAATAAGACAAAACACGAACTCGAAATGGCGATTGATTATGGCATCGGCTGTATCGTGATTGATAATTTTTATGAGATTGAGTTATTAGCGGAAGTGCTGGCGGAGAAACAGGCGTCAGTAGCGGTTTTGATTCGGGTAACACCTGGGATCGAGGCGCATACGCATGATTATATTTTAACAGGGCAAGATGATTCTAAATTCGGATTTGGTTTAACGAATGGACAGGCTGAGGACGCGATTAAGCGCGTGATGGCAATAGATGCGTTCCAGTTAATCGGTCTGCATTGTCATATCGGATCGCAAATTTTTGAAACGACTGGGTTTAAACTAGCGGCGCATCGGATTATGGAGCAATTGGTTGTGTGGCGTACGGAGCTGGATTTCCATGCGGAAGTGCTAAACCTTGGTGGTGGTTTTGGTGTGCGTTATACGGCGGATGATCAACCGCTGCCGCCGTCGCAATATGTGCGCGAGATTATTGCGGATGTGCGCGAGGTTGCGATGGAAAACAATTTAGACATGCCGGAGATTTGGATTGAGCCTGGGCGCTCGCTTGTTGGTGAGGCGGGTACGACGTTTTATACGATCGGTTCGCGTAAAGAAGTACCAGATATTCGTAGCTATGTCGCGGTGGATGGTGGGATGTCTGATAATATCCGTCCTTCTTTATATGAGGCGAAATATGATGCTGTCATCGCAGAACGGCCGTTAGAAGAACCAGAGGAAACGGTATCTATCGCTGGGAAATGTTGTGAGTCTGGGGATATGCTAATCTGGGATTTACCGCTCCCAAAATCGGATGCAGGCGAGCTTTTGGCAGTATTTTGTACAGGAGCTTATGGTTATTCGATGGCGAATAATTATAATCGAATTCCTCGTGCAGCTGTTGTATTTGTGGAGAACGGGCAAGATAAACTCGTCGTTGCTCGAGAAACGTATGAAAATCTGGTACAACTGGATTTACCGCTTCATTAAGGTGGGCTATGCATGACTGGAATTAATTTTAAGGTAGAGGCGTTTGAGGGGCCGCTTGATTTGCTCCTCCAACTGATTCAACAATTGGAAATTGATATTTACGATATTCCAATGGCGGATATTACAGATCAGTATTTGGAATACATCCATTTGATGAAGGAAATGGAGCTCGACGTAGCGAGTGAGTATTTGGTGATGGCAGCGACGCTCCTAGCGATTAAGAGCAAGATGTTACTGCCAAAACAGGAGCTTGAAATCGATTTTGAGGAGTTTGATGATTCCGTCGATCCCCGTGATGAATTGGTTGAAAAGCTGATGGAATATAAGCGTTTCAAAGAGGCTGCAAAACAGTTAAAGGAAAAAGAATCAGAGCGCAATTTTTATTTTGGAAAGGCGCCGATGGATTTGGGTGAGTATGATACGTCTGGGAAACAAGCTAATCTGGACGTGTCGTTAAATGATATGTTAGGTGCGTTTCACAAGATGTTACGCCGTAAGAAGCTTGCCGAGCCCCTTCATACGCGGATTACGAAGCAAGAAATTTCGATTGATCAGCGTATGAATGATGTGATGGATCGGATTGAAGCGGCGCATGGTCGGGTGGCATTCGAAGCCCTTTTTGATGCGGCGACGAAAGATGATTTGATCGTCACTTTTTTAGCGGTGTTGGAGTTAATGAAACGGCGCCAAATTAGTGTTTCACAGTCGGGTAGTTTTGCGAAGTTATATGTTTTTAGTAGAGGTGAAGATGAGGCGTGAATAAAAAATTAGGAATCCTTGAGAGTTTGCTTTTTGCAGCAGGCGATGAAGGGTTGAGCACGAAGCAGTTAACAGAAGTTATGGAAATCAGTCATATTGAGGCGCTTAATTTGTTGGAGACGCTCAGCGATAGCTATGCAAAAACGGCAGAACGTGGTATTGTTCTTTTAGAGCTTGCGGGAACGTTTCAACTAGCCACAAAAAAAGAGCATGCCGCCTACTTGCGAAAATTGGTAGAAGTGCCGGGAAGTACGGCTCTTTCACAGGCTTCGCTCGAGACGCTTGCGATCATTGCTTATCGGCAACCAATTACACGGATGGAAATCGATGATATTCGTGGCGTGAAAACAGATGGTCCGATTCATACGCTGACCGCCAAAGGCTTATAATGGATAAAGGTCGCGTAGAAGGTGCCGGTCGTGCTAAACTATATGTGACGACTTCTGAGTTTTTGGATTGCTTTGGATTAAATAAACTAGAAGACTTACCATCGATGGATACTGTCGATTCGGAGGAAATGATCCAAGATGAAATGGACTTGTTTTTTGACCGTTTTGCTGGGAAATAGACGATGAAATAATAATTAGTGAATAGCTAAAAAGAGGTGCAAGATGGAACGATTGCAAAAAGTAATTGCGAATGCAGGGATCACATCGCGAAGAAAAGCAGAAGTAATGATCGAAGAAGGTAAGGTAAAAGTAAATGGCAAGGTTGTTCGCGAACTGGGATTAAAGGTCGGTAACTCAGATAAAATCGAAGTGAACGGCATCGAGTTGACACAGGAAGTCAAGCGTTACTTTCTTTTGTACAAACCGCGCAGTGTTATGTCGGCGGTATCGGATGATAAAAAACGACGCGTCGTATCAGACTTTTTCACGGATATTCCAGAGCGTTTGTATCCAGTGGGGCGTCTAGATTATGATACATCAGGGTTGTTATTGATGACCAATGATGGTGATTTTGCGAACCAGCTCATGCATCCGAAGTTTGAAGTAGAAAAAACGTATATTGCTCGTGTCAAAGGAATTCCTTCGCGTGAGGCCTTGCGTAAATTGGAAAATGGCGTGATGATGGAAGGTCGTAAAACAGCGAAAGCGAAAGTTCGTATGCAATCATTCGATAAAAAGAAAGAAAAAGCGATCATTGAGGTTATTATCCATGAAGCCGTAATCGCCAAGTTCGTAAAATGTTTGATACCATTGGTCATCCTGTGCAAAAGTTGTCACGTGAAGCATACGCCTTTCTAGATTTAAAGGGTTTAAATGCAGGCGAGCGCAGAGAATTGACACATCACGAAGTAAAAAAATTAAAAGCCTACACGCAGTTTGGTGATAAAAAATAAAAGTGTCTGCTGATGAATATCCTAGGGATTCAGAGAAAATACAGCCATGGTGCATTTTGACAGATAATCTTACTTTTTCCAATGAAAAACTAGGGATGCCTATGCCATTATCCCTAGTTTTTTGTTGTCATTGTATGTAAATCATTCACTTTTTTTCACAAAGGAAGGCTTAAAAATAGCTAAAATAAAAAAAAGCATGTATAATTTGTGCAAGGACAATAGATTTCTTTTTTATAGGGGTTGTTCTGTGTTGTTGGTAGAGATGTGAACAAAATGTCAATAAAAAGGTACGAAAGACTAGCAATATATGCAAACATAATGATTACATACCGAAATAAGTTTCAGTTTTTAGAGAAACGAGTAAGGGGATGATTACCTATGAGTGAGCAAGTTAAAATTCTCGTTGTGGATGACGAAGACCGAATCAGGCGTTTACTGAAGATGTATCTCGAACGTGAGAATTATAAAATTGAAGAGGCTAGTGACGGCGATCAGGCGTTGCAACTCGCAATTGATAATAGTTATGATGTGATTTTGCTTGATTTGATGATGCCAGGAAAAGATGGCATTGAGGTTTGTCGGGAATTACGTGAATATAAAGCGACTCCGGTTGTTATGTTGACCGCTAAAGGAGAGGAAGCAAACCGTGTTCAAGGGTTTGAGGTCGGTGCAGACGATTACATCGTGAAGCCGTTTAGTCCTCGTGAGGTTGTGTTGCGAGTCAAGGCTGTATTACGGCGCGCGCAACAACATAGCCAACCAGTTGCAGCAAGCGTGCCAGGTGATGTCATTACGTTCCCACATTTAAAAATTGATAATGAGGCGCATCGGGTCATTGTTGAAGGTCAGGAAATAAACTTGACACCAAAAGAATATGACTTGCTATATTATTTAGCGAAATCACCGGATAAAGTATTTGACCGGGAATCGTTATTAAAAGAAGTTTGGCGCTATGAATTTTTCGGCGATTTACGTACCATTGATACGCACGTGAAGCGTCTTCGCGAGAAATTATACGATGTATCCGAAGAAGCTGCCAAGATGATTGTGACGGTTTGGGGCTTGGGGTATAAGTTTGAAGTGACAGAAACAGAGTAATATGGATATAGGTAGATAGGTTAACGTTATGTAATTTGTGACAAAACCTATCTTTTTCTTGATTTTAGCGCTTATTTTTTGCAAAATGGGATAGAGAAATGTAAACTTGCAAGTAACGATGAATCGGAAATTCAGATTAAAGGGCTGATGAACATGAAGTTTTGGCACAGTATCGTAGGAAAAATATGGGGTACGATTATTCTTTTGCTCACGGGTGTTTTAGTGGCAACTGGATTTTTCATTGCAATTATTTATGATGATAAAAATACGGAACAGATTGCTCACGGGATTGAAGCGACGACAGAACAGATTGGTAACTTAATTGAGGCTGGAACGGGTTTAGATGTAATTGGATCGGCTTTTCAGTTGTTGGATAATTCAACAGGAGTTATTGTAGAGCAAAAGGGAGAGGTAGTGGCATCGCAACAGACATCCATGCATTTAGATGATGCTGCGTACCAACATTTATTCAACGATAAGAAGTTGAATGAACGGCTTTCTAAAGGTGGCTATGTAAGCGAAGAATATAATTTTCACGATGATTCGAATAATGAAACGGTACATATGGGAGCGCAACGTTTTAAAACATTGGATGGGAATATTAGTACGGTCTATGTATACAGGTCGTATGGGGATATCTTGAAAATTACGGGGCAAGTGACGAGAACCTTGATTATATCAGGGATTATGGCGGTTTTGGTGACCTCGATTCTGTCCTTTATTTTGTCATCCCGGATGGCGTATCCGCTCAGGGAAATGAAAAAAATTGCGATTGCTGTTTCTAAGGGGAATTTTGACAATCGGGTGCCCACCTATACGCATGATGAAATTGGGGATTTAGGGATTGCCTTTAATAAGATGGCGCAGCAACTGAAATATAATATTAGTGCGCTAAGGCAGGAGAAGGAGCAACTATCTAATATTCTAGTCGGTATGGCCGATGGTGTTATTAAGTTTAATATCGATAAGACTATTATTTTGAGCAACCCGCCTGCGGAACAATTTTTGCATGATTGGTTTTTCTCGACCGAAAATGAGAATAAGGTATTGATTCCACCGAATTTAGATGTGATGTTGACGAATATTCTGGAAACACGTGAGGAGCAGGTGGGCGACATTGTGTTTGGGGATCAGACGTATGTTGCGATTTTGACGTTGTTGTATAATGGTGATGATATTCGGAGTATCGTGACGGTTATCCGTGATATGACAGAGGAGAAACGCCTAGAGAAGATGAAAACCGACTTTGTGAATAATGTGTCTCATGAATTGCGGACGCCAATTTCGATGTTGCAGGGCTATAGCGAGGCCATTATAGACGGTGTTGCTCAAACAGATGAAGAGGTGCGTGAATTTGCGCAAATTATTTATGACGAGTCGCTCCGCATTGGTCGTTTGGTCAATGATATGCTTGATTTGGCAAGGATGGAAGCTGGGTTTGAGCAGTTGGAGAAACAACGCTTGCCAATGGTACCATTTTTGGATAAGGTCGTTTCGAATTTCGAGGTGTTGGCGAAGGATAACAATGTTGCCTTGAAGCTAGTGATGGATGATCCAGATCTTGAGTATACGTTTGACCCTGATCGGATGGAGCAAGTGCTGGTGAACTTAATCATGAATGCGATCAGACACACAGGTCGAGAAGATTATGAAGGCGTGGTTGAGGTGCATGAAGCAGCGAATTACCATACCGATGAATTGGTCATTAAAATCATTGATAACGGTAGCGGTATTGACGAAGTGGATATTCCATTCCTATTTGAGCGCTTCTATAAAGCCGATAAGGCAAGAACGCGTGGCAAAACTGGGACAGGTATCGGTTTGTCGATTGTAAAAAACATCGTGGAAGCGCATAATGGTAAAATAACAGTGGAAAGCCATGTGGGAATAGGTTCGACGTTTATCATCACATTACCACTTTCCACAGATATATAAAGGAGTTTGATAAAAGTGACAGAACGCATGCAAAAATTTTGTAAAGATTCATTGGTAATTAAAACAAGTCGGGTATTTCCGTCCGATACGAATAATCATAATACCTTGTTCGGCGGGCGATTGATGACGTATATTGACGATACAGCCTCCATCAGTGCGTCGCGCCATTGCCGTACTGGCATTGTGACGGCATCGACAGATTCCGTCGACTTTTTGCAACCGATTAAAAATGATCACTCGGTTTGTTTGGAGTCTTATGTTGCCTCGACGGGCCGTTCTTCGATGGAGATTTTTGTAAAGGTGATCGCGGAAAACTTGAAAACAGGGGATCGGTATTTAGCGGCGACTTCTTTTTTGACGTTTGTAGCGATTGATGATAACGGGAAAACCGTAGAAGTCCCAACTGTTGTGGCGCAATCGGATGAGGAGCGAATGATTAGCCGTGATGCGAAGGAACGAAGCTTGGCTCGGAAAAAACGTCTGACACAAAGTCGAGAACTTGCAGCATCGCTTTCCACGGAAATACCTTGGGGCTGAGTTTTCTAGACTTTACAGCAAAGAAAAGCTTATGATACAATGAGGCTGTAACACAATAAAATATAGTTCATCTTCGGGGCAGGGTGTAATTCCCGACCGGTGGTTAAAGTCCACGAACTGTTTCTTTTTGAGATGGTTGATTTGGTGTAATTCCAAAACCGACAGTATAGTCTGGATGGGAGGAGATGTTGGTTCGCTTATTGTTTAGCGCACCTACTTGAAAAATTGGCTAGTAATGGTCTATTTGGATTGGGCGTTTTTGGCAACTGTTTTTTCAGTGGCTTACTGGGTCTTATTTGAATGTACCATGCTTGTTTGGATTTTCACATACCATCCCTCGAATTATTTTCACGAGGGATTTTTTTTCGTTGTAGCGTTGCATGAATAGAGGGGAAACCGCAGATTCTTAGGATGAACATCTAAGGAGAAGTGATTTTGATGAAGAAGTATTCTTTAAAGGCGTTTGTAAGTATTGCAGTATTGGGAGCGGTGGCATTTGTCATCATGTTAATCCAGTTTCCGCTATTGCCAAGTGCACCATTCTTAAAGTTGGATTTCAGTGATATTCCTGCTATTATCGGTGGCTTATTATTTGGACCGCTCGCGATTATTTTGATTGAGTTTGTGAAGAATGTGTTGGAGTATTTAGTAACAGGAAGTTTTGTTGGGGTACCAATCGGAGAACTTGCGAACTTCTTATCGGGCATTTGTTTTGTGTTACCGATTTACTACGTATTTCGTTATACGCGTTCCACGAAAGCGATGATTTTAGCTGTAGGCCTTGGAACGGTGACGATGACGGTAATGATGTCCCTGTTTAATTACTTTATCTTATTGCCATTTTATATCACAGTCGGCGGTTTACCAGCAGGAACGAACATTGCGACGCTTGTGACAACAGCGATTGTACCGTTTAACTTATTAAAAGGAATCATCGTTGGGGCGGTATTCATTCTTGTTTACGGCAGGATGAGAGCATGGATTTTGAAGAATACGATTGTTAAATTGAAAGTGAGCAAAGATAAAAAGCATCACGGCGTTGTGTAATGCTTGGATAATTAGTGATGCTCATATTTTAGCGGGTCGCCTTGAAAGGGGTGATCCGCTATTTTTATGGATAGGGATGGACAAGCCTGTTCTGCATCAAGTGCATCGCTTTCGAATGGTGCAGGGATGGGCGCATTGCCGCTATTTTGGTCGAGCATGCTGTAGGCTGAACCTTCGTCATTGTAGTCAAATAGGTCGGGAGCATGAACGGAGCAGGCGCCACAAGCGATACAGGTTGTTTGATCAACGATGGTATATTTCATGAAATTTGGATACCTCCTTGTATTCTTCCTAGTACCTATTATAAAGGAGCTTGGAATATTGTCCAGTTAGCGAATTTATTTCCACATTTCTATCGCCGAACAAATGTTTTCGTGTTAAAATAAATAAAAAGCATGGAAAAGAGGTGGGCGGATGGACACGTTAGATCAATATATACTGAGTGTGATAGCTTCTTTTCCGCTGAAACGAAAACCTGCTTTTCTTTTTGCGATTGTGACGGGGAAAAGGACGGGACAGGCGGTTCAGGATGCGCATCTGTTTGAAGTGACGCCGCTTTTCGGGTGTTTACCAACACTTAGGCAGCGGAGTTTTGATGCGAGATTGGCGGGGCTGCAAGAGTTGGGCTGGATCGAAGTGACGGAGGACGGGATTGCTTTGGTACCTGGCATAGCGTCCCCTTTTCAGACGCAATTTCCGTACATAGACGGCTTTTTATATCAAAATCGGACGAATCGTTTTTTTGAACGTTTGCTGTTGGCGATACAGGTTTTTAGTAATTTTAAGCATGAACGGAAGAATTATTTGCCAATTGTTCGGGATGAGGAGACGCAGTTAGCGGTGAAGTATTGGTTAGCTACTCACTTAGCGGAGCGGTCAAAAGAGGTTGTGCGTGCGGATCTTTTCTCAGAGCTTGAACGATGGTTGATGGATGCTGATGCTTCTTTGTTTGTACCACGCTTTTCGGGTGGCGATTATATCGGAAAAACAGCGTTTCAAGTGGCAGAGCTGACTGGAAGGGAGCCGTGGAACTATTATTTTGCTTGGTTGAACGGCTTGCATCAGTTGTTTGGGAGATTGGATCAGGGGTTTCCGCTTTTGGCGGGCTTGATGCCGAGTGCGGAAGAGGGACTGACGACATCAGCTAGGAAGACATTGCAATTGGCGGAACAAGGCGTTCCATTTGATAAAATGATGACGGTTCGGCATTTAAAATGGAGCACGATTCAGGATCATATCGTAGAAATTGCAGCAACGATTCCGGCATTTGATATTTCTGAATGGGTCGATGAAGCTACAGTTTTGCGAATAGGTGCACACGGGTGGCAGTCATTAAAAGAAATCAAGCAGGCTTTTCCAGAACTCGATTATTTTCAAATTCGGTTGGCTTTGATTGCGAAAAGGAGTGGCGCGACATGCAGTTAGAAGAGCAGTTAGAGCGGTTTTTAGGATTTAGCGCATTTCGGGCAGGACAGCGTGAGGTGGTGTCGCACGTACTTGACGGCAATGATTGCTTCGCGATGTTGCCGACGGGGACTGGGAAAACGGTTTGCTATCAATTATCTGGTTATTTATTGAAGGGAGCGGTACTGATTGTGTCACCGCTACTTTCCTTGATGCAAGACCAGGTGGAGCGGATGCGGGCAAACGGGGAAAAACGTGTGATTGCGCTGAATAGCTTTTTAAGTTTGCCGGAAAAGCAGCAAGCGCTCGGAAATTTGGGACAATATAAATTCATTTTTGTATCACCGGAAATGTTAGCCAATCAACGAATCAGGGCGGCGATTGCAAGCCTTACAATCGGTCTGTTTGTCGTCGATGAGGCGCACTGTATTTCGCAATGGGGGCATGATTTTAGACCGGATTACTTGGAGCTCGGCGCAGTTAGGGAACAACTTGGCTCACCGGTTACACTTGTTTTGACAGCGACAGCAACAAAAAAAAGTGAGGATGGATATCAAAACGCAACTTCGCCTCACGGATTGTGTGGATGTGATTCATTCTGTGGATCGGCCGAATATCGCGATGCACGTGCAAAAAGTCGAGACGCGGCTCGAAAAACAGGAGCAACTTTTGCGGCTAACGGGGATGCTTCGAGGTCCGGGGATTATTTATTTTTCGAGTAAGAAGTTGGCGGAGCGTTATGCTTATGAGATCGCGGAACAGCACGGATTACGTACGGCGTTTTACCACGGAGATATGAGTGGGGAGGTCCGGGTGACCATTCAACAGCAGTTTATCCAGAATCAGTTGCACCTTATTTGTGCGACGAGTGCTTTTGGAATGGGGATCGATAAAGGGGACATTCGTTATGTTATTCACTTTCATATGCCGGGAGACTTGGAGGCGTATTTGCAGGAGATTGGTCGGGCAGGGCGTGATGGCAAGCCGAGCGTCGCGATTTTGCTTTATGCAGACGGGGACGAAGCAATTCAGTTGCAATTGCAAGATCGTGATTTGCCTGAAGAAGAGTTGGTGCATTTAAGCCCGGCTTCGACGGAGCAATTACCAGTGACGGAGCGCCGTTTTTTAGAATTTTATAGGGAGCTTGGATTTACACCGAATCAGATCAAAGAAAAAATCCAGTTTCGGAAGCGATGGAAACGAGAAAATCTCTACACTTTCTTGAATTTTATGAAAGGAATTACGTGTCGGCGTCAGTTTGTTCGGCATTATTTTGAGGAAACGACGCGTTTTTCGAATCCTGTGAATTGTTGTGACATTTGTGGGATGGAGGTTTCTGATTTTTTTGGTGATAATGAAGTGATAGAAGAGCAACAAGATTGGCAAAAATACATCGCGTATTTATTGAGATGAGGGAAATATGTGGCAAATACAGTAGATAAAATGCGGAACATGTCTAAAAAAGAAATAACACGTGTTTTTTTACTCCAAAATGGGTTGTTAATTGCGCTCGGAATTGGTATTATTTTTATAAGTACTGGTATTTTTGTTTGGGTGCAGGAATTGAGTTATGATTTACTGGTAATCTTTTTTGCGGTGTTGCTTGCCTGTTTTTGGGCAGGACTCAATATTGGCCTAGATCGCTTGCTTCCCAAACGGATGACGGTGGAATGAATCTGCTCATTTTTAAAGACCGGAGACCACTGGACATTCTTGGATTATGTATTTTGATTGGAATCACAGAGGAGTTCATTTTCCGCGGGATTATTCAATTTTATTTTGGCTTCTGGGCAAGTGTCATTTTATTTGTGCTTGTGCATTTTCGCTATTTAAATAAAGTATATCTGTTGTTCAATGTTACAATAACTAGTATAATTATTGCAGGACTATTTCAATTTAGTAATCAAAACTTAATGGCTGTGATAATATTTCATATCTTGTTCAATTTTATTGGGGCATTAGATATGAAGATGAGATATCAGGACGAAGGAGGGGTCGCGCATGGTTAGGAAAGAAGACAAGAACATGGGTAAAGAGGACGATCAAGAGTTGAAACAAATAGGTGAAGAGTACGACGATGATTATATTGATTCTATTCCATCACGCTCCCAAAGCAGACGCGCTAACAAATCAAAGAAAGCTATTTTTCGCTATCCAATATTGAATTTATTAATTATCTTCTTTTTATTGATTCCGATCGTGTGTTTAGGTGTGTATTTGTTCGTCCTAAACTTTGGGCCAAACAAGGATGATACGGTGACAACGGAAAATGCACAAACGACATCGGCGAAACCGAAAGAGGTCAATATTTCAAGCAATGAAGAGAAAGTAAAGGAAGCGAAGGAAAAAGCAGCGGCTGATAAGAAAGCGAAAGAAGAAGCAGCGGCTAAAGCCAAAGAAGAGGAAGCAAAGAAAGCAACAACCGCGAAAGAACAAGCCGAAGCGAAGCAAAAAGAAGAAGCCGCTCAGAAGGAAGCTGCCAAAAAAGCGGAACAAGAGCGCCTAGCAGCAGCGAGAGCAGAAGAAACACGCAAACAACAAGAAGAGGCCAATGCGAAAAAAGCAGAGCAAGATCGTATTGCGGCCGAAGCGAAGAAGAAGGAAGAAGAGGCAGCCAAAGCAGCGAAATCTTCGCACACAGTTGTGGCTGGAGATACGCTGTATAAGATTGCGCGTCAAGCTTATGGCAACAGCAACGTCGCTGCCAATGTCGCTAAGATTAAGCAAGCGAATGGAATAACGAACGATAATGTGCCAATTGGAACGGTGCTCACGATTCCACAATAAACAAAATAAGAAGAATCGAGAATGACACGATATCGTTTTTCTCGATTTTTTTCTGGGAAGCAGGTGTTTTTTTTGGCAAAAGTAGCTTTGATTACAACGGGAGGAACGATCGCAAGTACGAAAACGGAGTCGGGGAGATTGGCGTCGGGAGAACTCTCGGGTCAGGAATTAGCTGCACTATGTGAATTGCCGGCGGAGATCCAGGTTGATATTTTCTCGACATTTCAGTTGCCGTCGATGCACATTACGTTTCAAGATTTGTTGTCGCTGAAGGATTTGGTAGTGCAAATTTTTGAGGATGATACATATGATGGGGTCGTAGTAACGCATGGAACGGATTCGTTGGAGGAGACCGCGTACTTCCTTGATCTGGCGATTAGTGATGCAAGGCCAGTTGTAGTGACAGGGTCGCAACGGGCGCCTGGCGAGGCTGGAACGGATGCGTATATTAATATTCGGCACGCCATCTATACGGCAAGTGTGGAGGAACTTCGCAACACAGGGACGGTGGTCGTTTTTAATGAACGTATTTTTGCGGCGCGATACGTCAAAAAAGTACATGCTTCCAACATTCAAGGATTCAGCGCCTTTGGCTTTGGTTATTTAGGCATCATCGACAACGATCAAGTCTTTTTATATCAAAAGCCTGTAGAGCATGAGTCATATCCGATCAGACGTGCGATGCCTTCGATCTATATTGTGAAATGTTACTTGGAAGCGGATGGGTTATTTATTGATGCGGCGCGTGAAGCTGGGGCAGATGGCATTGTTTTAGAAGGTGTAGGTCGTGGTCAAGTGGCGCCGCGGATGATGCCTGCAATTGAACGTGCTTTAGCTGCGGGGATTCCGATTGTTATTTCTACGAGCGCAGAAGAAGGAAATGTTTACACAACCTATGATTACGAAGGTAGCACATATGACCTTTACAAAAAAGGCGTCATTCTTGGAAAAGACTACGATAGCAAAAAAGCACGCATGAAATTGGCCGTTTTAATTGCTGCGGAAGAAGAGATTTGCCAAACCAATTTCAGATAAGATAAAGGAGTCGAATGAGAAAATGAGTAACAAGATTTGTATCGCGATTGACGGTCCTGCCGCTGCAGGAAAAAGCACGGTGGCAAAAATTGTCGCGAAAGAATTACAGTATATTTATCTTGATACAGGAGCGATGTACCGTGCAGTAACCTATGCCGCGCTACTTCAAAAACTTCCACTTGGGGACGCCGTGGCGCTTGGCCATATGCTAGCTGAAACCGCGATTCGTTTTGAACCTGGAGAGGTGCAACAAGTATTCGTCGGTACAGAAAATGTGACCGATGTGATCCGCTCATTGGAAGTAACAGCTAACGTATCAGAGGTTGCGGCCCATCCGGTTGTCCGTGAAGAATTACAAAAACGACAACAAGTATTCGCCAAAGAAGGCGGTATCGTGATGGATGGTCGTGACATTGGTACCGCTGTTTTACCAAATGCAGAACTAAAAATATTTTTACTCGCAAGTGTAGATGAGCGTGCCGAACGCCGCTATAAAGAAAATATATCAAAAGGGTTTCCAAGCAATCTAGAACAGCTGAAAAAGGAAATTGAGGAGCGCGATCACCTAGACTACACAAGAGAACATTCGCCTTTGCAAAAAGCAGCAGATGCCATTGAGCTCGATACAACATCGATGACCATTGCTGAAGTAGCGACCGCGATTTATGATTTAGCGCAAACAAAAATCAAGCATTAAGTCTATACAATAATCATAAAAATCTATACTTGCGAATTATTTTTTGATCGTTTAAAAAAAAGTCATCAAAAACAACTTAAAAAAACTTGACAAATGAGCGCATTTGTAGGAAGTTAGTAGAGAGAGAATTTATCTCGTCACTAGGATTTTTTAAAACCTTATTAGATTGAAGTCGTATTCATGCTTATTTTGGCGCGGTGAGCGCTTGCTTTTCTTGGAACAGTCAATCTTAGGAAGGTCCTAGCTTACGATAAACGTTTTTAGAGGAGGGCTATACATGTCTGAAGAATTGAATGATGTAGAAGTTAGAAATTTTGAAGAAGGCGACAAAGTCACTGGTACTGTTACTAGTGTAGAGGATAAACAGGTGTATGTTGGTATCCCTGATTCCAAATTAGATGGTGTTGTCCCAATCAGTGAATTATCTAATGTTCATATTGAGCAAGCATCTGATGTTGCGAGTGTTGGTGATACACTTGATTTAATCGTTTTGAAAGTAGAAGATGACGTACTTGTGTTATCTAAACGTAAAATAGACGCGCTTCAATCCGTAGATGATATCAAAGCAAAATTTGAATCTGGAGAAGTATTTGAAGCAGTCGTTAACGATGTTGTAAAAGGCGGTCTAGTGGTTGATTTAGGCGTGCGTGCATTCGTGCCAGCATCGCTTGTAGAAGACCATTTCGTAGAAGACTTTGCATCGTATAAAGATCAAACATTGACGTTCAAAGTAGTGGAATTTGAGCCAGAGAACAATCGCGTGATTTTATCTCACCGCGCTGTTGTCGAGGCAGAGAAATCCGGCAAGAAGCAAGAACGCTTAAATGAAATCAAAGAAGGCGACGTTGTGGAAGGTACAGTACAACGCCTAACGAGCTTCGGTGCGTTCGTTGATATGAATGGTATTGATGGTTTGGTTCACATTTCCCAAATCTCGTATCAACATATCGCAGCGCCATCCGATGTTTTAGAAGAAGGTCAATCCGTGAAAGTAAAAGTTATCGGTGTAGACCCGGCGAATGAGCGTATTTCTTTATCCATTAAAGCGACACAACCAGGCCCTTGGGATGATATCTCAGAAAAAGCGCCAGTCGGTTCCGTTTTAAAAGGAAAAGTAGCACGTCTTGTTACATTTGGTGCTTTTGTTGAAATTTTCCCTGGTGTAGAAGGACTTGTTCACATTTCGCAAATTTCTCACCAACATATCGGTACACCACAAGAAGTTCTAAAAGAAGGTCAAGAGATCGAAGTGAAAGTACTCGACGTCAACGAAGCAGACAAACGCTTGTCGCTTAGCATTAAAGAGCTAACAGAAGCGCCTGCGGAAGTAACGGATTATGAGTTGCCAGAAGAAAACACTGGTTTCCAACTAGGTGACTTAATTGGCGACAAACTAAAAAACCTAAAAACGACCGACGATAAATAAGCAAATCATTATCAAACTTTTTTATCCGCCAGAGCGGGAAGCCAATACCACGTATTGTTTACGTGTTACTGGCTCCCCGCTTTTTATTTGTGAAATTTAAGTTGATACTGGATGCGTTTACTGTTAAACTAAAGAAAGTCTAAAGTAATTTAAAGAAAAAGAAGGTGAAATAATGGTTAAACCAGTAGTAGCAATTGTCGGTCGTCCGAACGTCGGCAAATCCACTATTTTCAACCGCATCGTTGGCGAACGCGTCTCGATTGTGGAGGATATTCCAGGTGTCACACGGGACCGGATTTATAATTCGGCTGATTGGCTTGGGCGTGATTTTAATATTATAGATACAGGTGGAATCGATTTAGGAGATGAGCCATTTTTAGCGCAAATTAAAGCGCAGGCAGAAATCGCGATCGATGAAGCAGATGTCATTATTTTTATTACAAATGGTCGTGAAGGTGTCACGGATGCTGATGAGCAAGTGGCCAAAATTTTGTATCGGTCAAAAAAACCGATTGTTTTAGCGATTAATAAAGTCGATAATCCAGAAATGCGCGATCAAATCTATGATTTCTATTCCTTAGGATTTGGCGAACCGTTTCCTATTTCAGGATCTCACGGTTTAGGACTTGGTGATTTATTGGATGAAGTATTCAAGAAGTTCCCAGAGCTTGATGAAGAAGAATACGATGAAAATGTCATCAAATTCTCTCTTATCGGTCGTCCAAATGTTGGGAAATCATCTATTTTGAACGCTCTTTTAGGCGAACAGCGAGTGATTGTCTCTGATGTTGCTGGAACGACGCGTGACGCGATCGATACCCCGTATGAGCTTGAGGGACAAGAATACGTCATGATCGATACAGCGGGTATGCGTAAACGTGGGAAAGTCTATGAATCCACGGAGAAATATAGTGTTTTACGTGCGATGCGAGCGATTGAACGAAGCGACGTTGTTTTAGTCGTGCTAAATGCCGAAGAAGGAATTCGCGAGCAAGATAAACGAATTGCAGGCTATGCACACGAAGCTGGACGCGGTATTTTGGTCGTTGTCAACAAATGGGATGCAATTGAAAAAGACGAGAAGACGATGAACGCGTTTATTCAGGATATTCGTGAACAGTTCTTATTTTTATCGTATGCACCGATTGTTTTCGTGTCGGCGGTAACGAAACAACGCCTGACGAACCTATTCCCAATGATTAATGATATCAGCAATAACCATTCCTTGCGCGTGCAATCCAGTCTCTTAAACGATGTTATCATGGATGCTGTGGCGATGAACCCATCACCAATGGATAAAGGTAAGCGTCTGAAGATTTATTACACCACGCAGGTTGCAGTAAGACCACCAACGTTTGTAGTCTTTGTCAATGAACCCGAAATGATGCATTTCTCTTACGAACGTTTCTTAGAAAATCGAATTCGCGAAGCCTTCCCGTTTGATGGCACACCAATTCGACTAATCGCAAGACAACGAAAATAAAAGGAGCGAAATTTAATGACGAAAAAACAAAAGATTGCTGTGCTTGGTGCTGGCAGTTGGGGCACAGGTTTAGCCTTAGTTTTGATCGAGAATGGGCATGATGTTGTTATTTGGGGAAATCACGCCGAAGTGGTTGATGAACTAAACACGACGCACACCAATCAACATTATCTTCCTGATATGACGCTTTCGCCAAAAATGCGGGCAACACTTGTATTGGAGGAAGCTTTAGAAGGCGCACAGATGGTCGTTATCGCGATTCCAACAAGTGCTATGAGGATTGTTTGCAGTCAATTAAATAAGGCCTTAAAAGAGCCCACATTGCTTGTACACGTAAGTAAAGGTATCGAGCCAGATACAAATTTGCGTATGACACAAGTGATTGAAGAAGAAATCACGCCTGAGAAACGTTCTGCGCTCGTTGTTCTTTCTGGGCCGAGTCACGCCGAGGAAGTTGTACGTCACCATCCAACAACGCTTTGTGCGAGTTCTAAAGATTTGAAAGCAGCAGAAATCGTTCAGGATGCCTTTTTAAATAATAATTTACGCATTTATACGAACGAAGACGTCATCGGCGCAGAAATCGGCGGTGCTTTGAAAAATATTATCGCACTGGGCGCAGGTATTACAGATGGGCTTGGCTATGGTGATAACGCCAAAGCGGCGCTTATGACGCGTGGTATGGCAGAAATTACACGACTGGGTGTTACTGCTGGTGCTGATCCGCAAACGTTTTACGGGCTTACGGGTATCGGTGATTTAATCGTCACGTGTACGAGTGTCCATTCACGGAATTGGCGCGCAGGAAATATGCTAGGTAAAGGTGAAAGCCTAGAGCGTGTGCTTGAAAATATGGGAATGGTTGTCGAAGGTGTGCGTACGGCAAAAGCTGTTCACCAATGGGCACAAAAGCTTCAGATCGACATGCCAATCACCGAAGCAATCTATCAAGTATTATTTGAAAAAGAAGATCCTAAGGTTGCCGTAGACCGCCTTATGGGTCGCGATCGTAAGCTAGAAAAAGAAGAATATTGAATAGTAAACCTTTTATGGGCCTCTTGCTCATGGAAGGTTTTATTTTTGTTTTGTGCTAAGATAGAGGTGTGGAATGATACAATTTGGAGGGACAAATTATGATACAAACAGAAAGAACAGGAAATCAGTTGGCGCTATCGTGGGCATTGGATGATATTCCAGCAGGTTCTGTCATCTATCAGAGCCATTCGTTACAACCGAGCGCATCCAAAAAACAATTATTAACCGTGACAAAAGAAAACAAGCTGCTCCTAGTCACGGAAGATATTCCCGTGTTTTTCACGATTCAAAAACCGGACGGAACGAGCGACGTGATTGGGGAACGGATTATTCCGCTCAAAGGATGCTTTAATTTTCGCGATTTAGGAGGCTACACAAATACTGCAGGAAAAACGGTGAAATGGGGGCAACTCTATCGCTCTTCCTTGCTCACCAATCTGACATCTGCGGATAAAAACGCGCTTGAAAACATGGGAATTAAGTGGATTTGCGATTTGCGCAGTACATCTGAGATTGCGGCAAAACCGACACCAAGCATACCTGCCACCGAAAATCGTCACATTCCAATTGGTACCGCAAAAAATGAACCAGAAGAATCTCAAAAGATGGACTTCCCAGATGATCATCGTGTATATGAACCGTTGATGGGAGAAAGCTATCGTGTCTTTGTTCGCTCAAAAGACGGTTTTCGTGAAATTTTAGAGGATATCATCGATCGTGCGGAACTCCCGTTTCTATTTCATTGCACGGCGGGAAAAGACCGTACAGGCGTTTTAGGGGCACTTTTATTAAAACTACTAGATGTTCCAGAAGAAACGATTTTAGCGGATTACGAGCTTACAAACCAGTATGCCGACGCGATATTAGGAGAAATGGCTGGACTTGTTGAAGCATTTTCGGGTAGCAAGCAAGAAATCCAACTGGAGAATTTCCGACCGATGGCAGAAGCGAAGCCTGCTTACTTAGAGATTGCGTTTGACGAAATGAAAAAAGAGTACGGTTCTGTAGATGCCTATTTAGAAAAAGGAATTGGAATCACCGCTACAAAAAAAGGCGAAATTTCAATCTATGATGTTAGAAGGATAATAGTAGTTGAAACCTAGAGTTGTCAGGCAAAAGCGCTGATTTTTGCTCGTTTTTTAAGGAATTTGAACTATTTTTCCTATTTGATGTGTTTTTACTTGCTATTATAGGTCTCTCGCGTTAGTATTATGCTTAACAGCTTGATACAATCACGTTTCCAGAACTAGGACTAGAAGTATTCAAGAAAATCTTTTTTGTAAAAAACAAGGCTTTTTGCTTCTAAATCCTTGCAGTTGTAGGGATAATGTGATAATCTTTTATCAGAATCACTGAAACGGCAGTAAAATGCCATTCCAGCCGAAATTCTTCTTAGAATTTCCATAGAAGTTTAGCTTATTTTGGAAAATGGATAATACAAGTGTTAAGGAAGACCTGCTCATTTGGTATTATTCTCTTAAGGAGGTGAAAAAACAATGGCAAACAAAACTGATTTAGTAAATAGCGTAGCGGAACTTGCAGATCTTTCTAAAAAAGACGCTGCTAAAGCTGTAGAAGCTGTTTTTGAAACTATCCAAACTTCTTTATCTAAAGGTGAAAAAGTTCAATTAATCGGATTTGGTAACTTTGAAGTTCGTGAGCGTGCTGCCCGTAAAGGACGCAACCCACGTACGAAGGAAGAGATTGACATTCCTGCAAGCAAAGTTCCTGCATTCAAACCAGGTAAGGCGCTTAAAGAAGCTGTTAAATAATTACATACACTTTTTAAGCACAAAAAAAGGAGTTCCTCGGGATTCCTTTTTTTGTCGTCTAAAAACAAGTTAACTATTTCACAAGATAACCTCTCCAAATGAAGGCCTAAAGGGAGATGCTACGTTTCTTTGGTCATGCGAGAAATGACACGCAACTATACTTGTGTAATAGAGCCGGAAAGCCCGCGAAACTTGCAGAATGCGAACGCTTGCCGCTGATTTATCTGTCGTAACCACAAGACTATGAGTGATTAACGTTTACCTCGTTTACTTGCTATGTTAAAATAACGAGGTAGATAACGACGGGTTTGTAAAGGGGATTATAATTATAATGGAGCAAATAGATAAACAGAAAATTGCAGATGCAGTAAAGGTCATATTAGAAGCAGTTGGGGAGAATCCTGAACGCGAGGGGCTCCTTGATACACCAATGCGTGTAGCGAGAATGTACGAAGAAGTATTTTCAGGATTGAAAAAAGATCCTTCGATACATTTTGATACTGTTTTTGAGGAGCAGCACGAGGAGCTTGTATTAGTAAAAGACATTCGATTCTCATCCATGTGTGAGCATCATTTAGTACCATTTTTTGGTGTGGCCCACGTGGCTTATTTACCGCAGAATGGTCGGGTTGCTGGTCTTAGCAAGTTGGCGCGTGTGGTGGATGACGTGAGTAAGCGTCCGCAACTGCAAGAGCGTATTACAACGACGGTTGCTGAGATCATGATGGACAAATTAAAACCGTTGGGCGTCATGGTTATTGTGGAAGCAGAGCATATGTGTATGACGATTCGTGGTGTGAATAAACCAGGTGCGAAGACGGTGACAAGTGCTGTTCGTGGTGCTTTTCGCAATGATGATAAATTGCGTAGTGAGGTTATGTCGTTAATTAAGAATTAGATGGGCTAGCGGTTTTTATAGCTGTTATGGTATAATTTAGAGCACAAGATAAACGAGATTTGAAGGGGATTTTGTAAATGAGTTATCAGGGTGGCGTAGCGCAGTTGAAACAAGTAGAGGCCCTTATTTTGGATCGAACAGCTTATCGTTTTCTAGGCGATAATTTTGATGGGCCAAAGGTGGATAGGGATCAAATGTTATGGCTACATGAGGCGATCAAGGGATCGGATTTAGAAGACGAGGTGGCACATCAAGTAATCAGTGCAACGCTGTATGTTATCTTAGCTCATGATACGCATGACTTGATTGATGAACCGAAGGACCATTTGCAAAAAACATCGCAGGAAAGACAGCTGACTGTTCTTGCTGGAGACTTTTACAGTAGTCTGTATTACCGGACGTTGTCGGAGTTTGAAATGATTGATCTTTTGGCGGCTTTGCAGCGTGGTGTGCAGGAAACCAATGAGGCGAAAGTGAATCTTTATCAGTTGCATATCACGGGTGATGAAGATTATTTGGCGCACTTGGTGATGTCAAAGGCTGCGATTTTTGCGAAGTTTGCGACCTATTTTGGATGTGATGGGGCCTTCGTTCATGTTGCCTCACACACGATTTTGCTGACATATCTTTTAAGAGAACGCGGGAATTTTCAGGTGAGTGGGGAATCACTTTTTAAAACAGCTTACGAACATGGCTATATGGCGCTGCATGCACAGGCTGATTTCCAGGCGTGGTTGGAGGATTTGATTGTGACTGTGAAGGGTGAAATAAAGGCAAATATGGTCGGGTTAGTGATTTCTGAAATGGCAGAGAAACGCTTGCAAGAACTACTCGGACAGGTGGAGGAGAAATGATGGATAGGATAGAAACGAAAGAAGAAAAAGTGCACAGTGTATTTGAAAAAATTTCTCCTAGCTATGACCGGATGAACAGTTTGATTAGTTTCCACTTACATGAAAAATGGCGTGCGAAAACGATGGAGCTCATGCGTGTAAAGCAAGGCACGAAGGCGCTTGATGTGTGTTGTGGTACTGCTGATTGGACGCTTATGATGGCAGATGCGGTTGGTGAGACAGGTTCTGCTATCGGACTTGATTTTAGTGAGAATATGTTGGCGGTTGGGCAAGAGAAAGTGCTAGAATCGCCGTTTTCGAATATTACGTTGATGCATGGAAATGCGATGGTGTTGCCGTTTGCGGATAGTTCCTTTGATTATGTGACGATCGGTTTTGGTTTGCGCAACGTACCAGATTATATGACTGTGTTACGCGAGATGCATCGCGTCTTAAAGCCAGGCGGATTATTGACTTGCCTGGATACTTCGACACCGACGATTCCAGGATATAACCAGCTGTTTTTCTTTTATTTCCGCCATATGATGCCGTTAATGGGTAAATTATTTGCGAAAAGTTATGAAGAGTATGCTTGGCTGGAAGAATCGACACGAGCATTTCCTGGAATGAAAAAGTTAGCAGATATGTTTCAAGCAGCTGGATTTGACCATGTTCGCTACGTTCCACATAGTGGTGGAGCAAGTGCGACGCATTTTGGGTACAAAAAGAAAGAGCAATAGGTGGGGCAGATGAAACTTAATTTTCTATATTCTAATATTCAGGCGGATGTAGCGGCGATTGAGGACGAGTTGCAAGTAGCTGTAGCATCCGAGCAGGCACCGCTGATTGAGGAGGCTGCACGACAACTTTTAGCTGCTGGGGGCAAGCGAATTAGACCGATTTTTGTTTGTTTAACAGCACGCCTCGGTCAGTTTCAGTGGAATCAAGTAGAGCAAGCGGCTGTCGCGGTTGAATTAATACATATGGCGTCGATTGTGCATGATGATGTGGTAGATGATGCGGATGTAAGGCGTGGTCGGCCGACGATTAAGTCAAAATGGGGAAACCATGTTGCGATGTATACGGGAGATTTTTTGTTTGCGAAATCGTTGGAATACATGACCAAAATCGCGGACCCAGAAGCGCACCGTGTGCTTTCCAAAGTAACCGTGGAACTCGCAGTTGGTGAGATCGAGCAACTACGGGCCAAATACGATTTTAATCAAAATGTGCGAACCTATCTGCGGCGAATTAAGCGTAAAACGGCACTTTTGATTGCGGCTAGTTGTCAATTGGGCGGCATCGTGGCGCAACTGGATCCGAAACTACACAGGAAGCTATTCTTATTTGGTTATTATGTTGGCATGTCATTTCAAATCACGGATGATATTTTAGATTTTACAGGGTCGGAGAAATCGCTCGGTAAGCCGGCTGGAGAGGATTTACGCCAAGGTAATATTACCTTGCCAGTCTTTTTCGCGATGGAGGATGAGGCTTTGAAGTCGCGTTTACATCAAATCACAGAAGAGACGCAAAGAGCAGAGATGCAGGCATTTATTGCAGCGGTGAGGGCATCAGGTGCTATTGAGAAGTCGGAAGTAATTGCAGAAAGCTATTTGCAAAAAGCGGTCGCTATTCTAGACGAGTTTCCGCCAGCAAAAGAACTCAAGCCATTAAAGCAAATCGTGCAATTTTTGGACAAGCGAAAATACTAGGAGGTAGAGGCATGGAAAGAACGTATGTGATGGTAAAACCGGATGGTGTCGCGCGCGGGTTAATCGGTGAGGTCGTGTCGCGCTTGGAGAAAAAAGGATTGACACTCGTTGGCGCAAAACTGATGCGAATCGATGAAGCATTGGCAACACAGCATTATGCAGAACATGTCGGTAAGGCTTTTTTTCCAGATTTGTTGGCTTTTATTACATCGGGTCCAGTATTTGCCATGGTTTGGGAAGGTGACGAAGCGGTTGCGATGGCGCGTTTAATGATGGGGAAAACGAACCCTTTAGAGGCTGAACAAGGAACAATTCGCGGAGACTTTGCGGTACATATGAATCGGAATGTGATTCATGGTTCGGATTCAGCCGAAAGTGCCAAACGTGAAATAGGGCTATTTTTTAATGATGCAGAACTACTATCATATGAGAAGGCCATCGATGTGTGGTTATAAATTGGATAAGGAATAGGCTGGCACATGGGAAATTCTCGTGTGCTTTCGTTTTCCCTGTTTACGCAACGGAGGAATTATGATATGATATTACACATATACTTTAAAGCGCTAAACTATTTTAGGTTATAATATAAAAAAGCATAGAGAGGAAGGAAAGAAAATGAGATATTTAACGGCGGGAGAATCGCATGGTCCAGGACTTACGACAATTATTGAGGGCTTACCAGCAGGGATGCCTCTTTTAGCGGAGGATATTAATAAAGAATTAACAAGACGTCAAGGTGGGCACGGACGGGGAGCACGAATGCGGATTGAAACGGATCGCGCGCAAATTTCTGCGGGGATTCGTCATGGAAAAACGATGGGATCACCTGTTGCGATTTTTGTCGAAAATAAAGATTGGAAAAAATGGGAAACGGTGATGAGTATTGAACCAGTTCCAGCGGAGAAAGAAGCGTCGCGTAAAGTGTCGCGTCCACGCCCAGGCCATGCGGATTTGGTCGGTGGAATGAAATATGGGCATCGTGATATGCGAAATGTGTTGGAGCGTTCTTCAGCACGTGAAACAACGGTGCGTGTAGCTGCTGGTGCGATTGCGAAGAAGCTGTTACTTGAACTTGGAATCGAAGTTGCAGGACATGTGCTGGAAATTGGCGGCATACGTGCAGAGTTGACGCGAGATTATTCCATTAAGGAGATCCAAGAGATTTCCGAAGCGTCTTCGGTGCGTTGTTTGGATACGGCTAAAGAAGAGGAAATGAAGCAAAAAATCGATGACGCGAAGAAAAACGGTGACACAATTGGTGGTATAGTCGAAGTCGTGGTTGGCGGTGTGCCGGCTGGGCTTGGAAGCTACGTGCAGTGGGACCGGAAACTGGATGCCAAAATTGCACAGGCAATCGTGAGTATCAATGCATTTAAAGGTGCGGAGTTTGGTGTGGGCTTTGAGGCGGCACGCAAACCGGGCAGTGAAGTTATGGATGAGATTCTGTGGTCGGAAGAAGACGGCTATACGAGACGTACGAACAATCTTGGTGGCTTTGAAGGCGGTATGACAAATGGAATGCCGATCGTGGTTCGCGGTGTCATGAAGCCAATTCCGACACTTTATAAGCCGCTTCAAAGTGTAGACATTGATTCGAAGGAAGTCTTTAATGCGAGCGTGGAGCGTTCTGATAGTTGCGCGGTTCCTGCGGCAAGCGTTGTGGCAGAAGCCGTTGTGGCATGGGAAGTAGCGCAAGCAGTGTTAGACAAATTTGATAGCGATCGTTTTGATGTGCTTCGGGCGCATGTGGAAGAGCATCGCGCAATGACGAAGGAGTTTTAATGATGGCAGAAATCACTGTAACGACGAAGGATAAAGTATACCCAGTCTATATTAGCCAAAATGCGTTACATGAGCAGGCGGAGCATCTACTCGCTGAACTTGGCAGATTTTCGAAAGTGTTTGTGATGACGGATGAAAATGTGGCGAAATCGCATATGGAAAAAATCGATGAGCTACTAGCGCCTCTTCCGAATGTGTCGTACTATGTGACGCCTGCCGGTGAAGTTGCTAAGACGTTTGCCGTATATGAAGATGCGATGACAAAAGCGATTCAAGTTGGTTTGGATCGCAAGTCGGTGTTGCTTGCTTTTGGCGGAGGTGTGATTGGTGACCTTGGTGGGTTTGTTGCCGCCACATATATGCGAGGCATCGCGTTTTATCAAATCCCAACGACAGTTTTGGCGCATGATAGTGCCGTCGGAGGAAAAGTAGCGATTAATCATCCGCTCGGCAAAAATATGGTGGGGAATTTTTATCAACCAGAAGCAGTGATTTATGATACGTCTTTACTCGGTACGCTTTCTGAGCGTGAAATGCGCTCGGGTTTCGCAGAGTTGGTGAAGCATGCGCTGATTCAAGACCCTGCTTTACTCGTGGAATTAATGGCAACATACCAAGTGCCAATGGATCTGTACCGCGTAGACTTAACGCCTTATTTGGCACGTGGCATCGAGATAAAAGCAGCGATCGTATCACAAGACGAGACAGAGCAAGGTGTGCGTGCGTTTCTTAATTTTGGACATACGATGGGGCACGCCATTGAAGCGTACGGTGAGTTTGGCAAATGGCTTCACGGCGAGTCGATTACATTTGGGATGATTTACGCGCTAGATATGAGTGAGCGGTTGCTCGGTCTTACTTTTGATAAAGAGGCGCTGTTAACATGGCTGGCAGGATTAGGGTACGATGTGCAGCTGCCAGTAGGCCTAGACTTCGATGTATTGTTAGAAAATATGAAGCACGATAAAAAAACGGCGTTCAATGAAATTACGATGATCTTGCTTGAAGAAATTGGCAAACCGAAAATTCAAAAAGTATCGGATGATGTGATAGCAGAAACGTTTAGACGACTTAGTCAGGAGGGACAAGCATGATTAGAGGTATTAGAGGAGCAACAACGGTGACGGAAAACACGCCAGAAGCAATTTACCAGGCTTCGGTAGCCCTATTTGAGACGATTGTGACGAAAAACAACGTAACCCCCGAAGCTATTTCATCGGTGCTGGTATCGGTGACGAGTGATATTGATGCGGCATTTCCGGCTAAGCCTATTCGCGAACTTGCGGGTTTCCAATATGTGCCGATCATGGGCGTGACGGAAATTCCGGTTCCAGGTGCGCTTGCGATGTGTATTCGTTTAATGGTGAGCGCCGAGGTCGGTGAAACGGCGCAACAAGATGTCGTACATGTTTATTTAGAAGGTGCGCGCGTTTTGCGACCAGATTTGGCGGAGTAGAGAGGAGCGGGAACGATGAAATGGAAATCGACATTAACAGGATTGCATTCTTATAAACCTGGCAAGCGGGAAGAGCAAGTCATGGCGGAACTAGGCCTTACAGAAATCACAAAGCTATCTTCGAATGAAAATCCACATGGTGTTTCGAAACAAGTAGCGGCTTATTTGGAGCAAGTGGATGTGAGCCTTGAGATTTATCCGGATGGTTGGGCGTCAGACTTACGGACGCAACTTGCAACGCATCACGGTGTGAAAGAGGAGGAACTTGTTTTTACAAGCGGTGTCGATGAATTAATCGCGCTTTTGTCGCGGACGCTCTTATCTCCGGCAACGAGCACTGTCATGGCAACACCGACATTTCCGCAGTATCGTCAGAATGCGTGTATTGAAGGCGCAGAAGTGCGTGAAATTGAACTAACAGAGAACGGCGACCATGATTTACCATCGATGCTGGCAGCTATTGATGATACAACAAGTATCGTATGGCTTTGCAACCCGAATAATCCGACTGGTAATTACATAGCGCTGAACGAGATTGTTGCCTTTTTGCATCAAGTTCCAAAAGATGTGCTTGTTGTATTGGATGAGGCGTATATCGAGTACGTCGAACCGCAACCAGAGACGCACACAGCGCTGATTTACGAATTTGAAAACCTGATTATCACGCGCACATTTAGCAAAATTTATGGATTAGCAAGCTCGCGTGTCGGGTATGGTATCGCAAACGCTGCGATTATCAGCCAAATCAATATTGTGCGTCCGCCGTTTAATACCACAACAATGGGGCAAAAGTTGGCGCAAATCGCACTGGCTGATCAAGCTTTCATTGAAAAGTGTCGGACGGAGAATGCTGCTGGAAGAAAACAATACGAAACGTTTGCGGCAAAAAATGAAGCTGTTTTTGTATATCCGTCACAAGGAAATTTTGTGCTAGTGGATATTGGTAAGCCGGCTGATGAGGTTTTCGGCTATTTAGAAAAGAACGGCTATATCGTGCGTTCTGGTTCGGCGCTCGGCTTTCCAACGGCAGTCCGGATAACGGTGGGAACGAAAGCTCAGAACGCAGCGGTGATCGCATTGTTACAAGAATTAGTGAAGTAAGGGGTTTTTGAGATGAAAGGAACAGTCGTTATCGTCGGACTTGGTCTGATTGGGGGATCTATCGCACTTTGTATTCGTGCGAGACATCCGCAGGCACATATTATTGGCGTCGATATTTCAGAACAGACGATTTTATCAGGAGATTCGCTTGGTATCATCGATGAAGGAACGACGAATTTAGCGGACGTGGTTGCGCGCGCTGATCTACTCATTTTTTGTTGTCCAGTGCAGCAAACAGAACGCTTCTTGGCGGAATTGCCAACCTATCCGCTGAAAAAAGATCTGCTGATTACAGATACGGGAAGTACAAAAATGCGTGTGATGGAGCATGCGACGGCTGTTCAAGAAGCTGGTTATACGTTTATCGGTGGGCATCCGATGGCTGGTTCTCATAAAAGTGGCGTGACGGCGGCGAAATCGTTGTTGTTTGAGAACGCCTATTATTTATTAACGCCAAGCGCTGAGGAAGATCCGAAGCATGTCGCGGCGCTAAGATTTTGGCTGGAAGGCACGAATGCTAAATTTTTGGAGTTATCGGCGCAGGAGCATGACCATATTACAGGTATGCTGAGCCATTTACCGCATATCGTGGCGGCGGCACTTGTCAACCAGACGAGTGATTTCACGCAAGAGCATCCTGCTGCGTTTCGGTTAGCCGCGGGTGGCTTTCGGGACATAACACGGATTGCCTCTTCTGATCCAACGATGTGGACAGATATTTCGCTTTCCAATAAAGAAACCTTACGCGAACTGCTTGGAAATTGGCGCGATGGCATGAATGACGCGATTGACATGCTAGAGCGAGAAGATAGCACAGCGATTTATCAATTTTTTGATACAGCAAAAGAGTTTCGCGACTCGTTGCCGGTGCATCAAGAAGGCGCGATTCCGTCTTTCTACGATCTCTTTGTAGACGTTCCCGATTATCCAGGGGTCATTTCAGAAGTTACCGGTTTTCTGGCGCAAGAAGAAATCAGTTTGATTAATATTAAAATTCTAGAAACACGCGAGGACATCATGGGGATTTTGCAGATTACGTTCCAAAATGAAAAAGACCGAGAACGGGCAAAGCGTTGTATCGAGAAATATAGCCATTATCAATGCCATTTTTAAAGGAGGATCACGATGCAGTTAGTGACGAATAAACAAGGATTACATGGGACGATTCGCGTTCCTGGAGATAAATCGATTTCCCACCGAAGCATTATGTTTGGCACACTCGCAGATGGGAAAACGACGGTGACCAACTTTTTAAAAGGGGAAGATTGCCTGAGCACGATCGGTGTGTTCCGCGCGCTTGGTGTGTCGATTGAAGAGTCTGAAAACCAAATTGTGGTACATGGAAAAGGTTGGGACGGCTTACAAAAACCAACTGAAAAGCTTGATGTGGGTAATTCTGGGACAACGATTCGCTTGATGTTAGGCATTTTAGCAGGGCGCGCGTTTGAGGCTACCATAGCAGGGGATGCGTCGATTGCCAAACGTCCGATGGGGCGCGTGATGACACCACTTCGCGAAATGGGTGCTGTTTTTGAGGCAAAAGAAGCAAATTTTGCGCCGGTGAAAGTAACCGGTACGACGCTTAAACCTATCGAGTATACGCTTCCTGTTGCGAGTGCCCAAGTAAAGAGCGCTATTATTTTTGCGGCGTTACAAGCAGAAGGCGAAACAACGATTATCGAAAAAGAAAAAACACGCGATCATACCGAGCAGATGATTCGTCAATTTGGTGGCAAGATCGAGGTCGATGATTTAACCATTCGTGTTTCTGGCGGTCAGAAATTTAGCGGACAAACCGTGGTTGTTCCTGGAGATATTTCGTCTGCTGCATTTTTCATCGTTGCCGGTTTGATCGTTCCAAATAGTAAAATTCGTCTGGAAAACGTGGGCATTAATCCAACACGTACGGGTATTATCGATGTTGTAAAAGCCATGGGCGGAAAAATTACCGTGGAAGAAACGAGCGCGGTTGGTGATGAACCAGCCGGAACGATTACCGTGGAAACGAGCGATCTAACAGGTATCACGATTGGTGGCGATATTATTCCGCGACTCATTGATGAACTTCCTGTAATCGCGTTATTGGCATCCCAAGCAACCGGGCGGACCGTTATTAAAGACGCCGAAGAGTTGAAAGTGAAAGAAACGAATCGCATCGATGCTGTTGTAACGGAGTTGTCGAAAATGGGCATAGCGCTTGTTGGAACTGAGGACGGCATGATTATCGAAGGACAGCAAAAATTACACGGTGCAACAGTCCAAACATATGGTGATCACCGTATGGGCATGACATTGCAAATTGCGGCGCTCTTAGCGGATTCGGATGTGACGCTTTTAGATGCAGATGCCATCAAGGTTTCCTATCCGACATTTTTTGAAGATGTTACTTCTTTATATTGAGTGAATGAGGAATGTGTGCAGATTTTGCACATGTTCTTTTTGTATGGGAATTGTTTGATTGGATGGAACTTGCGAGTAAATGAGTGGAGTATGTGAGAAAGACTGTTTGACTTGTTTTGACCTTTCCGTTATAATAAGCCTACGAAATGCGAGTGAGATGTGAGGAGATGGACGATGAAATTTGCAGAGCAGATGTTAGCGGCTTTAGAGCAGGAGAATTTGCCGGAAGCACAGAAATATTTTCAGCAAGCCTTACAAGATGGGACAGATGAGGAGCAATATTGGTTGGCCGAACAGTTGATGCAACTTGGTTTCTTAGAGGAAGCGGAAGATTTGTATGAACTTTTATTAGCGAAATATAAAGATGAAGGCGAGCTGTTAGTGAGGGCTGCTGAGGTCGCGATTGAAAAAGATGACATAGAGGCTGCGATGGAGTATTTGGAACAGGTTAATACGCAAGATGATGCGTATCCAGAGAGCTTGTTGGTGCTGGCGGACTTGTATCAAATGCAAGGGCTTTTCGAAGTGACGGAGGCGAAGCTACAACAGGCGAAATCGTTGTTGCCAAATGAGGCAGTGATCGATTTTGCACTAGGTGAGTTTTACTTGTCTACGGCACGATTTGCTTCGGCAGTGCAAAGTTATCAGGTTGTGCTTGACGCGGGTATGACGGAAATCGCAGGTAGTCAAATTTTTGAACGGATTGCGGAGAGCTTGGCGAGTAGTGGTTCTTTTGAAGCGGCGATGGGCTATTATGAGAAGGCGCTTGCGGAACAAGTCGATGTAAATACGTTATTTGGGCTCGGTTTGACGAGTTTTCAGGCGAAGGATTACACGAAGGCGATTGCGGCTTTAGAGCAGTTGCAGGAACATGATCCTGGTTTTACGACGCTTTACACGTATCTTGCGAAAAGTTATGAGGAAAATGGCGAACCAGAAAAAGCGCTGGATGCTTGGTGGATGGCTTGAAGCAGGATGAATTTAATAAAGAGCTATTTTTTGAAGCTGGGAAATTGGCGTGGAAAAATGACCGTGCACAAGATGCGGAACATTATTTCCGTCAGGCGATTGCGCTTGATCCAGAGTTTATTGAGGCGATTTTAGAAGTGAATAAGATCTTGCTGAAGAAAGCGGACTATGAGGGTGTTGTGGAGCTTGTGGAGTCGCTGGAACGAGAAATTGTGACGGAACCACAAAATTTTCTGGGACGTAAGTGTTGCATATCAGGAACTAGATCTCTATAATAAAGCAAAAGAAAACTATGAATTAGCGTATCCCCATTTTGCGGGAAATGCGACGTTCTTGAAAGAATATGGCTTGTTCTTGCGTGAAGATGGCGATGTTGCTAATTCAGAGCAAGTGTTGGCGCAGTATTTGACGATGGAGCCAGGTGATGAAGAAATTTTAAGTTTATTAGGTTATTAATCCCCATTTTGATGGGAAGGAGTGAGTGATATGAAAGCATCAATTAGCATTGAAGATAAGAAGGAATTTGTTAGATGGCTGTTAAATAAGCATCAAATGAAGATTAGAGAATCGATGTGGATTCTTAATTATATTGCTGGGCACGATCAAATCATGAAATACGTTCACTTCGTTGATAATGCAGAAGGTTGCCCTCGTGGACTTGTGCTCACTTCTCTCGGAGTGGATGACGAGCCGTTTCGTTTCTTTAAAGGGAATATTGTGACGACCGATCCAGAGAAGGCGTTTCATGATATTCGCTTGAATTGGGATGAGGATATTTATATTCAGTTGCATTTCCCAGAGGCGTTGACTTCGCCACGTTATGCGTTTGTCCGAGAAGATAACCCGTTCCAAGAACTGCTTATTACAGATAAAGAAAGGAAAATGGCGGCCCAATTTTTAGATACGGTTGTCGAGCATTTTTCCAAAGAGAAATTGTTGCAAGAAATCGATGAGGCACTAGATGCGCATGACGAAGAGCGATTTCAAATCCTGATGGAACAGTTTAAGCAATATAGTTAGTTTGTAGCACACCTGTCTTTGCTGGCAGGTGTTTTTTGTTTCAGTTTTAGTTCGAACTTTGGTATGATGGAAAAAGAGTGCTTGGAATGGGGGAACAAGATGTATCGATACTTAGGGAACAGATCATTTTTACGGCTGCTGTTCATTGTTAATTTATTGGGAGCGGTGTATGGATACATTTGGTATATGCCGCAACTGAAAATTACGGAACCGCGGTTTTGGATTTTTGTACCGGATAGCCCAACAGCCATTTTATTTTTTGTGTTTGTACTGATGGCGTGGCTTGCGAAAAAGCACTGGCCGTTGATGGAGGCACTCGCGTTTGTGTGCTTAGTAAAATATGGACTCTGGGCCGTGGGAATGAATATCGCGTACATGATGAATCTTGGCTTCCTCGATATGATGAGTCTGATGTTGCTCACTTCACATGGATTGATGGCTATACAAGGGCTCGTTTATGCGCCATTTTATCGCATTAAGTTTGGTCATTTTGCGATGGCGGCGATTTGGGTGTTACATAATGATGTGATCGACTACTTATTTGGGCAGATGCCGATCTATGGCGGGCTCGATCAGTACATTACGGCCATTGGTTATTGGACGTTTTGGCTGACCATCTTTGTATTGTGGACGGTTTATGAAAAAACACTGAAGAAGAATGCGTTTAAATTAGAATTTCCTCATGAAGCTTAAAAGTGGTTGAGGTTTGGCGTTTTCTCCTTTATAATTAAGGTAATAAGTTAGGTGTAGGAGGATGACGAGTTCATATGAGTATTCAGATGTATATTATTTATTTTTTAATCGTAGCGCTAATTCCTTTGTGGGCGCAGTATCGTGTAAAGAGCACATACTCGCATTACTCAAAGGTAGCGATTCGGACAGGGTTAACAGGTGCGCAGGTGGCACGCCAAATTTTAGATGCGAATGGATTGCACAATGTGCCTGTTCAAGAAACGGGCGGCGTGTTGAGTGATCACTATGACCCGCGTAAGAAAGCTGTTTTCTTGTCTTCTGCAAACTATAATGGTCGTTCGATTGCGGGTACTGCTGTCGCGGCGCATGAAGTAGGGCACGCGATTCAGGATGCGCAAGATTATGCGTTCATGCGTTTTCGTTCGGCGCTTGTTCCAATTACAATGTTTAGTTCGAATGCTTCATGGGTGTTCTTAATCATCGGGATGTTGGCGACAATACCAGGCCTGATGTTAATTGGTATTGTTTTAATGGCGATTGGTGTCTTGTTCCAATTGATTACTTTGCCAGTTGAGTTTGACGCTTCTAAACGCGCGCTCGTGCAAATTAACCAATTAGGACTTGTTGAATCAGACGAATTACCGCAAGCTCGAAAAGTGTTGAGTGCAGCGGCAATGACATACGTTGCAGCAATGGCTGTAGCTGTTCTGGAACTTTTGAGATTAATCTTAATTTTCACAGGTATGAATCGAAATTAGTTTTAAAAAGCGCTCTGTAATGGGCGTTTTTTGATGGAGAAAAGGATGGGGTATGATGGATTTTGATGTGATAGTAATTGGTGGTGGGCCATCGGGGTTAATGGCTGCAATCGCTGCGGCTGAGAAGAATAAGCGGGTTTTACTCGTTGAAAAAGGACCCAAATTAGGCAGGAAATTGATTTTGTCCGGTGGTGGTCGCTGTAATGTGACGAATCGCAAACCTGCGGATGAGATCATTAAAAATATACCGGGAAATGGGCGTTTTATGTACAGTCCGTTTGCGGAATTTAACAACGAAGATATCATCACCTTTTTCGAAAAATTGGGTGTGGCGTTAAAGGAAGAAGATCATGGACGGATGTTTCCTGTGACAGACAGCGCGCGTTCGGTGGCGGATGCGATGATTTCGCGGCTTGATAAGCTGAACGTAAAAATTTATATGAAAACGCCTGTAAAGCGTGTAAACTATCAGGACAAAGAGGTTGTGGGCATTACGCTTGCGGACGGCCAAGAAATCGGCGCGCCGGCTGTGATTGTGGCAGTTGGTGGGAAATCTGTACCGCGGACAGGCTCAACGGGAGATGGTTATGCATGGGCAAAAGAGGCAGGCCATACGATTACGGAATTATATCCAACAGAGGTTCCGATTACATCACGTGAATCCTTCATTAAGAGTAAGGTACTACAAGGTATTTCTCTGCGTGATGTGGCGCTCTCGGTCCTAAATCCAAAAGGAAAACCAATCATTACGCATCAAATGGATATGATTTTCACGCATTTCGGTGTATCAGGTCCAGCAGCATTGCGCTGTAGCCAATTCGTGATTCAAGGCTTGAAGAAATTCGATGTGGATGAATTGACCATGATGATTGACTTTTTCCCAGATAAATCAAAAGGCGAGTTGGAGCAAGAAGTGATGGGACTTGTGAAAGATAATCCTAAAAAGGCCGTCAAAAATGCGTTGAAATCGGTGATGCAAGAGCGGATGTTATTATTTTTATTGGAACGTGCGGACATCGATAGCGATACAGATTGTATTTCGGTGGCGCAGAAAAAATGGCAGGCTTTTATCGAAACATTGAAGAAATTCACATTCCAAGTGAGTGGAACGCTTGATTTTGAGAAGGCTTTTGTGACGGGGGGCGGTGTTTCTGTGAAGGAAATTACGCCGAAAGAAATGCAATCGAAGTTGATGCCTGGTTTATTTTTCTGTGGTGAAATACTAGATATTAACGGGTACACGGGTGGCTATAATATTACGTGTGCACTTGTTACAGGGCGCTTAGCTGGAATCAACGCAGCATTGCGCTAAAACAAATCTAAAAAGTGGAGGCAGTATAGGGATGGTCTCCACTTTTATTTTTTAATGGTTGTTTCGTATTGTCGAATCCAATCGTCTACGGTGACTTTACTTGCTAGCTCGCCGATGAGTTCGTACGGAATTTTCTTTGGATTGGTGAATCGGATGCAGCCTTTGCCCATATTGAGCTTGGTTGTCATATGTTTCGGATACTCGGCTTGGAACCATTGTAAGAGGGCTTCATCGCCGAAAATTCCCATGTGATAGACTGCGATGTGTTGTTTTTGTGCTGCGATGGCGAAAAAGGGAAGCGAAAGATTCGAATCGCAGTGGTAGCCATCGGGATAGCGTGATTTTGGAACGACGTAGGAAGGCATGCCGTACTGGATTTCTTTTTCGAAACCAGCTGGAATGTTGGCATCTACTACGTGCATGAGTTTGGCAAAAGCTTCTTTTTTATCGGGTGCTACGTCATCTAAATATTCTTCGATTGTCATGTTTTTCCTCCTAAATCTTGCATGAATTGTTCTACGATTTCGTCACGACGCTTTAGAAAAATGGCATTGTCACGGTTTGGATGAACGCGGTTCGTGAGGGCGATCAGCGCCGTTTTTTGTTGTAAATCGATGACGATGAACGTGCCTGTAAAGCCGGTATGGTAGATGGCGAAATGGTCCGTAGACGGGACTAGATCCCAGCCGAGGCCGCGTGAACGGTTTAACTTTGATGTGTAGTTTTTGGCAATGTTGGCGATACTTTCTTGGCTGAGAATTGGTTCGCCATCATGGAGTAGTGCTTTTGTAAAATGAATGAGGTCTGGGAGATTACTGAATAAGCCAGCATGTCCTGCGACACCGTCCATTTGCCACGCTTTAAAATCATGGACGATACCTGTGATGACACCGCGATCTGGGTGATCTTCGGTTGGGACGCAGGATAGCGGTGAATCGGGATGGTAGCCCGTGTGCCGCAGGGCGAGTGGCGTTAGGATATTGCGCTTGACTTGTGTTTCTAAATCACCACCAAGTTGCTCAACGATATAACCGAGAAGTAAAAAATTAGCATCGGCGTAGGTCACATCAGTTCCCGCAGGATTGGGTTGCGGTGTCGCGATGCAGTAACGATAGACGTCCTCTTTTGACGCGATGGTGTACGCAGGAATGTTTTTTGCCAAGCCGGAACTATGCGTTAAAAGTTGCAAAATCGTGACTTCGGGGTACCTGAAATCTGGCAGAAAATCGCACACTTTGTCGGATAGTTGCAAGTTTCCTGCTTCGATATGTTGCAAAACGAGGGTTGTCGTTGCCACTACTTTCGTTAAAGAAGCGATATCATACACTGCGTCCGGCTCTAATATTACTTTTTTAGGGGTTAGTTGTTTCCTACCAATCACGTGTTGTTTTGTGCGCTGAGGTGTGATGATGGCATAAGAAATGCCAGGCACAATGCCATCGGTGACTAGTTTTTTTAATCGCGTATCCAACATGGGCGTTCACTCCTTATATTGAGGAAGCCAAATTGCGTCATTGACAGCTTCCAGTGGATTCGAAATCGTTCGATTGTTTAGTCCAAGTTCGATGGTTTTCTGAGTAACGGCTAGCGTAACGGCATGTGATGTATCGCGTAGTGTCGCAATTGGCGGGAGTAAAGCGTCACCAATCGTGTTAACATCGCGAACTTGTGTCGCAACCGCGTGACTGGCAGCTGCCAACATGTCATCCGTAATTTCGCGTGCTTCTGTAATCACTGCTGCGAGACCGAGTCCGGGATAGAGTAGCGCGTTGTTGGCCTGTCCAATATAATAGGTATTTCCATCAAACAAAACAGGCTCAGAAGGACTCCCCGTCACAACAAGCGCCTTGCCTTTTGTCCAAGTAATTAAATCATGCGCCGTAGCTTCAGCCAGCTTCGTAGGGTTCGACAGCGGCAAAATGGCAGGGCGTTCTATATGGCGACTCATTTCCAGTACGATTTCCTCCGAAAAAGCACCGGTTACGCCAGAACAACCAATCAGCATCGTCGGTTTCACGTGTTGCACAATCGCAAGTAAGTCCGTTAGCCTCTGGGTAAAATCGCCAGCATCACGCGCGTATTTTTGCTGTCCAGAAGTAAGGTCTGGTAAATCCGTGGTCACTAAGCCAGGACGATCTACCATATAAAAACGTGATTTTGCTTGCTCGGCGGTCAAGCCTTCATTCACGACCATTTCAGCGACCAATTGATCCGCGATACCAATGCCCGCCGTTCCAGCGCCAAAAATCACAATCCGTTGCTCGCTCAGCGGTAATTTAGAGACGCGCGTAGTAGCCAGTGCTGCAGCAACGACCATTGCGCCAGTTCCTTGAATGTCATCGTTAAATGTACATAATTGTTGACGATATGCCTCCAAAATTCGACTCGCATTATCTCGCCCAAAATCTTCCCAATGAAGCACAGCTTTTGGAAAACAAGTTTTGACAGCAGCCACAAAGCGGGCGATAAAAGCATCATAGGCAGGTGTTTTCAAGCGTGGCGTCCGACTTCCTAAATAGCTGGCATCGGTGCGCAAGGCTTCATTATTCGTGCCAGCATCAATGACAATCGGCAAGACACAATCTGGCGCAAGTCCAGCCGCAACCGTATAGACAGCCAGTTTTCCGATTGCAATGCTGACGCCATTCAAGCCCCAATCGCCAATTCCTAAGATACCTTCCCCATCCGTCACGACAATCATCTTAATTTTTTCATGGTTCGGAACATTGTTCTGGAAAACGGATACCAAATCAACCATACTATCTGCCTGCAAAAAAAGCGCATCTTGCGGATTTTCCCAGTTTTCATGGTAGTGCATTACGGCATCTCCAATCGTCGGTGTATAAATAATCGGCATCAATTCCGTCACGTGATCGATCACTACTTTATAAAATAGCGTCCGATTCTCACTGTAAAGCGTCATCAAAAACAGATGTTTCTCGATGGGTGTTTGTTTTTTTATGTAAAGCCGTATAGACACGTGCTGCCTGCTGTTCCAGCGTCTCGATTGTCGCTGGGATCAAGCCATCTAAGCCCCATTCTGCGCGTTCTGTAGCTGTAAACGCCGTACCTTTATTTGTAAAAGGGTCATTTAATCGTGCATATCCATTCATCATTTTGCATCCTACTCCTTTCGTTATCCTGTCTATATTCTACACCAGAAGTGGCTAAAAAATCGACTAATTGCCCTGCACTTGTCAGAAATGTTCGGAATTTGTATAATGAGGGGAGTGAGATGGGGTGTATAAAATGGAAAAAATCGTCATTATTGGCGGAGGAATCGTGGGCATGACGGCCGCGTATTTGCTTGCTAAACAACAAAAAGAAGTTATCGTTATCGATAGAAAAGAATCAGGTCAAGCGACGGCTGCAGCAGCTGGGATTGTGTGTCCATGGCTGTCGAAACGCCGCAACAAAGTATGGTATGAATTAGCCAAAGATAGTGCACGCTATTATCCGACGCTCATCGAGGAACTGGCGCAAGACACAACGCTGAATACAGGCTATAAAATGGTCGGCGCACTTTGTTTACGAGAAGACGAGGCAAAACTTTCGGAACTGGAACAAATCGCTGCTAGCCGTCACATGGAAGCACCAGAAATTGGCGAAATTACACAGCTGTCAAAAGCGGAAACGAAAGCAAAATTTCCAATTGTAGACCCAGCGTTCGGAGGTCTTTTTGTGAGCGGAGGCGCACGGGTGGATGGGAAATCGCTCGTTTTGGCGTTAGCGGACGCAGCGACAGCGCATGGTGCTAGGATTATTCGCGATAAAGCGCAGCTCGAAAAACAAGGAGAGGCAATCACCGTTTTGGTAGGGAACGAGAGGATGCTGGCCGACAAAATCATCCTCGCAGCAGGGGCTTGGTTGCCAGAATTGCTCCAACCACTCGGACTCCAAGCCGCGATTCACCCGCAAAAGGGGCAGCTATTACACCTTCAATTCGAGGGTGTCGACACGAGTCATTGGCCGGTTGTTTTGCCGCCGAGCGCGAAAAGTATCGTGCCATTTGATGATGGTCGGGTGATTATTGGCGCTACACACGAGAATGAAGGCGGCTTTGACCTAGAGCCAACCGAGGCGGCTATCGAAGAAATTTTAGAGGAGATTGCGCGCTTTGCACCAGCTGTGAAAAACGCAAAACTGGCGGAAATCCGGTAGGTACGCGACCATTTACACCAGACTTCACGCCAGTTATTGGAGCCTTGCCAACTGCAAAGCCTATTTTTGTAGCGAATGGATTAGGCTCATCAGGACTCACAACAGGCCCTTACGTCGCCAAAATTCTCGTTGATTTGATTCAAGGAAAGACACCAAAAACCGATATTGCTGGTTTTGATCCGAGCCATTCGATTACTTCATGATGCGACGAAGCTGTTTCAAGTATTGGTGTTTCACGAAGAAATAATAGACGGCTTGGACGATGATGAAAATGCCAATTACGATGCCAACATTTTGCCAAATATTGAAATCAAGTAAGTTTTGCAGGGCGAGGAAAGCTACGAGTGAATGAATCACTGCCACGAAAAGCGGTAGGAAAAACATAACCCGTAGTTGCCTCGCTACGATTTTATGCAGTTCTGGTTTTGTTAAACCAATTTTGAAAAGCATTTTGTATTGTTGTTCATCTCGTTTCAAGTCGCTGTGTAGGCGCAAGTATATGAATCCAGCTGAGAAGGTGTAGAATACGGCGCCGCATAAGACGGTGAGTAATAGAAGTAAACCATTGGCTTGCTGCATATTTTGCCACTGTAGAGCTAGTGATTCAAAACCGGTGTATGTGCCCGTCTTCTCATTTTGATTCTTTTCATTCCAGTTATTCACATAGGTTGATAGCTTTTTCGCAGAGACTGTGGTATTTTCCCAATCATCCGTATGGAAAATGCTGTACGGAATTTTCGAATTAAGGTTATCCTCCGTGTTTTTATAACGTGCCTCTGCTTCTTGCCACATCATATCGATATCTGCCTGATTTGCAAGTACAGTCACACTTTCTATGCTACTAATATTAGTAGTGTAAGGAAAACGATTCATCGGTGCTATTTTTTTTACGGGCAGCGTGATTTTTTTTTATTCGAAAACTGGACTTCTATATTTTTCGGAGCATCCTCTTTCAAATTTGCTACGCTGAGACTGTCTGTTGGGAGCAAGACCACCGTTCCTGGTGGCGTAGTTATTTCTGCATCATCTCGCAAGCCCATTAGCGCATTATAGTCACCGATGGACATAAAAGAATAGAAAAAATCATTATTATCAGAAAATCGATAGAAATGGCCATCTGCTCCTTTATAGGAATCGCTGTCGAGCGTTTTTTTTTGTATAGGAAATAATATCCTTGTTAACCATGTCCTGCCCATAAGCTGTATACGTAATTGAATAGGGATTCGTCGACATCCCAGCAAGTCCGCTACTACCAATGGCTGAGCTCGTTCCCATCGCTGTAATCGACGTTGCAGAAATAGCCGCCACTATAAAGAAAGTACTCACATTATCACGCATTTGGTAGATTAACTCTGAAAAAGTAATAAGATTCGTGCGTTTAAAAAAGAAATGTTCTTTCTTGCGCAGACGTGTCAGTACAAAAACAAGCAACTGACTAAAGAAGAAATACGTGCCAACCACGACTAGAATGACTCCGGTGAAAATTGGAATGAGATAGAATGAGTCTTGATAAGTTTGCGAAATAACGACACCGTAGCCCGTTACAATAAGCACGAGAGCAAGCAATGCGATATACCATGCTGCTTTAATTTCTTTTTTAGGTTCTTTTTGTGAGGCAAGTAAAGCTTTTAGATTATTGACACGAATCGTAAAGGAGGTCACAAAAGAAATGACTAGAAACATCAAACCAAAAACGCCAAATGTAAGCAAAATTGGTTTCCAAGGTAAGTAAAATGGCAATGTTTCCGTTAATGATAAAACTTTAGAGCAAATCAGCAAAATGACCTTCGAAAAAATAAAACCAAAAGATAACCCCGCAAAAGACTGCAGAAAGCCCTGCTAGCATGTTCTCCCAAAAAATCAATTTAACAAGCTGTTTCTTATTAATTCCTTGAATGAGCAATAGACCAAATTCCGCTTTTCGAGTCTTCAGAAACGTACTAACGGCATAAAAAATCGCAAAAGCTGAGAATATGACGATAATCACCTGCGAAATCTGAAAACCAATCATCGCGAAATAACTCATGGTTGTACTAGAAGAATCGATATTATCCTGAAATTCGGGGTGAAAAACAAGCAAAGCATAGACGAAAAACATTGTCACCGCGAAGAAACTAGTAAAGAAATAAGGACCATAGACTTTCGGATTACGACGGACATTATTAATGACGAATTGGCGGAATGACATGTTGTTTTCCTCCTAGTAGCGTCAAAGTGTCCATGATTTGCTGATAAAAGACAGCCGTGTTATCGCCGCGATAAATCTCATTATACAGCGAACCATCTTTAATAAATACGACGCGATTACAAAACGAAGCAGCTTGCGGATCATGCGTGACGAGCAATATAGTGGCTTCTTCTTCCTTATTTAGTCGGCTGAGCAGTTGCATCACTTCCTCACTATTTTTAGAATCCAAATTTCCCGTAGGTTCATCCGCTAAAAATAGTTTCGGTTCATGAATCGCAGCTCGCGCAACGGCTGTTCGTTGTGATTCACCACCTGAAATTTGATATGTCCGCTTATCTAAGATAGGCGTGATACCAAGTTTTGTAGCGATCACATCTAATTTTTCATTCATCGTTGCTAGTGGTGTACCATCTAATGTGAGCGGTAGAAGTATATTTTCGCGTACCGTCAGCGTGTCCAATAGATTAAAAGATTGGAAAATGAAACCGAGTTCCTTCCGTCTGAATTCGGCAAGTTTGTCAAAAGATAATGTATAGGGGTTAGCATCATGTATTTGCACGCTGCCACTCGTTGGTGGATCAATAGTGGCAATCATATTGAGCAACGTTGTTTTCCCGCTGCCTGAAGGACCCATAATTCCCACAAATTCTCCTTTTTCGACCGATAAATCCAGATTAGCAATCGCTTGGTATTGCACATTTCCTGTGTATATTTTATTGACTTGCTCTACTTTTAAAAGTGTCATAACAAGACCTCCTCTTTCGTTGATAGGACTAGTGTAGCAAACAAAGTGGGAAGGGTGGTATCGATTCTAATTACAAAAGCTTACGTTGTTGTAAGTTTATTTTTGAATGGGAATCTGAATAAGGATTGTTGTGCCGGAGCCAATTTCAGATTCAATGGAGAGCTGATAACCAAGTTTCTGACATATTTCTGATACGAGGAAAAGCCCCATACCTGTGGAATGTTGGTATTTTCGACCGTTTTCTCCAGTGAAGAAGGGATGGAAAACACGAGGAAGATCCGATTTTTCGATGCCGATACCATAATCTTGGATGGTCAGCAAATAGCCGGTCGTCTCGGTTATAGCTGTTATATCGATGTTACTTCCTTTTTTTGGGGAGTATTTAATTGCATTGGATAGGATCTGCCCTAGCATGAAAACAAACCATTTTTTGTCTGTCTCTAAACGTAGATCTGGATCGATTTCGACTTTTGGATAAAGATGATGCCTAATGAAAAGCCGCTTATGTTCATTGATAGATTCTGTGACGAGTATTCTTAAGTCCGTGCGTTCGACAACGAAATCATTTTCAAACGTTTCAAGACGCAGCGTGTAAAGGACCGTGTCAAGGCCTTGCTTGATTTTATCCGTTTCCTCTTGAATGCTACGAAGCATTGGGTCGGATTGGTTTTGTGTCATAAGTTCGATGACTGATACGGGAGTCTTCATTTGATGGACCCACTGATTGATGAAGATGTTGCGATCGGTATCTTTCGCGCGCCATTTCTGAAGGTCTACTTGATAGGAGTGATATTGTTGCGCTAAATAGCTTTCGAAGGCTTGACTAAATGATGAACCTTCGTCGGGGTGAAATTCTGATGCTAAGACATCGGTTTGTTCTAAACGTTTAAAGACACGACGATATCCCATATAGCGGAAAGTTAGGAACAAGATGCTGAGCACTACCCAGAGGAATAGGACGTAAATGGTAAGACGAGCGCTTTTGTAGCCATCTAGCCAAAAGATGCCTACAGTGGAGAGGGACAAGATGAGTGCGAATAGAAAAAAGGAAAGGTGACTCTGAAAAAATAAGCGCATTATGATTCCTCCTTGTAAATCCACTGATAACCGTAACCCCGAACAGATTTGATCGAATCTTTGACACCAAGATCCAGTAGCTTTTTGCGAAGCCTGGCAACGTTGACACTCAGCGTATTATCGTCAATAAAAGTGACTTCATCCCAAATTTCTTCATATAGAAGATCGCGATTTGCAACATGTGGAGCCGTGCGCCAAATGACTTCGAGCAGTTTCGCTTCATTTTTGCTTAGTTCGAGCGTTTTTCCAGCACGTTCTATCGTGAATTTTAACGGGTAAAAAGAGAGGCTACCTTCATGAAATTCAGGTTCTTGATATTGATTGGCAAAATCGCCATAAACGCGTCGCAATTGGGCACGAACTTTCGCGATAACGACTTGGTAGGAGAACGGTTTCGTTATATAGTCATCCGCTCCATTTTCGAGTGCCATGACTTGATCAAGTTCCCCGTCACGTGCAGAGATGAAGATAATGGGACAGACTGATATTTCGCGAATTTTGCGACACCAAAAATAACCGTCATATTTCGGCAAGTTGATATCGAGTAGTACAAGATGAGGCGCTAGCTCTTCAAAAAGAGGCATCACGTCATCGAAGTCGGTTGTGATGTGGGCGTCTAGATTGTATCTGCGTAGGTAATCTTGTAATAAAGTTGCAATTTTTGGATCGTCTTCAACGATTAGTATTTTTTCCATGGTTTTAGCTCCTTTGTTGTTGTTGTGGCTCTTATGAAGCATCCCTTGCTGAATTAGAGCCTCAATATGAGTGCGAACACAGTGAGCATTCGTTCATTAAAACGGCTCTTAGATACAAAATAAGACTTATTTTAAAATAAAATTCAGAACTTTTTGAGTAAGTTGCGCTGGTCTATGTTTTGTTGTGGCTCTTATGAAGCATCCCTTGCTGAATTAGAGCCACAATATGAGCATTCGATCCTTGTACTTCGTCACGACAGGCGCCTCCAGATCCAGCTTCAACGGCCAACTCCTCGAAAACTTCACGCCCTCCGCAAAAAGCAAGAGCGGCTTTTTACTGCGGCCGCTCCATTTTTTTCGGAGCTGAACGAGCCGTTTCAGCTTTTCATCAGATCCGGCTTCAACGGCCAGACTCTCGAAAACTTCGTGGTCGCAGTAAAAGTCAAAAGAGGACTTTTTCTGCGGCCCCTAACAATTTTTTTCGAGTCTAACGGATCGTTTCAGCACTTCATATCAAAGGTTTCTTATCTTCATCCAACGTAAACCCTTCTCCCATCACGTCATGCACGACGGAAACGGAGACGAAGGCGTGCGGGTCAGTCGCGTTGACTATGTTTTTCAGCTGTACTATTTCATTCTTCGCAACCACGATATACAGGACATCTTGCTCTTTTTTCGAAAAGCCTCCACGTCCTTCAAGCACTGTTACACCGCGATTCATCGCTAACATCACATGCTCGGCAATTTTGTCATTGTGGGCGGAAATGATGAGGGCACCGCGGGCAGCATAGGCTCCTTCTTGCATGAAATCAATTACACGAGCGCCGATAAAAACAGCAACGAGAGTATACATCACTTGCCGAACATCTAAATAAGACAGCGAAAGCGTCAGTACAACGGCGTCAATCGCAAACAAGGTCCGGCCCATACTCACGCCTTTTTTGCGATGCAACACTTGGGCCATAATATCGCTACCACCAGTTGTCCCACCATATCGGAAGACAAAACCAAGCCCAATCCCCGTAAAACCACCAGCAAAAAGCGCCACGAGTAAAAGATCATCGTGTAGATCAAGGCGATAAGGAACGCGCTGGAATACCCAAAGCGATAGCGAGAGGCCTATTGTTCCAATAATCGTATAGATAAGCGCACGATTGCCGAGAATACGCCAGCCTATGAAAAAGAGCGGAATGTTTAAAATAAGGTTTGAATAGGCGGGATCGATGCCTGTAAAATGAAGTAATAGCAAGGTAATCCCAGTTAATCCACCTTCTCCAAGATCATTTGCGATATTGAAATTGACAAGCCCAAATCCATAAATAGTTGTTCCAAGTAAGATAAATACGATATTTTTAACACGAACATCTTGCCACATAGACCTTCACTCCCTTTTTTAGTGCTTAAATGAACGAATTCCTTTTTATAGACGTAGCAAGGACTTCTTAGCTATAATGATTATAACAGACGTAAAATGGGTAAATAAAGCCTTACGTTAGTTTACCACAAAGGAGCGAAATAAAGCATGGCAAAAACGATGCAGCAGTTGCAAGATGAGGTAGACGCGTTGATTGGTCAATTTGAAGAGGGATATTTTTCTCCTTTAGCGATGATGGCGCGCGTGACAGAGGAAACAGGAGAGCTTGCTCGCGAGATTAATCATTATTACGGCGAGAAGCCAAAGAAAGCTAGCGAACCAGAGAATACGGTAGCTGCGGAACTTGGAGATGTGTTATTTGTCCTTATTTGTATGGCAAATTCGCTAAATATTAGCTTAGAAGAGGCCCACGATACGGTCATGAAGAAATTCAAGGAACGTGACGCCGATAGATGGACCAAGAAGGAGGACAAATAATGAAGGTAGCAGTACTAGGTTTTAAGGGTAGAATGGGGCATGAGGTAGTGAAAACGGTCCTCCGTGAAGCAGATTTGGAACTTGTTGCAGTACTCGATCATGCGCCGAAAGAGAAAAACATCTCTGAGATTGCTGATTTTTCGGATTTAGATGTACCAGTATTTGATGATTTGGAAAAATTGCTGACGGATGTGACATTGGATGCTGTTGTTGATTTTACGACACCTAAAGTCGGTTATTACAATACCAAGCTCGTCTTGGCACATGGCGTAAGTCCAGTGGTTGGAACGACTGGATTCACACCAGAGCAAATTACAGAACTAACAGAGCTTGCAGCCTCGAAAAAAATTGGTGCGATTATTGCGCCTAATTTTGCGGTAGGAGCGGTGCTTATGATGCAGTTTGCGCAAAAAGCGGCGAAATACTTCCCAGATGTGGAGATTATCGAATTGCATCATGACAATAAACTAGATGCGCCAAGTGGTACCGCGGTAAAGACAGCAGAAATGATGGCAGAAGTTCGCGAGCCAAAACAGCAAGGTGCGGCAAATGAAGAGGAGATAATGAAAGGTGCACGAGGCGCAGATTATGAAGGAATGCGGATTCACAGTGTTCGTTTGCCAGGTCTCATCGCTCACCAACAAGTACAATTTGGCGCGGAAGGTCAGGGTCTCACGATTCGCATGATTCTTACGACCGAATTTCTTTCATGTCAGGCGTCGCTTTTCCATCCGAAAAACAGCAGAGCTCGATACGCTTGTTTATGGTTTAGAAAATTTAATTTGATGAGGGGTGGTTAACACATGAACATTGCCTTAATCGCACACGATCGTAAAAAAGAATTGATGATAGAGCTGACACTAGCTTATAAACTCATCCTAGAGCCACACAAGTTATTCGCAACAGGAACGACTGGTTTGCGAATCATGGAGGCGACTGGACTTTCGGTACACCGTTTTCAGTCAGGTCCGCTCGGTGGCGATCAACAAATCGGTTCTCGAATTTCTGAGGACAAGATGGACTTGGTGATCTTCTTACGCGATCCACTTGCAGCGCAACCACACGAACCAGATGTGACCGCGCTCATAAGATTATGCGATGTTTATGAAATTCCACTTGCGACTAATATCGGAACAGCTGAAGTATTATTGCGCGGTTTGCAAGAAGGATTCATGGATTGGCGCGACTTAAGACGCAATGAAGAATAGGAGCAACTAGTTATGAAAGACATTTTTAAAAAAGGCCGTGCCTGTTTTAGCAAAACTAGAACAGGCTGGTTTTGAGGCTTATTTTGTAGGTGGTTCGGTGCGTGACACGTTGCTTAGGCGACCAGTGGCAGACATTGATATTGCGACGAGCGCATTTCCGGAGGAAGTCAAACAGGTCTTCACGAGGACATTTGATACGGGCATTGAGCATGGAACGGTTTCGGTGCTCGAGGCAGGAGAAATATATGAGATAACAACGTTTCGGACGGAGGGGACTTATGCGGACTTCAGGCGACCAGACGAAGTGGTGTTTATCCGTTCTTTGGAAAAAGATTTAGAGCGCCGTGACTTCACGATGAATGCGATTGCGATGGGATTGGATGGCCATTTCATTGATCCTTTTGGAGGGCAACAAGACATGGCACAAAAACAAATTCGTGCCGTTGGTGTACCTTTCGAACGATTCCATGAAGATGCGCTACGGATGATGCGTGGTGTTCGTTTTGTGAGCCAATTATGTTTCGATTTGGAAAAAAATACATACGATGCGATATTGCAAAACAGTGAGCTTTTAGAAAATATTGCGGTGGAGCGGATTGCAGTAGAGTTTGTGAAATTAATGCGCGGTGAGGCTGTAAAAGTAGCGCTTCCCTTGCTTCATGAGCTAGGCATTTTACCATTTTTGCCAGGGTTGAAAGGTCGAAACGATGCGCTAGAGCGACTGGATAAATGGGATTTAGCAACTGTAAAAGATGAGACTACGATTTGGTTTGTTGTCGTATTGGCCGTACAGCCGGTGAACGCATCAATTTTTCTACGCGCATGGAAATTGCCGAATAAGCTGATTCGTGATGTGACAAAAGCGTATGCACTAGCTGAAAAAACAGTGTGGAGTGACTATGAGTTGTTTGTAACAGGGATGGATACGGTCGCACTGATTGAAAAAGGACGCTTCGTTCGAACAGGAATAACTGTATGGGACGCTTTATATGCACGTTTTGCCGATTTTTGTGTACAGTCTCGTAGTGATATAAAAGCAACAGGAAATGATATTATGGCTTGGACTGGCAAAAAGGGCGGGCCATGGCTGAAAGTATTACTAGCACAGCTTGATCAAGCAATTATTGAAGGCGATATCGCTAATACACCAGAGGAAATTAAAGGATGGGTGAAACATGTTATCAGTTAAACGACGCAAATTATTAGATGTTTTTCGAGCGGCAGAAGGCGGTTTGGTTTCAGGGCAAGAACTAGCAGGTGCATTGAATTGTAGTAGAACTGCTGTATGGAAACAGATTGAGGAATTAAAAAAAGCTGGTTTTGAAATTGATGCTAAGCGTGGAAGTGGCTACGCGATTAGGCCAACAGAGGACGCATTTGCAGAAGATATATTGTATTTTCATGCCAAAACAAAATTTATCGGACAACAGGTAGCTTTTTATCCAGATGTGACATCGACCCAGATTATTGCGCATCAGCTTGTTGGAGAGGGAGCACCGAGCGGAACTGTCATCGTTGCTGATCAGCAAACGGCTGGAAAAGGTCGTTTAGCGAGGCCCTGGAATTCCCAAAAAGGGACAGGTATTTGGATGAGTACGATTTTGCGTCCAGAAATACCAATGCAGCAAGTCCCCCAATTTACCTTCATTGCTTCCTTAGCAATTGCAGAGGCGATAGAGAATGTCACAGGGCTTGAACCACAAATCAAGTGGCCCAATGATTTATATATTGACAAGCGCAAAGTATGCGGAGTTTTGACCGAGATGCAGGCGGAAGCGGAGCAAGTTCACGCGGTTATCATTGGCACAGGCATCAATGTGAATCAAGATGCTTTTCCAGAAGAATTACGTGAAAAAGCGACATCTTTAGCTATTCTAGCGGGACATCCGATTTCAAGAGGTGCCTTATATGGTGAAATTGTCGGTCAATTGGAGAAATACTATGAACTATTCTTAAATCAAGGTTTTGCTCCAATCAAGCTACTATGGGAGGCCAGGGCGATTCCTTTTAGTGAAAAGATTATCGCGAAAACGTTAAAAGGTGAAATTCGCGGTACCGTCAAAGGTATCTCCGATGAGGGTGTCCTCATTGTGCAAGATGCTGTCGGGGAAGAACATGCGATCTTTTCTGCAGATATTTTGTTAGGCTAGTAAATTTCTTTTTTTCTTGAGAAAAGGGATTTAGAAAAGAGCTCATCAGCTATGAAAAAATACGGATAGGCTTTTAATTTTATTTGGGAGCTAGGCAAAATGAGAAATAAAATCTTTTTTGGCGTTTTTTCTTTTCTTAGGTAGTCATGTATACTAGGGAAAACCGCCAAAAAGGAGCGTTGTAGATGGAGTTTAGATGGTTGAGTCGCAAAGAGTTGTCTCTGTTAAAGGAGATTGATCGCAAGGAGTTAGTGGATGAAGTCTACTACATTCGAAATCACGAATTACGATTAGTAAAGGAATATTATGATATCGATGGATGGTTAGAAAGTGAGTTAGCGCTTTATACGCAGCGCCTAGAATCTATATTTGACCGAGATGGCATTATTATTGGTGCATTTGAGAAGGATCACATTGTTGGTTTGGTCTCACTAGAGAGTTATTTAATTAACGGCCGAACAATGAAGTTAGACATGCTCTATGTTAGTCATGACTATCGGCATAAAGGCCTTGGCAGGCGCCTTGTCGATATTATTTCACAAGAAGCGAATGAACTTGGGGCGAAGGAATTATATATATCCGCCACACCAGTTCGGAATACGGTTGATTTTTATTTAAGATTGGGAGCAGAGTTAGCGAATCCACCAGATATTTACTTATTTGAGTTGGAGCCGCTAGATATTCATCTGATTTTACCGATATAAAAGAGGAGTTTTGAAGGAATGAAGAGATTAATTTTTTTTAAGTATCGTAGGTATTATGTTGGTGCTCACTGCATGTGGCAATACATCGACAGAAGATAGCAAGCAGTTAGATAAGATTACGATGGCAGAATTCCAGTCAAAAGTGGACAAGAAAGAGAGTGGCTTTGTTTACATCGGTAGACCAACATGCCCAGATTGCCAAGCTTTCCAACCAACATTGGATAGTGTTTTAAAAGACAAGGATATGCGGCTTGCGTACTTTGATACAGATGCTGCACGAGAAAAAGATGAAGAGAAGACAAAAACGTTTTTACAAGATATGAAAGTAAAGACAGTCCCCGTCATCTATTACTTGGAAAATGGTAAAGAAGTTGCGCGGTATGATGGGAATGATGATAAAGCTGCATTAAAAGCATGGTTTGAAAAATATAGCAAATAGTTAGAAGAAACGCATGATCACGAATTCATTCGAGAATAGCATGCGTTTTTCTTGATAAAAGCTGTATTTTCCGCGGGTTTAAGAACTTTCGAAATGCGTCGAAATGTGTTACTATAGCATGGAGGAAGGCAATCATTGACTGTATCTAGTAAAGAACGGTACATGCTTTCTTTTAAAGAAAATATTTTGCTTTGATCCGCTTTTTTGGACAGAGACAAGAGGAGAAGATAATGATGAAAAAACCTGTTGATTTTTTGCAAATGAAAGCGACGCAGGAAAAAGTAACAATGTTAACGGCATACGATTATCCGTCCGCAAAAAATGCGGAGAAGGCGGGAATCGATATGATTCTCGTTGGTGATTCGCTCGGAATGGTTGTGCTCGGCTATGACTCGACCATTCCAGTTACGATTGCGGATATGATTCATCATACGAAAGCGGTGCGACGTGGTGCTCCAAGTACGTTTGTCGTCATGGATATGCCTTTTTTAAGCTACCATGGTTCTGTGGAAGAAACCATTCGGAATGCGAGACAGATGATCCAAGAAACTGGTGCCAATGCGCTGAAAGTGGAAGGTGCTGGTAATGTCTTTGAAAAGATCGCGCATCTAAGTGCTGGTGGTGTAGCAGTTGTCGCGCATCTAGGTTTAACGCCTCAAACGGTAGGACTGACTGGTAGCTATAAAGTGCAAGCTAAATCACTTGGTGCCGCGCGTGAATTACTTCAAAATGCGAAGGAGGCGGAAGCGGCAGGAGCGATTGCTCTTGTTTTAGAAGCAATCCCAAGGCAGCTTGCTAAAGAAGTAACACAGGCAGTTTCCATCCCTACGATTGGAATCGGAGCAGGAGTGGAAACTGACGGTCAAGTGTTGGTTTACCACGATGTGATTCAATATGGTACCGATCGTGTGGCTAAATTTGTCAAAACGTATGCCAATGTAGATGCTATGATCGATCAAGCGCTTGGGAGCTTTGTCCGTGAAGTAAAGGCAGGAACATTTCCTATGCTAGAAAACACGTTCACTATGAGCGACGAGACATTGCAGGGCTTGTACGGAGGCGAATGAGATGAAAATCATTCGTAGTAGGGAGATGCTTGCTGCTGAAATAAAAGGTTATCAAAAGAAGCAACAAAGCATCGGTTTTGTTCCAACCATGGGTTATTTACACGAAGGCCATTTAGCGCTTGTTGCGGCGGCCAAGCAAGAAAATGAAATAGTTGTTATGAGTATTTTTGTGAATCCAGCGCAGTTCGGGCCGAATGAAGACTTGGAAAGTTACCCGCGCGATGAGGTGCATGATAGAAAATTGGCGGAGGCGAATGGCGTAGATCTCCTTTTTATACCATCTGTTGAAGTGATGTACCCAGAGAACTTAACGGCTGAGATCCATGTGAAACAACGAATTTCCGTGTTAGACGGTGCGGCTCGGCCTGGTCATTTTGATGGTGTCGTAACGGTGTTAGCGAAATTATTTCACCTCGTTCAGCCTACGAATGCCTATTTTGGTCAGAAGGATGCTCAGCAAGTAGCTGTGGTGGAAGGTTTTGTTGCTGATTATTTTTTCCCGGTAACGATTCGTGTTATACCGACTGTAAGAGAGCAGGACGGACTAGCGAAGAGTTCACGAAATGTGTATTTAACAGCACAGGAACGTAAAGAAGCAGCTGTTATCCATGAAGCGCTAGTTAAAGCACGAGAGCAATTATCGAAAACTCGAGATAGAGAGGCTATATTAGCAAATATCAGAAGCTTCATTGATAAGCAAACGACGCATCATGGAATGGTATACCTGGATATGTATCAATACCCCTCGTTTGAGGCTGTAACCGATTGGATGATCCGATTATTATTGCCATTTGTCTACAATATTCGAAGGCCAGATTGATTGATAATGAAATAACTACGGGGGTGCAAAGACATGATGCGTGAAATGATGCATGCCAAAATTCATCAAGCTACTGTTACTGAAGCCAACCTCCATTATGTTGGTAGTATTACGATTGATACAGCGATTTTAGAAGCTGTAGATATGCTTCCAAATGAGAAAGTACAGATAGTAAACAATAATAATGGTGCTCGCTTAGAGACATATATTATCCCTGGGAAGCGAAATAGTGGTATCATTTGTTTGAATGGTGCTGCCGCGAGGATGACGCAAGTTGGCGATACGATTATCATTATGGCATACGGCGTTTTTAATGAAGAAGAAGTCAGCAAGCATCAGCCTAAAATAGTAGTTTTAGATAAGGAAAATAAGATCGCGCAAGTTTTACCAGAAGAAAAAGCGCAGACGATGTTGTAAAATATAGAGGCTAGGTTCTTGGATCCTAGCTTCTATACGTTAAGGGGATGGATGACCATGAAGAATAGACGATATATCGTTGTGGATCTGGAGACCACTGGAAACCAAGCAACGAAGGCAGATAAAATTATTCAATTTTCAGCATGTATTGTGGAAGACGGGAAGATTGTGGATCAATTCTCTACCTTTCTAAATCCAGAGAAACGTATACCTCCTTTCATAAAGGAATTAACAGGGATTGTGGACAAAGATGTAAAAGATGCACCTTTGTTTGAAGATGTCTCTTCGATTATTCATTCGTTGATTGATGGTGGTATTTTCGTGGCGCATAACGTGAGTTTTGACTGGACATTTCTCCAAAAAGAAATGCGGGAAGCTGGGGAGGCACCATTAAAAATGAAACTGTTAGATACAGTGGAACTGGCTCGAATTATGTATCCCACTGTGGATAGTTTTAAGCTTCAGGATTTAGCAGATGAGTTTGGGTTAGGCCATGATGCCCCGCACCGAGCTGATAGTGATGCGCGGGTGACGGCAGAATTACTTTTACTTTTCTTGGAGAAGCTCGAGTCGTTACCGCTTGCGACGATTAGGAAGTTAACCACCTTAGCACAGCATTTGACAGGTTTCCTTGCAGAATTGCTTTTTGATATAGAGATGCGTAAGGAGCGGGAGATGGAGCGTTTAGATCCCCAATGGTTGGAATATAGAGGGATTGTGATACGCCAAAAGGATGTCAAGGTTGCACAATATAGTCGGGCGGATAATTTGACGTATCCAAGTAGTGATGATGATAAAATCGCGCTTTTCCAGACGGCGGATGTGACGCTTGTACCACGTGTAGGGCAATTTTTGATGATGGATACAGTGATGGATTCATGGAAAGCAGAAACCGACACATTGATAGAAGCTGGAACTGGGATTGGTAAGACATTGGGCTATTTTTTACCAGCCATTTATTTTGCGAAAGAACGGCAAATTCCAATCGTGATTAGTACATATACAAACCTTTTGCAATCTCAAATATTTCATAAAGATATTCCGTTGCTGGCTACGCTTACGGGTTTTGACATACAAGCTGTGGTGTTAAAAGGCAGGGATCATTATATTAACCTGTTTAAATTTGAGCAATTACTTACGGAAGTCGATAAAACATATGATGTTGTACTTACAAAAATGCAATTACTCGTTTGGTTAACGGAAACAACGACGGGGGATATTGATGAGGTCAATTTGTCTGGTGGCGGGCAATTATTTTGGAATCGTATGAAACATACGGGATGGTTTCTGTCACCGACAAAGGATCCATGGCTCGCATACGATTTTTATCTCTTTAATCAAAAGCAAGCCAAGGCAGCAGACTTGATCATTGTGAATCATGCTCTACTGTTACAGGATCATTATGGGAAGGGACAATGGTTACCTGATTATGAGTATGCGGTCATTGATGAGGCACATCACTTCACGGATGCAGCACGTGCACAGAAAAGCTTTGTTTTCTCTTATCGACGCATGAAATTTTTTATGAATAGGTTGGGAACGTTAGGAAAAGAGGCGATCCTTAAACGATTAGAATGGATGTTTCCCGAGCAGCACCAACTTTTTGATGTAGAGATTGCGGTCGTGAAACTAGAAGAAGCATTGGATGACTTATTTAGGCTACTTGCGCAAAAGTTATTGAAATCACATAAAAATACAACAGAACTAATATTGGTGGAGAATGTGATCGATGAGAAATTGGATGCGGCGTTATTCTTCGCTGGTGAAAAAGCATTGCTTCTTATGCGTGAGGTTAGCGTTGCACTGGACTTGATTTTGACGGAAGGAAAGCAAAAAGCCGAGGTATTCGATGAAAAAGAATCTGCATTTTTGGAAGAGGTTTATTCTTTTGTCATAGATTGGAAAAAAGCCGAAAATCAGTTGGCGACGATGCTATACGAAAAAGAAGAGGCGATGATGCTGTATATTGAGTCAGATCGGCATAAATCGTTAGGGAGTATGAGGCTTCGGGCGGATATTATACAAGTTAATCATACGCTGCAAAAAGATTTTTTCGATACGAAAAAAGCGGTTGTATTAACATCAGCCACGCTCACTGTGAATGATTCTTTTGCCTATATTCAAGCAGAATTGGGACTGGATGCAGATATCATAACAAGACAAATTAAATCACCGTTTCATTATGATGAGAATGCGAGAATTTTAATCCCATCCGATATGCTTCCGGTCAAAGGGACGTCTTTAGATGATTATACGAGCCGGTTAGCCAGTTACCTCAGTGCGATTGCAAAAGAAACCTCGGGACGGATGCTTGTGCTTTTTACGGCCAATGATATGCTACAAAAAACATATCGGAAGATGAATCAAGATGCCTCGATTGCAGAATATCGTATTTTAGCACAAGGTGTATCATCAGGAAGCCCTGCACGATTAACCAAACAGTTTTTGGCTTTAGATAAAGCGATTTTACTGGGAACCATGACTTTTTGGGAGGGTGTTGATATTCCAGGAGATGATTTATCTTGTCTGGTTATTGTGCGTCTGCCATTTGCGCCACTGGAAGATCCGTATACAAAAGCCCAGATTACTTTGCGTAAAAAAATGGGACAAAACGCATTTCAAACATACTCCTTACCAGAGGCCGTACTTCGCTTTAAGCAAGGGTTTGGTCGCCTTATTCGCAGGGAAGCAGATCGCGGTATTGTATTTGTTTTTGATAACCGAGTGGACACGACTAACTTTGGAAAGGCCTTTTTGCACTCGATTCCTGAGGTTCCTATTGTAAAAGGCCGGGAGCAGGAATTGCTCGAAGAAGTGAAGAAATTTTTTGAATGACCGTTTTTTTACTTCAAATATGGCGTTCGTATTGCTATAATAAAGCTATGCCTGAAATGGGCGAACACAGCATAAAAGCTAATAGAAATGAGAGTAGATATTTTGCGAAATCGTAATCAGAGAAGTTACTGGAAATGGATTTGGATCAGCATAGCAGCAGTTATCGTTGTGGTGGCAGGGTTCTTTATCTTTTTCTACAGTGCCCAGAAGCCAATTCGCACGGATAAGGAGACGGCGCTTGCCCGCATTGACGGTAAGGTGGATTTGAAAGAGCAGAAGGATTTTTATCTGTATAACGGTGCGAACGGTGTTTATTACGTACTGACTGGTAAGAATAGTAAAGGCAAAAATATTATTGCGTGGGTTCCAAAGAGTAAGAAGGGAACCGTAGTTGTCAAATACGCAGCCGATGGTATTTCAAAAGAAGATGCAATTGCAAAAGTGAAGCAAGAAAAGAATCCGGTAAAGATTCTAAATGTGACACTTGGTATGGATAAAGGGGTACCGATTTGGGAAGTTTCGTATTTGGATAAGGCGAACAACTTAAACTATTACGATTTGGATTTTGAAACAGGTGAATGGTACCGAGCAATTGAGAATTTATAAGATTTTTTAAAATTAGGAGGGAACGTGCATGGACCTACCGCTATCGAAACGAGTCCAAGAAATTGCTGCATCGCCTACACTTGCGATTACAGCGAAAGCAAGAGAGATGAAGCAAGCTGGAGTAGATGTGATTGGGCTTGGAGCCGGGGAACCGGACTTCAATACCCCGCAGAATATCATTGATGCCGCTGTGGATTCGATGAACAAAGGATTTACGAAGTACACGGCAACAACCGGAATACCAGAATTAAAGCAGGCGATTATTGGCAAGTTACAACAAGATCAAGATTTGGCGTATAAGCCAAACCAAATTTTTGTTGGAACGGGTGCCAAACATGTCTTGTATTGTGCGTTTCAGGCTATTTTGAATCCTGGTGATGAAGTAATCGTACCTGTCCCTTACTGGGTGACGTATCCAGAGCAGATCAAGCTTGCTGGTGGTGTACCGATTTTTGTTGAGACTGGTTTTGAGGCGGATTTTAAAATCACAGCTGCTGATTTTGAAAAGGCAGTGACGTCAAAAACACGGGCGATCGTGCTGAATTCTCCGAACAATCCAACGGGGATGACCTATTCCAAAGCAGAGCTCGTTGCGATTGGGAAAGTAGCGGAAAAACATGGAATCTATGTCGTTTCCGATGAAATTTACGAAAAATTATATTATGGTGATAAAAAGGAACTCGTGTCCATCGCGTCGTTGAGTGATGCGCTGTATCAACTAACGATTGTCATTAACGGCGTATCGAAAGCTTACGCAATGACTGGCTGGCGGATTGGTTATGCAGCAGCGGCTGAACCGATCATTGCTAGCATGGGAAGGTTAGCGGATCATATGACGAGTAATCCAACCGCGAATGCACAATATGGCGCGATGGAAGCTTACAATGGGGAGCAAGCGGTCCCAGAAACGATGTACCAAGCGTTTGAGGAGCGAATGGAGCGTTTTTATCCGATTTTGGAATCCATTCCAGGTTTTAAACCGAAGAAGCCAAGCGGTGCTTTCTACTTCTTCATCGATGTGGCCGAAGCCGCACAAATGAAAGGTTTTGCAGATGTGGATGCTTTTGCAAAAAGCTTGTTAGATGATGCCTTCGTTGCGGTTGTTCCGGGCTCAGGTTTTGGAATGCCGGACTATATCCGAATTTCCTACGCAACAGACCCAGCGCTATTTGAACAAGCACTGAACAGAATAAACGATTTTATGAAAAATTAGGGAGTGTAAACATGCAAATTACGATTAATCAAGCAGCAAATTATGTGGATAAAGAGGTAAAGATTGGCGGTTGGCTGAGCAATAAACGTTCCAGTGGTAAAATTGCTTTCTTACAATTACGCGATGGTACTGGTTTTATGCAAGGTGTGGTCGTGAAAGAAGAAGTCGGCGAAGAACTTTTCCAAACCGCAAAAAGCGTGTCTCAAGAAACAAGTCTGTACGTTACAGGGATTATTCGTGAGGACACACGCTCTCCGTTTGGCTATGAGATGGCGGTAACGGGTGTTGAAGTTATCAGTGAATCTGTAGATTACCCGATTACCCCAAAAGAGCACGGTACAGAGTTTTTGATGGATCATCGTCACCTATGGCTGCGCTCTAATCGGCAGCACGCGATTATGAAGATTCGTAATGAAATTATCCGCGCAACCTATGAGTTTTTCAACCAAGAAGGCTTCTTAAAAATTGACCCACCAATCCTGACTGGCAGTGCTCCAGAAGGTACAACAGAATTATTCCATACGAAATATTTTGAAGAGGATGCCTTTTTATCACAAAGTGGCCAGTTGTATATGGAAGCAGCAGCGATGGCTTTTGGAAAAGTTTTCTCATTCGGTCCAACTTTCCGGGCAGAGAAATCTAAAACACGTCGTCATTTGATTGAGTTTTGGATGATCGAACCAGAAATGGCCTTTTATAAACTAGAAGATAGTTTGAAAGTACAAGAAAACTACGTGGCATTTTTAGTATCTGCGGTACTGAAGAACTGTCGCTTAGAATTAGATCGCTTGGGTCGTGACGTGTCTCATCTTGAGAAAATGGTAGCGCCGTTCCCAAGAATCACGTATACAGAAGCAATCACCTTGCTCAAGAAATTAGGATTCGAAGATATTGAATGGGGAGACGATTTCGGAGCTCCTCATGAAACAGCTATTGCTGACAACTTTGAAAAACCGGTATTTATTACGCATTATCCAAAAGCAATTAAGCCTTTTTACATGCCGGAAGATCCGGATAACAGTGAAGTGGTATTATGTGCTGATTTGATTGCTCCAGAAGGATATGGTGAAATTATCGGTGGATCGGAGCGTATTCATGAACTGCCTGTACTGGAAGCGCGTATGAAAGACTTTGGTTTAGATTTGGAAGCCTATAGTTGGTACCTAGATTTAGCACGTTACGGATCGGTACCACACTCAGGATTTGGCTTAGGACTGGAACGTACGGTTGCTTGGATTTCAGGAACCGAACATGTCCGTGAAACCATCCCATTCCCAAGATTACTAAACAGATTATACCCGTGATGCTAAAGCGAAAACGGCTTGTCTGGCTCTGAAAAGCTAGACCCAGAGGCGCTGAAGTAGGATGCAGACTTACTATGTTGCTTCCTGTTAAGCTCTATCATCCGGCAAATATGCGTAACAATACAAACCCGAGTAACCGCTATTTCCTTTTACACGAAAAAGCGATTACTCGGGTTCTTTTTGCGTTAAATCTCATCTTACAGCGCTAAAATCACTAAAAATCTCCCAAAAAAAGTTTTTTTCATCGCGATTCATTCATTTTTCATGGTATAATTTCTAATGAGGTGTTTCGTGATGGATAATAAAATAATGCAAAAATGGTTAGCTGCCGGAAATGTTACGCTACCACAAGTGCTGGTTGAGAACTACGCTAAAATTGGAATGAACGAACAAGAATTTGTTGTCGTTTTACAGCTTCAATCATTTCTTGAGAAAGGAATCTATTTTCCATCGATGGAAGAGATTGCTGGGCGTACGACACTTGGCACAGAACAGGCTTTTCGAATTATACAAGCGCTTGTCAACAAACAGTTTCTAAGAATTAAACAGCAAAAGGAAGGGGAGCAGGTTTTCACAGAAAGCTATACGCTTGATCCGCTTTGGGAAAAACTGATGATCTTTTTCGAAAACCTGCATGAAGAAAAGAAAATGCAGTCGCGGGAAACGGAGCAGATGAGCTTGTACTCGCAATTTGAACAAGAATTTGGGCGTCCGCTCTCACCGATGGAAGCAGAAATGCTCTCTGCTTGGGTAGATCAAGATCATAATAGCCCGGAATTGATTCGTGAAGCGCTCAAAGAAGCTGTCATTTCCCAAAAATTGAGCTTCCGTTATATGGACCGCATTTTGTTAAACTGGAATCGTAAAAATATTAAAACACCAGAACAAGCCCGTGCTGCATCCACGGCTTTTCATGAGCAGGTGGCAACGAATACCGCGGATAAAAGTAATACAACGCGCGTGAAAAAGAGCGAAAACTCGATTCCGCTCTATGATTGGCTAGATAAGAGAAAAGGGTGAAGACATGTTAACAAATAAAGAAACCGTGATGTGCATCGAGAAAATGGCAGAAATGTTTCCAGCCGCCCACTGTGAACTCGTGCATAAGAATACATTTGAATTACTTGTTGCCGTTGTTCTTTCCGCACAATGTACCGATGTTTTAGTAAACCGTGTGACTGCTTCACTTTTTGAAAAATATCAGGAACCAGAAGATTACATTCAAGTGCAGTTAGAAGAACTAGAAAATGATATCCGCTCGATTGGTTTATATCGCAACAAGGCGAAGAATATTCAAGCGCTGTCCCGTAAGATTCGTGATGAGTTCGGTGGCAGAGTACCAGAAACGCATGCAGAGTTAGAGAGTTTACCAGGTGTGGGGCGAAAAACAGCGAATGTTGTGCTCTCCGTTGGGTTTGGCGTGCCTGCTATCGCCGTCGATACGCATGTAGAGCGTGTCTCTAAACGACTTGGGATCTGCCGTTGGAAAGATTCTGTGGCGGAAGTCGAAAATACGCTGATGCGCAAACTACCAAAAGAGATGTGGTCGGATGCCCATCATGATATGATCTTTTTTGGTAGGTATCATTGCAAAGCAAAAAAACCAGAATGTTCTACTTGTCCTTTATTATACCTTTGCCGAGAGGGTAAAAAACAAGCGAAAGCGAGAGGTTTTGATGGTTGATTTTCAGTATGCGAAAGAATTAGAACACCCTTTATTTAGGACGCCACATGTTGCTGTAGAAGAAGTGGACGCTGCGTCGATTTTTGTATCGGGTTTACCATTTTGGCAAGAACAGCTATTTTATACGCGTGGGCGTGGGGAAATGCCGTGGCATACGGATCCAGAGCAAGCTTGCCGACGGTTAGCCAAGCAGTGGAAGAATATTGCGCAAGAGCTAGACGCTGCGTTTAAGCTACGTGAGACGCCGGATATGGCGATTATTTGTGATGGGATAGGCATTTATCTATCTATGTTGTTTTGGAGTAATAGACGCCCTGTACAGTTAGACCGATTGGATGCTTATATTGAGACACTGGATCTTGTGCCGATGAACTTGCAGGAGCGCCTAGCCTTTATTATGAAGCGACCGGACGGTTATCCTGCTTTTAAACAGCTAAATGAACTTGTACAGGAACAGCGGAAATTGGTTTTAAAAGGCCTGTAGAAACGCGTTTCGGACCGTAGAAAAACTGTATTTCATGCAAAATCCTGTCCGTTTCTCCAAATCGCCGCGGTCGACAAATGCGTTTTTTATATGTTTCAAGACAAAAAACAACATGGCTGGACAAAAGGCTCTCAAAACGGAAAATAAGCAGGAATCTTGTATACGCCACTTCTTAAATGGCTTTATACAATGATTCCTGCTTATTTTTAGTTTGTTTTTGTCATCTATTGAGTTGGTGTTGTATCATTTTGCGTCCCATCATTTGTTCCGCCGTTTGATGGGGTTTGCTGATCCTGATCAGGTGGAATGATAATGGTGGTCGTTGCTGGCGAGCCGCGTTTTCCATCTTTCACTGGTACGACCATAATCACCACACTTGAGCCGGGTGAGCCCCCCCTCACGGTAATCGAAGTGACTCCATAGTTCTGAGTCTGTCCATTTACGCTGACGTCGTAGGTGACACCCGGGCCGTTTGAAGCCCAACTTGCAGAGATTGTTTGATTCGTTCCATTATAGGAACCTGTTAACCCAACAGGAGCTTGTAATGCTGTTTGTTCCGCCTGTTGTTCTGCAGCTTTTCGGGTAGCTTCTTCTTGCTTCGCTTTGTCAGTTTGCTCTTTATCTTTTTTCGCTTTTTCTTCAGCGGCTTTCTTTGCAGCCTCTTCTGCTGCTTTTTCCGCATCCGTTTTATCTTCGGTTGTATCTTTTTTCTTCTCAGCAGCGGATGATTTCGTTGGAATTGTGCCATCTAAGAACAATTCGTAGGAAACATTGCTACCGCTAGAGCCGGATGGGGCACGTGTAATTGGGTTTGATCCAATTAGAATTGGAATCTCATTTACATTGCTAGGTTTCTTGAAGTCTGGATTTTTCTCACCAGAGACAAGATGCTCCATCGTTGCTTTAAACATGTAAGCCGCGATGCGTGTCTCGCTTGGTGATAGATAGTATTTATTCGGCTCATCATACCCTGTCCAAATGGAAACGGTATAGCGAGGAGAGTAACCAACAAACCATGAATCTGGGGTACCATCGCTTGGAATACCATTCTTGATACGTACATTTTCGTCGTAGTTTGTAGTACCAGTTTTACCAGCAATGTTCCAGCCAGGGATATTTGCACGTGTACCAGTTCCTTGGGTTAAGACATCTTTTAGCATGTCACTAATCATGTAGCCGTCGATGCCTTCATGGCTACAACAGACTCTGGCTCCATGTTGATTTCTGTTTCGCCATCGGAAAGGACGATTTTCGTGATTGTATGAGGCTTGTTATAGACACCACCATTACCAAAAGCTGCAAAAGCACCAGCCATTTGAACAGGCGAAGCTTCACCACTACCAATAACGGTTGATTCGTATACTTCTTTATAGTTCAAACCAAGATTATTCGCAAAATCACGAGCACGATCGTAGCCAACTTCTTTGGAAGCCTTCACGGCTGGGACGTTTCGGGATTTATAAAGGGCCTGGCGCATTGAAATCTCACCTAAGTAGCTAGAATCGTAGTTTCGCAGTTCTTGACCACTTGAATATTGATACGGGGCGTCATCTAAAATATGCGCAGTAGACCAATCTAAATATTCGATGGCTGGGGCATATCCTAAAATTGGTTTCATCGTAGAACCAGGTTGGCGTTTAATATCTGTTGCGCGGTTTAGCCCACGAGAAATTTTCTTATCACCTGTTTCACGGCCGCCGCCAAGCGCTTGAATACGCCCTGTTTCTGTATCCATGACAACAACTCCAGCTTGGAATTTCTTATCTGGGTAGTTAATCACGTCATCTGTGTTCAACATTTTTTCTGTGTATTTCTGTGCACTTGGATCAAGCGCAGTATAAATGGTTAGTCCGTCTGAAAATGGGTTGTATTTGTCACCAATTTCATTAATAACTTGATCGACATACGTATCGTACGCGTATGTTTTTTGCTTGCGAGTAGCTTCATCTACTAAACCATCTGCAATAGCAACAGATTGTGCGGCTTCCATCTCTGATTTAGAAATTTTGTCATTGTTATACATCAGAGTCAGCACGATGTCACGACGTTTTTTTGCTAAATCTGGGTTTTCAAATGGATTAAAACGGTTAGGACTTTGAGGCATACCAGCGATTAATGCTGTTTGTGCTAAATTCAAGTCTTTTAGTTTTTTGCCGTAATAATGTTCAGCGGCGGTCTCCATACCATGGATGCCATCTGATAAATATACTTTGTTAATGTAGATTTCGAGTAGTTCATGCTTGCTATATTTTTGTTCCAGTTGAACGGCCATCCACGCTTCTTGTGCTTTACGATCTAGCGTCTTGTTCGTGTAATCAAGGTAGGACATTTTGATGATTTGCTGTGTTAGTGTACTTGCTCCTTGTGAACCAAAGCCACCAGTGATATTACCAACTGCGGCACTTGCAAGTCGGATAGGATCCATCCCATTATGCTCATAAAAGCGGGAGTCCTCCGTTGATAGTACAGCATTTTCTAGCTGTTTTGGGATATCTTTATACTCAATATATTCCCGGCGTTCTGTACCGATTTCTGCATAAACGTCCCCGTTTTTATCTAGAATCTTAGATGAAAGGGGGTCACGCAATTTGGAATCTGTCAGTTTGGGCGCTTCTTTTGCATACGAATAAAAAGCGGTTGCGCCACTAGCAATACCTGCAAATGCAAGGAATAGCGCTGTGAAAAATACCACTTTAACAACATTGCCAGTGATACGACGGCCTTTCCCAGTTGATTTTTGCGTCTCAGGTTGTTTTGCTTGGCTATTGCGATACTGAGATCTTGTCTGCGGTTTATCTGCCATAGAAAATTTCTCTCCTTTAATGTTGAGTTAGACTAGCTTAAAAATAATATTTCCTAATGATGTTTAAATAGTCTAATCTCGGATTTAGACCATAAGGAATCAGGTCTGATACTTGCCTTAATTCTTGGAGTGTCACTGATTTTCTCCCGCCATCGAGCATTCGTTGCCAAAAGGTTGAAAATGTTCGAAACGGATGAAGTAGACCTCACCAAGTGTTTGAAAAGCGATAATAACAAAAACGATACCGTTTTGTTTTAAGACGCCTTCCATATGTGTTAGCTGATGTTGATGAAAGTTACTAAGAGGAAACGAGCTAGTATTTTTAGTCTCCTTTGCTTCAAAGTCAATATACTTTCCTTGATAAACACCATTATAGTCCGTGGTAGATGGCGTTTTGAAATAGGCTTCTTTTATTTTGGCGCTACTTCTTTTTGGATAATCGACACCAACAATTTGTACAGGGGTGGGCTTCTTGTGGATAACGGCAAGCTCGTGGGTTAGGTAGTACGCGTTCGTATCATTGAGGTCTTGCTCAAGAGACATACCGCGTTTTCCATAGGAAACCGTCTTTTTTTGTGTGGTGGAGGTTAAAAGGTCATTCGGCTGATACTTTTTTCCGTTCGGATATCGTATGGCCATCTATTCTTCACCTCTTTAATCGATAGAACGGCAGAACTAGCCATTCTTAATTTTGGACTAACATCTATTATAACAAATAAAAATGAAAATGATAGGGGAAATCTGCCTAGGCTCCTTTTATCAGGAGAGCGAAGGAGGACGAAAACCAAGATAGAACGTACCTTCGCATCCAATTGAACGATTCGTAAAAAAATCAATTTTTTTTTTCGTCTTTGCTATTTCTCCGTCGTTTATAATACCATTTTAATGCGAAAAGTAGGTTATTCCCATGAAATATGGTATGCTGAGTCTATACTTTTATATAGAAGGAATTGGTTTTTTATGAGTGAAATACAGGATGTGACGTTGGTAATGTTGCGACATAATGAGGCTATTTGGGAACTTTACTTGGCCAATCAGGCGGAACAGCAGACGTTTGACTTTTATAAAGATATGAAGCCGTTTGTCGATGGGGTGAAAGAGACATGTGATTTGTGGCTTTCGCTTGTTATTCCGTGGGTGAGAACTGCGCGGCCAACCTATCTGGGCGAATCGCAACTACAGCAAGTAGCAGATAATATCCAGATGATTGCGGTCAGTGCGTTCAACGGGAAATCGTTCTACAAGCATTTTAATGATCACTATCAGTCCGTAGATTATACTTTAAAACGAGTGATGGAGAAGGCGCCATGAAATCGCTATTTGTTTCTGGCTACAAAAATTTTGAGTTAGGTATCTTTAAGCGAGATGCGCCGGAAGCTGGGTTTATTAAAGAAGCAATTAAACGGCGCCTTGTTGGGTTAATGGACGATGGGTTGGAGTGGGTTATTATTTCGGGTCAAATGGGTGTAGAGCTTTGGGCGGGAGAAGTGGTTATGGATCTCAAAAAAGAGGACTACGCTTTGAAATTAGCCGTTTTAACACCGTTTTTGAATCAGGAGAGTAATTGGAATGAGGGAAATCAGCTGTGGTATAATGAAATCGTAGGTGCAGCGGATTATGTGGCTGCTGTCACGAAGCGGGAATATGAGAACCCGAGACAGTTTCAATTGAAGGATCAGTTTGTGATGGATCATACGGATGGGGCGTTATTGGTGTATGATACGGAGCGAGAAGGTGCGCCAAAGTTCTTTTATGAAAAGGCAAAGCACTATGCTGAAAATGGGGATTATCCGATTTTTTTGGTTGATTTCTATGAGTTACAAGAGGTTGTCGATTCCTTGCATGCTGATTTTTGATGTACTTTTTTGGACGAATGAGGGATTATAAATTGACAAATGACAAGAACTTTGAAAAAATGGAGTTATGTAACGGAAAAGTTAGGATAGACGAAACTAGATGTAGAGGTGAAGTTAAATGGCTTCTGAACAATTTGAATATAATTTGACTGGTAAAGAGATTTTAGAAAAAGAATTTAAAACTGGACTACGTGGCTATAATCCAGAAGACGTCGATGAATTTCTAGATAAAGTAATTAATGATTATAGTACTTTTTCCCAAGAAATTGAGGCATTACAACAAGAGAACCTGCGCTTGCGTGCCGAATTAGAAGATGCACCAAAAGCCGTTGTAGCTCCAACATTCCAGCAAGCAGCACAGCCTGCAGGAACAACAAATTTCGACATTTTAAAACGTCTGAGCAATCTTGAAAAACACGTTTTCGGAAATAAGCTGGACGGTAACCAGTAAACATGGTAGAATAGTTGAGGTTCATCAAGAACGATAATGAAATTCCAGCGCACCAGAAAAAATCATTTTCGCCAATTTCTCGACGAGTCGCTAGCATGCCGACGGATGCTCAAATCCTATGGCATTGTTTGAGCGAACGACGGCAATGAATGTTGGTTGGCACGCTGGGAGCTTGATAGCGTTTGGGTAATTGCTGTTTTCCCTATGAAAACAGAGGAAAGTCCATGCTCGCACGGCGCTGAAATGCCCGTAGTGATCGTGCCTGGCCAAACAATAAGCCAGGGCACTCCGGTTTATCCGGTTTGACGGCAGGTGACGCACCTAAGTCTTCGGATATGGTGTTCGAACCTTGAAAGTGCCACAGTGACGAAGTTTCATCAGAAATGGTGGAAGTGGAACGAGGTAAACCCCACGAGCGAGAAACCCAAATATTGGTAGGGGCACTTTTCCCGAGGAATAACAACGAGGGACGAGGTATGTAGTTTAAACGCTACGTGCAGATAGATAATTACCACTTTTGTGTGATCCTGTAATCACAGAAGTACAGAACATGGCTTACAAAACGCTATTATCAGGATGAATTAAAAAAGTGAGGGCTGTTTCAAAGTCGGACGTATGGCGAATTTCTTATATTAAGAGATGCCATAGCTAGTGCACTATGTGTGACTAGGACGTGTGTCTTTTGGAATGGCTCTTTTTTTAGATATTAAGTAAGGTGAGGATGGCGATTATGAGGGAATTTGAGTTAGTAGCAACAGCTGCGGCTGGACTTGAGGCGATTGTGGCAAAAGAAGTGCGACGCCTTGGTTATGAGTGCGAAGTGGACAATGGAAAAGTGTATTTTAAAGGAGACGAGATGGCGATTGCGAGGGCTAATCTTTGGCTCCGTGTGGCGGATCGTGTGAAAATTGTGGTGGGGCGTTTTACAGCGACTACATTTGATGATTTATTTGAACAAACAAAAGCGCTACCTTGGGAGGATTTATTGCCACTAGATGCGAATTTCCCAGTTGCTGGGAAGTCTGTCAAATCGACGTTGTTCAGTGTGCCAAATTGTCAGGCGATCACGAAAAAAGCGATTGTCAGTCGACTGAGCGAAAAGTACCGCAGACAGGGACGACTTATGGAATCGGGAGCACTTTTTAAGCTTGAAGTGTCTATTTTGAAAGATGAAGTGACGATAACGCTTGATACGAGTGGGGCTGGATTACATAAGCGTGGATATCGTGTGGGTCAAGGTGGGGCACCGCTGAAGGAAACAATGGCGGCGGCTTTAGTCCTACTTACAAGTTGGCACCCGGATCGACCGTTTTATGATCCGGTATGTGGTTCGGGAACGATTCCGATTGAGGCAGCTTGGATTGGTCGGAATATAGCGCCGGGACTTCGTCGTGATTTCGTGTGTGAAACGTGGGACTGGATGTCTGCGGATATTTGGAAACAGGCACGTGCGGAGGCGGCAAGTGAAGCCAATGATGACCAGCCACTCGACATTGTCGGGACGGATATTGACCATCGGATGATTGAGATTTCGGAGCAGAATGCGTTTGAGGCGGGGCTTTCTGATGTAATTGAATTTAAGCAAATGCAAGTGGCTGATTTTACAACGGAAAAAGAGTACGGTGTCATTGTTGCGAATCCGCCTTATGGTGAGCGCTTGGAAGATGAGGAATCGGTGCGAGAGTTATATCGCGAAATGCGTGCGGTGTACCGGAATATGCCGACTTGGTCTGTATACGTGTTGACGAGTTATGAAATGTTTGAGGAAGTGTATGCAAAACGAGCGACGAAGAAACGCAAACTATATAACGGTTATTTGCGGACGGATTTGTACCAATACTGGGGACCAAGACCGCCACGCAGAGATTAAGGAAAGCGGGGAATCAGGATGTCGGAGAGTTTACAAGAACTAGAACAAGAATTTTTGGATTATGTGAAGAAAATTAGTGCGTTTGAAGAGGCGCTTAGCTTAGTTTATTGGGACCTGCGAACAGGCGCACCGGAAAAAGGGGCAGAAGGACGCTCGGAAGTGATTGGTACACTTAGTGGTGAAATTTTCAAAATGAAGGTTTCCGAGGAAATGGCGGCTTTTATCGCTGGGCTATGGGTACAAAAGGAAAATTTATCGGATGTCACGCGTCGCTCTTTGGAGGAGTGCAAAAAAGAGTATGATTTAAATAAGAAAATTCCAGCGAAGGAATACGAGGCGTATACAAAACTAGTGGCGCAGGCAGAAACAACTTGGGCGACAGCTCGTGCCAACAATGATTATGAGCTATTCAAACCATATTTAGAGAAGATTATCGCGAGTAAGCGCAAGTTTGTCGAATATTGGGGGTATCAGGATAATCCTTATGATACGTTGCTAGATCAATATGAGCCGGGCATAACGGTTGCTGTGCTAGATGAAGTTTTTGCGAAACTGCGTGAGGCGATTATTGCGTTGCGTAAAAGAGTGGAGGCGGCGAGTTATCAGCCGGATGCAACGCTACTGCATAAAAAAGTCTCAAAGGAACAGCAAAAAGCATTTAGCTTGCGAATCTTGAAGAAAATGGGCTTTGACTTTGATGCTGGACGTTTAGATGACACGATACATCCGTTTGCAACGGGCTTAAATATTGGGGATGTGCGGATTACGACGCGATACGACGAAGCGAATTTTAAAATGGCGGTGTTCGGTATTATTCATGAAGGCGGTCATGCCATTTATGAACAGAATATTAGTTCGAAATTGGCAGGAACACCACTTGCAAACGGGGCTTCGATGGGAATTCATGAGTCACAGTCGTTATTTTATGAAATTATTCTCGGTTCGAGTTTCGAATTTTGGCAGAGTAATTATAAGGACTTCCAAGAGATCACGGCGCCTGCTTTTGATGATGTTTCTGTAGCGGAATTTTATCGTGCGGTGAATATTTCGGAAAGCTCGCTCGTCCGGATTGAGGCGGATACGTTGACATACCCACTGCATATCATGATTCGTTATGAACTTGAAAAGGCGATTATGAATGGTGAAATCGGTGTGGATGCGTTGCGCGATGCTTGGAATGATAAATATGAAGAGTATTTAGGCGTTCGTCCAGAAAACGATGCGGATGGTATTTTACAAGATGTCCATTGGTCTGGTGGGGATTTCGGCTACTTCCCTTCTTACGCGTTAGGGTACATGTATGCCGCTCAGCTTTTTGCGACGCTTTCTAAAGAGATTCCGAACGTTTCGGAGATTTTGGCGAGCGATGATTATTCGGTCATTCGTGCGTGGCTGACGGAGAACGTGCATCAGTATGGTATGCTCAAAAAACCGCTAGCTATATTGCGAGATACGACAGGGGAAGGCTTGAATCCAGATTACCTGATCCAGTTGTTAAATGATCGTTATGACTTCATTTATAAATTAAATGAGGCATGATGGCGTTTTCATTCGAAAATAAGGTTGACCATTGATTAGCAGAAAGCTATAATGATGGAATAACAAGGGCTGTATAGAACGATGTAGCAATTATTCTATACATTGCAGAAATTCACTTATATAATCGGCTGTAATATGGACAGCAAGTTTCTACCCAATTACCGTAAATAATTGGACTATGAGTGAGAGTAACGTTTAAAAGAAAAGGTGGCGCTTCTTGCCGCCTTGTTTACGTCTACTTCTCATCATAGTATGAGTGGTGGGCGTTTTTTCGTTTCCACATTTTTAAATCAAGAGAGGGGTCACAAACTGTGAAATTATTGGAAGAACAAATCAAAACACGAGGGACGGTTTTACCGGGAAATGTCCTGAAAGTGGATTCTTTTTTGAATCATCAAATTGATCCGGTTTTAATGCAGGCCATTGGAAAAGCGTTTGCGGACCGTTTTCAAAATCTAGGCATTACAAAAATTGTAACGATTGAGTCCTCAGGGATTGCTCCAGCCGTTTTTACGGGGCTTGAACTTGGTGTCCCGGTCGTTTTTGCAAGGAAGAAAAAATCATTGACGCTAACGGATAATCTATACACGAGTAGCGTCTATTCCTTCACGAAAAAAGAAACAAATGATATTTCCGTATCGAAAAATTTCCTCATGAAAGGGGATAAAATCTTGTTGATTGATGATTTTTTAGCGAATGGGCAGGCTGTCCTTGGTTTACTGGAAGTAGCAGAACAAGCGGAGGTGGAAGTGATTGGTATCGGTATCGTGATCGAGAAGTCATTCCAGCAAGGTCGTTCGCTTCTTGAGAAAACAGGGTATCCAATTTATTCATTGGCGCGGATTGCGTCTCTTGAAAAGGAACAAATTCGTTTTGTAGAGGAGTCGTGATTAGAATGCTAGGAAAAGGGAGAATTGCGGCGCTTGGTTTCCAACATGTGTTAGCGATGTATGCAGGGGCTGTAATCGTACCGCTTTTGATCGGTGGTGCGCTTGGTTTTAATTCAGAACAAATGACCTATTTAGTGTCGATTGATATATTTATGTGTGGTATCGCCACGCTTTTACAACTGACGATGAATCGCTTTTTTGGCATAGGTTTGCCGGTTGTATTAGGATGTGCGGTGCAGGCGATTGCGCCAATTATTTTGATTGGGGAACAGTACGGGATTGGTGCGATTTATGGTTCGATTATCGTGTCGGGATTATTTGTTGTTTTGATCGCTCCATTTTTCTCGATGGTTGTAAGGTTTTTTCCACCTGTTGTGACAGGTTCGGTGGTGACGATTATTGGATTGACGTTGATTCCAGTTGCCATCAATAATTTAGCTGGCGGACAAGGCGCTGCTGATTTTGGCTCGCTTTACAATCTAGGGATTGGTTTCGGAACACTGTTTGTCATTATTTTAGTGTATCGTTTTGGTCGTGGTTTTAGTAAGGCGATCGCAGTTTTGATTGGACTTATTGCTGGTTCGGTTTTTGCTGCTGTGTATCGTGGGATTTCGTTGCAGCCTGTGACGGAAGCTCCGGTGTTTCATATGCCGACACCGTTTTACTTTGGGATGCCGACATTTAACTGGGCGGCCATTTTGACGATGATTTTGATTGCTCTGGTAAGCATGGTGGAGTCGACGGGCGTTTATTTTGCGCTTTCAGATATTACGAAGCGAAAACTAGAAAAATCAGATTTGACAAAGGGATATCGCGCAGAAGGCCTGGCTATTATTTTAGGCGGAATTTTCAATACATTTCCGTATACAGCCTATTCACAAAATGTTGGCTTAGTGCAACTTTCAGGTATTAAGACGCGAAAAGTAATCTACGTGACGGCAGGTATTTTAATCGCGCTAGGATTATTACCAAAAGTCGGTGCGGTGGCGACGATCATTCCAACGCCGGTGCTTGGTGGAGCGATGGTGGCGATGTTTGGCATGGTTGTTGCGCAAGGCATTAAAATGTTAGGGAAGGTTAACTTTACTTCCCAGGAAAACTTGTTGATTATCGCGTGTTCAGTCGGTGTTGGATTAGGTGTGACGGTCGTTCCAGATCTTTTTAAAGCATTACCAGACTTCGTGCAGTTGTTTACGAGCAATGGGATTGTGGCAGGAAGCGTAACGGCGATTGTCTTAAATATCATTTTCAATATGATACCGCATCGCAAGGAAAAAGAGGCGACGGAGCAAGCAACGATCGAACTGTAAGCAGTCGTTTGTCGCGGATTTCTATGGTACAATGTAGGTTAGGAATTCCATAGAGATCTAGGGGGAACAAAGATGACGAATCAAAAAGAAAATTTACTAGTCGTGGATGGCATGGCCTTGCTATTTCGTGCTTTTTTTGCAACGGCTGTTTCGAAGCAGTTCATGGTGAATCAGCATGGCGTGCCAACAAATGGCGTGCAAGGATTTATGAAGCATTTGTTTGCAGCGGTCGAGCAAAACAACCCAACGCATACCCTTATTTGCTGGGATATGGGCTCAAAAACGTTTCGTAATGAGCTCTATAATGGCTACAAAGCAGACCGGAAAGCGCCGCCAGAAGAGATGCGACCACAATTTGATTTGGCGAAAGAAGTCGCGGCATCCTTTGGTTTTGTAAATGTGGGTGTTCCAGGTTTTGAAGCGGATGATTGTATCGGGACGGTCACGGTGCAAATGGCCAATACGGGGATCAGTACTACGGTATTAAGTGGAGATAAAGACTTGCTACAACTCGTAGCGCCAACAAATGATGTATGGATTTTGCAAAAAGGATATGGCAATTATAAGCAGTATAATGAGCTTGCTTTTGCAGAAGAATGGGGTATTACACCAACTCAATTTATCGATGTGAAGGCGCTGATGGGTGACACGAGCGACGGCTATCCAGGTGTTCGTGGTATCGGTGAGAAGACGGCACTTAAATTAATTCAGGAATATGAAACGATTGATGGTATTTTGGCTCATATCGACCAGTTAAAACCTGGTCAGCAAACGAAGCTTAAAGAGGATCTGGAAATGTTGCGTTTATCTAGACAATTGGCAGAGATTCATACAAGTGTACCGCTAGAATTTGATATTGGTGCCTGTGTGTATCAAGGCATACATGAAGATGCGATAGATGTTGTCGAGCGTTATGGTTTGAAAACATTACGCCGGGATATTCTTTTATAAATAGTGAGCAAGAGAGTCGTGCAAAGACGTAGCACGGCTTTTTTTTGTGGTTTTGGTTAACCGAATTTGTGGTATATTTCCTGACGTAATAGATATTCGATTATTTTTGTTGCTAGATGTAAAAAAACGGACTAGGAAAACAGATGGCCCTATGATAGACTGAATAGCGAAACGGACAATACATAAAGGGGGAGCGGTGAGTAAAAGCGTCGGAAGGGATGGATTATACCTAAATAAGATGGTAATTCAAATTTTCTTTCTAAATAATATATGTGACTTAAAAAAGGAGATGCGCAATGAAAAAATATATGTATATGTTGCTAGTAACACTTATTTTTGTGGGTGTTTTGGTTGGAACAGTTGCCAAAGCAAATACGTCAGGATCAGAGGAAGTAGTAAAGAAAGGGAAATTTTCTATTGCTCTGCAGGTACATGATAATCCGATTGTTAGTTCAGGAAAAGTGACGATGAAAGTGACGCTAGATGCTTCAGCGGATGCAATTGTAGACTCAAATGGACTTATCGAGGTTAGTATTCCTAAAGAGATTTATTCCACGGGAAATTTAACGAATTTAAATAGTGATGCATTTTCGGTAGATCATGTAGATAGAACGTCAAAACCAGATCAAATACTGTTATATGTCAAGCCAGATGCTAGTTTTAATGCCGGGCAAGCTTGGTCTGCCTCTTTTTCACTTTCGTTCCAAGCACCATTAATGCGAGCGAACACGACGATTGCAAAGGAGCAAACGTTTAAGGCAACGTATGTGGGACAAGAGTCAGTACAGACGTTAGAAATACAGCCACAAACAGCAGGAAACCCTGCTCTTTTTGAAAAATGGTGGCATTCAAGTGTGGATCAAGATGGTTTAGGCTTGCTAAATCCGACGGAATCGCAATACAATGTGTTTCAGTTGGCGCTGAATATTTATAAAGGTGTGGAATTAAATCAAGTCGTGATTACGGATCAAATGCCAGATGGCCTGGTGGTGGACCCTGATCCGACGCTGACTACCGGCGTTGTTGCAACGGACACGTCGACGGTGAAAGGAATTCGAGTAATCAGTTACGATATGGACGGAAATCGTACGTATGTTACTTCTAAATATGCTGGGAACATCCATTTCGACGAGGCTGCGCAGAAACTAACAGCCAGCTTTGATCACATTGCAAAGGATGAAATGCTTGTTATCGAGTATAAGGTGGAAGTGGCGCATGTTTATGATTTGTATACCAATACAGCAACGCTAACGAGCACGGAGGCAACCAAATCGGATAGTATCAACTTACGCATTGATGGGGACGGCAATTTTAACAAAGTCTTGAAAAAAGCAAGTGGATAAAAAAGTAATTACTGTGAATGACAAAAATTTGCAGTATTCACTGACTTTAAATGCGATTACGGGGACGATTAAGGCTGGACAAACCTTTGTGGATCGCCTTGATGACCGATTAACGTATAAGGATATCGTGGATTCGGCGGATGGAACGTTTGCTATTCAGGCAGATGGAAATATGCTAACGTTGACGGTGAAAAAGGATATACAGATTGGTGAAGGCAGGACCGTTATTTTTAACGTAGATCCAACGCGACTTTCAGCTGGAGACACCGTGCAAAACACATCATCGATTGATTTACATGGGGAATATTATGATTCTAACACGGTTTCAACAAAGAAAATTAGTGGAGAAGTTGTGCTGACAAAAGTGGATAAAGATAATACCTCACAGAAACTGAGCGATGCACGCTTTAATCTTTTGAATGAGGCTGGGAATATATTATATTCTGGGAAAACGAATGCATCTGGAACGTTAGCACTTCACGGTTTAGCGCCAGGTAATTATCAATTGGTGGAAACACAAGCGCCAACGGGCTACAAGCTTGATAGCACACCGATTTCTTTTACGGTCACGGAGAATGCCACGCAAACCTTATCATTACTAGCTAAAAATGAAAAAATAGCTCGTGGCTCGTTGACGGTTCAGAAAGTAGATGAACAAACCAGTGCGAAATTGGAAGGCGCGACATTTACATTAACCGCGAAGGATGGGACGGCTACTGTGCTTTCGGGAATAACGAATGCTAATGGTATCGCGACGTTTACAGATTTACTTCCAGGCACGTACACATTACTAGAATCGGAGGCACCGAAAGGCTACGTTCGAAGTGATGTATCACAGGAAATTACCGTTACAGAAGCGCCTTCTAATCGGGATATCTCCTTAGTAGTAACGAATAAAGCGATGACAGGCGCTGTCGTGCTGACAAAGCGAGATGCCCAGACATTACATGCGCTACAAGGAGCTGAATTTACATTACAAAAATCGGATGGAACGATTTTACAAACAAAATTAGTGACAGATGAAACTGGGAAAATAGAGGTAGCGGGATTGCTTCCTGGGGATTATCAATTGGTGGAGACGCTAGCACCAGAAGGTTATCAATTGGATGGCATTCCGGTTTCCTTTAGCATTGAATTTGGAGACGCGACTGTGGTGATGGTGGAGAAAATGAATCAAAAAATACCACAACCAATTATAACTCCACCGGTTGTAGATCCACCAGTCGTAGATCCACCATCAGAAGGCGGAAATCCACCAACTCCACCAGCCAATCAGGTAACCCCACCAAAGAAAACGGATTCGGGAACACCGAAGCATGACAAACCATCCGTTGTAGAAAACGGAGGGCAAAGAGTACCACCAGAGAATCCTGCATCACAAATCAAATTGCCAAGTACTGGTGATTCAAGCAGGGAAGCTATAATAATGGTACTATCTGGTCTGGCATTATGTTTCGCAGTATTGCGCAGAAAAAGATAACAAACAAAGATCAGCTGTAGGCATCTAGCTACGAGCTGATCTTTGTTTTTGTATGGCTTGTCGCGCCAGGTCATCTGCTTTTTTATTGGAGGCGCTTGGAAGCCACTGGATAAAAAATAACTCGAGTGAGGCTGTTAAGGCCAGTATTGCATCAAGATGAGGTTTGAATAATGGGTTTTTAGCGTGTTTTTTTTCGATGGAATCGATGGCAATCTTGGAGTCGGAATACAAACGAATAAAAGTAGGAGAATAAGAGAACGCGATTGTTAAGGCTTTTTCAATCGCGATAAATTCAGCTTCGTGATTGCTCATAGTGCCAAGTGGAATACTGATTTGCTCATAGATGCCTTCTGCGATAATCACAATACCCGCGCCACTTAAACCTGGGTCACCAGCACTTGCACCATCTACATAAATTTCCATAGCGGTTTACACTTTTTCGACGTTTGTAGCTTGTGGGCCGCGGTTTCCTTCTACGATTTCGAATGTGACAGATTGCCCTTCATCGAGAGATTTGTATCCATCGCCTTGAATGGCAGTGAAATGAATAAAAATGTCATCGCCGTCTTCTTTTTCTAGAAAACCATAGCCTTTTTCATTGTTGAACCATTTTACTTTTCCGTTTTGCATGAGTGTAAATCCTCCTAGGGTCTCGGCTGAATCGCTAGCTTGGAAACACGAGTGTAGCCTTTTTTGTCATATTGCTATGTACGGTAAGCGAATACGATACATTTATAATAAACCCGAAGCGTCTACTGCGTCAAGTTAATCTTTAAAGCGGTTACATGATATTCCGTTTTTTTCAAAATTACAACCCATATCAGAGGCTAATTTTGGTGGGATATGTTAGAATGAAGAGGTGAAAGAAATCAAGGTTGGAGGAAAATACAAATGCCAACACCAAGCATGGAAGACTATATCGAGAAAATCTATTCATTGATTGAAAATAAAGGTTACGCTCGAGTATCAGATATTGCGGAGGAGCTTTTAGTGCATCCGTCTTCTGTTACAAAAATGGTTCAGAAGCTAGATAAGGATGAATATCTGGTCTATGAGAAATATCGCGGTTTAATTTTAACACCAAAGGGAAAGACGATTGGGAAACGCTTGTTAGAACGGCATGCATTGCTGGAGAGCTTTCTTGGTATTATTGGTGTGGAAGAAACGCGCATTTATGAAGATGTGGAAGGAATTGAGCATCATTTAAGCTGGAACTCGATTGATCGGATTGGCGATGTTGTCCAGTTTTTTGAAGAGAATCCAGACGCACTTGCCAAGCTTCAAGGAATGCAGCATGTGACGCGGTACCCAGAAGAATAATTTTTTGTGAAAAGATTTCCTGTCGGTGCTGACGGCTTTTACGCGCAATTTTGTAGAAGGCTCTCAGGTAGTACGAAACCGGTTTTTTTCCGGTGCAACAAAAAGAAAGCCGTTACATTTGCAGGAGTTTTTTATAATGTTACATATTTGAAAGGGGAATGGAAATGGCAAACAAAGTTAAATCTGACATTGAGATCGCATCAGTAGCGGAAATCAAACCAATCACAGAGGTAGCAGAAAAAATTGGATTAAGTGTGGAGGAGTTGGAGTTGTTCGGCAAGTACAAGGCGAAGCTGAGCTATGACACGATCCATTCACTCGTGAACAAAGAGGATGGTAAATTGGTTTTGGTTACCGCGATTAACCCAACGCCTGCGGGTGAAGGAAAATCAACCGTAACGGTAGGGCTTGGAGATGCGCTTGCCAAACGTAAAAAAAACGATGATCGCGCTTCGTGAACCATCGCTTGGGCCAACAATGGGGATTAAAGGCGGGGCAACTGGTGGTGGCTATGCCCAGGTTATCCCGATGGAAGATATAAATTTACATTTTACAGGTGATTTTCATGCGATAACGGCGGCAAATAATGCTTTGTCTGCGTTTATCGATAATCATATGCAACAGGGGAATGAGTTGCGTATTGACCAACGTCGTATTGTTTGGAAACGCGTGGTTGATTTGAATGACCGGGCACTTCGTAAGGTCATTGTTGGTCTCGGTGGGCCAGTTCAAGGTGTGCCGCGTGAGGATGGTTTTGATATTACAGTAGCGTCCGAGATTATGGCGATTATTTGTTTAGCGAGTGACTTGAAAGATTTGAAGCATCGCTTGAGTGAAATCGTGATTGGCTATAACTATGATCGGGAGCCGGTGACGGTTGGTGAGATGGGCTATGAAGGTGCCTTGACATTGTTACTGAAAGAAGCGCTAAAACCAAATCTTGTGCAGACGCTGGAACATACACCGGCGATTGTGCATGGTGGACCTTTTGCGAATATTGCGCATGGTTGTAACAGTATTTCGGCAACGAAAACGGCCTTGAAGTTAGCGGATTATGTCGTGACCGAGGCCGGATTTGGTGCTGACCTTGGCGCGGAGAAATTCCTCGATATTAAGGTTCCAGCGCTTGATAAAGCACCAGATTGTGTGGTAATTGTCGCAACGATTCGGGCACTGAAAATGCATGGTGGCGTGGCAAAAACCGAACTTGGTGCTGAAAATGTGAAGGCGCTAATTAAAGGCTTTGCTAACTTGCAAAAGCACGTGGATACGGTAACCCAATTCGGACTTCCTTATGTGATTGCGATTAATAAATTTATCACGGATACCGATGCTGAAGTGGCGCAATTAGAAGCGCTATGTAAAGAATATAATATCCCATTCTCTTTGACGGAAGTTTGGGAAAAAGGTGGAGCTGGTGGCGCTGAACTTGCTGATAAAGTTATCGCGGCTGTAGAAAGTGGGCAAGCGAACTATAAGCGTATGTATGACGACGCGGATTCGATGGAAGAAAAATTAGAAGCGATTGTGACTAAAGTTTATGGCGGAAGTGGTATAGAACTGTCGAGTAAAGCACAGAAACAAATTGTTGAGTTCAAAAAATATGGTTGGGATCGCTATCCGATTTGTATGGCCAAGACGCAATACTCGTTAACGGATGATCCAACGATGCTTGGACGACCAACGGATTTCGTGATTCACATTCGCGAGTTTATACCAAAACTTGGTGCAGGATTTGTCGTTGCTTTGACGGGTGACGTGATGACAATGCCAGGACTTCCGAAGAAACCAGCGGCGCTCAACATGGATGTCGATGAAAAAGGAAATGCGATGGGATTATTCTAAAATGTATCATAGGCTGGGAGATCTGAATCTGGATTTCTCAGTCTCTTTTTTTGAGGTAAATTCTTTGATTGCTTCCTTGCGCAAACTTCGTTAAAATAGAAGAGACTGATACAGAATGGATGGGAAGTAATGAAACAATTAAAAGTGGAAAATTTGACGAAGACATACGGCGAAAAAAGCCTTTTTGAAAATGTAACGTTTGCGATTACGGAAGGCGAACGGATCGGAGTTATTGGTGTCAATGGAACGGGTAAGTCGACGTTGCTCACGATTATTGCAGGCATGGAGGAAGGCGATAAAGGTGTGATTACGAAGGCGAAAGATTACACGATTGGTTTTCTTGCGCAAGATCCTGTTTTAGACGATGAACGTACGGTGCTCGAGGAAGTTTTCCAAGGGGAGACACGGGCGCTACAGGCGGTTCGTAAGTACGAACAGGTATTGCTTGAAATGGCGATAGATCCCGATGATACAAGGCTTCACGACCGTTTCACAGAGGCGCAACATGAGATGGACGCGACGAATGCGTGGGATGTTAACACGGATGCGAAGACCATTCTCGATCGTTTAGGAATTACAGATTTGACGGCTAAAGTGGGCGCTTTATCGGGTGGGCAGCGCAAGCGTGTCGGGCTTGCCAAAGTCATGATTGAAACGCCGGATTTACTAATCTTGGATGAGCCTACCAACCATCTTGATTTTACGTCGATTCGTTTTTTGGAAGATTACTTGAATCGGTTTCGTGGCGCGGTCTTGCTCGTCACGCATGATCGCTATTTCTTGGACCGGGTGACGAATCATATGTTGGAGATTGATCGTGGTACGGCGTATCGCTACGTGGGGAATTACGAGAAATTCATGGAATCCAAGGCTATTCGGATGGAAAATGAGATGCGTGAAGGTGAGAAGAACCGCAATTTATACGTGAAGGAGCTAGCTTGGATGCGTCGTGGGGCGAAGGCTCGTTCGACAAAGCAAAAAGCGCGTCAGGACCGGTTCGCAGATTTAGAGGGCAAAGTGAAGGCGAAGACGGACGATACGGAATTAGAGCTTGATTTCGCGACATCGCGTCTTGGCAAACAAGTTTTTACGCTAGATCATGTCGATAAACGTTTTGGTGAGAAGCACGTGTTGCAAGATTTCAGTTTGATTATTCAACCGGGAGAACGGATTGGGATTACTGGGAATAACGGGACGGGGAAATCAACGCTACTAAATATGTTGGCGGGACGCGTGACGCCAGATGCTGGTGAAATTTTGACGGGGCAGACGGTTCGCATTGGTTATTATACGCAACAAAACGAAGAAATGGACCCAGATCAGCGCATGATTGCGTACTTGCAAGAAGCAAGTGAAACGGTGAAAACTTCGGACGGTGAAGTAGTGTCGGTTTCTAATATGTTGGAACGATTCTTATTTCCACCAATTACGCACGGCAAAAAAATCGCGAGTCTATCTGGTGGCGAGAAGCGTCGTTTGTTCCTGCTTAAAATTTTGATGGAGCGTCCGAATGTACTGATATTGGATGAGCCGACGAATGATTTGGACACGCAGACGCTCACGGTACTTGAAGATTATTTGGAGACGTTTAATGGCACGGTGATTACGGTCAGCCATGATCGCTACTTCTTAGATAAGATTGCTCGGAAATTGCTCGTGTTTACAGGAATCGGGCAAATTGAGACGTACCTTGGTGAATACAGCGATTTTCTAGCAGAATACGAGTCGAGAAAAGGTAAATCGAAAATGTTTGCAGCGGAAATCGAGCCGGAAGTCGTGGTTGAAAAGCCGAAAGAAAAAGTGAAGCATACGTTTGAAGAAAAGCGTGAATGGGCAGAGATTGAGGGCTTAATCGAAGCGCAGGAAGCGGGAATTACGAAACTGAATAAAGCGTTGGAAGTCGTAGGCGCGGATTTCACGAAAGCGAATGAGCTAAATAGTGCGCTCGTGGAAGCGGAGGCAGAGCTGGAAAGATTGATGGAACGCTGGGAATATTTATCGCAGTTTGCGGATTAAGATAGAAATGGGGCACGTGTGATGAAACAATATCTGGATTTAGAGCGATTTGTGCTGGAGAATGGCACGCAAAAAGGAGACCGGACGGGGACTGGTACGATCAGTACATTTGGTTATCAAATGCGGTTTGATTTGGCGAAAGGTTTTCCAATCATGACGACAAAACGTGTTCCTTTTAAACTGGTCGTTAGTGAGTTGTTGTGGTTTTTACATGGGGACACGAATATTCGCTATTTGCTAGAGCATAACAATAATATTTGGAATGAGTGGGCATTTGAGCGTTGGGTGAAGAGCGCGGACTATACTGGCCCAGACATGACGGATTTTGGATTGCGAGCGGAGTCTGATGCTGCGTTCAAGACGGTTTATTTGGATGAAATGGCGCGTTTTAAAGAGCGAATTTTGGCAGATGAGGTGTTTGCGAAGCAGTACGGAGAACTTGGGAACATTTATGGGAAGCAGTGGCGAGAATGGCGCACTTCTACGGGGCAAACGATTGACCAGTTAGCGGACTTAATCGAGATGATCCGAACGAATCCCAACTCGCGACGCTTGATCGTGTCGGCTTGGAATCCAGAAGATGTCCCAACGATGGCGTTACCACCGTGTCATACGCTATTTCAATTTTATGTGGCGGATGGGAAGCTTAGTTGTCAGTTGTATCAACGCAGTGCTGATATTTTCTTGGGTGTTCCGTTCAATATCGCTTCCTATGCGCTACTGACACACTTGATTGCGCGTGAAACAGGCCTTGAGGTTGGCGAGTTTGTGCATACGATGGGGGACGCGCATTTATACAATAATCATATGGATCAGGTGAAGGAGCAGCTGGCGCGGGAACCAAGGACGCTACCGAAGCTTGTTTTGTCAGATAAACCGGCATCTATTTTCGATTTTGATGTAGCGGACGTGACGTTAGAAGGTTACGACCCACATCCTGCGATTAAAGCACCGATTTCAGTTTGAGGAGGGCGACGATGTTAACATTTATTTGGGCGCAGGACAAAGATGGCTATATTGGTAAGGATAATACCATGCCATGGCGTCTGCCGGCTGATTTACAGCATTTTAAAAAAGAAACGAGTGGGCACACGATTGTGATGGGGCGAAAAACCTACGAATCCATCGGAAAAGCTTTGCCTAACCGTGAAAGTATCGTTTTGACGCGTGATCCTGATTATTCTTTGACAGATGCAAAAGTGGTGCACTCGAAAGCGGAAATCTTGGAGATAGCGCAAGACAAAGATGTTTTTATTACTGGTGGCGCGGAGATATATCAGCTGTTTTTAGAGGATGCAGATGCGTTAATTGTGACGCATGTGGAGGCTACATGTGGCGGGGATACCCGATTTCCAACTATGGATTGGTCAAAGTGGCAGCTTACGAAGCGAGAAAATGGTACGCGTGATGCTAAAAATGATTTAGATTTTTGGTATGGTTGGTATGAAAAAATGGGGAATAATCGAGGTTAGACGAATGGATCCGACGAAAGCAGCATTATTTAGATTTCATATGTTGGGCTATTTTTTAGTAAGCTTATTATTGATTGGTGCTGGCTTAATGCTAGGTGCGAGTGGGCCAGATGATGCGATTATGTGGACGTTGCTCGGCTTTTTGAAATACGCGCTACTCTGCTTGATTTTAGGTGGCGTTGGCGTATGGCGCGCGAAGGAGTTAGCATCGCGATTATTCTTGATGTGGCTGGTTGTTCTCCCAATCGACTATGGACTTTTTGTAATAATGGTTATCGTGACAAGAGCTTGAATAGAGCTCTTGTTTATTTTGGCTAATGATTTTGATAAGCTTGTTCAAAAAGTCTAATTACAAATATTCACCTTCATGATAAATTATATGAATATATTGAATACAAAAGTAAATCCATATATTTCAAAAGAGGGTGATTAATAACAATGTTTTTCAAAAATGCAAAATGGCGTGCAAGTGGGACTGTGTTGGTATTACTATGGTTTTGCTGGTTATTATCTTTTTTAGATCGCATGGTAATAACGGTTGCGCTACCATACATAGCGGAAGATTTTGAGTTGACATCGACGCATCAGGGGCTTATTATTAGTACTTTTTTTATGGGATATGCGTTATTTCAGATTCCTGGTGGGATGTTAGCGGACCGGTTCGGCTTTCGTAAAATGACGAGTATCGCTGTCGGATTTTGGTCATTGTTTACGATGTTAACTGGGCTGATTTTTTACTACCCACTATTTCTGGGTGTTCGTTTCTTCTTTGGACTGGGGGAAGCTCCGTTACCTGGTTCCTCGTATAAAGCCATTGCGACTTATTATCCGAAGCGGCTCCGTGGGCGAATGACGAGTATTCAGTCGACGGTAAATACGCTTGGACCCGCATTTGCAAGTATTCTGGCTGCTTATTTCATCAGTGTATTTGGGTGGCGACATTTGTTTGTATTCTTAGCAATTCCGGGTTTTGTGATTGCCTTTTTATTTTACAGGTTGGTTCGTGATCAGCCGAAAGACAATCCACGGATGAGTGCGGAGGCGCTTGAGGAATTGGAAGCTGATGAGCCGACGACGGACATAGCGAAGCCAAAAGCGAAAGCATCGACTATCTTTAAAAATAGTTTGGTTTGGAAAGCAGGTCTTGTTTGGGTTTTTCTTTGATCTTACGTTTTGGGGGTTTACGTCGTGGCTCCCGTCGTATTTAATGAATGAGCGGAATTTGAGTTTACAGGCGACTGGTTTTTATAACGCGTTACCATATTTAGTTGGAACAGTTGCCATGTTACTTGGTGGCGCAATGTCGGATCGCTTTAAAGAACAACGACGTTTCATTTTTGCCATCGCGATTCTTATCGCAGCGGTTTCTTTATTTTTCATTATCAAAGTACCGTCTATCGAAATGGCGCTGTTACTTCAGTGCATCACCGCGTGGTTCCTCTTTTTATCGCAAGGGATCTTTTGGGGAATCGTGGTGGATATTTTACCAACAGACCAAATGGCAACGGGATCATCTGTGGTCAACTGTCTTGGCTCGGTGGCGGGTATCATTTCACCAATCGTCATTGGGAGGTTGCTCGATGTTTCTGGAGGCTCTTACGCAACGACATTCACTTATTTGGCGATTTGCCTCGTGTTAGCAGGATTAATCGTCCCAACCTTGAAAATTCGAAAAACAATATAAATAAGGCGTTAAATCAAGGTTTGATTCCTCGATTTAACGCCTTATTTTATGATTTTTAAGCTTCTGCTAATGCTTGATCCTCTTGTTTTAATTCGCCAGTGGCTTTGCTTGTAACAATTCCGGCAACCATACTGTCACTCACGTTTAGCGCTGTGCGTCCCATGTCGATTAATGGTTCAATCGAGATTAGCACACCAGCGAGCCCAATCGGCAAGTTCAATGTGGAGAGTACGATGATCGCAGCAAACGTTGCACCACCGCCAACACCAGCAACACCGAACGAACTGATGGCAACGACCAGCACGACTGTTAAAATAAACTTCATCGAAAATGGATCAATCCCAGCAGCCGGAGCAATCATGATGGCAAGCATCGCGGGATAAATACCGGCACAACCGTTTTGTCCAATTGATAAACCAAAGGATGCTGCAAAATTTGCGATTCCTTCTGGCACACCTAATTTTTTCTGTGTATCAATATTAAGCGGAATCGCACCAGCACTCGTTCTTGAGGTGAAAGCAAACGTAAGAACAGGCAAGGATTTGCGAATATAAGTCATTGGACTAGTTCCTGTGAAGGCAACGATGATAAGGTGAATAATAAACATGGCAATTAGTGCCGCGTATGAAGCGATCACAAAATTACCGAGTTTTAGAATCGCTGATGTATCACTTAAAGCAACCGTACTCGTCATAATCGCAAAAACACCATAAGGCGTTAAACGCAGAATTAATTTCACGATGCGTAAAACAATCGCATAAATCGCATCGATCCCTTTAGCAAAAATTGCTGCTTCGGTCGGTTGTTTCCGTTGGACACCAAGGAACGCCGCACCAATAAAAGCCGCAAAAATAACAACCGCCACAGTAGAAGTAGCTCGTGCACCAGTGAAGTCAAGGAATGGATTAGCAGGCAACAACTCTACGATTTTTTGTGGGAAAGAGAGGTCGCTAATACCAGCGAACTTATCTTGCAGTTCCGTCGCTCTAGCGGCTTCGGTGGCTCCTTGCGAGATATTGCTCGCGTCGAGATGGAATAGAAGTGCCGCTCCGATCCCGATAAATGCCGCGATAGCAGCCGTGACAACAAGCGTTCCAATGATCCAAATACTAACTTTTGCAATATTCGTTTTCAATTGGAGACGCGTAAAAGCAGTGACAATTGAAACAAAAATCAGTGGAATAGCAATCATTTGTAGCAGTTTTACATACCCGCCACCGATAATCCCAAGCCAATCCGTCGTTTGTTTCGTGACATCACTTGCTGCTCCGTAGATAAACTGCAAGACAAAACCCGCAACAATCCCAAGGCCAAGCGCTAGAAGCACCCGTTTAGAAAAAGAAACGTGACGCTTTGCAAGCCAACCAAACGAGAAAATAACGATGGCAGCTACGATTAAATTAATAATTAAAAATGCCGTATCCATATAAAAAAATCCCCCTTTAACCAATTAAACCCTTGAAATTATATAATTCCGATAAGATTTGTTGGTATTAGATTACATGGAAAAAAAGGATTTGTCAAGATGAAAAACTGAAACAGCCCGTTAGCCCCGAAAAAAACCGGAAGAGGCGCAGTGAAAATCCGATTTTGATTTTTATGGAGGATCTGAAAATTTCATGTATTACATACTTACTACGTTCCTATGCATATTGAGGCTCTAACTCAGCAAAAGATGCTTCATAAGAGCCACAACAAAGCTGAACGAGCTCGCTCAGCCTTGAAAAAATTTGTGAGGTTCTAAATCTTTATTTTACTTTGACTTATGCCAAGAGTTACAGATCTCAAACCACAATCTTCTGCCGTTCTTCTAAAATCGATGCTTGGGCTGCTGCAATTCGCGCAATCGGAATGCGATACGGTGAGCAGGAAACATATTGTAGCCCCAACTTGTGGAAGAATTGGATCGAAGCAGGATCCCCGCCATGCTCTCCACAAACGCCCATTTTAAGCGATGGATTTGTCATTCTTCCGCGTTGCACAGCGGTTGTTACGAGTGCACCTACTCCTTTTTGATCGATCGATTGGAATGGATCTTTTGGCAAAATCTTTTGCTCTTGATACGCGTATAAGAATTTATTAGCATCATCACGAGAAAAACCGAACGTGAGCTGCGTCAAATCATTCGTACCAAAGCTGAAAAACTGGGCTTCTTCTGCGATTTCATCCGCTGTCAAGCAAGCTCGAGGAATCTCGATCATCGTTCCGATATCAAACGGCAAGACAAGTTGCTCTTTACGGAAAATTGACTGAATGGCTTCTTTCAGCTGCTTTTTAATAATCGCGATTTCTTCTCTGCTGGCAACGAGTGGGATCATGATTTCGGGGTGAACGGCAATACCTTCATCATGAATCTGAATCGCACTCTCCATAATTGCTTCGGCCTGCATGATATAGATTTCTGGAAAAGTGATGGCAAGGCGGCAACCGCGATGACCAAGCATTGGGTTTGTTTCTGCTAGATCATGGACGCGCTGTTTAATTTCTTGTGCGGGCTTCCCAAGTTCTTGCGCTAATTTGGCAATATCACGATCGGTTTTTGGCAAAAATTCATGAAGCGGCGGATCAAGCAAGCGTATATTCACTGGTTTTCCATCAGCTGCTCGGAAAATGCCTGCAAAATCGGTTTTCTGCATCTTTTTTAAATGGGTGAGAGCGGTCATTCGCTCTTCTTTCGTTTCCGCAATAATCATTTGGCGGACGTGTGGAATCCGGTCTTCTTGGAAAAACATGTGTTCTGTTCGACAAAGTCCGACTCCTTCAGCACCAAAGTGAAGTCCAATCTCTAAATCCTCAGGAGAATCGGCATTTACGCGAACAACCAGTTTTTTCGCTTTGTTCACCCAATCCATTAACTCTTCAAAATGACCACCGATTTCTGTCTTAACAAGTGGAATCTTACCGAGATATAAATTCCCAGTGGATCCATTAAGCGAGAGGAAATCGCCTTCTACCAATGTTGCTGTTGCGCTTTGCAAGTTTTTTTTTTGTTTCATCAATCGCGATTGCATCACATCCAGCAACGCAACATTTTCCCATACCTCGGGCAACAACAGCAGCATGGGAGGTCATGCCGCCATGCGCCGTCAAAATCGCAACACTTTTTGCCATGCCTTCAATATCTTCAGGAGAGGTTTCGTTGCGAACAAGAATCACTTTTTCCCCGCGTTCGGCAGCTTCTAGGGCATCATCTGCGTTAAAATAAATTTGACCGGTAGCAGCGCCAGGCGAGGCGGGGAGTCCGGTTGCAAGTGAAGTAGCAGCAGCCAGGCTAGCCTCGTCAAAAGAAGGATGGAGTAATTGATCGATTTGAGCCGTGTCAATGCGCATGATTGCTTCTTCTTTCGTCAATTTGCCTTCATGAACAAGATCGACTGCAATATTGATCGCTGCCTGCGCAGTTCGCTTCCCATTTCGCGTCTGCAGAACGAATAAATTCCCTTTTTCGATCGTGAACTCGATGTCTTGCATGTCTAAATAGTGTAGTTCCAGTAAGGCTGCGATATCTAATAATTGGCGGTAAACCTCAGGCATAGTTTCCTCTAAATGCGAAATGGGTTCAGGCGTCCGAATCCCCGCGACGACATCTTCACCTTGTGCATTAAGCAGGTATTCTCCGAAAAACAGATTTTCTCCAGTGGAAGGATTACGCGTGAAGGCAATCCCTGTCCCACTTGCATTACCTGTATTTCCAAAGACCATCGACTGAATATTGACAGCGGTTCCAAGTTGGTTATCGATATGATGCAAGCGACGATAAACAACGGCGCGCGGATTTTCCCAAGAATCAAAAACAGCAGTGATCGACAGGCGCAATTGCTCGAAAGGATCTTGCGGGAAATCACGGCCTGAAACGCTGATATAAAGCGCTTTATACGTCGCAATCAAATCCTGCAAATCGTCGGCTGTAAGCTCTGTATCTAGCGAATAATGCTTACTTTCCTTCAAATCAGCAAGTGCTTGTTCAAAACGGTAACTTGGAATGCGATAAACAACATCCCCAAACATCTGAATGAAGCGGCGGTAACAATCGTAACTAGAACGAGCATCATTAGTTGCCTGGTGAAGCCCCTGAACGGAAAGATCGTTCAGACCGAGATTTAAAATTGTATCCATCATTCCGGGCATGGAAAACGGTGCGCCGGAGCGGACCGAGACGAGCAGTGGATTTGTCGCGTCACCAAAATTTTTTCCCTGTTTCTTGTTCTAAAATTTGCATATGCGTCATCATTTCTGCATAAATATCATCTGATAAGTACTGATGGTGTTCGTTGTAATCTTTACAAGCTTCCGTCGTGATCGTAAAACCTGGTGGCACGGGCAAGCCGATATTCGTCATTTCCGCCAGATTAGCACCTTTTCCACCTAGTAAGTACTTCATTTCTTTAGAACCCTCATTAAAATGATACACAAATTTTCTCAAAATAGTCACCTCTTCTTCAAATTTGTCGGGATTAATCGAATGCCAGGGGAGTAGTTGTTACGGCTTATTTCACTTTTTCAATAATTAAGGCAGCGGTTTCTTCGATAGCTTTGTCCTCTACTTGAATGACACGACAACCGAGCTGTTTAAAAATCCGATAACCGTAGTCAAGCTCCTCTAAAATCCGATTTTCACTGGAATAACTGCTTGTTTCGTCTAGCCCAATCGATTTTAGGCGGACTTTACGGATAGCGGATAGCTTTTCGGGACTATTTGTTAGACCAATAATCCGATGTCTAGGAATTTGTGTTAACTCGGATGGAATCGGTACTTCCGGAACGAGAGGAACATTGGCGACTTTGTAATTTTGGTTAGCAAGATAACTGCTGAGAGGGGTTTTACTTGTACGCGAAATGCCAATTAAGACAATGTCGGCCTCTAGCAAGCCGCGTGGATCCTTGCAATCATCATATTTTACGGCAAATTCAATCGCTGCAATCCGATCAAAATAATGCTGGTCAAGTCGGCGCATGTTGCCCGGATCTTCTTTTGATTTTTGGCCTGTCTTTTGTTCGATAGCTGCGGTTAAATTTGAGACGAGATCGATACATGGCAGGCCGTATTGTTCGCAAAATACGCTAGCAGCAAGGGCTAATCTTTTTTGAACCAACGTCTGGACAACAATCGCGTCCGCCACTTTTGCTTCTTCTAAAATTTCAAACAGGGCTTCCTCGTTGCGAACAAAGGCATGGCGACGTATATCAGCACCACTTTCTAGTGTAAACTGAGCGGTCGATGCCCGAATGAGGTGTTGCGCTGTTTCTCCAATAGCATCTGAAATAACATAAAGGATGACAGTAGACTTCATTTTTACCTCCAATTTATTCATTTTTAAATGTATCTACGAAAAGTTGAACTAATCGTGTTTTGGAAACTTTGCCAATCGCTTTTTTGCCATTGACAACCGGTAAGGAATCGATTTGATGTATCACGAGCTCTTGCGCGGCAAAGAGAGCGGAATCCGTCGGTGCAATCGTTCGAATATTGGGCATCCGTGTCATGATGGTTGCAATGGGTGTAGCCTTTTTATCGGTATCTGCAAGCGCGCCTTTTAGCAAATCTTTTCGGGATACGATACCAATTAGCTCTGTTGCCTCTATGACATACAAGCTACCCGTGTCCTCTAGAAAAAGGCTGACGATCGCGTCATGAATTGAGGTTTCCTTTGTGACGAATATAGGAGTCGTCATAATAGCATCGACTTTCAGTTGTCGTATGTCCTCATATATTGTCGGATTAAGCTCAAGCCCTGAATAAAAATAACCGACTTTCGGACGAGCATCTAAAATCCCTGTCATCGTTAAAATAGAGAGATCAGCGCGAATTGTAGCACGTGTTAACTGCAATGAGCGAGCGATTTGGTCACCTGTTGCTGGTTCATGCGCTTTCACAAATTCGATGATTTTGAGTTGTCTTGTTGAGAGTTTTATTTCGGTCACCTCATTTCGATATAGGATATGCTGTTCATTATATAGTATGACATAATAGAATGCAAATGATTAATATGTCATACTATATGAAGGAGAGTAGGGCAGCCTTCGTTGCTTTTAGAACCTCGTTTCGCTATCATAACAAGAAAAAAACGCCCCTCAAAAAGGACGCCTTTCCCCATTATACATAAAACAAAATACAGAAATACATAAACCCAGTTCCGGCAATCACGAACAAATGCCAAATGGCGTGCATGTAAGGGACTTTTGGGATACTGTAAAAGACAGCGCCGACGGTAAACATAATACCACCGGTTACTAACATCCAGAATCCCACTGGCTCTAGTGTCTGATAGAGCGGCTTAATCGCGATCATCACGAGCCAACCCATCAATAAATAAAACAGTGTCGAAATGAGTTTCCATTTTCCGAGCAAGAAGCATTTATAGACGATTCCTGTGGCAGCAAGTCCCCATATCACACCGAACAATGTCCAGCCAAGTGATCCTTGCAATGTGATTAAAACGAGGGGTGTATAGGAACCGGCAATCAATACATAAATCGCGACATGATCTAAAATGTTAAAGAGATCCTTCGCTTTTCCTGGCTTAAAACTGTGTAGCATTGTTGAACAAAAATAGAGTAATACGAGTGAGATACCGTAAATTAAAAAAACTAATTAAATAGATCGGATTGTCGCGTTGCACTGCAAAAATAATGAGCATAATAAGCGCTGGGATACTGAGCAAGAATCCGATGCCATGCGTCACTGCGTTAGCGACTTCTTCTTTCCAATTGTACGTTTCATGCATTTTTTATCACCAAACTTTTCTGAAAAATTAAATTTTCTATTCATGTTCTTATCATACGCTCTTTTTGTACAAATAGAAAGTGATTTAACAAACACAAAGTTTAAGATAATGTAAAGAATTGGAGTAATGCTGGAATCTAGGTACAACTTTCGCCTGATATTTAGCTATTAGAATAGTACTATTCCGCTTTTCTTGCTATAATGGAAAAAAGAATACTAGAATTGGATGTGGAAATAATGACAAAAATCAAAATTGTGACGGATTCTACTGCCGGATTAACGCCCGAAGAAGTGGCGAAATATAACATTCATATTCTACCGCTGACCGTTGAAATTGATGGACAGACTTACGATGCAACGGAAATCGAGCCAGCCGACTTTATGGGAAAAATGGCAGCTTCTAAACAGCTTCCTAAATCATCACAGCCAGCGATCGGTAATTTTGTAGCTTTATTTGAAGCGTTGACTGCAGATGGTAGTGAAGTTCTAGCGATTCATTTGACAGAAAAGTTGAGCGGCACTGTCTTAACAGCACAACAAGCGGCTGATATGGTGGATGGTAAGGTGACTGTGATCGATTCGGAATACATCGCACGAGCGCTAGCTTTCCAAGTGATCGGAGCGGCAAAAATGGCACAAGACGAAACCAACACTGTCGACGATATTCTGACAAAAATCTCAACTATTCGCGCTAAAACAAAACTTTATATTTGTGTCGTGACACTTGAGAACTTGATCAAAGGTGGGCGCGTCGGCAAAATGCAAGGCATTATCGGCAGTCTTTTAAACATCAAATTGATCGCGAAATTACAAGATGGTGCGCTCATAGAAGAGGCAAAAATTCGTAGCAAGAAACAAACAATGAATTATTTAGTGGATTTGCTAAAAGCAGAAACGAAAAAAGTGAAAGAATTAAATGTTGTACACGCCAATGGTTTACAGATGGCGGAAGAGATCAGAGCACACGCGAAAGAAATTTTCCATTTGTCGGAAGTCAAGTTGTTAAATGCCGATTCGGTTATTTCAACACACGCTGGAAATGGTGCGGTTGCAATGATTTATTACACAGAGTAGGTTAGGTGAAGACATGTGAATAAGAAAAAATATTGGCTTGCGGGGATCGCTATCATCATCCTCGCGGCCATTCTTACCTTTTATTTTATCCAAAAAGAGCAGGAGCGAAAACGAGAAGAAGCACGTGTTGCGGTCAATCTAGTCGCGATGGGTGATTCGTTAACAGAAGGTTCTGGCGATGAGGAGAAAAATGGCGGTTATGTGGGCATCGTGGCGGATAAGCTTGAGAAACGGGACGATGTGAAGCGTGTAACGACGGAAAACTATGGTGTCGGCGGTAACCGGATCGATCAGTTGATGAAGCGGCTGGATACACAGCCTGAATTTCGTCAAGATGTGAAAGAAGCCAATGCGATTTCGATCACGATTGGTGGAAATGATGTAATGAAAATCGTCCGTGCCAAGCTATTGGACGCGAAAAAGAAAGATTTCACGAAGGCGAATCAGACGTTTGATACGAACTTAGAGAAGTTGTTGTCAGATATTCGTGATCTAAATGCGTTGGCGCCCATCTATGTTTTCGGTATTTACAATCCGTATACGACGTATTTTAGTGAGATGAAGGTGTTTGACGAAATTATCGCTGAGTGGAATGCTTCAACGAAAAAGATACTAGCAGATACCCCTGATACGTATTTCATTTCGGTGAACAAGCAGCTAGAAGAGCGTGCTGTGACTAAGGTGGGGAAAGCGAATCCGAATCTTGCGGGTGACATGTTTCATCCTAATCATAGCGGCTATGAAAAAATGGCGAATGCTTTATACAGCAAATTGGTAACATCGATTCAAGATGGAAATTTAAAATAGAGAAGGTGACGGCTGTTGAGATCAAATGGGAAACAAATCAATTACTGGAAATGGGCGTTTCTGACTTTTGTCGGGGTATTGGTACTCTGTTTTGGTTGGATTTATATGTCGATTTTCTGGTTTTCACCAAATGTTCCGGAAGATGCGGGGCGTTTAGTGAGTACGAAGGATATGGTGGAATTCCAAACATCGACGAATAAAGCCGATTTGAATAAATTGATGGCGCATTATTTGCAGGAATTTCAAAAAGAGCAAGATGCAGATATCGCCTATGATGTTTATTTAGCGGATGATGTTGTTTTTAAAGCGGAGGCGCATTTTTTAGGGCAGCCAGTAGATATTAGTATTAATTTCTCGCCGACGTTGCGAAAAGATGGTGTGATTGTCTTGCAGCAGGTGGATATGAGAGTTGGTGCATTACCGCTTCCGGTGTCTTATGTGATGCAATACGTGAAAAGTCAGTTTGAACTACCGAATTGGGTGACGATTTCACCTAAAAAGGAGAAAATCTATTTAGATGTGAACAAGTTGAAGCTAACAGGTGGCATGCGAGTTCGTGTAGATGCGCTTGATTTGAAGAAAGATGATATTTCGTTTACACTGTTAGTACCAACGGAATAAGATGGGGAGGTAAGACGATGAGTGAGAAGGCAATTTTTGCAGGTGGTTGTTTTTGGTGTATGATAAAACCCTTTGATACGCAACCGGGGATTGAAAGTGTGGTCGCAGGATATACGGGTGGTCATACGGTGAATCCAACGTATAAAGAGGTTTGTAGTGAGACGACGGGGCATACAGAGGCGGTTGAGATTACGTTTGACCCAGCTGTTTTCCCGTACGAGAAATTGGTCGAAGTTTATTGGCAACAGACGGACCCAACAGATGCGGGCGGCCAGTTTGTAGATCGCGGTTCGTCCTATCGCCCAGTCATTTTTTATACATCGGAGGAGCAACGGGTGGTTGCGGAAAAGTCGAAGGCAGACTTGGATGCGAGCGGTCGCTTCAAACGCCCTGTTGTGACGGAAATCGAGAAGGCTGGTCCATTTTATGTGGCAGAGGAATACCATCAAGATTTTTACAAGAAGGATCCGAATCATTATAAGAATTATCGTAGTCACTCGGGACGCGATCCATTCATCGATGCTAATTGGAAAGGGTGATCTGCCATGAATCAAGAGGAAAAAGCGAAACGGTTGAAGCAATTGGATGATTTGCAATATCAAGTCACGCAGGAAAAAGGAACGGAGCGCCCGTTTGATAATGAGTTTTGGGATAATAATCAGCCGGGGATTTATGTGGACATCGTTTCTGGGAAGCCGTTATTTTCATCGCTGGATCAATATGATGCGGGATGTGGTTGGCCGAGTTTTACGAAGCCGATAGATCCACTTGAAGTACTCGAAAAGCGTGATTTATCACACGGCATGATCCGGACGGAGGTGCGGTCGGTGGATGCTGATTCGCATTTAGGACATATTTTTCCGGATGGGCCGCGAGCTTCTGGGGGGATGCGTTATTGCATTAATTCGGCGGCGCTTCGATTTATTCCGAAAGATGCGCTTGAAAAAGAAGGTTATGGCGAGTATTTACCGTTTTTCGTATAGCGATATGCATTTTTGATGGTGAGTACGGTCAAACATTGAATACCCTTACTACATTATGATAGAATTAGTAGGGGTATTGGTTTAAAAGTTTCTTAACTAGGAGGAATGGGAATGCAAAAAGTTGCGGTACTTGGTTTAGGTGGAATTGCGCAGAAGGCATATTTGCCAGTTTTTGCGCATTTAGATAACGTGGAAGTGCATCTGTTTACGAGGGATGCGCAAAAGTTGAAGGCAATAAGCGAGAAATATCGGTTCCATAATACGCATTCTTCGATTGATTCGATGATTCGTGCGCAGGTGGATGTCGCGTTTGTACATACATCAACCGCAAGTCATCCAGAGATTGTTCGGGCGTTTTTAGAGGCTGGAATTCCAGTGTATGTGGACAAGCCGGTTGCCGATAATTACGAGGTGACGAAGGAATTGATGGAGCTGGCCGAGGCAAAAAATACATTGTTGATGGTTGGGTTTAATCGTCGTTTTGCACCTCGGTATGCGATGTTGGCGGAGAAAGCGGATACGAATATGATCTTGATGCAAAAGCATCGTAAGGCTCAGGCAAGCGATCCGCGGGTATTTATCTTTGATGATTTTATTCATGTGGTGGATACGGTGCTACATTTATTGGATGCACCAGTTGAGCAGATGACGGTTTTCCCAACGATGAACGGGGCGTTGTTATCGGCGATCACCGTGCAATTTGTGGCAAATGGTCGGACGGCAACAGCGATTATGAACCGAGAAAGTGGGACGAGTGAGGAGCGTTTGACGATCTTCACACCAGAGGCGAAATGGGAAGTGGAACACGTGACGGAGTTGCATATGTATGAAGGGACGGGTCATTCCATTATGCGTTTTGGTGACTGGGAGACAACGCTTTATAAACGCGGTTTTGAGCCGATTATTACGACCTTTTTGGATGCGGCACGTGAAGGAAAGGCGGAACCTGTTTCGAAAAAATCAGCGCTTGAAACGCATCGGATTTGTGAAGAAATTTTGCAATATGTGGAGCGTTGACAAAAGAGAGGAATGGACAGCTTGGGACGATCGTTTTATCACTATTTAATGACATACCGCGATACGATTAAACGTGATGCGGCGACGAAATTTGCGGATGATGCTTTTAAAGATCATAGTTTCCCGAAGCAGTCTACTGATTATTATGAGTTGTGTGAGTATTTGGAGCTTAACGCTTCCTATATTCCGAGCATGACGTTGTTTGATGATTTATGGGGTAATTATATTTTGGATGAAGAAAAAAATGGGAGGCGTTAAGTATGAGCATTCATATTGAGGCGAAACAAGGCGAGATTGCAGAAACGATTCTTTTACCGGGGGATCCGTTGCGTGCGAAATATATTGCGGAAACTTTTTTAGAGGACGTTAGTTGTTTTAATCAGGTTCGTAATATGTTTGGTTACACGGGGACGTATAAAGGTAAGCGGGTATCGGTGATGGGGACTGGTATGGGGATTCCGTCGATTTCGATTTATGTGAACGAGCTGATTCAAAGTTATGATGTGAAGCATTTGATTCGTGTTGGTACGATGGGTGCAATTCAAAAAGACGTGAAGGTTCGTGATGTCGTGATTGCACAAGCGGCTTCGACGGATTCACAAATTAATCGCAATACGTTTGCTGGTGTTGATTTTGCGCCGGTTGCGGATTTTGAGCTGTTGAAAAATGCGTATGATGCTGGGCTTGAAAAAGGTCTAACGATGCGTGTTGGGAATGTTTTTTCATCGGATCGTTTTTATAATGAACAGTTAGATAAACAACAATTAGCAGATCATGGCGTGCTTGGTATCGAGATGGAAGCGGCGGCGCTGTATACGATTGCTCAGAAATTTGGACGTAAGGCATTGGCGATTTTGACGGTGAGTGATCACATTTTTACTGGGGAAGAAACAACGGCAGAGGAGCGTCAAACGACTTTTAACGATATGATTGTTGTTGCGTTAGAATCTACGTTGAAGTAGGGAGAATCTAACGAAGGAAGGTAACAAAACAAGATGATGCATTTTATTTCATTCATGATAGCGCTGAGTTTGGCGGGTTTTAACACGTCAGCGGATTATTTGACGGGAAACATTGAGAAGCCAGCCGCGGAGACAGAAACGGCGACAACAAAAGCAGGAACGGAAGACGAAACGGGGACAAAACCCGAAAAAGAAGCAGAAACGGGAAGTGAAGATTATCAAAATGATCCGCTTTATCCGTATATTGCCCAGCAGAATAAGTTAGTGGAAAAAGATGGCGTTCAGTATATTACGAATCCTGAAAATATACTGGTGCTTGCGAATAAGAAGTATTCTTTGCAGTCGACGTATTCGCCGCCTGATTTGGTTCGTCCTAATGTGACCTTCTCGTTTGGTGATGAGCAGGTGGAAAAAGCGCAGATGCGTAAGGAAGCGGGCTCGCAGTTAGAGGCGATGTTTGCGGCGGCAAAACAAGATAATTTAACGCTGTATGCTGTTTCTGGATACCGTTCGTATCAACGTCAACAGGAGGTTTTTAGCGCGGAAGTTGCCGCGAAGGGGGAGTCCAAAGCGAAAGAAGCTGTGGCTGTTCCGGGAATGAGCGAACATCAGACGGGCCTTGCGATGGATATTTCGTCGCGTGATCAAGGGTTTAATCTGACGGAGGCTTTTGGTGAGACGCCTGAAGGACAATGGTTACAGAAAAACGCGCATAATTACGGTTTTATTTTGCGGTATATGAAGGGCAAGGAAGCTGTAACGCAGTATCAATATGAATCTTGGCATTATCGCTATGTTGGTAAGGATGCGGCGACGATTATTTATGAGAATGATTGGACGCTGGAGGAATTTTTCCAACATGTGCAGGTGTTGCAGAAGAAAATTGATGGTGGAACGGCGAAATAAGATTGGGGAACCCTCACATGATGTGGGGGTTCTTTTTTGTGGTTAGAAATAAATGATTTGACTTATATACCCCTGTAGGTATAATTGGGGTATAAAGTTGAGTGAGGGAGTGTTGGAAATGACGCATGATAAACCGATTGTACCGCGTTCTAATGAGGATACGAAGCAGGTGTTGAATCGTTTGCGGCGCGTGGAAGGACAAGTTCGTGGGATACAGCAGATGGTGGAGGAAGATCGTTACTGTGTCGATATTTTAGTGCAGATTTCGGCGGCTAATTCCGCGCTTAAGAAGGTTGGATTGCAGGTTTTGGAGCATCACGCGAAGCATTGTGTTGTCGATGCAGCGCAAAATGGTGAGTCGGATGAGGTAATGGAGGAGTTATTGAAAGTGATACGGCAGTTTTCGAAAACGTAATAGGTGAGGGGGTATTTTTAAAATGGAAGCGAAGAGGCAGGATTTGAATGTGTTTGGTATGACGTGTGCGGCTTGTTCGACGCGTGTGGAGAAATCGCTGAATAAGGCGGTTGGTGTGGAGCGGGCGAATGTGAATTTGGTGACGGAGAGTGCGGCGGTTTATTATGATCCTGAGCAAATTGGGCCGGAGCAGTTGATCGATATTGTGAAGCATGCGGGGTATGATGCGGCGGAAAAAATGTCGAAAGAAGAGAAAGACGCGGTATTGGAAAAGCAGTTCAAGCGTGAGGTACGCCGGTTTATCTTGTCTGCAATTTTAGCATTGCCGTTGTTGCTTACGATGGTGACGCATATTCCGTACTTGCATCATACGGCGTTTGCGATGGGTGTGGATGAGGTGATTAGCCCGACGATTCAGCTGATTCTTGCGACGGTGATTCAGTTTTATATTGGTTGGCGGTTTTACGATGGGGCGTATAAGTCGCTTCGTGGAAAGAGTGCGAATATGGATGTGCTCGTGGCGTTGGGGACTTCGGCGGCTTATTTTTATAGTTTGGCGGAGTATGTGCGGCAGCTGATTAACCCGAATATTGAAGCGCATTATTACTTTGAGACGAGTGCGATTTTGATTACGCTGATTTTACTTGGAAAATTACTGGAAAGTTATGCGACATCGAAAACGACGCAGTCTATTGCAGGTTTGCTGAAACTTCAATCGAAGGAAGCGGTTGTTCTGCGCGAGAATCGGGAGTGGAAGGTACCTGTCGATGAGCTCGCAATTGGAGATGTGATCTTGGTTCGGCCGGGAGAGAAGGTTCCGATTGATGCGGTTGTGTTGACTGGTGAAACGAGCATTGATGAGTCCATGATTTCGGGGGAGCCAGTGCCTGTGGAGAAAAAAGCAGGTGACACGGTAATCGGTTCAACGGTGAACTTTGATGGGGTCATTCAGGCGAAAGTGACGAAACGAATGGATGAGACGGTGCTTTCGACGATTATTCAGCTCGTGGAGGAAGCGCAAGGCGTGAAGGCGCCGATTCAACGTTTGGCGGATCGGATTTCGGGGATTTTTGTACCAATTGTGTTGGCGATTGCGGTTTTGACATTTGTGATTTGGATGATTGCGACAGGCGGTGTGTTGGATCAGTCGCTACAAGTGGCAATTGCGGTACTCGTGATTGCGTGTCCATGTGCGCTTGGATTGGCAACGCCGACCGCGATTATGTCGGGAACTGGGAAAGGTGCGGAAAGTGGCATTCTTTTTAAAGGTGGGGAGCATTTAGAGCGGACGGCAAAAGTGGATACGGTGATTTTTGATAAGACGGGGACGCTGACGGAAGGGAAGTTGCGTGTGGTAAATATGTTGGAAGAAAACGCTAATTTCACGCGGTTCGCAGTAGCGATGGAAGACCAGTCGGAACACCCGATTGCGAGGGCGATTCTGGCTTATTTGGAAGATCAGGGTGTGCCACAAGTTCAGGTTGAGAAAATTCGAGCAAAAGCAGGACACGGGATGGTTGGCACGCTCGATGGTGTAAAAGTAGCGTTAGGTTCATACCGCTTTATCGCAAATGCAATCACGATTCCAAAAGGTGCAGATGGAGAAATGCAGACGTGGATGCAAGCAGGGCAGACGATCGTGGCGATGAGCGTGGATGATGATTTTGCAGGTGCGTTTGGATTATTGGATACGCCGCGAAAAGAGGCCAAAGAAGCGATTTTGCGATTACACGAGCTTGGTATTAAAACGGCGATTGCATCTGGAGATCAGCGCGTCGTTGTAGAAAACATGGCGACGGAACTTGGAATCGATCAGGTTTACGCGGAACAATTACCGAATGACAAGAGCGATATTGTGGCAGATTTGCAGAAAAAAGGGCATGTGATCGCCTTTGTTGGGGATGGTATCAATGATGCACCAGCGCTTGCAACGGCGGATACGGGAATTAGTATCGGAACGGGAACGGATATTGCGATTGAGACGGGAGATGTGACGCTTGTTGGGCATCAGTTAACGCTTATTCCGCAAACGATTCAGCTAAGTCGCGCAACAATGCGAAATATTCGGCAAAACTTTTTCTGGGCTTTGGCTTATAACTGTGCAGGAATACCGATTGCCGCGATTGGCCTATTAGCACCATGGGTGGCAGGTTTGGCGATGGCTGGAAGCTCTGTTTCCGTCGTTGCTAACGCCTTACGTCTAAAACGATTGAAGTTAAAGTAAGAAGCAAGAAGCGTATGGGAGCGCTCATAACTAAAAAAGCTATCGATCTGTATCTTTTATAAATTTTGTTCAAAAAGGGTTGCTATTCAAACCTACGCAAAGAGGCCTTCATTCACTTGGATGAAGGACGCCACTATACAAGTCCCATTTATCAAAACCTCCGAAGAAAGAGATAGCGTCGATAAATGAGCATAAATAAGAAAACAAGACTAGTTCCGAGACATCATTACGAGAGGGTTGTTCGGAATCTAGTCTTGTTTTGTGCTCGCTAGCTTGCTGTAGTGTAGTTAAGCTGCTAGCTGTTTTCTTACGTGTGTCGTTTTCTTAGTTCATCAAGTCAACCGTGTTGACTACTTGGTAATTAGCATCTAATGCTAGAATTTCGACTTTATCTGTGGCATCTGCGACTAATCCTGCAATGTTGCCGAGGTTGTAATTTGTTGCGCCAGGCAGAAGGTTGATATTTTTCTTGATCTCTGCGGTGCCACCTTCTGGTGTGACACGTAGGCGCACACGGGCAACGTTCGTACCAACTGTACCCGTAATCGCGGTGGTATCGCCAAACGTGTACGAGGCAGGCCCGGTTAACGTGTTATCCAATGCTGCGGCTGCTTTCACGGTTACCGTGAGCGTGTTGATGATATTATAGCCTTTGTCGAGCGCTACGATTTGCACGACGCCAGATGTATCTTTGACTAAACCAGAGATATCACTTAGAGTATAACTTCCAGCACTTGGCGTTGCTTGGCGCACGACAGTCATGTTGTTCACATCGCTTCCTGTACGCAAGCGAACGTAGGCTACACCTGTACCCGTCGTCCCCGTAACGGCTGTCTTATCGCCAACGGTATACTCGCTTGGACCGGTTAGTTTATTGTCGACGGTTGATGCTTTCACCGTGACTTTGAGGGTTTTCACGATATTATACTTCGCGTCTACGCCTAAAATTTCAACGGTGCTTGTTGCATCTGTTACGAGTGTTGAAATATCACCGAGGCTGTAAGTACCGGCTAAACCAGTTGCTTGACGGACAATAGTTCCTGCTGTTTGACCTGCAGCTGTGACGCGGAGACGGACATACGCTACATTCGTACCGTATTCGCCAGTGATCGCTGTTTTATCACCAATTGTGTAGGTTGTTGGACCTGTTAACTTGTTATCGAGGGTGTTTTTATTGATTTCGACAACGACTGTCTTCACCACGTTGTATTTCGCATCGACGGCAATGATTTCAAGCTTTTGTGTCGTTGCGTCGACAAATGTCGAGATATCGCCAAGGTTGTAGGCGTTGCTTGTGGTCGTTGTGCTCACTTGTTTCTTGATCGCCACATCACCGCTTGCTCCTGTCACACGTAGGCGGACATACGCCACGTTGGAACCGTAGGTACCGGTGATATTCGCTTTGTTACCCAGGTCATATTTTGCTGGCCCTGTCAATGCGTTACCGGGGTTCGTGCCTTTTGGCGTTACGTTGAGGGTTTTTACGATATTGTATTTCGCATCCACGGCTAAAATTTCGACTTTATCTGTGGCGTTTTTAACGAATGTTGAGATGTCGCCGAGGTTATACGAACCTGTCACGCCTTTTAGCGCTGTGACTTGACGTACCACATTGGCAGATGTTGGTGTTTGTCCTTGTGGCGTCACACGTAAACGAACATACGCTACATCAGCGCCGTAGTTTCCTGTGATATTCGATTTATTACCAAGTTCATATTCTACTGGCCCTGTCAATTTATAATCGAGAGCGACCGCTGTGACGATCTTGCTCGCACTTGAAGTTTTACCATTGCTTGCTTTGGTCACCGCTGCAGTTATCGTCGTATTGGCTGGTTGTTTCGCGATCGCTAATTGGTATTTACCACTCCCGTCCACCCTACCGGAAGCAAGGATCGTCGCGCCCTTTGTGATAACGATGTCGCTGTTTGGTTCGCCAACACCAGACACAGTGGTGCTCTCTGTCGTCAGGGCGTCCAGCGTCGTTGGGGTGATCGCTTGGAATAGGGTGTTCGCTTTCGTGATATCGGCTTGCATCGTTGTTTTATCAGCACTGGCTGGTAGTGCGTTGACTTTCGTACTTGCCTCGTTGATTATCGTTTGTGTGGTGCTAGGTTTTAATGCTGTATTCGTTGGTGGGTTGGAAAAGAGCGCGTCTACGCTTGCTTTTGCCGCATTTTTCGCGTTGTTTGCAAGCTCTGCTTGCGCTTTATCCACGTACGTTTGGAGTTCGGCTTTCTTCGTGGCATCCGTCACAGCATCGACTTTGGTTTGCGCCGTGTCTATTTTTGCTTGTGTCGTGGTATCTTTGATGCGATTCGCTGGGTTGTCACTGATGAATAGTTCATTGACCGTAGTTTGTGCTACATCTGTTGCATTTGCTGTTACAGTGACTGGAATTGTTTTAGTCAAACTAGCATTCGCAGTTGACGTAACTGTAATCGTAGCGGTTCCTGTTGCTTTCGCTTCCCAATCACCAGTTGCATTTACAGTGATAATGTTGGCGTTGCTCGATGCATACGTTAGTGCTTGATTTGTCGCGGCAGGACTCATGGTAGCTGTTATTTTCCCAGTAGTTCCACGAGCAGCATTAATCGCGCTTGTATCTACATTTAGAGATGTCGGTACGTAAATGGATGCTTCGTTAACATCTGGAGCTGTGTTGAACAAAATTCCTGAATCATTTTCAACAGAAAGGCGTACGCGTGTAATACCATATGTTAGTGTAAATTTAAAATCGCCATTTGCATCTGTCGTAGTATACGATAGTCTGTCGGGTAGAGTACCAGTACGACCTATGACATAAGCGGCAACTTCTCTAAATGTGATTGCTTGTAAAGGGCGATTATCGAGGTGTCCAGTTATTTCTGTGTCGCCTACTTTTACTGGGTTAATATAACCTGTATTCGCTGTGTTTTTCGACATTTGGATGATCGTCTCTGCTGTTAAACCACTTGCAGTCTTAATCTTAACGGAATATGGATAATCTCTACGGGTGAATTTAAAAATGCTACCATAGTCTGTACCAAAATTTTCTGGATTTACACTATAGTTTCCATTGGCATCGGATTGAACTTTGCAAGTGTATCGTTTATAAGAGGTTATTTGTTCTGAGAAAGCATCCGCGTATTCCCATAAGCTAACTTCTATTTCTTGAGCACCACCAGGAACTTTACCAGTAATCTTAGTATCTCCGTCTCTCACCGTATTGATAAGATTATCTTGACTCGCGTTTACTGTCGACGTTAATTTATTCTCCGCCGCGTGTGTTTCTACTGGTGGTAAGGCTGTTAATACTGTACTTGCCATCACATTCGTCGCAAGTAATGCGATGGCTACTTTTTTCATCTTTTTATTCATTGATGCAATTCCTCCATTTTTTTATTGTTGGTACGTGGCGCCCTCTTATTTTCCAACCTTGCACACCTGCTAGTCTTGACTGAGGTTTCTACGTATGTTTGTTCGGTGCATCGCGCTAGTTTTGGAGAGTATGTCGCCTTGCTCGGTACCACTTCTTTTACTTTACCAGTTTTCCAAGCTAAAAAAATACATTTTTTCCCCTTTGAGAAGCGACATTGTGACTATTTTGTTACATGTTTCTACAACTAGATTCCTTTCTTATTGTAAAAAATATAACTTTTATTCAGCTTGACATTTCAGTTATTTTTGTTTAATATAATAAACAAAATGAGAGTTAGGAGCGATAATCATGCAACGTTATACATATTTAAAACTAGCTTTGAAGGAAAATGGGTTGACTTTGCAGCAAGCGGCAGATCGGATTGGCGTTACGAAGGGTTATCTCAGTCAGCTGATCAACAACAAAATCAAGGAACCAAGCGCTCAAAAACTACAAGCTTTGCATGAAGTTCTACATCTAGAATACCCCCCTCGCGAAAAAAATATCGGTGTTGTCTTTGGGAAATTTTATCCGTTACATACGGGGCACATTTATTTAATTCAGCGAGCCGCGAGCCAAGTTGACGAGCTTCATGTTATTCTTTGCCATGATGATGTGCGTGATTTCGAGCTTTTTCAAAAAAGCTCTATGACGAAGCAACCAACTGTTGAAGATCGCTGGCGTTGGTTGTTGCAAACTTTTAAATACCAAGATAACATTAAAATTCATGATTTGTCGGAAGATGGAATTCCGCCTTATCCAGATGGTTGGGATGAATGGGCGATTCGGGCGAGGAAGTTGCTTGCGGATAATCATATTCAGGCGAATGCAATTTATTCAAGTGAACCAAAAGATGCGATTCGGTATCAGGAGTTGCTTGATGTGAACACGGTTGTCATTGATGCTGAGCGTTCGTTTATGAATATTAGTGCAACGCAAATCAGGCAGGAACCATTTCATTATTGGGATTATATTCCGACCGAGGTGAAACCGTTTTTTGTTCGGAAAGTTGCGATTTTAGGTGGGGAATCAAGCGGTAAATCAACACTTGTGAATAAATTAGCAAATACATTTAACACAACAAGCGCTTGGGAATATGGACGCGATTATGTTTTTTCTCACCTTGGTGGGAATGAGAAGGCGCTTCAATTTTCCGATTATGATAAAATTTCACTTGGGCAGGCGCAGTATATTGATTTTGCGGTGAAATATGCGAACAAGGTGGCGTTTATTGATACAGACTATGTGACAACGCAAGCATTCTGCATAACATACGAGGGTCAGGAGCATCCGTTTGTGCAGGCGATGATTGAAACGCAGCGCTTTGATCTTGTTATTCTATTGGAAAATAATACGCCATGGGTCAACGATGGGTTGCGCCATCTTGGTAGTAAAGCCAAGCGCAAGGACTTTCAAGACTTATTGGAGCGTTTACTAACGGAAAATGAGATTCCATATGTAGCTATTACATCAGGCAATTACGAAGAGCGTTATTTGGCAAGTATCCAGCTTGTAGAACAATTACTGAACGACAAAAAGGAGAATTCAAATGAAATCAGCCATTATGAAAATCGGTCGGAATAAACGATACCCTTATATCTGTGTTTTGCTCGTTACTATTGCTTTTTTAGCGACGAATCCACTCGTCCATTTTGAATGGCGCTATTTATTATCGTATATTGGCGCGATTTGTGGCCTGATTTGTGTTATCTTACTTGCGAAAGGGAAAAATAGTGGAAATATTTTTGGCATGTTAGCGGCATTTGGTGAGATGAGCGGGAATTTTTTAGGGCGTAATGTGGGGGCGGCTTTGCCGAGCCTTTATTATTTTGTAACGCATATTTTCGGGCTGGTGACATGGAAAAAACATCTGAATAAAGAGGCGACGATTGAGCCAAGGAAGTTGACGGAACGCCATTTTGGGGTCGCGGTTATTTTTATTATTGTAGCTTCGTTTGTCAATATGTATTTGACGGGGATTCTTGGCGTTGCGAATGATCCGTATCAGTTGATGTTGAATAATTTTATTTTCGCGCTGGGTGTGACGGCTCAATTTTTGATGATTACGCGTTTTAGTTTTAACTGGTATTTATGGATTATTATGAATATCCTTGTAATCTCACTAAATATCTATACCAAAAATCCGATTATCGCCACGCAATATGCCATTTATCTTTTTAATGCGGTGTATGGTTTGTTAGAATGGCATGAATCAGAAAATCGGAAGGGTAAATGGGCAGATGTGTAATGATTACCTGGGTGGGGTATAATGAGGTAGATAAGATAACAAAGGAGTGACAGAAAATGGCGAAACTTGTAGTAGAAATTGAAGGCATGAGTTGCGAACATTGCGAAAAGCGTGTGCGCGAAGCTATCGAAGCGGTGGAAGGTGTCGAAAAAGCAGTGATATCTTTGGAAGCTGGTACGGCAGAAGTCACCTATGACGACGGCAAAAATGTCCAAGATATGATTGAAGAAGCGGTGGACGAAGCCGGATATGAAGTAGTCGCATAACTAGGGGAATTTGACGAGTAGTGCAGGGAAAGACTGTGCTACTTGTTTTTTGTGGAGAAAAAGCAACAAAAGCTACCTTTTCTATGCAAAAGCTGATAGAATAAAGGGAAGTTGAATATAAATTTACTAGGGTGTTAGTGAGAAAGTGGTGAACATAGGAATGGAAGAAGGACCGATGAATCCGAATGAGCCTAAGAATGAAAACAAAGATGAAAAAAACGCGCGCAAAGGCTTTGTAAAAATGAAAACATTTCCCTTTGTCATGCTGTTATTTGGGTGCATTTTTGCGACCGCGTTAGTGACAGCGCTCGTCATGTCTGTGGGCGGGGATAAGCAAGTAAAAGTAGCGATTCCTGAACGGAAGGAATTTACGAAACTTTACGATGTATACGACGAAATTCAAAAGAAATATTTTAAGAAAGTAGATACAGATAAGATGATGGAAGGCGCGATTACGGGTATGGTAGGGTCACTTGGCGATCCGTACTCTTCTTTCATGACGAAAAAAGAGGCGGAGGACTTCGATAGTACGATTTCCTCGAGCTTTTCTGGTATTGGCGTGGAAATTCAGGAGAAAGATAGCTATATAACCGTTGTGTCGCCTATCAAGAATTCTCCGGCAGAAGCAGCGGGCTTACGTCCCAATGATAAAATCGTGGAAGTAGACGGTAAATCAATCAAAGGTATTTCCTCTACAGAGGCGACAACAAAAATCCGCGGAAAGAAAGGAACGAGCGTGACCTTAACGATTTCACGACCTGGAACGGACAAGCCTTTTGATGTGAAAATCGTGCGCGATGAAATTCCGATTGAAACGGTATACTCGGAGATGGGCGCAGATAAAATTGCGACCGTTCAAATCACCACCTTCTCTGAAAAAACGTATAGCGAGCTTGAGAAAGCACTGAAAGATCTAGATGCGAAGGGCATGAAAGGTTTAGTCATTGATCTGCGTGGGAATCCAGGTGGTTTACTCGATCAAGCAGTTGATATTGCGAGCCTGTTCTTACCAGATGGCAAGGTAATCGTGCAAGAACAAACAAGAGATGGTGCAAAACAAGCGATTAAAGCAGATAGTAGCGCGCATGATGGTTATAAAGTGAAGGTTCCCGTGACGATGCTAATTGATGAAGGAAGCGCAAGTGCCTCTGAAATTTTGGCGGCTGCGGCTCGTGAATCTGGCGGCATTAAATTAGTTGGGGCAAAATCATTCGGTAAAGGTACAGTGCAAACAGCCGCACCACTTAGCGATGGTTCCTTACTCAAGTTAACCGTGGCGAAGTGGTTGACTCCAGACGGCGAATGGATTCACGAAAAAGGTATTAAACCAGATGTGGCCGTGGCACTACCAGCCTATGCAACGATGGCGGTTCCAAATTCCTCTAAGGTATATAAAGAAGGGAATTTTGGCGATGATGTGAAAACCATTGAAACGATGCTTTCCGCGCTTAAATATAATGTTGGCAAAGTGGACGGCTTGTTCGATGCCAATACAACAGCTGCAGTAAAAGCATTCCAAACAGCCAGCAAACTAAAAGTCGATGGTATCATGACAGGTGCCACAACAGAAGCGCTCATTACAGCGATTAAAAAGGAACTACAAGCAAACGATCCACAAGAGAAAAAAGCAGTTGAATTAGTGAAACAACAATTAAAGTAAGGAGGGCTTTACGTGGATGATTTTCTAGAAATTGAAACATCAGTGAAGCGGGTTTTTAATAGCTTTCGTCATGAAGTCGATACTATTTTAGACCGAAAATTAACAGGCGGTGAATTTCGCGTTCTGAGCCTGATTTCAAGTGGCGTGAATCGCACCACCGATTTATCTAAGAAACTGGATGTATCGGCAAGTCACATTACAGCGATCACGGATTCCCTTGTTGCGAATAAATTCATCACACGCCGTCGTTCTGAAGTTGATCGTCGAATCGTCGTGCTAGAACTGACCGAAGAGGCAAAAGACTTCGTGATCTCCATAGAGAAAAAGAAAAAGGCGATGATCGTCCGCCGTTTCTCCGTATTCACAGATGAAGAACGCGAGGTTTTCCAAGAATTGCTAAAAAAGTTAGCGGATAACTAGAAAAGCTGAAACGGCTCGTTCAGCTCCGAAAAAAACTGGAGCGCCCTCCATAAAAAGCCGTTCTTGCTTTTTATGGAGGGCGTGAAAGTTTCGAGGGGCTGGCTTCCGAAGCTGGATCCGAAGGCGTGGGACATGATGCAGCACATGGAACGAATGCTCCCTGCGTTCGCACTCATATTGTGGCTCTAACTCAGCAGAGTACGCTTCGTAAGAGCCACAACAAAAACTTGGAGCGGCCGCAGTGAAAACCCGATCTTGGTTTTTGCGGAGGGCGTGAAAGTTTCGAGGGACTGGCTTCCGAAGCTGGATCCGAAGGCGCGGATCATGACGCAGTACAAGAAACGAATGGAGACTTATTTTCCTAACCGAGGATAAGTCTCCATTCGTTTTTTATAGCAACTTTTAAAAGGATTTTCAAAAATGATTCTCTTTACAAATAAATCAACATAGGCTATACTAACCATAATGTTGCCTAAAGGAAACATTCTTAGTTTTGTATAAAAAATAAGTCCTGAAGGAAAAGGTGATGTCATGATAGTTGGAAATTTATCCATCGCATATAGTCAAGAAATCGTCGTGGAGAATATCTCCCTACAAATAAAGCAAGGCAAGATGACAGGAATAATTGGTCCAAATGGAGCTGGGAAATCTACATTTTTAAAAGGTTTAATCGGACTGATCCCGTGTGAATCAGGGACGGTAACGTGGGAATCACGAACAATAAAAGAGGTGCGGCACAAAATTGCCTACGTACCACAGCGGAATAGCGTAGACCTGACGTTCCCGATTACGGTACTAGATACTGTGCTAATAGGAACGTATCCAAAGTTAGGATTAATCAAATTACCACGAAAAAAAAGAACGCCAAATAGCGCGCGAGGCATTAGCGCAAGTAGAGATGCTGGACTTTGCAAAACGCCAGATTGGCGAATTATCTGGCGGACAACTGCAGCGTGTGTTTATCGCGCGAGCTTTAGCGCAACAGGCCGATATTTTTTTGCTAGACGAACCGTTTGTGGGGATTGATATGACAAGTGAAGCACTTATTATCGAAGTGCTACAAAAACTGCGCGATGATGGGAAAACGATAATCGTGGTGCATCATGATTTTCATAAAGTAGCACGTTACTTTGATGAAATTATTTTGTTGAACAAGCAGTTAATAGCCTATGGCGAAACAGGTAGCACATTCACAGAGGAGAATATTTTGAAAACCTACGGACAGGGGTTCGGATGGGGAGGTGCTCAGTGATGCTATTTCTAGAAGGTTTGATGCAATACGAATTTTTGCAAAAGGCGTTGCTGACATCGATTATTGTGGGTGTTGTTTCGGGTGTAATCGGTAGTTTTATCATTTTACGGGGGATGTCACTTATGGGGGATGCGATCTCTCATGCTGTTTTGCCTGGGGTTGCGATCTCTTATATGGTGGGTATTAATTTCTTTATTGGCGCGGCGGCATTTGGCATTGTTGCGGCACTCGGTATTGGCTTTGTCAATCAAAATAGTAGGATTAAAAATGACACTGCGATTGGTATCGTGTTCAGCTCCTTTTTTGCCTTAGGGATTATTATGATTTCGCTAGCGCAAAGTTCCACGGATTTATATCATATTTTATTTGGAAATGTGCTTGCTGTTCGTAGCAGTGATATGTGGATGACACTAGGAATCGGAATGTTGGTTATTCTGCTAGTGGGGTTATTCTACAAGGAATTGCTCGTTAGTTCGTTTGATCCGACAATGGCAGAAAGTTATGGCTTGAAAGTGCGGATGCTACATTATTTTCTGATGACGTTGTTGACGCTTGTGACGGTGGCTTCCTTGCAAACTGTTGGCATTATTCTTGTTGTGGCTATGTTGATTACGCCAGCTGCGACTGCTTATTTACTGACAAATCGACTTTCCGTAATGCTATTTTTGGCGGCAGGATTTGGGGCGGTGAGCGCGATAGTCGGCCTGTATTTTAGTTATATGTACAATCTGGCATCAGGTGCTTCGATCGTCCTCGCTGCGACCGCGTTATTTATACTCGTATTTTTATTTTCGCCGAAACAAGGAATTATTTTTGGGAGAAGGAGTGTGAAACAATGAAGAAAGTAATTTTAGCAGGTATGTTGGGATTGGTGCTATTATCGTTAGTGGCTTGTGGTAAAAATGAGAAGGCAACTGATCCAGATAAGCTGCAGGTTGTGACGACTTATTCGATTTTATATGACATTGTGAAGCAGGTCGGTGGCGACAAAATTGATCTATACAGCATTGTGCCAGTAGGAACAGATCCACATGAATACGATCCATTGCCAAAAGATGTGCAAAAAATGGCGGATGCGGATTTGGTTTTTAATAATGGTTTGAACTTGGAAACTGGCAATGGGTGGTTTGATCGATTAATGGCATCTTCTGGTCAAAAAGAAGCGGTGGCGCTGAGTAAAGGCGTTTCTCCAAAGTTTCTGACAGCGAAAGGAAAAGAGAGTGAGACGGATCCACATGCGTGGCTAGATCTTCAAAATGGGATTAAGTACGCGGAAAATGCTCGGGATACATTGGTCAAGAAAGACCCAGATAATGCGGATTACTACAAGCAAAATGCAGGAAAATACATTGCAAAATTGGAGGCGTTGGACCGAGAAGCGAAGACGAAATTCGCAGATTTAAAGAATAAGACGCTGGTGACGAGCGAAGGTGCATTTAAATATTTTGCGGCAGCATACGGCTTAGAGGCGGCCTATATTTGGGAGATAAATACGGAAAATCAAGGGACGCCAGATCAGATGAAACAAATAATCGAGACGATCAGAACGAAAAAAGTCCCGGTTTTATTTGTGGAAACTAGTGTAGATCCGAGAAGTATGGAAAGTGTATCTAGCGAAACTAATACACCAATCTTCGCAGAACTCTTCACAGATTCCACGGCAAAACCAGGAAAGCCGGGAGATTCATATTTAGAGATGATGGAATGGAACTTGGAAAAAATAGCATTAGGACTGAAAAGCTGAAGCTAGTTGTGAAGGCGCAAGGCATGACGCGGTACATGGATGGCATGTTCACCGCGTTTTCATGCCTATTGAGGCGCTAATTCAGCTACATACGATTCACAAGCTACCCAGTAACTTTTTCTCCGTAAACCGTACTCGGACCGAAAGGATGAAAGCCGCGATGAACAGTCCGGCGCTAAGCCCGATCCAAAATCCAAACGGACCAAGATTAGTATACGAAAGGGCTAATCCAAGCGGCAGGCCGATCACCCAATAGGAAATAAAGGCAACGATCGACGTAACGAAAACATCTTTATAGCCACGAAGCGCTCCGAGTACTGGTGATAAAAGAGCATCCGCGAATTGGAATAATACAGCGTAAATCAAGAAGTGCGTAATCAAATTTGCTAGTTTTGGATCAGAAGTGTAAAGTGATGCGATCTGATCGCGGAATAAGAGTAGTAGTATGCCGTTTAGCACGCCGATAGAAATCGCCGAAACCATTCCGATATGCCGATATTTTTTCGCATCTGCCACTCGCTTTGCGCCGGTTTCAAACCCAACTAATATGGTTAACGCCGCCGCAATACTAAGCGGGAAGGCGTATAGCAAGGTTGGTACGCTAATAGCGGATTGGTGCGCCGCAATGGTATCCGTACCAAAACGTCCCATAAAAACAGTAACCGCTGAGAAAATACTCACTTCAAAAAGAATCGTCAAACCGTTAGGCACACCAAGTTTGATAATCTCCTTTATTTTTCTCCAATCTATTTTTGCAAAGCCAGAAAAAATATGATAATCACGTAAACGCTTCTGACTTTGAATCAAAATAATCGTGACAATCAGTACCATCCAATAGGTAATCCCTGTTGCTAAGCCACTTCCCGCACCACCCATTTCAGGGAAACCCCAATTACCAAAAATAAGTAGGTAGTTCAAGAAAATATTCACAGGCACCGTAATCAAAGTGATGGCCATCGTGACCCGAGTAAGGCCGAGTGAATCAATAAAAGCACGTAATACAGAATAAAAGAAAAAAGCCGGGATACCAAAACAAATCCCATTTAAAAAAATGTTTCGCAATTTCTGCAACGGCAGGATCAAGACCCATGGCACGCAAGATCGATGGCACGAATAAAAAGTTAAGTGCGAGTAGTAAAATTGCAAGTCCGATCGCGATATAAAGACCGTTGCTCACTGTTCTTTTAATATCATGGCTTTCTCCGCGACCTAATAATTGCGAAATAATAGGTGTGACAGCCATTAATAGACCGGACAAACTAGCATTAAAAGGACCCCATAAGGAGTTACCAATCGCAGTTCCAGCCAAGGCTTCGTTGGAATAATGCCCGGACATCATCGTATCAATCAAGGCCATCGAAAAAAGCAGCAACTGTGAAATAACGACAGGCGTAAAAATAACTAAAAATTGGCGCCATTTTTCACTGCGCGTAAATGTTTGTTCCAAAATGGTGCTCCCCTTTCTATATAAACCATCAACACCCGATTATAGCATAAGAAATAACGTTCCGTCACGAATGATTTTTCACAAGATACAAGCAAAAGCTCTATGCGAATCTTCTCGCGTCTGTTATAATAAGGGTTCGTGGTAGGGGCGAGACTCTACGGGTTGGGAGAGGGATAATTGAATAAAGAGGAATTATGATGCAAAGATTATTGGACAAAATCTTTCAGTTGAAAGCGCATCGGACATCGGTTCGAACGGAGCTCTTAGCTGGAATGATAGGTTTTTTCACCGTTGTCTACATTATTGTTGTCAATAGTTCGATTTTGGCAGAGGCTGGTGTACCGTATCAAGGTGCCATTATTGCAACGATTTTTATATCGGTTGTAGGTTGTTTTGTGATGGGGTTTTGGGCGAATGCACCGCTGATTTTGATGCCAGGTATGGGGATTAATGCGTTATTTGCGTATAATTTTGTGCAGACACTTGGTTTGTCGTGGCAGCAAGCGCTGGCCGTCGTTTTTATCAGTGGCTTCTTATTCATGATTTTAGCATTTACACCATTAGCTAGAAAGTTGAACGACACGATTCCACTTATTTTGAAACAAGGGATCACGGTCGGTTTAGGGCTATTTTTAGTACTGCTAGGTCTTGAAAAAGGAGAAATTGTCACACGCGGCGAACATTCGATTTTGGCGTTTGGCAATATGCACGATCCATTTGTGTTGGCAACGCTGATTACGCTCGTGCTAACGATGATTTTGCTGGTGCGCAAAGTGCCAGGTGCTTTTTTGTGGAGCATCTTGATTGGAACGATCGTTAGTGTTCTGTTTGGTGTGCATGGTGAGGTTTCTAAAGACGCGATGAGTTTGGCGCCATGGAAAGACGTGCTGTTTCAGGCCGATTTTTCCGGTGTTGGGCAAGTAGCTTTTTGGACGAGTGTATTTTCACTAACCATGGTACTCGTATTCGAAACGGTTGGGTTGACGTTCGGTCAGACGAAACAACTAGGCCAAACGGAAAAATTGCCACGCGTACTGCAAGCGAGTAGCTTCACGGCATTCCTATCCGGATTGTTTGGGACAAGTCCGACGATTTCCGCGTTAGAGATCGGCTCGATGACAGGAAGTGGCGCACGAACTGGTTTAGCATCGGTGACGGTTGGTATTTTCTTCTTGGCGTCGCTCGTGCTGATGCCGTATATTTCTTTCATCCCAAACAGCGCCATTGCGCCCATCTTGATTGTGATTGGGATGTCGATGTTACAGGAAATCAAGGAAATGGATTTTAGCAATGCCGCAGATACGTTCTCAGCACTCCTCATCGTTGTTATCATCCCATTCTCGTATAGTATCGCCGACGGAATTGCAGTCGGATTCATCGCGTACCCGATTTTGAAATTATTTACAAAAAATCGCACGCGAACGCCGATACTTATGTATATCATTGCGGCATTATTTTTGTTACAATTTATTCTGCAATGATGAAACGTGTGAGGTGAGTCTGGTTTTGCTAGACTCATCTCATTACATATATAAAGGAAAAGAGGAATCAACGTGATCTATTATTATCTTATCGCACTTGTTGTTGTTGTCATTGACCAGTTTACCAAATGGCTTATCGTGCAGAATTTAGACCTAAGAGAAGTGGTGGAAATCATTCCTGGTTTCTTAAATATCACATCGCATCGAAATTCTGGTGCGGCTTGGGGTGTTTTAGAGGGAAGAATGTGGTTTTTCTATCTGATTACGCTCGTAGTTATCGGCGTTCTTATTTACTTCATGCAACGCTACGCGAAGAACAGTAAGCTTTTAGGTGTAAGTTTAGCACTTGTTTTAGGTGGCGCGATTGGGAACTTTATCGATCGCATACTCCATCAAGAAGTGGTCGACTTTGTACAAACAATTTGGGGAAATTATTACTTCCCAATTTTTAATGTCGCGGATGCAAGTCTGACGATAGGCGTGATTTTACTCATTGTCTACGTGTTCTTGGATGATCGCAAATCGAAAGGAAACAAAAAAATGACACAAAATACCGTAATTATTCCGGAAAAATTAAATGGTACGCGCTTGGATAAAGGGCTTGCCGAACTGCTAGAAATCACACGATCCGCCGTACAAACGTTGCTAAAAGACGATGCCATCCTTGTCAATGGTGAGCAAACAAAACCGAACTATAAATGCAAAACGGGCGATGAAATCACGTATATGGAACGCGAGCCGGAGGAATTAGATATCATTGCCGAAGATATTCCGCTTGATATTTACTACGAAGACGCAGACATGCTCGTTGTGAATAAGCCACAGGGCATGGTAGTCCACCCATCTGCTGGTCACACATCAGGGACACTCGTGAACGCTCTACTTTTCCATTGTCAAGATCTTTCAGGCATCAATGGCAAAATTCGCCCAGGCATCGTGCATCGTATTGATAAAGACACGTCAGGTCTGTTGATGGTTGCTAAAAACGATAAAGCGCATGAATCCTTGGCTGAGCAACTCTACGATAAAACCAGTGATCGTGAATATATCGCGCTTGTGCACGGCGTTATCAAGCATCAAAAAGGAACCATCGATGCACCAATCGGACGTTCAAAAGAAGATCGTCAAAAGATGGGGATCGTGAATGATGGGAAAGAGTCGCGGACGCATTTTGAAGTGTTGGAACGTTTTACAGGTTATACATTAATAAAATGCCGTTTAGAGACTGGTAGGACACATCAGATTCGCGTGCATTTGAAATATATTGGACATCCACTTGCTGGTGATCCGAAATATGGACTGAAAAACACGATTAAAGGCGAAGGGCAATTTTTACATGCCTCTGAGCTCGGATTTACGCATCCAACAACAGGCGAGCGGATGAATTTTGAAGCACCGTTACCTGCGATTTTTCAAGAAGCTTTGGAAATTTTGAGAGAATGAAGTTGTTGAGGGTATTCATTTTTTGAGTTATGTGGTATGATGGAAGAAATAAAAATAACCGCTAGTCTAGATTTCGACTAGCGGTACGGAATCCGCTTTAAGGCGGACAACGTTTCATGATGAGAAATAATCCACTAAGTTTGTAGGCCTAGGGGGATTATTTTTTTTGCGTTAAATGCAAGAAAAATGTCAACAGTGCGAGTAGAAAGATACCACCTGTGAAAAGCATCGCGAAAAGCGCAATGATGTCCGTTACTGTCATATGACAACGCCTCCTTTCTGGAGGAAACGCTTATCCGCCCTAAAGACTTCCGTGCGCCTATTATAGCACAGGATTTGGTATAAAAGAGTGCTTATTTCTAAAGTCGTATTTAGATTGATTTTACGCGTTTTTAACCCCTGATATGAACTTTATACGCTGCTCGATAAAACTAGTTGACAAACCCCCTATAGTAGGATAAACTGAACCTAGTTAAATAACAGTCCTTTAACATAGTCCAGAGAGGCTAAGAAGGTAACGTGATTTGGGAATTTCTATGCCCAATTGGATTCTGTACGTAAACCCTTTGCCGCGCTCTTGGCAGAGGGTTTTTATTTTGTCTAAATGATATTGGAGGGGAAAAGGATGCCAGAAGAGGTTGTTGTGATGGATGAGGCTGCGATTAAACGGGCGCTTACGAGGGTGAGTTACGAAATCATCGAGCGTAATAAGGGAACGAAAGATTTGGCGCTTGTCGGTATCAAAACACGAGGTATTTTCCTGGCAAATCGTTTGCAGGCTCGCATCAAGGAAATCGAGGATGTTCTGATTCCGGTTGGTGATATTGATATTACGCTTTATAGAGACGACTTATCTTTTAAAAACGAATCATCGGAGCCGTCGCTAAATGGTACGAATGTTCCTTTTGATATTGGTGGGAAGCAGGTTGTGTTAGTCGACGACGTGCTATATACAGGCCGGACGGTGCGTGCCGCAATGGACGCGCTAATGGATGTAGGACGCCCGGCTGGGATTCAGCTAGCGGTTTTGGCAGACCGAGGACATCGGGAACTGCCGATTCGAGCGGATTTTGTTGGTAAAAACATTCCGACTTCGAGTGAAGAGCGCGTGGAGGTACATTTGGCGGACGTCGATCATGCGGCGGATGCTGTGACAATAATTAAATAAGATAATCCAGCATGTTGAAAAACCAGTTTTCGTAGACTATTCGCCGAATTTGGCGACGGAGATGAGCGTTTGAAGACAACGCTGGAAGAACGCTTTTTTAAAACAGTCCAGAGAGGCTGATAAAGGGTGATGAACGGGGAATAGGTCTATCCTAAATCCAGTACATAACTGCTCTTTGTCGCAATTTGGCAAGGGGTATTTTTTATGACTTAGAGTCGGAAAGAGGGAGTAAGATGACAGAAGAAACGACACCAGAAAATTACGTAAAGCCAGTATTAGATATTCACGAGAAACCGGTTTGGAATAAATGGATTATTCTTAGCATCCAGCATCTGTTCACGATGTTTGGCTCGACGATCTTTGTGCCAACTGTGACCGGCTTAAATCCAAGCGTGGCCCTGATATCAAGTGGTCTTGGGACGCTAGCTTACCTGATTATTACACGCGGCAAAATTCCAGCTTACTTAGGTTCATCATTTGCGTTTATCGCACCAATAACGATTTTGCTTACGGCGAAATCTGGCGGAGGACCTGGGGCCGTTATGGTCGGGACGTTCTCGGTTGGGATTGTGTACGCGATTGTGGCGATGATTGTTTATTACGTGGGAATCGAATGGATTCAACGCGTACTGCCGCCAATCGTGGTGGGGCCGGTTATCATGGTTATCGGTTTGTCGCTTGCGCCAAGTGCTGCGGCGATGGCGATGGGAACGAACAACGGTGGCGCATATGATTATAAAATTTTATTAGTCGCTTTGATCACGCTAGTCGTTACGATTATCGCGATGATGTTTTTCAAAGGGTTCTTCGGACTTATCCCGATACTTTGCGGGTTTGTTATAGGCTACTTGGTGAGTATGGCATTTGGGTTGGTCGATTATACACTTATTCAAAATGCGAGTCTTTTCCAAGTGCCTGACTTCACGATTCCGTTTGTGAATATGGATCCGGTTGTTACGCTGACGGTTGTGCTTTCGATGGCGCCGCTTGCTTTTGTGACGATGGCGGAACATATGGGGCATCAATTGCTTTTGAACAGAATTACGAATCGTAACTTTTTTAAAGATCCAGGTTTGCATCGTTCGCTTGCAGCAGATGGTACGGCGTCGATTATTGCTTCCCTTATCGGCGGGCCTCCTGTAACGACGTACGGTGAGAACATTGGGGTGCTGGCGATTACGAAAGTGTACAGTGTCTTCGTAATCGGGGGTGCTGCGGTGTTTGCGATCGCGTTTGGCTTCATCGGCTACATTAACGCCGTCATCACATCGGTACCAACGGCGGTGCTTGGCGGCATCTCCTTACTCTTGTTCGGAGTTATAGCAACGAGTGGTTTGCGGATGATGATTGAAAGTCGCGTAGATCTTAGCGTGAACCGCAACATGATCATTGCATCGGTGGTCCTTGTTGTCGGAATCGGCGGCTTGCTAGTTGAAATCGGTTCTTTCAAACTAGAAGGTATGGCGATGGCGGCATTGCTTGGGATTATCTTAAACTTGGTCTTACCTGAAGCAAAAACACATAAATAAAAACAACGACGAGACCTCTAAAACGCAATTTTGGAGGTTTTCGTATAAATAATAAGGAAAAGGTGGCGTTTTGAATGAAGGATCTAGTGTCGATGGAAGAGCTTTCTGTAGTGGAAATTGGAGAATTGCTTGATCGGGCAGCGCGTTTCAAACAAGGAGAGATTTGGACTCCGAAAAAACAAAGGTATGCCGTGAACATGTTTTTTGAGGCAAGCACGCGAACGCACAACAGTTTTGAGATGGCTGAGAAGAAGCTTGGCATTGACGTCCTGTCATTTGATCCTTCTAAATCAAGCGTGACAAAAGGAGAAACGTTATATGATACGGCGCTGACGATGCAGGCGATTGGTGTGGATGTAGCGGTAATCCGGCATTCAGATGAGAATTATTATGAGCCACTTCGCAAATTAGGGATTGCGGTTGTGAATGGCGGTGATGGTTGTGGGCAACATCCGAGTCAGTCGTTGTTGGACTTGTTTACCATTAAGGAAGAGTTTGGTGGATTTAAAGGGTTGAAGGTCGCGATTGTTGGGGATATTGTGCATAGTCGAGTGGCGAATTCGAACATGCAGGCGCTGAAACGACTGGGAGCGGAAGTGTTCTTTGCAGGGCCGCCGGAGTGGATGCGTGAGAGTTGTGCTGCGCTTGGGACGTATATGGCGATGGATGATTTGGTGGAGCAGATGGACGTGATTATGCTCTTGCGTGTGCAAGAGGAGCGGCATGATGGCTTGCTTAGTTTTACGAAGGCGGATTATCACGCAAAATACGGTTTGACAAAAGCGCGGGCGGCGAGAATGAAGGAACGTGCGATTATCATGCATCCAAGTCCTGTGAATCGGGATGTGGAGATTGCGGATAGTTTGGTGGAATGCGAGAAATCGCGCATTGTGGAACAAATGACGAACGGTGTATATATTCGGATGGCTATTTTAGAGGCAGTTTGCCAAGATAAAGAAACGAGGGTGACGACATGTACGTATTGAAAAATGGAAAAGTGTTGACGGAAACTGGGGATTTGGTTGCGCGGGACGTGGCGATTGCGGATGGTCGGATTACGGCGATTGGCGAAGATGTGATGCTAGATGGTGCCAAAGTCATTGATGTGGCTGGGAAATTGGTGGCACCAGGGCTTGTGGATGTGCACGTGCATTTGCGGGAACCAGGCGGGGAGCATAAAGAGACGATTGCGACGGGAACTGCTGCGGCTGCTCGTGGTGGGTACACGACGGTTTGTGCGATGCCGAATACGAAACCGGTACCGGATACGGCGGAAGTGATGACGCAGGTCGTGGATCGGATTAAGGAAACGGCGGCGGTTCGTGTGTTGCCATACGCGTCGATTACATCGAGTTTGAAGGGTGACGAGTTGGTGGACTTTGCGGCGTTGAAGGCGGCGGGCGCGTTTGCTTTCACGGATGATGGTGTAGGTGTACAGACGGCGGGCATGATGTATGAGGCGATGAAGGAAGCTGGGGCGCTGGATATGGCGATTGTGGCGCATTGTGAGGATAACTCGCTAGTTTATGGTGGGGTTGTGCATGACGGGATTTTTGCGCAGGAGCAAGGTTTGGCGGGGATTCCGAACATTGCAGAATCGGTTCAAATTGCACGCGATGTGTTGCTTGCGGAAGCGGCGAACTGTCACTATCATGTTTGCCACATTTCGACGAAGGAGTCGGTTCGTGCGGTGCGTGATGCGAAACGTGCTGGGATTCGCGTAACGGCAGAGGTTTCACCGCATCACTTGATTTTGAATGAGACGGACATACCGGGAAATGACGGGAATTGGAAAATGAATCCGCCATTGCGTGCGAAAGAGGATCATGCGGCATTGCTCGAAGGCTTGCTGGATGGCACAATCGATTTTATCGCAACGGATCATGCGCCACATGCCGCAGAGGAAAAGAACGTGCCAATGGAAAAAGCGATGTTTGGAATCGTAGGACTTGAAACGGCATTCCCGCTACTTTATACGCATTTTGTAAAAACGGGGGAGTGGACGCTGAAGCAATTGATCGATTGGATGACGGTGAAACCAGCAGAATGCTTTAACCTTCCGTACGGTGTGCTTGAAATTGGCGGGATTGCGGACGTGACGGTCATTGATTTAGAAAAAGCAGCCACGATTGATCCAGAAAGTTTTGCATCGAAGGGTAGAAATACGCCGTTTACTGGTTGGAATTGTGTCGGTTGGCCAGTTGCAACGTTTGCGGAAGGTGCGCTTGTTTTTGAAGAAGGGGTGGAATAACGGATGACAAAACGGATTTTGATGCTGGAAGACGGTAATTATTTTATCGGTGAGGCGATTGGCAGTGACCGCGAAACGATCGGGGAAGTTGTTTTTAATACGGGAATGACAGGGTATCAGGAGACGATTACGGATCCGAGTTATTACGGGCAAATCATCACGTTTACATATCCGCTCGTTGGGAACTATGGCGTGAATCGTGACGACTTTGAATCGATTCACCCGGCTGTAAAAGGTGTGGTGGTGCGTGAGGCGGCGGAATTTGCTTCGAACTGGCGCAACCAATTGACGCTAGATCAGTTTTTGAAGGAAAAAGATATTCCAGGGATTGCGGGGATTGATACGCGGAAATTGACGAAGATTATTCGTAAGGAAGGGACGTTAAAAGGAATTTTGGCGCCTGAAAAAGCGAATCGGGAAGATTTACTGCATCATCTTCGTTCGGTGCGATTGCCGGTGGACCAAGTGCGCGAGGTTTCTTGTTCGAAGGCATTTACGAATCCGGGGGAAGGTAAACGGGTCGTGTTGGTGGATTATGGCGTAAAAAGTAGCATCATGCGTGAGTTGAACAGGCGTGATTGCGATATCACGGTCGTGCCTTACAATACGACGGCGGAGGAAATTCTGGCGATGCATCCGGATGGTGTAATGCTTTCCAATGGACCTGGGGATCCGAAAGATGTGCCGGAAGCGATCGAAATGATTCGCGGCTTGCAAGGAAAAGTGCCGTTGTTCGGGATTTGCTTAGGACATCAGCTTTTCGCTTTAGCTAATGGGGCCGATACGTTTAAGCTGAAATTCGGGCATCGTGGGGCGAATCATCCTGTGAAGGAGCTGGCAACAGGGCGCGTTGATTTTACAGCGCAAAACCACGGCTATGCGGTGGATGCGGATTCGCTGGTAGATAAAGATATTGTTGTCACGCATATTGAATTGAATGATGGAACGGTGGAAGGCTTGGCGCACAAAGAGTTTGCGGCGTATACGGTGCAGTACCATCCAGAAGCGAATCCTGGACCGAGTGATGTTAATTATTTATTCGACCAGTTTATAGCGATGATGGAGAAGGAGGGAGCGGAACAAAATGCCTAAACGTGAGGATATTCAAACTATTTTAGTAATTGGTTCTGGCCCTATTGTCATTGGACAAGCCGCGGAATTTGATTATGCGGGAACGCAAGCGTGTCTGAGTTTGAAAGAGGAAGGATACCGAGTGGTGCTTGTGAACTCGAATCCGGCGACGATTATGACGGATGTGGAGATGGCGGACAAGGTTTATATTGAGCCGATTACGCTTGATTTTGTATCACGGATTATTCGCAAAGAACGCCCAGATGCAATTTTGCCAACGCTTGGTGGTCAAACGGGACTGAATATGGCGATGGAACTTGCGGAAGCGGGAATTTTGGAAGAGTGTGGTGTGGAAGTTTTAGGGACGGATTTGGTGGCGATTAAGAAGGCGGAGGATCGCGAGGCATTTCGTGATTTGATGCATGAGCTTGGCGAGCCGGTTCCGGAGAGCGATATTATTCATAGCTTAGAAGAGGCGCAGAACTTTGTTGCAAAAATTGGTTATCCGGTGATTGTTCGCCCGGCTTATACGCTTGGTGGTTCTGGTGGCGGGATTTGCCTGAATGACGCGGATTTGGCGGAGATTGTGGCGAGTGGCTTGAAGCTCAGCCCGGTAACGCAATGTTTGCTGGAGCGCAGTATCGCTGGCTTTAAAGAGGTTGAGTATGAAGTGATGCGGGATGCGTTTGATAATGCGATGGTCGTGTGTAACATGGAAAATATTGATCCAGTCGGGATTCATACAGGGGATTCGATTGTGGTAGCGCCGAGCCAGACGCTTTCGGATCGCGAATACCAAATGCTTCGTGATGTGTCGCTGAAAATTATCCGCGCACTTGAAATCGAGGGTGGCTGTAATGTTCAGTTGGCGATTGATCCAGATAGTTACGAGTATTTCGTGATTGAGGTGAACCCACGTGTGAGCCGTTCGTCGGCGCTCGCTTCGAAAGCAACGGGTTATCCGATTGCGAAGTTAGCAGCAAAAATTGCGGTGGGCTTGACGCTAGATGAAATGAAAAATCCAGTAACAGGAACAACGTATGCGCATTTTGAGCCGGCGCTTGATTACGTCGTGTCGAAAATTCCACGCTTTGCTTTTGATAAGTTTGAAAAAGCGGATCGTCGTTTAGGTACGCAAATGAAGGCGACGGGAGAAGTGATGGCGATTGGCCGAAATTTGGAGGAGTCACTTTTGAAGGCGGTTCGGTCGCTTGAAATCGGGACAACCCATCTGTATTTGGATCAAGCGGAGAACGCGAGTTTGGAAGAACTCGAACGCAAAATTTGTTTTCCGGAAGATGACAGATTATTTTTCCTAGCGGCGGCGCTTCGTAAAGGTTGGACGATCGAAGACCTGCACGCGAAAACAAAAATCGATTTGTTCTTCTTATATAAATTGGAGAAAATTATCAAACAGGAGTCGGAAATTGCGACGAATGTTGGGGATTTGGAAGTACTGCGCGCGGTGAAACGGAACGGATTCAGTGACGGTGCCATCGCTAAACTTTGGAATATGACGGCATTTGAGGTGTACGATATTCGCAAAGAAGCGGGTATTATCCCAGTTTACAAAATGGTGGATACGTGTGCTGCGGAATTCGAGTCGACAACGCCCTATTTCTATAGTAGCTACGAGGATGAAAATGAATCGATTCGTACGGAGAAGGAAAGCGTGATTGTGCTTGGCTCTGGTCCGATTCGGATTGGGCAAGGCGTCGAGTTTGACTATGCGACAGTGCATTCGGTTTGGGCAATTCAACAAGCGGGATATGAAGCGATTATCATTAATAATAACCCGGAAACGGTCTCGACGGATTTCAGTATTTCCGACAAGCTTTACTTTGAACCATTGACGCTGGAAGACGTGATGCATGTCATTGAACTGGAGAAGCCGCTTGGCGTGGTAGTACAATTCGGCGGTCAAACGGCGATCAATCTGGCGGACGGTTTGGCAGAACGCGGCGTGAAAATTCTTGGAACGTCACTCGAAGACATTGATCGCGCAGAAAATCGCGATAAGTTTGAGAAGGCGCTCGTGGAACTTGGAATTCCGCAACCTGCTGGGAAAACAGCGACGTCTATCGATGAAGCAATCGCGGTGGCAACAACGATCGGCTATCCGGTTTTGGTTCGGCCTTCTTACGTGCTCGGCGGTCGTGCGATGGAAATCGTGGAATCTGAAGAAGCGCTACGCTATTACATGAACAATGCGGTCAAAGTGAATCCGAAACATCCAGTGCTTGTCGATCGCTATGTGCAAGGTCAAGAGGTAGAAGTGGACGCGATTAGTGATGGCTTGAACGTTGTGATACCAGGCATTATGGAACATATCGAACGAGCAGGGGTCCATTCTGGCGACTCGATTGCCGTTTATCCGGCACAAAGCCTGTCGCAACACGTCAAGGATCTGATTGTAGATTACACGACGCGTCTCGCGAAAGGTCTGAAAATCATCGGGATGCTAAACATTCAATATGTTGTCGCAGATGAGGAAGTTTTTGTTATCGAAGTAAACCCGAGATCAAGCCGTACTGCTCCTTTCCTAAGCAAAATTACGGACATTCCAATGGCGAATGTGGCGACGAAAGTCATTTTAGGTAAAACATTGCTAGAGTTGGGTTACAAAGAGGGTTTGGCGCCAGAAAAACAAGAGATTTTTGTGAAAGTGCCGGTGTTCTCGTTTGCGAAATTGCGTAGCGTGGATACGTCGCTTGGCCCTGAAATGAAGTCAACAGGGGAAGTCATGGGGAAAGATCATACGCTTGAAAAGGCGCTGTACAAAGGTTTTGTAGCGAGTGGCGTGAAGATGCTCGATTATGGAACGGTGCTTTTGACAGTGGCAGATCGAGATAAAGCAGAAGCTACGGCGCTTGCGAAACGGTTTAAAAATATCGGCTTCACAATTATGGCGACATCTGGAACAGCGCTCGTGTTAGAAGAGCAAGGCATTCCGGTTTCGAAAGTGAAGAAAATTGGTGAGAACCAAGGAACGCTGATCGATTATATCCGAAATGGGCAAGTAACGCTTGTAGTGAACACATTAACGACGGGCAAACAACCAGAGCGTGACGGTTTCCAAATTCGCCGGGAATCGGTGGAAAATGGTGTGCCGGTTTGTACATCGCTCGACACGGCAGAAGCAATTTTGCGGGTGTTGGAATCACGGTCATTCGAGATGGAAGCAATGCAACCAGCGCGGGTAAGCGAAACAGTATAAAGAACGGGGTGGAGAAACGTGAGACAAACAAAGATGGAAGTTGTCAGCCAAAAGTTGATCGCGGATCGGGTGTTTGAGTTGGTATTAAAAGGGGATATTGTGCTTGCCATGCATCCTGGACAATTTATGCAGCTCAAACCGCGACGAGCGGACCTTCTTTTGCGCCGACCGATTAGTATTTGTGCGATAGATAAGGCGCGGGAACAATGTACGTTGTTGTACCGCGTAGATGGTGACGGAACGGCGGATTTTGCAGAGCTTATTGCAGGAGATGCGATCGATGTGATTGCGCCACTTGGCAATGGTTTTGCGCCGCAAGAAACGAAGCCCGGGGAACATGCACTGTTGATCGGTGGCGGTATCGGGGTTCCGCCGCTTTATCAGCTCGGCAAAGAACTAGTCGCACAAGGCTCGACGGTCACATTTGTCTTAGGTTTTAGCTCCGCCAAAGATGTTTTTTATGAAAAGGAAATGGGAGAACTCGGCGATTGTTTTGTTGCAACAGTGGACGGAACGCGAGGAACGCAAGGCTTTGTAACGACGGTAACCGATGCGCTCGACTTCGTGCCAGATACGGTGTACAGCTGTGGGCCAACCGCGATGTTACGCGTGGTATCCGAACGATTTGCCGACAAGCGAACCTTTTTATCACTAGAAGAGCGGATGGCGTGCGGTGTTGGGGCTTGTTATGCTTGCGTTTGTCAGCGTACGGATGATCCGACGAAAAGCTATAAAGCATGCGATGAAGGTCCGGTTTTCCGGGCTGGGGAGGTAGTCATATGAACCGTTTAGCCGTTGACATACCAGGCTTATCACTGAAAAATCCCATCATGCCCGCATCTGGGTGTTTTGGATTCGGCAAGGAATATAGCAAATTTTACGATTTGAACCAACTCGGCGCCATTATGGCAAAAGCAGTGACGCCAGAACCGCGTTACGGCAATGCGACGCCGCGTGTGGCGGAAACACCGTCTGGAATGCTAAACGCAATTGGCTTACAAAACCCTGGACTCGATCATGTAATGGCGCACGAAATGCCATGGCTAGAGCGTTTTGATACACCAATTATCGCGAACGTCGCCGGAGCATCCGAAGAAGACTATGTCAAAGTTTGCGCACGAATTGGCGATGCACCAAACGTGAAGGCGATTGAGCTCAACATCTCGTGCCCGAACGTCAAACACGGCGGTATCGCGTTTGGAACCGACCCAGAAGTAGCGTACCAACTCACGAAAGCCGTGAAAGCCGTGGCAAGCGTCCCAATCTACGTGAAGCTCTCGCCGAACGTAACGGATATTGTCCCAATTGCCAAGGCGATCGAAGAAGCAGGCGCCGACGGACTCACGATGATCAATACCTTGCTCGGGATGCGCATCGATCTCAAAACGCGCCAACCGATCCTCGCAAACGGCACTGGCGGCTTATCAGGTCCATCCATCAAACCCGTCGCGATTCGCCTCATCCACCAAGTTCGCGCCGTGTCCAACATCCCAATCATCGGCATGGGAGGCGTCCAAACCGTGGATGACGTCCTCGAATTTCTCATCGCTGGTGCAGATGCCGTCGCAGTAGGCACGCTCAATTTTACCGAGCCTTACATTTGCCCGAATCTGATCGACGCCCTGCCAGCCCGCATGGATGAACTAGGAATCACGACATTAGCCGACTTAAAAAAGGAGAGAACAAACGCATGACAAAACCAATTATCGCGCTCGATTTCGCCTCATACGCCCAAGTCGAAGCATTTTTAAAACGATTTCCAAAAGGAGACACGCTGTCCGTCAAGGTCGGCATGGAGCTTTTCTATCTTGAAGGTCCACACTTGGTGGAGCGCTTAAAACACGAAGGACATGAAATTTTTCTCGATTTAAAATTGCATGATATCCCGAACACCGTCAAAAGCGCGATGATCGGTCTCGCTCGCATGGGCGTCGATATGGTCAACGTGCACGCCGCAGGAGGTCGCGCGATGATGGAAGCCGCACTGGAAGGCCTCGAAATCGGTTCTAGCTCTTCCCGCCGCCCGCGCCTCATCGCCGTTACCCAGTTAACGAGCACAAGTGAAGCCGAAATGCAGTCCGATCAACTGATCCAAGCAAGCCTGATGGATTCCGTTCTTCACTACAGCACCTTGGCGAACGAAGCAGGACTTGATGGTGTCGTCTGTTCCGCGCTAGAAGCAGGCAAAATTAAAGAAATCACCCGTCCCGAATTTTTACGCGTCACACCAGGAATTCGTTTAGAAACCGACACAAAAGACGACCAAAAACGCGTCGTAACCCCGCATCAAGCCCGCGAAATCGGCGCAACCGCTATCGTCGTCGGCAGATCGATCACCAAAGCAACTGACCCATATCAAGCGTACGAAACTATTTTGAAGGAGTGGAACAAATGACAACCGAAAAACAAGTAGCCGAGCAACTATTAAAAATCAAAGCCGTTTTCTTACAGCCAAACGATCCATTCACGTGGGCATCCGGTATCAAATCCCCAATCTACTGCGATAACCGCCTCACAATGGGATTCCCGAAAACCCGCCAATTCATCGCCGCCGCACTTGCAGAAAAAATAAAAAACGCGTTTCCAGAGGTCGAAGTACTGGCAGGAACCGCAACGGCAGGCATTCCACACGCTGCATGGGCAAGTGATATCCTAGACCTACCAATGGTTTACGTCCGCTCTAAAGCAAAAGAACACGGCAAAGGCAACCAAATTGAAGGTCCCATCACAAAAGGTCAAAAAGTAGTCGTGATTGAAGACTTGATTTCAACAGGCGGTAGCTCGATCACAGCCGTAGAAGCCTTGCGAGAAGCAGGATGCGAAGTCCTCGGAATCGCCGCCTTATTTACATACGGATTAGAAAAAGGAAAAAAACTACTCGGCGCTGCGAATGTAGAAGTTGCGGCTCTGACAAATTATGAAACACTACTCGAAGTTGCGTTGGATGAAGGTTACGTATCGGAAGCAGACATGACAACGCTCAAAGAATGGAATAAAGACCCCGAGAAATGGGGAGAAGAATGAGTTGAATGACGACGCAGCATGTTATGTATTGTCTACATGTTCACGCGTAAACCTCATATTTCCTAATAAGCAAAATGTACGCCTCGCCTGTTAAATAGGTTTGGTGACATTTTGCTTATTTGTGCATCAATCAAATTTCTTTTGCTTACGCTCACAATGATGTAATAACTAGATGATAGACTTCAAGCAAAAGGAGCTGATATAAGACAAAAAACCTCCTTATCTATGAATAAACAGTGAATTTTATGTTTCTTCTTATATAGTGCGCTTACATTCTTGGTGTTATATGGACGGATAGCTTAAAATAAACTACATATTAACTGCTAATGATGAAGGAGTACAAATTCTAAGTTACAGATAAAAGGAGGAATGGCAGAACTAGATCTAATGAAGCAGCTTATTAATTTAAAAAAGGAGCATACGTATGTCAAAAAGTAAATGGATTATTTTTTTCGCTAGTGTTTTATTCTTCGTCGCTGTATCATCACAAGGAATGAGCCAAACAGTAAAAGCAGCAACAAGTAAAAATGACTATCCAATTGTCCTTGTACATGGCTTGGCTGGATGGGATCGAAATGAAGTGTTTGGGTTTAAATATTGGGGTGGATTAAACGATATTCAAGAAGTGTTAAAGAAAAATGGGCATAACACTTACACGGCTACGGTAGGTCCCTATGCAAGTGATTGGGACCGCAGTGCAGAGTTGTATGCCTATATCATGGGAGGTACTGTAGATTATGGAGCTGCCCATGCTATCAAAGAAAAACATGCAAGATATGGGAGAACCTATCCCGGCATTTATCCTCAATGGAGTGATACCAATAAGATTCATCTCGTTGGGCACAGCATGGGTGGATTGACAATTCGTGAATTGACCAACCTACTGGAAGAGGGGAGTGCCGAAGAACAAGCTTATTTTAAAGAACACCCAGAACAAGGTATTTCGTCTTTATTTGTTGGAGGGAAACATTCAGTGCAGAGTGTGACTACGATTGCCGCACCAAATAACGGCACGACTTTTGTAGAAGAGAGCAACTCGGTTGTCCCCGTTGTTAAAAATACACTGATTGGAATGAGTGCTCTCAGCGGCAAACTTTTGAGTCCAACTATATATGACTTTAAATTGGACCAGTTTGGGTTAAAACGCTTACCAAATGAGTCGCTCCTCACGTATAATAATCGCGTTTTTAGCCACCCTATTTGGAAATCAAAAGATATTGCTAGCTACGATTTATCGGTGGATGGAGTCATCGCAAATAAGGCGAATTTAAAAACAAAAGCCGACGTATACTATTTTTCATACACAGGCCAAGCGACTACGAAGAGTCTTCTGACAAAAAAAGAAACACCAATGATAACGATGTTCCCTGTAGTAATACCAGTTTCAAAGTATATGATTAATTTTAAGAAAACAGCTTCAAATGGTATGAAAGTAGACGATTCATGGGCGGCAAATGACGGTTTAGTCAGTGTCAAATCAAGCTACTATCCTTTCGGTGACGCAGCAAAAGTGGCTGATAAAAACCCTGTGAAAGGACAGTGGAGCTACTATCCAGCAATGCAAGGATGGGATCATTATGATTTTACTACGTTTGCAGACAAACCAGCTTTTGTGGTAAATGCTTTTTATCTAAAACTAGCTAAAAATCTGTCTGAACTACCTAAATAAGCCAGTATGCCATTCAAATAATGAGCGGATAAATGTAGAACAAGATGCTCCAATCTGGCTAGTGGAACAGAGTGTACTAATTAAGGAATAAAAAGCGGCGCTATAAAAAGAGTGTAGATTCTTGATAGCGTCGTTTTCTTATGAGTACCTATACTAGTGCGAGGCTCCTGTTGACTCCCGCAAAATCAACTCTGTCCCAATCGCCACATTCACAATCGGCGCACTCGGATTTCGCAATCGCCATTCCAGTGTTTCCACGGCCTTTCTCCCCATAAACCGCAAATCGGTACACATCGTCGTCAGTGGTGGCTGCGCCAAAATCGCAAATTCCGTGTTATCAAAACAAACAATCGACACCTGTTCCGGAATCGCAAATCCTTTCGACTGAAAATACGAATTCAAAATAAATCCAAGTCCTGAGTTTACGCAAAACCACGCGCTCGGCCATTCCTCCAAGCCTTCCAGCGCCTGAAACAACGCCGCCTGCTCCTCTTTAATACTCGTAATCGTGTAATGCGTGTTCACTGGCAACTGATAATGCCGCATCGCCTTACAATAGCCTTCAAAACGCTCCTCGTAACTCGGTGAAAAATCGATGTCGCCAACAAAGCCAATCCGCGTATGACCAAGCTCTATCAAAATGCTCCACAGCCACAAAAGCACCATCCTTATTCTGCGACAATATCGTATCTGTCCGCAAGTGTGGATCGTGGTGGTCAATCATGACAGTAGGCGTGCCGAGCTCCAAAATTTGCTTCACAAACACATCACTAATATGCGACAAAACAAAAATTCCCCGCCAATTTTTTCTCCTCTAGTTCACGTGGTAGCTGATTTTCGGCGATAGCATTAGGCTTTACAGCAAGCGTCGTTAAATAAAACCCTCGCGCCGTCATTTCCTGCTCCAAACTCAAACAAATCTCACCAAAAAAACTTTTTTGTGACAAGGCAAATTCAGTGGCCACGAGTGCAAATTGATTATCGGTAGGCGTGTAAACCACGTCTTTTTTGTATTGGTATCCCATTTCATCTGCTTTTTGTAGTACCAGTCGCTTTGTCTGCTCGCCAACGCCATTTTTATTCCCAAGAGCTTGTGATACTGAGTTTTTTGAAATCTGCAAAGCGTCTGCGATATCTTGCATCGTGACTTTTTTCATTCTTCTTCCTCCTAGATGGGACTTTCTCTCATTTCATTATAAGAGTATTCATCATAGATTGCAATTGAAAAGTAATTTAATTTGTAATGTAATTTTAAATGATGCGTATATGCGTGTATTAGCTATTAATTTCGATGGATAATAAAAGTAATTATTGACATTACAAAATAGTAATGAAATAATGTAATTGTAATTCAAGCGCTTACAAAATTACAATATGATCTAACTAGGAGGACATGAAAGATGAAATTAAAAAAAGTGGTGTTTTCTGTTTTATCCGTTGCATTAGTAGGGAGTTTGCTAGCGGGATGTGGCTCGGGAGGTAAAGACGATGCGTCAGCTGATGGCAAGACGAAGGTCACATTTTGGGCGGCACCAAATCCAACGCAGATGAAGTTTTGGGGAGAAATGGCAACAGCTTTTGAGAAAGAAAATCCAGATATTAAAGTAGAAGTATCACAAATGAAAGAAAGTCCATCCTCCGAAGCAACGGTGCAAGCGGCAATCGCGTCGAAAACAGCGCCAACTATTTCGGAAAATATAAATCGTAGCTTTGCGACACAATTGGCGGATAGTAAAGCAATCGTGCCAATCAATGAAATCGACGGTATGAAAGAAGTAGCTGAAAAACGTAAAATGACTGATAGCCTTGACGCTTGGAAATTCTCGGATGGTAACCAATATGTGTTCCCGGTTTATTCCAACCCGATTCTTTTCGCGTGGCGTACTGATATTTTGAAAGAAATTGGTGTGACGGAAACACCAAAAACATATAGTGATGTGCTCGCTGCTGGTAAAAAACTAAAAGCGAAATATCCAGATAAAGTGATTTGGGCAAAAGCCGATTTGGCGGATCCGACAGCTTGGATGCGTTGGTTTGACTTCTTCCCACTGTATAATGCGGCTTCTAAAGGTAATCCGTTTGTACAAGATGGCAAGTTTGTAGCGGATGACAAAGCTGGAAAAGAAATGTTAACATTCATGTCTGAGCTACAAAAAAATGACCTGTTATTAGCAGGACAAGCAACAGATCCATTCGAAACAGGGACGAGTATCATGGCAGATCTTGGTCCGTGGTCGTTCCCGAACTGGGTAGAGAAATTCCCAGAGCTAAAAAATGGCGAAACATACACGGTTAGCACACCGCCAGTTCCAGATGCCCTAAAAGACGCGGAAAACGTGAATACGTATTCGGATGCAAAAGGAATCGTATTCTACGCGCAAGCGAAAGATGCTGAGAAAAAAGCCGCGGTTAAATTCCTAGATTTCGTTTACAGCAATGATAAAAATGATTTGAAATTCCTAGAAACAACAAACTTAATTCCAGCACGTGATGATGCGACAGAGAACGCAACATTTAAAGCATTCTTCAAGGAAAATCCAGCGCTAAAAGTGTACGCAGAAAACGTACCGTACGCGATTCCGGCAATGGATAACGCAGATTATAATGACATTCAACAAATCATCGGTGAACAAGCTTGGAATCCAGTTGTTCGTGGTGAGAAGAAACCTGCGAAAGCTTGGAATGACATGAAGAAAGCTGAGGATGAGGTGCTTCAGAAATGAAGAAGCTAAACAATAAATTGGGCTGGTCTTTTACCAGCCCGTATGTTATCTTCACGATTATCTTCTTTTTAATACCGCTCGTTTGGGCGATTTGGCTTTCTGTGACGGATTGGAATATGATGAGTCCGGAAATCAATTTTGTGGGCTTTGATAATTTCATGAAAGCATTTGCAAGCCCAGCGGTGAAAGCATCGTTTTGGGTGACATATAAGTTCTTGATTGTATTCGTACCACTCGCGATTATTATGTCGATGGTCGTTGCAGTACTTGTGAACGGGTTACCGAAATTCAAAGGTTTATACTTAGTTGCTTTTTTCCTACCGTATCTTTCGTCAGGCGTTGTTACGTCTTTGATTGTGAAAGGTTTGCTATCTTATAACAGTCCGCTGAACATCTTTTTGCGTGACAATTTTGGCTTGAATATTGATTGGTTAGGAACGCCGATGACATCGCTATTCGTTATTTCACTGATGATCGCTTGGAAAATGTCGGGTTATTACGCACTGATTTTGATATCAGGATTATCTAGTATTAACGAAGAGATTTATGAAGCGGCGGCGATGGACGGTTCGGGCAGGTTCCGCACGTTCTGGAAAATCACGATACCGATGATGTATCCAGCGCTTTTCACGGTGATTGTGTTGGCGGTGGGTGTGAGCTTCGGGATATTCACAGAGGTTTACCAGCTAACTGGCGGTGGGCCGAACTTTGCGACAAACACATGGCAAATGGAAATTTATAACCAAGCCTTTGTCAACTTGAAATCAGGCTATGCGTCTGCGATCTCGCTTGTGGCAGCTGTTGTGACGTTTGCATCGATTGGTGTTATTAAAAAAGGACTAGAGAAATGGGGCGAGAGAAATGGTTGGTCGTAAAAGTAAGTGGGGCATGACGGTTCGCTATACGTTGACCACATTGATTCTATTGGTCATGATTTATCCGTTTATTTATCTCGTGCTCAATTCGTTTGCGGCGTGGGATCAGGTCGATCGGAAATTGATTCCGACGGAGTTCACGACGCGTTCTTGGAGTTGGTTGTTTGGTAATGCAACGGTCTCCGCGCCTGCGCCTTGGATTCAAGCGTTTATTAACACGATTATTGTGGCGACCATTGCGACGGGGCTCATGTTGTTTTTCGCGATTATGGTCGGTTACGCGCTTGCGAAAGTGAAATTTAAAGGGAAAATCTTCGTCAATAATGTAATTTTATTCCAAATGTTTTTCCCAGCGATTATTTTGCTGATTCCGCAATTTTTGATGATTACGAATGTTGGGTTACTTGACACGTATGCGGGGATGATTATTCCGACAATGATGAGTATGTGGGCAATATTTATGTATACGAACTTTTTCAAGGCGATTCCAGATACGTTGATTGAGGCTGCGAAATTGGACGGAGCGAGCGATTTGAAAATTTTGTTCCGTGTTGTGTTGCCAATGTCAAAATCGATTAGTACGGTTATCTTCTTATTCTTGTTTACGGATCGTTGGACGAATCTATTGTGGGATTTAATCGTGACGAAAAGTGATGCTACGGTGACGCTGAACGTGTTGATTTCGCAAATGTTTGGACCATATGCAACGTATCCTGGCCCAATGTATGCGGCGTCGGTTGTTCTGACTTTACCGCTCATTATTTTATTCCTCTTCTTCTCGAAAAAATTCCAAGAGGGTATGCAGTTTACATTGAAATAAGGAGTTTGAAAGATGCTGAAATGGTGGCAGGAAACGGTTTTTTATGAGATTTATATGCCGTCATTTAAAGATGGCAATGGGGATGGTATTGGTGATTTTAAAGGATTACGTGAGAAAATGCCGTATTTGGCGGAACTGGGTATTGGTGGGATTTGGTTGACGCCGTTTTATCCATCGCCGAAAGTGGATAACGGGTATGATGTGAGTGATTATTGTGCGGTTGATCCGGATTATGGCACGATGGCGGACTTGGAGGCGTTTGTCGCTGAGGCGCATGCGTACGGGATTCGGGTGATCGCGGATATGGTGGTAAATCATGTTTCGACGGAGCATGCGTGGTTTATGGAATCGCGAAGTTCGAAGGCGAATGCGAAACGAGATTGGTTCGTTTGGCAGGACGCGCCGAATAATTGGGAATCTTTTTTCGGTGGCTCGGCGTGGGAATGGGACGCGGGGACGCAGCAATATTATTATCACAGTTTTGCGAAAGAGCAGGTCGATCTGAATTGGCGCAACGAGGAAGTGCGTAGTGAGATTTGGAAGGTGTTTGATTTTTGGTTGGCTAAGGGGCTGGATGGGTTCCGTTTGGATGTGATTAATAATTTGACGTTGACTCGGAATTTTCCGGATAATCCGGTGGATGCAAGCGGTGAACAGGTGCATGTTTTTGATAAGGATCAGCCGGGAATGACGGAGATGATGGCGGAAATTGGTGCGCGGATTCGTGCGCGTGGCGATTATTTTACGGTCGGTGAGATCAGTTCGGACAAATTGGAAGAAATCGAAAAATACGCGGGCATGGATGGGCTTGATGTGACGTTTAATTTTAATTTTGGCAGTGTGCCTAGTCGGGATGAAATTGTCGCGGAACTGGCGCGGATGCAGCGGGTTTATGTGGATGGGCGGATGCCGACGTTGTTTTTTGGAAGCCATGATATGAGTCGGTCGTGGAATCGTTTAGCGGACGGGCGCGAGGATGTGGCGCAGTTGCTTGCGATGTTGATGTTGACGGCGCACGGTGTTCCTTTTATTTATTTTGGTGAGGAGTTGGGCATGGCGGATTTTGTTCCGGAGTCGCTGGATGAAATGCGGGACGTGCAAGGTGTTTATGCATACGAGCAGGCGCTTATGGCTGGGAAATCGGAAGTTGAGGCGTTAATGTTAGCGCAGGATAAGACGCGCGATAAGGCGAGGGCGCCGATGACTTGGCCGGAAGGATTTTCAGATGGTGCGGCTAGCTGGATATCTCAGGTGACGCCAGACTTTGAACGAGCCCGGCGGATGTATCGTTTTTATCAAGCCCTGATTGCACTTCGAAAAACGGCGGATTTTTGCGAGCCGGGATATCGATATTTTGAAGCGGATGGCGAGTTTTTAATGTACATTCGCGGTGATTATTTAGTGTGCTTGAATTTTGGCGAAGCACGAACCATTTCGAATGCGTGGGGGAATGTGACGGAAGTTTTGGCGAATATGGCGCTTGTTTTTGATTCGGAAACGATAGTGTTACCAGCAAATGCGGCGGTAATTTTTAAGATATGAAGGAGTTTATGATGACAGAGATTGCAGTTTTATTAGCGGAATATCGGGCGGAAAATGCACCGTCAGCAGTGGAGCGTCTAGCTTTTGTTGGTGCCGCGGACAAGGATGTGTATAATATTACGGCGCCGTTCATTGTGGCGGATGGGATTGCCGTGATTGCTGGACGAGTGGAGTCGCGAGACAGCGAGATGGCGGAAATCGGCTTTTTTGAACAACGGGAGTCGTCGTGGGTATGGCTTGATGGAATGCCCGAATTGGCGCTTCAAGACCCATTCGTGACGAGAATCGATGGGGAATGGATCATCGGCGGCGTGGAAGTGTTTCCAAGTGAAGCTGATCCGGCGAAATTGGCGTGGCGAACTTGCTTATATCGCGGTGCGCAACTCGCGAATTTAACGTTGTTCTTCCAAGGCCCAGTAGGCATGAAAGATTTGCGTTTGAAGCAACTGACAAATGGCGACATCGCAGTATTTACTAGACCACAAGGTGAAAAAGGCGGACGAGGAAAAATTGGTTTCTGTCTTGTGAAAAATTTGGCAGATGTCACCATCGAATTGATTGAGGAAGCGCCACTTCTAGCTCCTCATTTTGCAGAAGATGAGTGGGGCGGGGCAAACGAAATCCACGTATTGAAAAACGGCAAACTAGGTGTACTCGCACATATTGCGAATTTTGATACAGCGGGAGATCGGCATTACTACGCGGCGATTTGTGTCATTGATCCGCAAGATGGAACGATTGTAGCGCCGATGGAGATTATTTCAGAACGCGGAGACTTTTTGGCAGGGCCGAGTAAGCGTCCGGATTTAGTCGACGTTGTGTTCAGTGGTGGATTGATTCGTAAACCGGATGGTACGGCGGATTTATACGTAGGGATTAGTGATGCGGACGCGCAGAAACGCACGATTCGCGATCCATTTGTGAAATTTGAAGGATAGGGAGATTAGGAATTATGAATATATATCGTTATGAGGAAAATCCATTAATTACACCGGCTGATGTGGCACCGCATCGCCAGATTTTGAGGTGTTAGGCGCATTTAATGCGGGCGTGGCCAAGTATCAAGAGGAAACATTGTTGCTTTTACGTGTGGCAGAAAAACCGATCAGTGCAGATCCGAATATTGTGAAGGCGCCTGTTTTTAATGTAGAGACGCAGAAATTGGATATTCTCGAATTTCGTTTGGATGACCCAATGTATGATTTTGAAGATCCGCGCATGATTCGTACGAAAGATAAATTGGAAGGTTTTGCGTATTTGACATCGCTTTCTTACATTCGCATTGCGCGCAGTAAAGATGGTCATCATTTCACAGTCGACGAAAAACCGTTTTTGTATCCATGTAATGAATATCAGACGTTTGGAATAGAAGATGCACGTGTGACGCAAATTGATGATGTGTACTATGTGAATTTTAGTGCCGTTTCTGAAATGGGTGTGGCGGATGCTATGGTTTCCACGAAAGACTTTGTGAGCTACGAGTACGAGGGAAATATTTTTGCACCAGAAAATAAAGATGTTTTAATTTTCCCGGAAAAAGTGAATGGCAAATATTACGCGCTACATCGTCCAAGTTTGAAGAGTATCGGGAATCTGGATATTTGGATTGCGTCATCCCCAGATTTGCATAACTGGGGCGATCACCGACATTTGCTTGGCATTCGCGACGGATATTGGGATAGCGGTCGAATTGGCGGCGGTGCTGTTCCGATTAGGACAGAAGAAGGGTGGCTCGAGCTCTATCACGGCGCGACAAAAGATCACCGCTATTGCATGGGTGCCGTCTTGCTCGACCTGAATGACCCAACGAAAGTACTGGCACGAACAGAAACGCCGATTTTAGAACCAGAAGCAGATTACGAGAAAAATGGCTTTTTCGGTGATGTCGTTTTTGGTTGCGGTACGATCGTAGAAGGGGATATTGTCAAAATGTATTATGGCGTGGCAGATACATCGATGGCTTGCTGTGAGATGAGCTTGAAAGAAATTTTGCAACAATTAAAGGATGAGAATCAATGACTTGGCAGGAAAATTGGCAGAAGTGGAGCGTGGCGTCGGAAAACGATGCGGCGCTTCAAAAACAGATGACAGAATTATCAGACGACGAATCAAAGCGCGACCATTTTTATCGTTATTTGGAATTTGGGACGGGTGGAATGCGCGGTGAACTTGGTTGCGGTACGAATCGGATCAATACATACATGATTCGTTGGGTGACAAGTGGCGTTGCGGCGAATATTGTTCAACAAGGACGGCAAGCAGATGGCGTCGCGATTGCTTATGATTCCCGCCATTTTTCAGCAGCATTTGCCTTGGAAGCCGCACTTGTTTTAGGTGCAGAAGGTATTAAAGTTTATTTATCGGACACACTTCGCCCCACACCAGAACTGTCCTTTATGGTACGGGAATGGGGGGCGGCGGCAGGTATCGTGATTACAGCAAGCCATAATCCAGCAGAATACAACGGTTTTAAAGTCTACGGGTCTGATGGTTGCCAAATCACATTGGATGATGCCGCCAAAATAACAGCTTATTTAGCAGCTACAGAAGATTTATTTGCGATTCCCGTTGCGAAGGAGTCGGTGCTCGTTGATGCGGGGCTGCTGGTTAGGCTGGGTGTCAATGCCGATGAGGCTTATTTGAAGCAGGTACGCGTTGTTACCCAAAATCCCGAACTAGTAAAGACGCAAGGTTCGCAATTAAAAATTGTCTATACGCCCCTTCACGGGACAGGAGAGGTGCTCGTTATGAAGAGTTTGGCGCAAGCAGGATTCAGCAATGTAAGTGTTGTGGCGGAACAAGCCATTCCGGATGGTGCCTTCCCGACGATAAGTTCCCCGAATCCAGAAGACCATGCCGCATTTGCCATGGCGATAGAAGCGAGTAATGATGCGGACATTCTGATGGCCACGGACCCAGACGCAGACCGGATTGGCGTCGCTGTTAAAAACGAAGCAGGCATGTATCAAATTTTAACGGGGAATCAACTTGGCGCGCTGCTGTTGCATTATTTAGTAAAACAGCCACATCTTCCTGCAAACAGCGCCCTCATTAAAACCATTGTAACAAGCGATCTTGGCGAGAAAATAGCCAGCAAGTACGGTGTGAAAACATACAATACATTGACAGGCTTCAAATTTATCGGTGAAAAAATCGCAGAATGGGAAATGTCAGGTGAGGCCAAATTTCTGTTCGGGTATGAAGAAAGCTACGGCTATCTAGTCGCGCCATTTGTACGGGATAAAGATGCTGTTCAGGCCGCACTTTTAACAGCAGAAGTAGCCTTATTTTACAAGTTACAAGGAAAAACACTATACGAAGCGATGGAAGCCATTTATCAAGAATTCGGCTATTACTCGGAATCGCTTCATACCATCACAGCAAAAGGAGAGCAGGGTGTGGCGCGAATACAAGCGATTATGGAAAACTTGCGTACCGACGCGATGCCAAACTTAGCGCTTGCCTCTAAAGAAGACTATTTGTTTGGCTTAGCCACCTGCTTGACGACAGGTAAAGAAGAAAAGATGCGCTTACCAATCTCGAATGTGTTGAAATTCTACTTAGAAGATGGGTCATGGTTCTGCGTGTGACCGTCAGGAACAGAGCCGACATGCAAATTTTATTTTAGCGGTAAAGGAAAAACAAGAGAACAGGCAATGAGCGCATTACAAACACTTGAAAAAATAGTTCTAGCTTGAAAGGAAAAAGAGCATCCACAGCCATTTTCGCGTGGGTGCTTTTTCGTATGGCGGTTTCAGTTGTTTAGACACGGAATGTTCATATTTTCGCAATGCAAACCGGAAATATATTATTTTTCTCGAAAAAATGTGTGGTACGATTTAAAAGAAGTATTAATTAAGGAAAGAGGGAAAGTTAGTGAGAATCTATAAAGGAATTGTGTTTTTTATTGTATTAATCAGTATGTTAGTCGGGGGAATTACATACCACGCATATGCAGATGAAGTAAAGACTAAAGAAATGTATGTGTTAGAAAATCCGACTTGGTTATTTAATGCCGGAATGAGTAAAGGTGTTACACAAGATAAGCAAGATTTAGGCATTGTTTTACCAGCTAATACAAAATTAGAAATTCGTCAAACAAATCCAAATTTTAAAGGAGATTTAGTATTAGAATTACTAAATACGGATGCAAAAAAAAGAAAGCGAGGCATCATTCAATTCAGAATGGAAATCAGTTAGTAGTGAGTACACGGCTGTCCCTTTTGTGAGAACGACTGTCACAAGTGAAGCACCGGTGATTGAGTATAAAGTAACGGACACGATGACAGAACTGCCGACCTATTCAAAAGATGCCAATGAGGATACGTACTTTCAAAAATGGGATGCATCTGACGCGGCTTTCGGTCTGATTACAACAGATTACGTACAAATTCTGATACCAAAAGAAGATAAAGCCTATTTGAAAAAAATGGACAAATTTTCTTCTATAGATGGATTGGTGAAGTATTATGATAGTGTATTTGAAAAGTATAATGAGTTAGCAGGGTTATCCTTTCATCCAGCGAGAGCGTCAGATAAAAACGTTCCAAATAAGTACTTTATGAAGGCAGATGCTGCGTCAACTCCTACAGCTTACTATGGCCCTTATTATTCAGGTGCGAAGGGAAGTTCAACCAAGACTTACATGGATGCAGACTTTATTGCTTTACATGAGATTGCGCACGGATATGAAGGGAATTTTAAAGAAGCATCTTTGAATGTGAATGAGGCATGGAACGAACTTTATTGTATTGGATTTCTTAAAAATACGGTAGGTAATGGTCTAGAGTCAGATGGTTGGTTGCTTAGCTTTGGTGGAAAGGAACTGATCGAGCGGAATGTTGAAAATAATTGGCATGTTAATCCCCAACCGATCAATAGTTGGCTAATCTATTATAAAACCATCTTTTTAGCTACGGTTCAAGAGAAGACAGGAGACCAAGCGTTCATACATTTTAATCAAGAATACCGCAAAATGGTCTACGATGGATTGGAAATGAAAGATAAACAGAAGTTACTAGATTTAATTTCAAAATATTATGGTGAAACTAGTAAATTTGATATTACACCAGCAATCAAATCAGTACAAGGTAGCATATCAGACAAGCAAGCAGAGGATAATCGATATCATAATTATACACCTGTAGCTTCTCTAAATGAGGTAGTTCCAAGTAAAGATGTCGCTGGTTTACAGAAACAATTAGGCCTTGTTTTTCCATTTTCGTTGGTAGATACGGATCAATTAGCAACGGTATCAAGTTTATCAGGAGAAGCACGACTTAAGCTTGATATCAATGATTTTTCACAAATAGAAGGTGAAGATATCACCATTATGAATGGATCAAAGGTAGTGCGGAAAGTAAAAGTTACATCACCTGATATGGTTATCGATAACTTACCAAATGGCATCTATACGATGTATTTACCCTTAGGTAAATCGATGAAATACGCTGTATCGGAGCATTATTTACGAATTAAAGAATCAGTAAATAATGTCACTATTAAGTACACCGAAAAGCAAGCAAGCCCACTGGCTAATCAAGATATTCATTTCCTTGGTTTAGGTGATAATAATTATGCATTGGCATCTGTTGACATTAGCCGAAATGAAATAGAAATCAGTACGTCTGCAAAGGATCCGCATTCTTATTTTGGATCGGATATCTATTCTAAAATAGAAGTTTTAGATGAAAATGGAAATGTAACCTATACTAAAATTATGACAGGTGCGAATACAAGTCTGGGTAGCGTAACAACACATATTGAGCCTGGCTACAAACTGCGTATTTATCACATCGAACCGAATCGTTTGCTAGTAGATGGTGTATCGATGAAGCAAACAACAAGCATTTTTAATGTGACAAAAGCAGGCCTTGTAAATGAGGATGGCACTACCAAAGATACATTAATTTCTAAAATCGAGAAAGCGGCTTTGGAGATTCAATCTAACCCGCTTATGATGGCGCAATCAAATGTGGAGAGAAAAAATGATCTAGGATTGGCTATTTTGGCGTTGGCAGAACCAGAACGGAGTACCTTATTATCAAAATATGCAGACATAGCCAATGCAAGTCTTCCTGAAAAAATGGTGACAGACATCACGACGTTGAACACAGTCACACAAAAGACAGGAAAAATAGCGGTTAATATACTTCCAAAAGAGGCGTCTCAAAAGGTTACATTCGTGTCGAGTGATCCCTCTGTTTTAAAAATAAATAGTGCAGGCGAATGGGAGACAGTCGGTGCTGGGAACGCCAATATCATCATTACTTCTAACATGGATGAAACACTACAAACCATAATACCAGTCGTCGTAGAGGTATCAAATGATGCTTTGACAGTGAAGCCCTATCGTGTTGGAGAAAGCGATATAACGGGTACATTTGGATCGAATATTTGGAAAGTGAGATTGTGGATTAATGGTAAAGTAGTCGCACAAGCAACAACAAATGCAGACGGAAGCTATCAATTTGCGAACGCATACAGCTTTGTGAAGTTAGCCACTGATAAAGTGGAGGTTGTGGGTGTAGACAAAGCATACGTTGAAAAAAATCGTATTCAGGTTCCAGTTGAGAAAGCCGCAGATTACGATGCCCACTTAACAGCGAGCCCCTTTAATGACACCATGACACAGCTGTCAGGGACATACGGTAAAGATATCTTTAAAGTTCGTCTATGGGTGAATGACAAAGTAGTAACGCAAGCGACAACAAAAGCAGATGGCACGTATGAATTCCCAAATGCATCTAGCTTTATCTCGAAGAAAACAGATAAAGTAGAAGTGGTTGCTGTTGACTCGCAGTACAACGAAATTACCCGAATTGAAGTGACGCTTGACGGGAATTGGGACCCTAAAAATAAACTGACAGCAGGAGATTATTTTATACAAGGATCTTACCTATCTGGAACATATGAAAGCGATATTTATAAGGTTCGTTTATGGGTCAACGGAGCAGTAGTGGCACAAGCAAGTACAGAGAATGGTAGCTACAAGTTTAAAAATATTAGCTCATTCATTTATGATGGTGATGCTGTGGAAGTTGTGGCTGTGGATAAGCAGTACAAAGAAATAAATCGAATTCAAGTGAAAGTTGCAACAGACATAAATCGACTCATCATAGGTGCTAACTATTCGCTTGGTAATAAGGCTTTGATCGGGACCTATGGCAGCGATATTAAAGCGATAAAACTATTTGTTAATGGAAAATTTGTACAGGACGTGACACTAGATACAGCAAAACTTACGTATGAAGTGGATAAAGCGGATACCATTATTTTAAAGAAAACGGATAGTGTGTGTGTGAAGGGATATGATAGTTCTGGTCAAGAAATAACACAATTCATTCATGGCGTCAAATAAGTGAGGAAAGAAAGTTATGTAACAAGAGCCGAATGAAGGCTTCGTTACATAACTTTTTTTCTATTTCTAAAAATCAGGATGAAGGAGGTACATTTTATGTATCATTGCGGTATACTTAAGCTATTCAGAATGGATAAATGCTTTTTTGGAGGAATGAAGATGAAAATATCAGATATGAAAAATCTTGGTAGTGTGAACGAAGAAAAACTTAATTCTGTTGGTGTGAAATCAGCGGAAGAACTTCAAGTGCTTGGGACGGAAAAGGCGTACTTACTCGTCAAAGATTTAATAGATGATGATGCATGTTTACATTTTTTGTATGCATTGGAAGGGGCAATTCAGAATATCCCCAAAAAGAATATTAGTGCAAAGCGTAAAGCAGAGCTAAGAGCGTTATATCAACATGTTAAAAACAGCTGATAAGAATTCATTGACATAGCGAATTCTTATCAACCGTTTATTAATTACGCAATGCTTTCACAGTCTCCTCGTCTGGTGTTACAAAATAAGTCGTTTGATTATCATACGTAACGTACCCAGGCTTGGCACCGCTTGGCTTTTTCACATGCTTGATCAGCGTTGCATCGACTGGAACTGATCCTGAGAGCCGCGCTTTGGAATAAAATGCGGCAATCATCGCGGCCTCCGTGATGGATGTATCATCAGGATTCGCGTCTTGAATCACCACGTGCGAACCAGGCAAATCTTTTACGTGAAACCATAAATCGGAATTTCTAGCCACTTTGTTCGTCAAATAATCATTTTGCTTATTATTTTTACCGACTAAAATCGATAAACCAGTGCTTGACGTATATTTTTCGAGTGTGGGATTCTGATTTGGTTTCCGGCTTCCTTTTTTTCTGTTTATACTTGATGTAACCTTGTTCTGCGAGCTCCATCCGGATTTCTTGAACGTCTTCTGGTGAGGCATCTTCGAGTTGTTGTTGCACCGTTTCTAAATAGGCAATTTCCTGTTCGGTCAGCCGTAGTTGCTCATCGACAAATTTGACGGCTTTCTTCAATTTTTGGTATTTATTAAACAAAAACTGGGCGTTTTGAGGCGGCGATTTACGAATATCAAGCGGAATCGTAACCGTTCCCATATTCTCATCGTAAAAATTTTGTACCTCAATCTCCGTCATGCCACGCGATACGAGATGCAAGTTTGCCGTCAATAACTCGCCAAAAACCCGAAACTCATCCGCGCGCTCCGTATCAACAAGCGTTTGCGCCAATTTCTCCATTTTGAGACGGTCACGATCAATCTCATTAGCAAGCAGACGCTCCAAGTCATGTGCGATTTGATGCACACGGTCTCGCGTCGCTTTTCCGCCATAAAACCGATCCAGTAAAGCACCAAGAGAAGCCGATTCTGCTGTTATTTCCGTGTCGGCTAATCGCATGAAATAAAAATCCTCTTTCTCATGCTTCGTAAAAAGGTTAGGCTCTGCCGGTTTCGCACAGTCTTCCATCACACTAAAAAATGCTTGCGGTAACGTTTCACGATTCACTAAACCAGCCCGAGCGACTACTTCATTCGCGAGTAATGGACTGAACCCAGCGACATTTGCTACGATTTGTTTCGACATTTTGCCAGCGTTAAAATCAAGTTTTGCTAGCAGCGCATCTTCGTTCACGTTCCACGGGTCTAATTTATCAGAAGAAGGGGGTAAAATATACGCTGCTCCAGGTAAAAGCGTCCGATAGCTATTAAAAGCTGGTGAAACATGCTTAATACAGTCGACAATCGTCTCTTTCTCGCGGTCAACCAACACGATATTACTATGGCGTCCCATGATCTCGACATACAAATCGCAAAAACGCGTTTCGCCAATCTCGTCTTTCCCGCGAATTCCAAAAATCAAAATCCGATCATTCGCAATTTGACGAATCGACTCGATAATCGCGCCTTCCATATATTTTCGGAGCAACATGCAAAACATCGGCGGTTGCGCAGGGTTTTCCATCGTTTCTTTCGTGAGTTGAATTCGGGCATAACTCGGATGTGCTGAGATTAAAATGCGTTGATTTTCCCGATTTTTGCGCACGTGTAGTATTAATTCATGCGCAAACGGTTGATGTATTTTCATAATCCGGCCAGTTTCGCACTGCTCGGTTAGTTCTTCGGTCATTGCTTTTAGAAACATTGTATCAAATGCCATAGTCAGTTCATTCCCTTAAAAAATATTATTTCGTTCGATAGTCAATGCTCATTGTACCATCATCTTTTACTTCGTTTATAGTCAGATAAATTTGGCTGTTCATGGTCGATGTCCCTTGTTCTGCATCGATGTGAATATCATCATGCTTTTTGCCGGACTTATCGACATAGCTGATAACAAAGCCGCCAGCCCCCACGTCAAAAGGCTCTATCTTTATTTCTTTGACTGTTTCATTTTTTAGTGCTGGAATTGTGGCGATTACTTTGTCTCCATTGCTAATCGTAATGGCTGACGATGTATTTCCACTATAATTTTCACCAGTGATGATAAAGTCCTCTTGGGGTGTGGAACCCGCAAATCGTAACACAAAAGCTAGTACGATAATAGCTGCAAAAGTAATACTGGAAATCAAAATATTTTTTTTCATGTTGCGAACCTCTTCTCTTTTTTCTTCCATTGTACCATAAGAACAATAAAACTTGCGCGGGATTGCCGTTTAAGATGTATTCTTCATGAAGTTTTGGTATAATGAGGAGGTGAAATTAGAATGCGAGAGGCTGATCGAAATGGTAAAAAGTATGACTGGGTTCGGGCGAGCAGGGAAGCAATCAGAGAATTTCAAAGTAACGGTAGAATTAAAGGCAGTCAATCATCGCTATTTGGAGACGGTTTTCCGGATGGCGCGAGTGTTTGCCTATTTAGAGGCGAAATTAAAGAAAAGCATCGCGGAACAGGTGAAGCGTGGACGGATCGAATGTGCGGTCACGATCGAAGGCAACAAAGCAACGAAAGAAAAATTGGTCATCAATTGGGATTTGGCAGATGAATACATCCGGTTTATGCGTCAAGCCACGCAGCGCTACCAAATGGAGGATGCACTGAACATTCAAGAATTACTGCTAGATCCGCGTTTTTTAGAAATCGTGGAGGGTAATGAACCAGATTTGGAGCTTGAGGAATTACTGATTGGGGCAACAACTGCAGCGGCGAAGCGACTCGATGAAATGCGGGCAGCTGAGGGCAATGAATTAGCGCTACACTTCAAGTATCACTTGGATACGACCGTTAAATTGTTAACGGAAATAGAAGCTTTTGTGCCAGAGATGGAAGCGACCTATCGCGCGCGACTAGAAAATCGGTTACTTAGCTATGTTGGTGAAGATTTTGATAAGGCGCTCGTTCTTTCAGAAATTGCTGTGATGCTTGAGAAATCAGATATTAACGAAGAGCTCGAACGGATGGGAAGTCATGTGAAGCAGTTTTCGCACATCCTAATGCTCGCAGAACCAGTTGGTCGGAAGCTCGATTTTCTCATACAGGAGATGAATCGTGAAATAAATACGATTGGATCGAAAGCTAGCCATTTAGAAATTACGAATCGTGTGGTAGAATTAAAGACAACACTTGAAAAAATGCGTGAGCAAATCCAGAACGTGGAATAATTTTTCAAGCAGTATGATATGTAGAAAAGAGGAACGCAAACATGACAGATCGAGGACTTCTCATCGTTTTATCTGGTCCTTCTGGAGTTGGGAAAGGGACGGTTAGAAAAGCAGTTTTTGATGACCCGACAACTTCATTTGAATATTCCATTTCGATGACAACCCGCCAAGCACGAGAAGGCGAAGTGGACGGTGTGGATTATTATTTCCGCACGAAAGAACAATTTGAGCAGGCGATTGCGGATGGCAAAATGCTAGAATACGCGCAATATGTCGGCAACTATTATGGAACGCCGCTTGACTATGTAGAAGAAATTTTGATAGCTGGAAAAGATGTTTTTCTTGAAATCGAGGTGCAAGGAGCTTTACAAGTACGTAAAGCGATGCCAGAAGGAATATTTATTTTCTTGACGCCGCCTGATTTAAGTGAACTCAAAAACCGCATTATAGGGCGGGGTACAGAGTCTATGGACGTTGTCGAAGAGCGCATGAGCGAGGCTCGCCGGGAAATTGAGATGATGAACGCCTATGATTATGCCGTCGTTAATGATATAGTAGATAATGCCGTTCAAAAAATTAAGGGAATTGTTCAGACCGAGCACTTAAAAACAGAGCGCGTCATTCATAAGTATGAAAAAATGTTAGAGGAGTTGGAATAGATGTTATATCCATCAATTGATAATTTGTTGTTAGTTATTGACTCAAAATACTCGCTAGTAACGGTAGCTGCGCGTCGTGCCCGTCAAATGCAAAAAGACCACGATCCAGGTACAATGGATGATTTCAAATCGCATAAAGCGGTAGGGAAAGCGTTAGAAGAGATTTATGCAGGAAACTTGGTTATGGGGAAAGATAAATAAGTGTGTAGAAAAATAGGCACAAGAATCGTATTTTTGATTCTTATGCCTATTTTTCTACGTGTAGGTTGCTGAAAATCGAGAAGAAGGCCGGATATTGTTTGAGTAAATCTTGGTTGGGTGAATAAATATGTGTCGTGCCTTCTTTGCGAACGTGGACTAGGCCGGCCTCCTTTAATAGTTTGATGTGATGGGACATCGTGGATTTGGAAACGTCGTACGTATCGCTCGTCACGCGCTGTTCCCCTTTTTGGAGTAGACAGCGAAAGATATCTAGACGAATCGGATCACCTAGGGCTTGGAATAAAACTAATAACTGTTCTGTATTTTGATTATTATTTTTCATAAAAGTATCATAGCACATTACATATTAGTTGCCCATCAAAAAATGTTATGGTAAAGTGTTGTAGTTCGAAAAAAATCGAACAATAATATTCAGAGGAAGAAGGGCGAACAAATGCTAGTTATTCAAGCGAAATTGGAAGTCCAAGAAGATCAGATTGCTGCTTTTTTGAAAGAAGTGGAGCCGTTGATTGTGGCGTCACGCGAGGAGTCGGGCAATATTAGCTACAAATTGACGTGTGCCGTTGAGAATACAACCGAGTTTTATATGATCGAGCAGTGGGAAGATTTAGCTGCGATTGATGCCCATAATAAAAGCAAGCATTTTCAAGCGTTCCAAGCCGGTGTTGGCAGCATGTTGAGTGCGCCGCCGACCATTCAAGTACTCAGTACACTAGAAGGGAAGTAATACCATGTATAAAAATAATGATTTTGAAGATATTATCAAAAACCGCCGTTCGATTCGTACATATGATGACTCGGTGAAAATTAGTAGAGAAGAGATGGAGCAAATATTGACGGATGCGATGCGTGCGCCATCATCGGTGAACATGCAGCCGTGGCGTTTTGTCGTGGTGGAAAGTCCAGAAGGGAAAGCGAAATTGCGTCCACTTGTGCGTTTTAACACGCAACAAAATGATACGTCGTCGGCCATGATTGTGATTTTTGGTGATGTGAATAGTTTTGATAATGGGGAGAAAATTTTTAGTAGTGCGGTGGAGCAAGGATTGATGCCGGCGGATGTGAAAGAGAAGCAAATGGCTGCGTTGACGCCTTATTACGCGAATTCACCACGTGAGGAATTGGAACGGGTAGCGTTGATTGACGGGAGTTTGGTTGCGATGCAGTTGATGCTGGTGGCTCGAGCTTATGGTTATGATACGAATCCGATTGGTGGGTTTGAACGGCGTGAAGTTGCGGAAGCGTTTGATATAGATATTGAGCGTTATGTACCGGTGATGATTGTGTCGATTGGGAAAGCGACGGATGCGGGATATGGTTCGTATCGGTTGAGTGTGGATGAGACGGTTTTTTGGAAGTAATAGTTTGAATGGTAACATCGAGGCGTTCGCGATTCTCGATGTTATTTTTTATTTTGTTTATAATGGATAAGATGGTTGACACTGCCTGCTATTTAACCGTTTTTTTAATACATAGGGGAAGTTATGCACTGAGGAAGGTTTTTATCTTTTTTAGGATAATTTTTGTAAAAATTCCTTTTCATTTGGAATTCATTGTGGTATTTTTAAACTATAGGATTATAATGTATCTATTTATTTTCAGTTGATTAGAAACTTAAGGTTGGTGAAATAATGGATGACTGCTTTAACAGTAACTATATTGTAAGAGAGAAATATTCAATTCACGTCATTGAAATTAAGGCTTTTGATAGCAAACTAGAAAATTACATTGACGAACATTTCGTAAGCGTTTGCAAAGGGAGGAATAGCGACTGGAAAATTGAGCATGTGAAAAAAGAGGTAAGGAGTTTCTATGAAAAAAAGTCTATTAAAACTAGGTATGGTGCTACAGCAGAATTTTTTATACACCTTTATTTGAAGAGCCTGGGCTACCTTCAAGAGTGTATGTTTTTAAACCTCGAAGAAAATTCGATAAAAAAAGGTTTTGATGGATTTTATTCAAAAGGCTCTGAACCGTGGATAATGGAAAGTAAGTCTGGATCAATAAATACTGCTGGAATATCGCATGTTAAATAAAATAAAAGAAGCATATAATGATATGTCCGAAAAAATAACAAATGGAAGTAATCCATGGAGCAATACTTATAATCACGCAAATTCAAGGGATGTGGACACCGATCAATCAATAGTGGATATAGTAAAGAAATTATCCGAGGATGCTTTTCAAGAAAAAAAAACATAGAATTTCTGATTTCAATTTAATTCCTACAGCTACGATATTTTTTGAGGATAAATGGGAAGATGTTACAATCGAACACATAGAAACAGAAATTAAAAAAAATTTGTGATAGATTGAAATGCAAAGATCTTATTATTATTTGTTGTTCTAAACTTTCATTACGATTGTTTATGGATTTCTTAGGTGTGGAATGGAGAGAGTCTTAATGCGTACAAAAGAGAAAAGACAATTTACAAGTATTAGCAAGATACCTTTTTTCAGTAATGTGTATCGAAAGATGATTGTCGGAGAAACCTTAAACATAAATGAGAAAACATATATGCTTTCAATTGCTTTGGAGTTTTGTAGGCAGTATGAGAAAGATAAGAGAAGAACGTCTTATGTGGAGTTTGCATATTTCGTTTTTTTGAAATACGCTCTGACATATAAAGATTATGCCCCTTTATATGACTTTGCATTAAATTTTGGGTTTTATCCTATTGTGAAGGAACTTCAGGATAAAGGAGAAGTGGAAATATTAAATATACAGGAGTTTATTAATCAAGTTAATATTAATGAATATGTATATGATAGTTATATTGAAACTGCTGATCAAAAGGAGAAAAGAGATTTATTATTATCGACAGAATCTAACTATTCAAGCTTCATTGCACCAACTTCTTTTGGTAAGAGCTCAGCAATAATTGATCATATAAAAGGAAAGAGTGACGATTACTCTAGGTTTTCGATAATTGTTCCTACAAAATCTTTGCTAGTACAAACGTATAGAAATGTGAGGAATGCAAACCTAGGTTTTAAAATATTAACGCATGATGAGATGTACACAGAAGATGAGAGGTTTATCGCTGTTATGACACAAGAACGTGCGCTACGATTATTGGATAAACACGAGCTTTATTTTGATGTAATGTATATAGATGAAGCACATAATCTATTTGAAAAAAATAGTAGAAGCATTTTATTGGCAAGGTTAATACGGCTAAATAATAGACGGAATAGGAGTCAAAAGATTATTTATTTATCCCCATTAATAAATGATAGTAACAATTTGAAACTAGATTTTCAAGATGATATTGCTGAACAACGAATATCAATAAACATGAAAGAAGCTGAAATCTATGAATTTCTTAAAGATGGAAACGAAGAAATTTATAATAGGTTTTCAAATCAATTTTATTCATTAAATAATAAATATACCGATTTTTGGGAATATATTTTCCAGAAAAAATCTGCTAAAAATTTTGTGTATATTAAGCGACCAAAAGAGATAGAGCGCTTTGCCAAAGAGCTCTATAATAGATTGGGCGACGATGAAATAGTTAGTCCTAGAATAGAAGCTATAGTAGCGGAATTGAAAGATTACGTGCATGAAGATTTTTATATGATTGATTTAATAAAGAAGGGTATAGTATATCTGCATGGCAAGATTCCTGATTTAATTAAGGAATATATGGAATTTCAATTTAAAAATAATGATGATTTATTCTATATAGTCTCAAATATGGTTATACTAGAAGGGATTAATTTACCCATTGATAGGTTGTTTATATTAAATGCTCATTCTTTGAGTTCCAATATGGCAATCAATCTTATTGGTCGAATTAATAGATTAAATGATATTTTTGGAAGCAAGGAGATGTCATTGTATAAGCTTTTACCACAGGTGTATTTTATTAATAGTGAGTACAATGCAAAGAACATGTCTATGAGAAGTTTGATTACTCAATTAAGGAGTAATATAAATAAAGATAAGGTAGAAAATCCAACGCTGGAAAATTTCTCTATAGAAAGGGTGAAGGGCGAGCAGAGAGGAAAGATGCTCCAAATAATTGCTAATGAAAAACTTTTATCGGAAGAGCCATTAAAAGTTGGAGATAATATAAAGCAAGTACTTTTAAAGTGTGGGATTGAAGAATATATAAAATTAAATGATATATATCTTGAAAAGTTAGAGTATAGGTGCAACCTAATAATGAACAGTGTGAGATGGACGGATTACAATATAATTGAAAAAATTTATTATTTTTATTTGTGGGATATCGTTGAGGAAGATGTTAAATTTGAAATTAGGAGACTAGAGAATGATCTTGCAAGAAAATACTACATGTTTTTTTTTGAATAATAGAAAGCAATTAAGTATGAAGGAAAATATTATTGCTACATTTAATTATTTTAAAGAGCGAATTGCAGATAAGAGATCAGTTTATTATGTGGGTACAAGTTATGGAGAGATACCTAAACAAACAGAAAACTATCCAGAATCTCAGAGAAAAGTATATATAGACTTAGCCAGTAAAACTGATCCAGAGCTGATTAATTTGGCTGTTGTCAAACTGAAAATTGAAGAAGATTTTGTAGGATTTACATTACAAAAATTTGTAACGGGCTTATTTGATTTGAATTTAATTTTAGAAGATGAGTATAATGACTTTGTATATGGAACAATAAATAAAAATAAAATTAACTTATTAAAAACAGGCCTATCCATGGGATTGATAACTAGGTTAAATCAAGATGACCAGTTAAAGAATCTTTATTTTGATGATGAAAAAAATCTTAGAGCGAGTACTCTGTTTAATAGATATAGAAAAACACTATCTGATTTTCAAAATTTCGAGTTGAGTAAATATTTATAGTCGCGGTTTAATTTTTTTTGGAGCTGGGAATTTGATTCAATATCAGATTCCTAGCTTTTTCTTTACCTTTCTAACCTCCAGCACTGTTTTTTCCGGCGTTAAAACGGTATAATTGATGGGAAGGTGAAAGAGGTGACCTAGATGTTGGATGGAAAAAATATCTTACTCGCGGTTTCTGGTGGAATCGCTGTTTATAAAGCTGTAGCGCTTACGAGTAAATTGACGCAGGCGGGCGCGAATGTGAAAGTGATGATGACGAAAAGTGCGCAGGAGTTTGTGCCGATGCTTTCGTTTCAGGTGCTGTCGCGCAATGATGTGTATACGGATACGTTTGACGAGAAGGATTCAGGCGTGGTCGCGCATATTAACCTCGCGGACTGGGCGGATCTTGTGATTGTGGCGCCGGCGACGGCGAACGTGATTGGGAAGATGGCGAACGGGATTGCGGATGATATGGTGACGACGACGCTGCTTGCGACGGAGGCGCCGATTTGGGTAGCGCCAGCGATGAATGTGCACATGATTGCGCATCCGGCTGTGGTACGCAATATTAATCAGCTTTACGCGGACGGTGTTCGTTTTATTGAGCCGAGCGAGGGTTATTTGGCATGCGGGTACGTTGGGCGTGGCCGTTTGGAGGAACCGGAGCGGATTGTGGGGCATTTGACGAGCTTTTTTGCGGAGAAGAATACGACGCTTGCTGGGCGGAAAGTCGTGGTGACAGCAGGGGCAACGATTGAAAAATTAGATCCGGTACGCTATTTTACGAATCATTCGACGGGCAAGATGGGCTTTGCGATTGCGGAAACAGCGGCGAGGTATGGTGCGGAAGTGGTACTTGTGACCTCATCGACCAAACTTCCAGTGCCACATGGTGTACAAGCGGTATACATTGAAACGGCACAGGAAATGTATCATGAGGTTATGAAACAGCAAGATTCGGCGGACATTTTTGTGATGAGTGCCGCAGTTGCGGACTATACACCAAAAGTGATTCATGAGCATAAAATCAAGAAGCAGCCGGGAGATTTTGCGGTTGAGATGGTACGTACGAAGGATATTTTGGCGGAGATTGGACAGCACAAACGCGCGGAGCAGGTCGTAATTGGTTTTGCAGCTGAAACGCAGAATGTGAAGGAAAATGCGCTTAAAAAATTACATGCCAAAAATGCGGACATGATCGTTGCGAATAACGTAGCCCAAATTGGTGCTGGTTTTGGCGTGGACACGAATCAGGTTACATTTTATGGACAGGAAGATAGCGAACGGGTTTTCCCGATGTTATCAAAACAAGAGGTAGCGCGCGAAATTATCGAGCAAGCGGCGCGTTTTTTGGAGGAAAAGTAACATGAGTAGAGTTGCCCAAGTGATTGTGGATGTACCAGCGATGCAAGTCGATCGCCCTTTTGATTATTTGATCCCTGAAGCTTGGCGTGACGTTGTTTGCCCTGGTATGCGGGTTTCGGTACCGTTTGGAAATCGGGCGTTGCAAGGTTTTGTTGTAGGGATATCGGAAACGAGTGATTTCGCTAAGCTAAAAGAGATTCGGGAAATGATGGATTTGGCGCCGGTTTTGAATGCGGAGTTGTTGGAACTTGGTGATTGGATTGCGACAGAGACGCTCGCTTACCGGATTACAGCGTATCAGGCGATGCTCCCAGCGGCTTTGCGTGCGAAATATGAGAAGTATTTCGTTTTGCTCGATATGGAAAATGACGAGGCGGAGAGGCTTTTTGAAGGTTATGAAACGATGGATTGGAAAAAAGCGGAACAGCTTGGAGCCTTGCCTACATTGCAAAAGTGGATGAAGAACGGTCTCGTGGAGCTTGTTTATCAAGTGAAGACGAAGATTACGAAGAAGACGGTTCGTGTGGCCAGATCGCTTGTCGGTGTGCAACAATTGGAGGATGCGATTGCGGGAATGCCGAAAGGGGCAAAAGCGCAAATCAAGGTTTTGCAGTTTTTCCAGGTGTTTGATGGCGAATATATAACGATGAAGGATTTACGGACGCGTTTACAGACGACGGATGCGACGGTTCAAAAGGTTGCGGCATTGGGGTTCATTGCTATAGAAGATAAGCATGTGTCGCGAGATCCTTATGAAAATCACGATTTCAAGGCAAGTATACCGTTACCGTTGTTGCCAGATCAACAAGCGGCGCGAGATGCGATAGTGGCGTCGGCGAAAGTAGGAAAACAGGAAACGTTCTTACTGCATGGTGTGACAGGAAGCGGGAAAACCGAGATTTATTTGCAGTCGATTGAGGCGGTGCTTGCGGAGGGGAAAGAGGCTATTGTACTCGTTCCGGAAATCGCGCTCACGCCGCAAATGGTGGAGCGATTTAAGAGCCGTTTTGGAGGCCAAGTGGCAGTACTTCACAGTGCGCTTTCGGCTGGTGAAAAATACGATGAGTGGCGCAGAATCGAGCAAGGGAAGGCAAAAGTCGTGGTTGGTGCGCGTTCTGCTGTTTTTGCACCGTTTTTGAAGCTTGGAATTATTATTATTGATGAGGAACATGAAACGAGTTATAAGCAGGAGGATAATCCGCGGTACCATGCGCGGGACGTGGCGATTGAGCGGGCGAAACGGTATGGTTGTCCGGTTGTGCTTGGGAGTGCGACGCCATCTTTGGAATCATTTGCGCGCGCTGGGAAAAATCGCTATACGCTACTCGAATTGCCGATGCGTGTGAATGATACGGCGCTTCCTGAGGTCGAAGTTGTCGATATGAGCGAGGAATTGCGCAACGAGAACCGGACGGAATTTTCGCAGGTGCTGTTGGAAAAAATCAAGGATCGGCTGGCGAAAAAGGAGCAGGTAGTGCTGCTACTCAACCGGCGCGGGTATTCGTCGTTTGTGATGTGTCGCGATTGTGGCTACGTCGTGGAATGCCCGAATTGTAGTATTTCGCTCACCTTTCATCAGGCGCACAATCAGATGAAATGCCATTATTGTGGTTTTCAGGAAGGGGTGCCGCATCATTGTCCGAGTTGTGAAAGTGAGCAGATTCGCTATTTTGGGACGGGGACGCAGAAGGTGCAGGAAAGTTTGGCGAAACTGATTCCGGAGGCGCGCGTGATTCGGATGGATGTGGATACGACGACGAAAAAGGGCTCGCATGAGAAATTGCTAAACCAGTTTCGTGATAAGGAAGCCGATGTTTTGCTTGGAACGCAGATGATTGCGAAAGGGCTCGATTTTCCGGATATTACGCTTGTTGGTGTGCTCAATGCGGATACGATGCTACATTTGCCCGATTTTAGGGCGTCTGAGAAAACGTTCCAATTGTTGACGCAAGTGAGCGGTCGGGCGGGACGGCATGAGTTGACAGGGGAGGTTATCGTGCAGACGTATAATCCGGAACATTACAGCATTCAATATGCCAAAACGCATGATTATATCGGTTTTTACAACCACGAAATGCGGGTTCGCAAAATGGGATCGTATCCGCCGTTTTATTATTTGACGCTCATCAATGTCAGCGATGAGAATGAGATGAAAGCCGTGCGGACAATTCAGGAAATCACGCAATTTTTGCAAGGGAAGTTAGGGCCAGATGCGATTATTCTAGGGCCGGTTCCGAGTTCGATTGCGCGGATTAAAAATAAATATCGCTATCAATGTATTATTAAATATAAGGTGGAGCCTGAACTAAAGGCCGAACTGAAAAACATTTTGCTACATTATCAAAAAGAACAAGTCAAAGGATTGACGATCACGATGGATGTACAGCCGTTTGTGATGATGTAAAGGAGAAATGAGAATGACGAAAATAATTTTTATGGGAACGCCGGCCTTTTCGGTGCCTGTTTTAAAAGAAGTAGCACAAGCTTATGAGGTGATTGCGGTTGTGACGCAACCGGATCGTGCGGTGGGACGCAAGCGAGTGTTGACGCCGCCTCCTGTGAAAGAAGCGGCAGTCACGCTTGGAATTCCGGTCTATCAGCCAGAGAAGTTGCGCAGTTCGACGGAGCTCGCGGAATTGATCGGATTAGACGCGGATTTGATTGTGACGGCAGCGTATGGTCAAATTTTGCCGAACGAACTCTTGGATGCGCCGAAACATGGCTGTATTAATGTGCATGCGTCGCTTTTGCCCGCGTATCGTGGTGGTGCACCGGTGCATTACGCAATTTTGGATGGCAAAAAGGAAACGGGTGTGACGATTATGTACATGGTGGAAAAACTGGATGCAGGCGATATGTTGGCCAGACGCAGTATTCCGATTACGGATGAGGATAATGTCGGAACGATGTTTGAGAAGCTGAGCGAGGTTGGTGCATCGCTGTTGATGGATACACTGCCTGACTTATTGGCTGGGAAAATAACGCCGGAGCCACAAGACGTGACGCAAGTTACCTTTGCACCCAATATTAAACGGGAACAAGAAAAGATCGACTGGACGCGCGATGGGCGTGCAATTTTTAACCAGATCCGCGGACTCTCACCATGGCCAGTCGCTTATACGACGCTTGCGGGAAACCCTTTTAAAATTTGGCAGGCTCGGATCGAGGAAACGAATGAGGCGACGGAAGCAGGACGCGTTGTGCGGACTACAAAACATGATTTTGCCATTGCGACGGGGGATAAGACGGCAATTATACCAGAAATCGTCCAACCTGCAGGCAAGCAAAAAATGGCTGTTGCTGATTATATGGCGGGAGCTGGGCAACATCTAAATTCAGAAACAAGGTTCGGTGAAATATGAGAAAACCAGAAACAGTCCGCGAAATCGCGTTAGACTTAATTGAGAAAATCGAAAATAACCAGTCATTTAGTCATTTACTAATCAATGATGCACTAAAAAATAGCGACTTAAACCCAATGGACCGCGCGCTTCTAACAGAACTTGTATACGGTACGACGCAGCGACGGATTACATTAGATTTTTACTTAGAACCATTTTTACGCCAAACGCCCGAAAATTGGGTGTTGAACTTGCTGCGCCTCTCGGTTTACCAGTTAGAATTTTTGGATAAGGTGCCGGAACACGCGATTTTACATGAAGCCGGTGAAATTGCGAGGGAACGCGGGCATGATGGTGTCACGAAATTTGTCAATGGCGTGTTGCGAAATGTGATCCGTAAAGGTGTTCCGAAAATCGAGGATATCCGCGATGAAACGACGCAAATTGCAGTCGAAGCCAGTTTACCGACATGGTTAGTCAAACGCTGGGTCGCTCAATTCGGCTCTGAAAAGACACGCGAAATCGGTCTCTCTTTCTTAGAAGCGCCATCGCAAAGCATTCGCGTCAATGAAAATAAGGTAACGGTTGCTGAACTACAGGCAGAACTGTCGGCGCAAGGTATCGAAACAGAGCAGAACGCCTATATTCCAGAGGCATTGATGATGGAACGCGGATCGATCGCTGATACGCAAGCTTATCATAACGGGCGTTGCACGATTCAAGATGAGAGCTCCATGTTAGTCGCCCACGCTTTGCAGTTAGAGGACGGGTTGCGCGTGCTAGATGCCTGCTCTGCGCCGGGTGGGAAAACAACCCATATTGCTGAAAAAATGCACAACACCGGCGAAATTGTGGCGCTTGATATTCATCCGCACAAGACGAAACTCGTGGATAAAGCTGCGAAACGTCTCGATTTAACCAATATTACGACAGAAGTAACCGACGCAAGAAAAGCGAGTGAACTTTTTGCTCCGGAAAGCTTTGATCGTGTTTTAGTAGATGCCCCTTGTTCAGGATTTGGCGTGTTGCGCCGTAAACCCGATATCAAGTACAGTAAAACGGAGGCTGACATAGCGAATCTAGCGCGTATTCAACAGGCGATTTTAGCTGAGGTTGGCGCATTGCTCAAAGAAAATGGTATATTAATATACAGTACTTGTACGATTGACCAAGCGGAAAACCGTGGGGTCGTCGAAAACTTCCTAAAAAGCTATCCAGAATTCCAATTAGAACAAGTGCAAGTACCCGAAAAAATGCTTCCTTACGTGCAAGATAATTATTTAGAACTCGTACCAACGGATATTGGTAGTGACGGCTTTTTCATCGCTGCATTCCGCAAAGTAACGAACAAATAAGCCACGTACGAATGCTTGGAACAAGAAACCAGACTCAATTTAGTGAGGTGTAGTGCAATATGCATGCAGAATTCAGAACAGATAGAGGTAGAATCAGAAATCATAATGAAGATAACGGTGGTATTTTTGAAAATCAGCTCGGCAACCCACTTGTCATCGTTGCAGATGGTATGGGAGGTCACCGTGCTGGCGACGTTGCTAGTGAAATGGCTGTTCGTTTGCTCAGTGAGATGTGGCAAAATGTTGCTGATATGAAGTCCGCTGTGGAGATCGATCTGTGGTTTCGAGAAGCAATTCAAGACGTCAATCAGAAAATCGTAGCGTATGCCAAAGAAGATCCAACGCTCCAAGGTATGGGAACGACGCTTGTTGCCGCTATTTTCTCTAATAGCCAAATTATTGTCGCAAACGTCGGTGATAGTCGCGGGTATCTCATGAAAAATGGGATGCTTGAGCAACTCACCGAGGATCATTCCCTTGTCAACGAACTTTTGCGAAAAGGCGAAAATTTCAAAAAAAGATGCCGAAAATCATCCGCGTAAAAATATTTTATTGCGAGCGCTGGGCATTGAAGGAAATGTGGAAACGGATGTCTTCATTTTGCCGTTTCAGTCGAAGGATCAATTGCTACTTTGCTCGGATGGTCTATCCAATATGCTGACAGAACAAGAAATCGAAGCCATTTTGACGAGTAAACGCACACTGGCTGAAAAAGCAGATATATTTATAACGAAAGCAAACGCGAACGGTGGAGAAGATAACATCACGGTGTTGCTTTTGGAACGGAATCTAGGGGAGAAAGGTAGGGATGTATCATGATGATCGGCAAGCGAATTAATGACCGTTACAAAGTTGTCAGCGCAATCGGTGGCGGCGGAATGGCCAATGTTTTTCTTGCACACGACATGATTCTTGATCGCAACGTTGCTGTGAAAGTGCTGCGCATTGATTTAGCGGACGAGAGTAATTTGATTCGTCGTTTTCAGCGTGAGGCACAATCGGCAACAAGCTTGGTGCACCCAAACATTGTTAGCATTTATGACGTTGGTGAGGAGAACGATCTCCACTACATCGTCATGGAATACGTAGAAGGAATGGATTTAAAGCAATACATCAACGAACACCATCCAATTCCATTCGAAAAAGCTGTGGATATTATGCTTCAAATCGTCTCAGCAGTGGCAGTAGCCCACAGTGCACATATCGTTCATCGTGACCTCAAGCCGCAAAATATTTTGATCGACCATGACGGCGTGGTGAAAATTACTGATTTCGGTATCGCGATGGCACTTTCCGAAACATCGATTACACAAACGAATTCATTGCTTGGTTCTGTGCATTATTTATCACCAGAACAAGCCCGAGGTGGCATGGCAACCCAAAAATCCGACATTTATTCATTGGGTATCGTACTCTATGAGTTGTTGGTCGGCAAGGTTCCGCATGATGGGGAATCGGCAGTTTCGATTGCAATCAAGCATTTACAGGCAAGCATCCCCTCGATTCGTGAGCAGAACCAAGAGATTCCGCAAAGTTTAGAAAATATCGTTATCCGGGCAACCGCGAAAGATCCGTTTTTGCGTTATCAAACAGCCGAAGCGATGGAAGAAGATTTGAAAACTGCGCTCAGCCCAGAAAGGCGTAATGAAGCAAAATACGTTTTTCCGATGGATGATGGTGAGACAAAAACAATTCCTATTATCGCGACGAAAAATGCGATGCAGAATTTGGATAATACGGTCGTTGCGGCGGAAGAAAATCCAGAAGTAGCCGAGCCCCCACCGAAAAAGAAGAGCAATAAAAAGAAAATGTGGTGGATTATTTCAGGAATCATTCTCTTTTTCGCGATTGTTATCATAGCTCTGTGGCTCATTGGTCGGCCACCAGCCACGATCAAAATCCCAAACGTAGCGAACGACACGAAAGAAACCGCGGTGCAAAAACTCCAAGATGCAGGTTTTGTAGTTGGGGAGACGTTTGAAAAGAATAGTGATAAGATCGATGAGGGCAAGATTATAGATACCGATCCTGAAATAGGAACAGCAGAAGAAAAAGGCTCAACGGTGAATCTATATGTCAGCATCGGTGCGAAGAAAATCACGGTGGAAGACTATACCGGTAAGACTTACGATACTGTGAAACAAGTTTTAAATCAACAAGGGTATAAAAAAGTGAGCTACACAGAAGAATATAGCGATTCTGTTGATTCTGGCGTGATTATCTCGCAAGATCCGACCTCAGGTAGCGAAGTTGTGGCAGTAGATACCGAGATTTCATTCGTTGTCAGTAAAGGTCCGCAACCAATGACACTAAAAGATTTATCAGGATTCAACCAAGTCGGGCTTGATGACTACGCTAGTTCTAACGACATCACGATTACTGTCGAAAAAGAAGAATACTCCGACACGGTTGGTGCAGGCCAAGTGATCTCGCAAAAACCACAAGCCGGCGCGTCCATTAATAAAGGCGATAAAGTAACCGTTGTTATGAGTAAAGGCACGAAGGAAAAAGATGTGAAGACGGTGAAACGTACGATCAATATCCCGTATGAGCCAGAAGATCCGGCTGCAACTCCGCCGAAACCGCAACACATTCAAATTTATATCCAAGATAAGACGCACAGCATGACCAGTGCATATAAAGAAATGGATATAACAAAGGATACATCTGAAACACTTACTTTCGAAATCGAAGAAGGGACACAAGGCGGCTATAAAGTCGTTCGTGACAATACCGTTATTTTAGAAGAAACAATCGATTATCCAAACCCATAAGAAATGAAGGTGACTTTTCTGGAAGGACAAATTATGAAGGCGCTGAGCGGTTTTTACTACGTCTATTGCGATGGAAAAACATATCAATGCCGTGCACGTGGCAATTTTAGAAAGCGCGGACTTACACCGCTTGTCGGCGATCATGTCGTTTTTCAAGCGGATAACTTAAAAGAAGGCTACGTACTTGAGTTGCTTCCTCGTAAGAACGCTCTAGTACGGCCGCCGATTGCCAACGTTGACCTTGCGCTACTCGTTTTTTCCGCAGTAGAACCTGACTTTTCTGCTAATCTAGCCGATCGCTTCCTTGTTGCCATTGAGCTTGAAGATGTGGAACCAGTGATTTGTATCAGCAAAATGGATGTAGCAGACGACACGCGCAGAGCAGAGATCGCAGAATATAAAGCGATTTATGAAGAGGCAGGGTATCAAGTCTTACTAACGAACACAGACATCGATAAACAAGCGGTCTTTGAAGTCATCGCTGGCAAAATTGCAGTGATCGCAGGACAATCCGGTGTCGGTAAATCAACCCTTTTGAACGCGTTGAATCCCAATTTAGATATCGAAACGGGCGTTATTTCCTTTGTTTTAGGACGCGGGAAGCATACAACACGTCACGTTGAACTGATGACAATCGGCGAAGGCTTCATTGCAGATACGCCAGGCTTTAGTTCTATCGAGATGGACGAGTTAACGATCGAAAACCTTCAATTTTGTTTTCCAGAAATTGATCGACGTCGTGGCGAATGTAAGTTCCGCGGCTGTATTCACGAAAATGAACCAAAATGCGCAGTCAAAACGGCCGTAGAAACTGGTGAGATTGCAGCATTCCGATACAAACATTACATTCAAATTTTGACCGAAGTAAAAAAACAAAAAAAGAGAGGTATTAATAATGGGAAAAATAGCTCCATCCATACTTAGCGCAGATTTTGCTAATTTAGCAGCAGATATTAAAGAAGTCGAAGGATATGGCGCGGACTACATTCACGTTGATGTGATGGACGGCCATTTCGTACCTAATATTACATTTGGTCCGAGCGTAGTCAAAGCGATCCGACCAGTTACGAAGCTTCCATTAGACGTGCATTTGATGATTGAAAACCCAGACAAGTACATCCCAGAATTCGCAAAAGCAGGCGCTGATTATATTTCCGTCCACGTGGAAGCGTGTCCGCATTTGCATCGCACACTACAGTTAATCCGTTCTTTTGACGTAAAAGCAGGCGTCGTTTTAAATCCAGCGACGCCGATTGAAACCATTCAGCACGTATTAGAAGAAGTCGACTTAATTCTATTTATGACAGTAAATCCAGGATTTGGTGGGCAAAGCTTTATTAAAGAAGTATTACCAAAAATTACAGCAGCCAAAAAAATGATAGCAGAAAAAGGTTTACAGATTGAGATCGAAGTAGACGGCGGCGTAGATGACAAAACCGCACCACTTTGCGTAGCAGCAGGCGTTGATGTTTTTGTTGCAGGTTCTTATATCTATGGAAGTAAGGATCGGGAAAAAGCAGTAGACAAGTTGAGAGAGATAGTAGGGGAATAACGAAAAGCTGAGGAAGCCCGTTAGCCCCGAAAAAACTTGGAGCGGCCGCAATGAAAACCCGGTCCTGGTTTTTATGGAGGGCGTGAAAGTTTCGAGGGGCTGGCTTCCGAAGCTGGATCCGAAAGGCGCAGGTCATGACGCAGTACATGGATTACATGCCCTCTTTCGTTTTCATGCATAATGAGACTCTCTGGATTCTCTGCTTCTTAACTTGTTTTGCAAATAATTCGAGGATGGGCGTCGTAAGAGCCACTGGTGGATTACATACTCACCTACGGTTCCTATGCATATTGAGACTCTCTGTATTCTCTGCTTCTTAGCTTGTTTCGCAAATAATTCGAGGATGGGTGTCGTAAGAGCCGCTGGTGGATTACATACTCACCTACGGTTCCTATGCATATTGAGACTCTAACTCAGCAGAGTACGCTTCGTAAGAGTCTCAACAAATCTAAATCCATAGGGGAGGGGTTAAACCAGTGAAAACCTTACATATCATGGTCGGAGGTCCAGAGTCGGAACTCCCTGATATATCTAAATACGACAAAACCATTCCATGGATTGGTGTCGATCGTGGAGCCGTGCGTCTTACTGAGCGCGGAATCATCCCAATCATCGCGATGGGCGACTTCGATTCCCTTTCCAAAGCAGAATTGGCGCATTTAAAAACAATGACGGAGGTGACCGAGTTCCCAGCTGAAAAAGATGAAACGGACACCGAAATAGGCCTTCAATGGGCGCTCACGGAGCAACCAGATCTCATTCGAATTTTTGGTGCGACGGGTGGTCGTCTAGATCATTTGCTTGCCAACATTATGATGCTCATGCAACCGCGATTTCTGGACGTTATTTCTAAAATCGAGTTGCTTGATCGCTATAACTATATCAAAATGTACACACCAGGTGAACACCAGGTTTCCCGAATTCCAGACAAAAAATATGCGGCCTTCATAACGATGGCAGACGTGACGAAACTTACATTAAAGGGATTCAAATATCCATTAACCGAAGCCAATTACCCATTTGGAGCCGCGCTTTCCAGCAACGAATTTCTTGGTGAGCAAGGCACATTTTCATTCCAAACAGGTTTAGTTTTATTTATCCAAAGTAATGACTAGAGGGAGTATTGCAATGAAAGATAATACAGCTTTAATCGCAAAAAGATCAAAAATAGCCCTGATTGTTACGATTATCGGACTGATTTTAAGCGTTCTCGTACAAATTTCTACCTTTATTAATCTCGGGAAAAGTAGCTCCAATCCGCTCTATAACGCTATGATGAGCATGACCTACATCGGTATCTTCTTCATGATTATTGCGGTTGTCGGACTGGTTTTCCTAATCAAGAAAAGTTACTATAAAGCCGGCCTGACGCTGACGATCACCGGAATCGCATGCGCCATATTTGTCAATCCCTTCCCAGGAATTGCAATTCTTATCGGTGGCGTCATTGTGTCAAATGTAGACAAACTAGAAAAAGGCGAGCGCTGATGAAAAAAAGTTTTCAAATCTTGCTATCCGTATGCTTGATTCTCGCACTCTCAGCCTGTTCCACAGCTCCAAATGGCTTAAATGACAACAAAAATGCTAGCCCTGACAAAACGGCAGACGAACTGGCAACACAGATGATTCAAGCTGTTTTTGATAAAGATGCAACCAGTATGCAAAAAAATACAGTTGGGAATCAACCGCTAGACTTGCCGACGTATACAAGTACGTATCAAGAAATAGTTAAAAGTAAAGATTATTTATATGGTGCATACTACCAAAAAGATAAGATTTATTATTTATTCACATTTATTGATAAAGAAAAGCCTGAGAAATTAGAGTTAACCTTGCAAAAAGTAGACAACACTTGGAAGCTAATGGCGCTAACTCCGTGGAACACAGATGGAACGGACTTAACCGAAAAAGAAATTTACAATAAGATCGGCAAAGGAACTGGCGACGACATTCGAATTTTCGAGCGCGGAGCTAATTTTATGCGGATATAGGAAATGGAATCTAGCAACGTGCATTGTGCTAGATTCCGATTTTTTTATCTAGGGAATTAATGATTGATATGGACTTTATGAATTTGAATCAATCCGCGCATGGCGGTCGTGAATATGGCTTGATGAAGGTGATGGTTCACAATAAGAATATCGGTTTTATGGAAGATTATACATATGAATTAAGCGGCTAGGAAGGAAGACATTTTGCAATCACACATGATGGAAGTAGATCCTACGCTTTAAGCTGGCGGTGGGTATCACAGGTTGTTTCGCTAAATGTAACAACCGATCAAATTCTAACTTAGGAAAAATTAGTTGGTTCAGAGACAACGGTGATCAAATAAGCTACTAATATTGAGTAACAAGAGCCTCTTTCAAACATAGAAAAACAGGATTTCCGTCACTAGTTATGGTGGAAATCCTGTTTTTCTATAGTTTACATGGAACCGATTGTTTGCATGACTTATTTAGGCAAAGAAAAATGCAGTATCCGAAGACCTGCATCCATTTTCTTATTAAACACGTTCAACTTTACCGGATTTAAGCGCACGAGCTGAAACCCAAACTTTTTTAGGTTTGCCGTTTACTAAGATACGAACTTTTTGTAAGTTTGCTTTCCAAGTACGTTTGCTTGCGTTCATCGCGTGGGAACGTTTGTTACCAGAACGAGTTTTGCGACCTGTGATTACGCATACTTTTGCCATCGTTATTTCCCTCCTTACAGAGCTACTTCAAAAAAGCTGTTAATTACCCATCTATCGCATAAAAATAGCTTTTTGTTTTTCATATACTACAATAATTTATCATAAACGACACTCAATTGCAACCTCTTAAGCGAAAAACCTGCAAAGATTTTTTACTTGACAGACTGAAAAGCTGAAACAGCCCGTTAGCCTCGACAGAAAAGGAACGAATACTCACTCTTTTCGCACTCGTATTGAGGCTCTAAATCGCCAAGTAATGCCTCATAAGAGCCGCAACATAGGGGGCGCAGTGAAAATCCTCTTTTGATTTTTGCAGAGGCCACGAAAATTTCAAGGAGTTGCCCTAGAATCCGCATTGACAATCAATGTACACTCCCACTCTAAGTCTAGGAATTAGGCATTTATTCTAGGTTTTGCCCCTAAGAGCTACTAAAGAATAGCATACTATCACTCTGAGGAACTAAATTACCCTTCCTAAAAGCCTTAGCAACAAACTCCTTCCCAACCCTCCTTTAATATAGTAGAATAGAGAAGAACAGCGATGTTAGAATAATTTTTATGAAAGATACTTAGGGAGCTGGCATGAAGCGTCGGCTTCTTCTGAAAACCTTACTTAACCTAAGGAGGAACATAAAGATGACAATTGAAATGGAAACAAAGCTCGGCAAAATTGATATCACTACAGAAGTGATTGCAACGCTTGCTGGTGGGGCAGCAGAGGAGAATTTCGGCATTGTAGGGATGGCCAGTCAGCATCAAATACGCGATGGCCTGACGGATATATTGCGCCGTGAGAACTACACGAAAGGTGTTATTGTTCGTCAAGAAGATGACGGTTTAAACATTGATATGTATATTATCGTCGGTTTTGGTACTAAAATTTCTGAGGTCGCTCACAACGTACAGGAGCGCGTGAAATATACGTTAGAAAAAACGTTGGGCATCACAGTAGATTCTGTGAATATCTATGTCCAGGGTGTCCGTGTGACGAACGAAGCATAAGGGAGGATACGTAATCGTGAGTATGTATCAATTGAATGGAGAAAAGCTAGCGGCAATGATCGCAGCTGGAGCAGAGAACTTAGCAAAAAATGCGGATTTTGTCGATTCGTTAAACGTCTTCCCCGTACCGGACGGCGATACAGGAACCAATATGAATTTATCCATGACTAGCGGCGCGCAAGAAGTAGGTCGCAATAGCTTGAGCACAGTGGGTGCGGTAGGAACAAGTCTTGCTAAAGGTTTACTCATGGGAGCGCGCGGTAATTCTGGGGTTATTTTATCCCAACTTTTCCGTGGTTTTTCCAAAGCAATCGAGGGGAAAACAGAATTAAATACAAAAGAGCTAGCCGCAGCATTCACAGCTGGCGTGGAAACAGCTTACAAAGCCGTGATGAAACCGGTGGAGGGGACGATTCTTACCGTTGCCCGTGAAGCCGCAAAAGCAGGTGTGGCAGCTGCAAACGAATCCGATGATATCGAATTTGTGATGCAACAAATCCTTGAAAAAGGTAAAATTGTGCTTGCAAAAACCCAAGAAATGTTACCAGTTTTGAAAGAAGTTGGCGTCGTGGACAGTGGCGGACAAGGACTTATTATCATTTACGAAGGATTTTATGCAGCGCTTACTGGTAATGAAGATGGGATCACGAATTACACGGCTTCCATGGGCGAACTCATTAACGCAGAGCACCACCGCCATGTGCAAGATGTCATGTCGACCGAGGAAATCGTATTTGGTTATTGCACAGAAATAATGGTACAAATCAACGAAAACAAACCAGGTCAAAAGAAATTTAATGAAGAGAAGTTTCGCGATGACCTTGCCGAAATGGGTGATTCCTTGCTTGTCGTGGCGGATGAGGAAGTTGCCAAAGTTCACGTCCATACAGAACATCCTGGAGACGTATTTAATTACGGCCAACAGTACGGAAGCCTCATCAAAATGAAAGTCGAGAATATGCGTGAACAACATCGGGAAGTATTGAAGGACAAAGCTCCGGAAGCTTCCGAAAAAGCAGCATACGGCATTGTAACGGTTTCTGTTGGTGAAGGGATTAAACGTTTATTTGAAAGTGTTGGCGCAACCGTCGTACTTTCTGGCGGCCAAACGATGAACCCAAGTACGGAAGATATTGTGAAAGCAATCGAATCAGCGAACGCCGAGCAAGTCTTTGTTTTGCCAAATAATAAAAACATTCAAATGGCCGCCGATCAAGCCGCACTTATTTTAGGAGAAGATAAGGTCAAAATTATTCCGACGAAGACGATTCCTCAAGGTTTGGCAGCATTACTTGTTTTCCAAGCGGAGGCTAGTTTTGAACATAATGCGAATGAAATGACTGCGGCGATTCAAGATATCGCGAGTGGTCAAGTGACAACAGCAGTTCGCGATACAACCGTTGATGGTGTGACAATCAAGAAAGATGAGTACATCGGGATGGTAGAAGGCGATATCAAAGTGAGCCATCCAAGTTTAGCTACGGCGACGATTGCGACACTGAAGGAAATGGTGGATGAATATAGCGAAATTGTGACGTTGCTATACGGGGAAGACGTGAAGGAAACAGATGCTGAGAACATTGCCGAGCAAGTGTCAAACGATTTTCCAGAAATGGAGTTTGAGATTCATTCGGGTGGGCAGCCGGTATATCCATACATCTTCTCCGTCGAGTAGTCATTCAGCGGCGCGGCAAACGTCCATCTCCGTCGTTAAAGCCTGTGCTCCGATGCTCACGTACAGTCGTACGCTCCGCTTCGGTGCTCGGCTTTGCCTAGGATATGAACATTTGCCGCGCCGCTGAGGTTTGGCGGTCTTCGGCTTTGTTCGTAGGTGGTACCTTGTTTTATGAAAAACATGAAGGGGTGAAGTGAGATGAAATTTAATAGTGTGTTTGATATTATTGGACCGGTGATGGTTGGGCCTTCGAGTTCGCATACGGCCGGGGCTTGTCGGATTGGTGCTGTTGCGCGAAGTGTGTTTAATGAAATGCCGATGCAGGTGGATATTCATTTATATGGTTCTTTTGCGAAGACGTATAAGGGGCATGGGACGGACGTCGCTTTAATCGGCGGCTTGCTCGGCTTTGAAACAGACGATGAACGGATGCCAGACGCGATCAAGCTCGCCAATGAGTGGGGCATGCATATTAATTTTATCGAGGAGCTTGAGGAAGCGGCTCACCCCAATACTGTAAAATTAGTGCTCAAAAATGGGATGCAACAAACAACTCTAGTCGGCGCTTCTATCGGTGGCGGCAAGGTGGAAATTGTACGTCTGAATGAGTTTGAACTAGAGTTTACCGGCATGTCGCCTGCTGTTTTAGTATTACATAAAGATCAGTTTGGTGCGATTGCAGCTGTGTCAGGAATTTTTGCAAAGAACGAAATTAATATCGGACAAATGAAAGTATCTCGAAAAGTAAAAGGTGACGAAGCTTTGATGGTGCTCGAGGTCGATCAGCTTGTCGAACAAGTTGTGCTAGACGAAATTAAGCAGTTGCCGGATATTTACCAAGTGGCCAGTTTTGTATTATGAAAAACGAAAAGCTGAAACGGCCCGTTCAGCTCCGAAAAAAACTGGAGCGGCCGCAGTAAAAAGCCGTTCTTGCTTTTTATGGAGGGCGTGAAGTTTTCGAGGAGTTGGCCGTTGAAGCTGGATCCAAAGGCGCAGGGCACGATGCAGTACATGGATTACATGCGCACTACGTTCCCATGCATATTGAGGCTCTAACTCAGCAAAGTACGCTTCGTAAGAGCCACAACAAAGCTTAGGAAGCCCGTTTAGCCCCGAAAAAACTTGGAGCGGCCGCAATGAAAATCCGATCTTGGTTTTTGTGGAGGGCGAGAAAGTTTCGAGGGGTTGGCTTCTGAAGCTGGATCCGAAGGCGCGGGACACGATGTAGTACATGGATTACATGCGCACTACGTTCCCATGCATATTGAGGCTCTAACTTAGCAGAGTACGCTTCGTAAGAGCCACAACAAATAGGAGGTTATACTATGTTTCATACAGTTGCAGAGCTGGTGGATATCGCAAATCGCGAAAATAAACGAATTTCTGAGATCATGATTGAGCGTGAAATGAATGTTACGAATAACACGCGCGAAACGATTTTAGAAGTGATGGACCGGAATTTGACGGTGATGGAAGAGGCGATTGCTCGCGGGGAAGAAGGCGTGGAATCAACGACTGGATTAACGGGTGGTGATGCGGTTCTGATGCGCGAATACATTGCAAAAGGAAATATGCTATTTGGTGAAACAATTTTGGATGCTGTTGCTAAAGCGATTGCGACGAACGAGGTCAACGCGGCGATGGGAGTTATTTGCGCAACGCCAACTGCGGGTAGTGCTGGTGTCGTTCCTGGTGTGCTGTATGCAGTGAAAGATCGCCTTAGCATGACACGTGATGATATGTTACGCTTCCTATTTACAGCTGGAGCTTTCGGTTTCGTTGTGGCCAATAAAGCCTTTATTTCTGGCGCGGCGGGTGGTTGCCAAGCGGAAATCGGCTCAGCAAGCGCGATGGCCTCAGCAGCTATCGTGGAGGCGGCCGGCGGGACACCGGAACAATCCGCGGAAGCAATGGCGATGACGATGAAAAATATGCTTGGACTCGTGTGTGATCCTGTAGCAGGACTTGTGGAAGTACCGTGCGTGAAACGTAACGCGCTAGGAGCTTCGCAGGCGATGATTTCAGCGGACATGGCATTAGCAGGCATTAAGAGTAGAATTCCATGTGATGAAGTGATTGAGGCAATGTACCGAGTGGGGTTACAAATGCCGAGTTCATTGCGTGAAACTGGTGAAGGAGGTCTAGCGGCAACACCTACTGGTAGGGCAGTACAAAGAAAGATCTTTGGTTTGTCGCCGCAAGAGGAACGTGAAGAATCTGAATGATATTCCAGTGACAGACGTGAAAGGTGTCGGCGCTGAGACAGCAAAAACGTTAAAAGAATTAGATATTGAGACAGTAGCAGATTTACTTTTCAATTTTCCGTATCGGTATGAAGATTATCGGTTGCGGGATTTGTCCGAGGTGGCGCATGAAGAGCGGGTGACGGTGCAAGGAGAAGTCTTGACCGAACCTACTCTCGCCTACTATGGACGGAAAAAATCGAAGCTGTCTTTTCGCGTTTCCTCAGGCCATCAAGTCGTTAAAATCGATTTTTTCAATCAGCCGTACATAAAAGGAAAGCTAACGATTGGGGACGAGGTCACGATTTCTGGTAAATGGGACAAAGGACGTGCGCAAATAACGGCAAGTAAATATAAAAAAGGACACCAAACATCCGAGGAAGCACTAGAAGGCGTGTACCGATTGAAGGGCACGATTCGCAACAAGACATTACTAAAGTTCACGATGGCTGCATTTGAGGCATATGGACAAGAGGTTGTCGAAATCTTACCTGAAAAATGGCTACAAAAATATCAGCTTATTTCGCGGTCAGAAGCCGTCCAATTCTTGCATTTTCCGAAAGGGCCGGAAGAATTGAAACAAGCGCGGCGACGGATGGTGTACGAAGAATTCCTGCTGTTCCAATTAAAGATGCAGCTATTCCGCAAAATTGAACGAGAACGGTCGGGCGGCGTCTCGATTGACTACGACGTGAAGGCATTGCGTCATTATATTGAGCGCTTGCCATTTCCACTAACGGATGCGCAAAAGCGTGTCGTGAATGAGATATGCGGAGACATGAAATCACATTTCCATATGAACCGTTTACTACAGGGCGATGTTGGATCTGGGAAAACGGTCGTGGCTTCCATTGCCCTATATGCCGCGGCAAAAAGTGGTTTCCAAGGAGCTTTGATGGTACCGACAGAGATATTAGCCGAACAGCATGCCAATTCATTGGTCGACTTGTTGCAACCCTTTGATGTCACCGTCGGACTCCTCACGAGTAGCGTCAAAGGCAAGCGTCGTCGTGAAATGTTGGCGCTACTTGAGGCTGGACAGATCGATGTACTCGTTGGGACGCATGCACTCATTCAAGAAGAAGTCATCTTTCAAAAATTAGGACTCGTTATCACGGATGAGCAACATCGATTCGGTGTCGAACAACGACGAGTATTGCGCGAAAAAGGTGCGTTTCCTGACGTGCTCTTCATGACAGCGACACCAATACCACGGACGCTTGCCATCACGGCTTTTGGCGAAATGGACGTTTCCGTCATCGACGAATTGCCAGCAGGTCGGAAGCAAATTGAGACCTATTGGGTGAAACATCAAATGCTTGAGCGCGTCATCGGTTTTATCGAACAAGAAATCACCAAAGGGCGGCAAGCTTACGTCATTTGTCCACTTATCGAAGAATCGGAAAAGCTAGACGTTCAAAATGCGATTGATGTGTATAATATTTTGAATGGCAAGTGGCAAGGGAGGCATTCTGCTGGCTTGATGCATGGGAAACTTTTACCGGCGGATAAAGATCAGATTATGCGTGATTTTAATGATCATAAAATTGATTGCCTTGTGTCCACCACTGTTGTCGAAGTTGGCGTTAATGTACCGAACGCGACGATGATGGTCATCTATGATGCTGATCGATTCGGGCTTGCCCAGCTCCATCAATTGCGCGGGCGTGTTGGTCGTGGCGCAGAGCAATCCTACTGTGTTCTTATCGCTGATCCGAAAACGGAAGTCGGCAAAGAACGAATGACCATCATGACGGAAACCAACGATGGCTTTGTTGTCAGCGAACGCGATTTAGAACTTCGCGGCCCCGGTGACTTCTTCGGTAAAAAGCAAAGCGGCATTCCAGAATTTAAAGTCGCCGATATGGTTCATGACTATCGTGTTTTAGAAATTGCCCGCCAAGATGCCGTCGAAATAATTTATCATGATAAGTTTTTCGAGGCAGCAGAATATGCCCCGTTACGAGGCTTTTTCGAGGCAAATGGCGTCTTTAGTGAACAGAAATTAGACTGAGTTCCAACACATCACGAAAGCCTTAAAGCTTGCATATTGGAAGCATTTTTTATATATTACTCTTAGTATCTGGTATTAAAATTTTAAAATAAGAAGCATGAAAAGAGAGAGGAATTGGGATGAAAAAATATCCAAAAAAAGAAAGGCAAACGCGGCTGGTTCAAGCGATTGAAGAAAATCCGTTCATTACGGACGAACAATTGGCCGAAAAGTTTCAAGTCAGTGTACAGACAGTTCGATTAGATCGGGTTGCGCTCGCGATTCCAGAGCTTCGCGAACGAATTAAACATGTGGCCTCTGAAAATTACGCAGATGCCGTTCGCTCCCTTCCAATCGAAGAAGTTATTGGTGAAATCATTGATATTGAATTAAATAAAGGAGCCATTTCCATTTTTGAAGTGGGGCCAGAACATGTTTTTAAACGAAATAAAATTGCACGCGGACATCATCTCTTTGCACAAGCGAATTCCCTGGCAACAGCTATTATTCCGAATGATCTTGCTTTAACAACGCAAGCCACTGTGCGCTTTATTCATTCTGTGAAAGAAGGCGAGCGTGTTGTAGCAAAAGCGAAAGTAAGAAATGAACGAGATAGTAGATCGATTACGATTGTGGATGTATTAAGCTACGTCGGCGATGAAGTGGTATTAAAAGGAAAATTCGAGATGTACCACGCGACGGAAAAAAGTAAAAAGGACTGAAGTGAAATGAAAATTGCAATTGATGCAATGGGTGGCGACCATGCCCCCAAAGAAATTGTACTAGGCGTCATGAAAGCAGCAGCACAGTATAAAGATGTCGAGTTCCTACTTTTTGGTGATGAAGTGAAAATAAATGAATATTTGGCAGATAAAACACGCATTCAAATTATACATACGGACGAAAAAATCGAAAGCGATGATGAGCCAGTTCGTGCCGTCAAACGTAAAAAAAGAGCTTCGATGGTGTTAGCCGCACAAGCAGTAAAAGATGGCGAAGCAGACGCCTGCATTTCTGCGGGGAATACTGGTGCCCTCATGGCTACAGGGCTTTTCGTGGTTGGCCGTATTAAAGGCATTGATCGCCCAGCGCTAGCACCAACATTGCCAACCGTAACTGGAAAAGGCTTTGTGATGCTTGATTTAGGTGCAAACTCTGACGCCAAACCCGAACATCTTTTACAGTTTGGTTTAATGGGCTCTGTTTACGCCGAAAAAGTTCGGAAAATTGAACATCCACGTGTTGCCTTATTAAACATCGGAACTGAGGAAACAAAAGGAAATGACATGACGAAGCGCGCCTTTGAGCTCATGAAGAACCAGACCTCTTATAATTTCATCGGCAATGTCGAAGCTCGCGACGTGATGATGGATGTGGCAGACGTTATCGTAACAGACGGATTTACAGGGAATATGGTTTTAAAATCGATCGAAGGAACGGCGGGAGCCTTCTTTAGCCTGATGAAAATGAGCCTGATGAACGGTCTTAAAAATAAAATCGCGGCATCCTTCTTGAAAAAAGACTTAATGGAACTAAAGGCGAAAATGGATTACAGCGAATATGGTGGCGCATGTCTATTCGGCGTTCAAGCGCCAGTCATTAAAGCGCACGGTTCGTCTAACGCACAGGCGATTTTTTCTACCGTTCGTCAAGCACGTGAAATGGTTCAAAAACAAGTGGTAGAGACTATAAAAACGGAAGTCGCAAGCGGCCACTTAAAAGCTGAACAAGAAAAAGCAAATCAAGGAGGCACAAAAGATGAGTAAAATAGCATTCGTTTTCCCAGGTCAAGGATCGCAAAAAATGGGGATGGGACAAGATGTTGCAGCAGAATATAAAGAAGCACAAGCGGTCTATACAGCGGCGGATTCCAAGTTAGGCTATGCCCTTACGGATGTGATCAAAGATGGCCCGATGGAGCTTCTAACCAAATCAGAGAACGCCCAACCGGCGCTTGTTTCAACGAGCGTGGCGATTTTACGAGCTTTGGAAACATATGGTGTGAAAGCCGATTTTGTTGCAGGCCATAGTCTAGGTGAGTATAGCGCGCTGGTTGCAGGTGGTTTTTTAACAGCAGAAGACGCGATTTATTTAGTACACCGTCGCGGTAAATTGATGGAAGCAGCCGTACCAAATGGTCAAGGCGCAATGGCTGCCGTACTTGGCTTAGACCGCGATGCATTAGGCGCGATTACAGATGCTGTGACAGCATCAGGTGATGATGTGCAGTTAGCGAACCTTAATTGCCCAGGTCAAATCGTTATTTCAGGAACGGTTGCAGGTGTTGAAAAAGCGGGTGCAAATGCAAAAGAAGCAGGGGCTAAACGCGTGATGCCACTTGCTGTTAGCGGCCCCTTCCATTCTAAATTAATGATGCCGGCAGCTGAACAATTCCAAGCGGAACTTGAGCAAGTGACGTTCCAAGATGGCACCGTACCAGTCGTCAATAACGTAGATGCAAAAGCAACGACAGATAAAAATGAAATCCCTGAAAAACTTGTCAAACAGATTTATGCACCTGTTTTGTGGGAAGATATCATTACGAATCTAGTAGCGCAAGGCGTAGATACCTTTGTTGAGGTTGGATCAGGTAAAGTACTTTCCGGTTTAATCAAGAAAATTAATCGTGACGTGACGATTTTAGCAGCAGGTGACGTAGCCTCTGTACAAGAAGTTGCGACGGCATTGAAGGAGGCAAAATAATGATTTTAACAGATAAAGTAGCGCTTGTTACAGGTGGATCACGCGGTATCGGCCGTGAAATCGTGATGACACTTGCCAAACAAGGTGCAAAAGTATTTTTTAATTTTAATGGTTCCCAAGAAGCAGCAGAGGCAATCGTGAATGAGATTACAGCAGCCGGTGGAGAAGCAGCCGCGATGAAAGCCAACGTAGCGGTAGAAGACGACGTACAAGCGCTTTTCAAAGAAGCCGTTGAGAAATATGGACGTATCGATATTTTAGTGAATAACGCGGGAATAACGCGTGATAACCTATTGATGCGCATGAAAGTGGACGAATGGGACGCGGTGATCGACACGAATCTTAAAGGTGTGTTCCTTTGTACGAAAGCCGTTTCAAGAACCATGATGAAACAGCGGTATGGTAAAATTATCAATATTACATCTGTCGTCGGCTTAATCGGAAATGCTGGTCAAGCAAACTACGTAGCAAGTAAAGCAGGTGTCATCGGTCTTACAAAAACAACAGCGCGAGAACTAGCATCACGTGGTATTAACGTCAATGCAGTGGCTCCAGGTTTTATTGCAACGGAGATGACGGATGAACTGGACGAAGCCACAAAAACGGCGATGCTAGCACAAATTCCACTTGGCAAATACGGATCGGTGGAAGATGTTGCTAATGCGGTCTTGTTCTTAGCGAGTGATGTTTCGAGTTATATGACTGGACAGACAATTGCGGTTGACGGCGGCATGACCATGTAGTTTTCAGAAAGCCACAGGTTTCGCTTGGAAATGTGGGGAGTGACACCTGATTTTTGCTTGGTTTGTAGGCTTTTTTTAATTAATAGTTTACGAATACGAAGAAATCCTATATAATACTTGGAGGGAGGTGAAGTAAACAATGGCAGAAGTATTAGAGAAAGTAACTAAGATTATCGTCGATCGTTTAGGCGTCGAGGAATCTAAAGTGACTTTAGAAGCTTCCTTCAAAGACGATCTAGGTGCAGATTCACTAGACGTTGTTGAATTGGTTATGGAACTTGAAGATGAATTTGGCGTAGAAATTTCTGATGATGATGCAGCAAATATCGGAACAGTTGGGGATGCAGTGAAGTACATAGAGGGCAATGCATAAATCCGACCTGTTTTAATCAAATGAACGAGGGTGTCTAGGTAGCACAGACTGTTTTAGACGGGTATTCCGGTTAAAAATTCTGTTGCTGTTTCTTGACATCCTCTTTTTCCACATTAAAGTTTATTTTCTAAGCAGACTCTCTTATTCTAGGAGTTGTTTAGAAAATAAAGCTATAGTGTGGCTTCTAAATACGAAAATGGAGGCTTTACAGATGAATATTTGGGAAGAATTACAGGAAAGCGTCGGCTTCACATTCACAGATCTGGTGCTCTTAAAAACAGCTTTTACACACTCGTCTTACGTGAACGAGCATCGCAAGGAAAAAATCGAGGACAACGAACGGCTCGAATTCCTAGGTGACGCGGTGCTTGAAGTAACAGTATCGCATTACCTATTTAAGAAATTTCCAGATCTGGCGGAAGGACAAATGACAAAAATGCGCGCAGCTATCGTCTGCGAGCCGTCACTCGTCAGTTTTGCAGAGATGGTGAATTTCTCGCGGTATGTCAGACTTGGGCGCGGTGAGGAGCGTGCGGGTGGTAGAACACGTCCGGCGCTGCTTGCTGATGTCTTTGAATCATTTATTGGCGCGCTGTTTCTTGATCAAGGGCTTGATAAAGTAGTCCGATTCCTAGAACGCGTGGTCTTTCCTAAGATCGATGCGGGCTATTTTGAGCAAACCGTCGACTACAAAACGCAATTACAAGAAATTGTGCAAAAAGATCGTGATGTCGTTATCACGTATACTATTCTAGATGAAAAAGGCCCAGCGCACAGCAAGGCATTCGAAGCCATTGTGGCAATCAATCACGAGAAACGCGGCGCGGGTACTGGAAAAACGAAGAAGCAAGCGGAACAAAAGGCGGCCCAAAATGCCATTCAAGCGTTGCGTCAAAATTAAGCGGTAAAGGAGTCCGGACATGTTATTAAAACGACTGGAAATGAATGGTTTCAAATCATTTGCTGACAAGATGGTAATTGATTTTGTGCCGGGCACTACGGCAATTGTAGGGCCAAATGGGAGTGGGAAAAGTAATATTACCGAGGCAATTCGCTGGGTACTTGGTGAGCAGTCTGCCAAAAGCCTTCGCGGTGGTCGGATGGGTGATGTTATTTTTGCAGGAAGTGATACGCGTAAACCGATTAATTTTGCGGAAGTTTCGCTTGTTTTTGAGAACGAAGATCGGTTTTTACCTCTGGATTATAGTGAAGTATCGGTAACAAGACGGATTTTTCGTAACGGGGATAGTGATTATTTAATCAACAAACAATCGTGTCGCCTAAAAGATATTGTAGATTTGTTTATGGATTCAGGGCTCGGTCGCGAGTCGTTTTCGATTATTAGTCAAGGGAAAATTGATGAAATTCTAAATAGTAAGCCAGAGGAACGGCGGTCGATTTTTGAAGAAGCGGCGGGCGTGTTGAAATATAAACACCGCAAGAAGCAGGCGGAAAACAAGCTTTTCGAAACGGAAGAGAATTTGAACCGTGTGCAGGATATTTTATACGAATTAGAAGGGCAACTGGAGCCATTAGAAATCCAGGCGAGTGTAGCGAAAGACTATTTATTCCAACAGGAAGAGTTAGAGAAGTTTGAAGTGACCTTGCTCGTGGCAGAAATTGAAGCCTTCACAGAAAAAATCGCGATTCAAAAAGCTGATTTTGTGAAGAATGGTGAAATTTTAGCAGCGATGCAGGCAGAAATTAAGCAGGAAGAAACGCAAATCTATACGCAAAAAAAAGCGACTGGCTGAGATCGATCAGCACATGGAGGAGACACAAGCAGAACTCCTAGTCGTAACGGAGCGATTGGAACAGTTAGATGGTCAGCGAAACGTCGCGCTAGAACGGAAAAAACATAGCAACGAGAATGAGCAAGTGATGTATGAAACCCTGCAACAATTGGAGAGCAAAATCAGCGCTCAGGAATCTCAAAAACAAGTGCTTGTGCAGGATAAACTCGAAAAGGAAACAGCACTTGAAGTGTTCCTGAAAGAAAAGAAGGCACTTGAGGCTAAGCTTGCAGAGTATAGTAATTTGTCCGAAGAAGCGATTGAAAACATGAAGAGCGATTATATCGAGCTACGCCATACGCAAACGACGATGAAAAATGATATCGGTTATTTGGAGCGTCAATTATTGCAGATGCAAGGTCGTTCAGAGAAATTAGATCATGAGAATCAGCAGCATATCACGGATCGTAATGAGATTATTGCGAACGTAGAGCACTTAACAAAGCATTTGGAAGATATGCAAACGCAACTTGCTGAGCAGATGGCGCATTACCAGAAGATTCAACAAGTGTTAACGAAACAAGAAGCGACGTTTGCGAAAGAAGAACGCGAGATGTATCGACAATATGAAGTGATCCAACAAGCAAAATCGCGCCAGGAAACATTGGCTGAATTAGCTGACGATTATGCCGGATTTTTCCAAGGTGTCCGTGAAGTTTTAAAGGCGAAGAAGAAACTCGACGGGATAATGGGCGCGTTTGTGGAGTTAGTTGAGATTCCGGAGCACTACCAGAAGGCGCTTGAGATCGCGCTTGGTGCGAACGCGCAACATATTATTGTGCGGGATGACCAAGCTGCGCGCGATGCGATTCGGTATTTGAAAGAGACACGAGCTGGACGAGCAACATTTTTACCGCTCTCCACGATACAGCCGCGTCAATTGCCAACTGCGACGAAACATGCGCTTGAGCAGCAACCAGCTTTTGTGGCGCTAGCAAGTGACGTGTTGACATACGATGCCCATATCGAGAATGTTATTTTGAACGCGCTTGGGACGACGATTTTGGCAAAAGATTTAAAAGGCGCGAATACGCTAGCCAAACTGGTCAATTTCCGCTATCGTGTCGTTACGCTGGATGGTGATGTGGTGAATGCGGGCGGTTCGATGACTGGTGGGGCTACGGCGCAAGGTAAATCATCGATCATGACGCGAAAACATGAGCTCGAAAATCTGAGCAAGACAATCGCGCAGATGACGCATTCCGTCGAAAAAACAGAGCAACAATTTACCGTGTTAAAAGAAGGCGTGAAAGAAAAACGAGAACAATTGGAAGAAGCCCGATCTGTTGGGGAATCGCTTCGTTTGCAAGAAACAGAACTTCTTGGTAAGAAAGAACGCGCGGAAGAACGTTTGGCGCTTGCCAATAAACAACTCCAAATTTATGATATGGAAAAAGAAGAAGGTGCCACAGAACAAGAGCAATTGACAGCCCGGAAAGAGAAATTGGAACAAGAATTAGCTGTGCTCGCGATGGAGATTATCGATAAAGACGAGCGTATTCAACAAATGGCAGAGCAAAGTAAGGCGCAGGAACACAACCGCGCCAGCGATCAAGAAGCTTATTCCACGCTGAAATCACGTGTAGCAGTAGGCCGAGAGCAGCTCCAAACCGCAGAACAGGCCTTGGCGAAGCTCGAGCTAGACATGAGTGAACATTACCAAGAAAAAGAGGCGATCACCTCTAAACTCGCGATGTTACAAACGAATCTGGAAACGGTTCATACAAATACAGAAGAGTTAGCAGAAACGATCGAAAATACGCGGACTGAAAAAGAAGAGACAGCGGTGCGCCGCGATGAGCTTCGTGAACAGCGCTCCAAACTTCAAGAAAGCTTGGCAGAACAAGAAGAAGCTCTCCAACAAAAACACAATCAGGCAAGCTTCTACATGGAGCAAAAAACGGCGGCAGAAGTTGGTTTGAGCCGTTTGGATGCCGATGTAGATAACCGTTTGGAACGCCTATCAGAAGCTTATGTCCTAACATTTGAAGCTGCAAAAGCGCGTGCGATGGCAGACGTCGATATCGATAATGCGAGATCTAAAGTCCGCTTGCTAAAACGCTCCATGGATGAGCTAGGTGTGGTAAACATTGGCGCCATCGATGAATTTGAGCGGATTAAAGAACGTTTCGAATTTTTGAATGGGCAGCAAGAAGACCTGTTGGAAGCAAAATCGACGTTATTCCAAGTGATGGACGAGATGGATGAGGAGATGAAGAAGCGATTTGAGGCTTCCTTCACGGCGATTCAGACTGAATTTGCCATCGTTTTCCCAGAATTATTTGGCGGTGGCCAGGCGCGACTTATCCTGCAAAATCCAGACGAAGTTTTAACGACAGGTATTGATATCGAAGCGCAACCGCCTGGTAAAAAACTGCAAAACTTGAGTTTACTATCCGGTGGGGAACGTGCATTAACCGCGATTGCCTTACTGTTTGCGATCATTCGTGTTCGTCCAATGCCGTTCTGTATTTTGGATGAGGTTGAGGCCGCGCTTGATGAAGCCAACGTGACGCGCTTTAGTCGTTATTTGAAGAAATTTGAAACGAATATCCAGTTTATCGTTATTACCCACCGCAAAGGCACGATGGAAGAAGCCGACGTGTTATACGGCGTAACGATGCAAGAATCCGGTGTCTCCAAGCTCGTTTCCGTACGCTTGGAAGAAACCGCAGAATTAATCAAATAAGGAGTTGCAACCCCGATGACATTTTTCAAAAAAATAAAAGATAAATTAACGCAACAAACCGATGCCGTAACGGAGAAGTTTAAAGACGGCTTATCCAAAACCCGTGATAATTTCTCTGGGAAAATGAATGAGCTTGTGGCGCGATATCGTAAAGTGGATGAGGAATTTTTCGAAGAGCTAGAGGAAATCTTGATTCAGGCGGATGTCGGCTTTGAAACAGTGATGGAGCTGGTCGATCAATTACGCGAAGAAGTGAAATTGCGCAACATTCAAGATCCGAAAGAAGTACAAGAAGTAATCGTCGAGAAATTAGTGGCGATTTATCATGGTGAGGAAGAAGAACTACCGGAGCTGAATATCCAAGCAGACGGCCTCACTGTCATCCTTTTCGTCGGCGTAAATGGCGTCGGCAAAACAACGACAATCGGAAAATTAGCGCACCATCTGAAATCGCAAGGGAAGAGCGTATTACTCGCAGCCGGCGATACATTCCGAGCAGGGGCGATTGACCAACTAGATGTTTGGGGCGAGCGCGTGGGTGTCGATGTCATCAAGCAAGCAGAAGGCAGTGATCCCGCGGCTGTGATGTTCGATGCGGTTCAAGCGGCTAAAGCGCGTCATGTCGACGTGCTGCTTTGTGATACAGCTGGACGACTGCAAAACAAAGTAAACCTCATGAACGAGCTAGAAAAAGTGAAGCGAGTTATCACGCGTGAAGTACCAGATGCCCCGCATGAAGTTTTACTTGTATTGGACGCGACAACAGGGCAAAATGCATTCGTTCAAGCGAAGCAATTCAAAGAAGCAACCGATGTGAGCGGCCTTGTCTTAACGAAACTAGATGGAACGGCAAAAGGTGGTATCGTGATCGCGATTCGTAACGAGCTCCACATCCCCGTTAAATTTGTTGGTCTAGGCGAAAAAATGGATGACTTGCAAGCTTTCGATGCGAATGAATATGTATATGGCTTGTTTGCAGATGTGATTGATAGAGCAAAAGAATAAGAAAAAAACCGTCATGTCAAGGCGTTTCATAAACCTTGATATGGCGGTCTCTTGTTTAGTCCATTTTTTTGTAATGCAGCTCGACGAATTGCCCAAATGAGGTTGTATCTACAAGTTCGAGTCTGTCTAAATAGTCTCCTTCTTCAAATAAACGCTTTCCTTTTCCTAGTAAGACAGGCGTGATTTGAATCCACCATTCATCGATCAAGTTTGCTTCTACGAGCGGTTTTAGTAAATTCCCACCGCCGACAATCCAGATGGACTTACCAGCAGATGCTTTTAACTTGTTGATAAATGTTACGGGATTTTCATGAATGGTCTGCACATCTTTGAATGCTGTGTTTTGGTCCCGTGTGAAAACAAAGACTTCTTGATCTGGGTAAAGTGGTTCGGCTTTTAGTAGCTTCAAAACCTCTTGGTATGTGACTCGCCCCATGATGACGGAGTCCACACTTTTGATGAAATTTTCGTAGGTTGTTTCTCCACCGGTGTCTGTTTCAAATAGCCAGGTTAGGCTGTTATTTTGGTCTGCTAGGTAACCGTCTAAGCTTACAGCACCATAAAAGACGACTTTTCTCATGTTTTTTCCTCCTTATTTGTTGGTATATGGACTATTATAGCAAGTGAGGCGTACACAGGCTATTTATGTGAGCCTGAAGCGTGGATTTAGTTTTGTGAGAATGCTTTGTTTTCACTGCGTTTTCCTAACAATTTTTGTGAGATCTGAACGGTTTTTTTCGTCTTGGATTGCTTGACATCACCTGTTTTTACACGTATTCTTATAGAGTATGAACAAACGCTAAGTTTGGAAAGGACGATGCACCATGTTTGAGAAAACAACGCGAATGAATTTTTTGATTGACATCTATGAATCGCTCTTAACGGAGAAGCAGAAGTCCTATGTTTCGCTTTACTATTTGGAAGATTTATCGCTTGGTGAGATCGCTGAGGAGTACGAGGTGAGCAGACAGGCGGTATATGATAATATTAAGCGAACGGAAGCCGTGCTCGATAATTACGAGGACAAGCTTGGCGTTTTGAAGAAGTATCAGGAGCGTGAAGAGCTGATCGAACAATTGGAACAGCATCTACAAGCCAATGAAATTTTAACCAGTGAAGTAGCAGGATTGCTTCAACAACTTAAAAATATGGATTAGGAGGCGGCGCATATGGCATTTGAAGGATTAGCTGGCCGATTACAAGAAACGATGAACAAAATCCGCGGAAAAGGGAAAGTGAACGAAGCGGATGTCAAAGAAATGATGCGTGAAGTGCGGTTAGCGCTACTAGAAGCCGATGTTAACTTTAAAGTCGTAAAACAATTTATTAAAATAGTAAGCGAACGAGCTGTTGGCAGTGAGGTCATGAAGAGCCTAACGCCAGGCCAACAAGTCATCAAAATTGTACAAGAAGAACTGACAGCATTGATGGGCGGCGAGGAAAGCAAGATTGCGGTTGCCGATAAACCACCGACTGTTGTCATGATGGTTGGACTTCAAGGGGCAGGTAAAACAACAACAACTGGTAAACTGGCGAACCTACTGCGCAAAAAATATAATCGTAAACCGCTTCTCGTTGCGGCAGATATTTATCGACCGGCTGCAATTAAGCAATTAGAGACGCTCGGTAATCAGTTAGACATGCCAGTGTTCTCTTTAGGGGATCAAGTAAGTCCTGTTGAAATTGCGAAACAAGCGATTGCAAAGGCAAAAGAGGATCATCTGGATTATGTTTTGATTGATACGGCTGGCCGGCTGCATATTGATACAGAATTAATGGATGAGTTGGTAGCGGTGAAAGAAATCGCCAATCCATCTGAAATTTTACTCGTTGTCGATTCGATGACGGGGCAAGACGCGGTAAATGTAGCGGAAAGCTTTAATGCGCAATTAGATATTACTGGTGTCGTATTAACGAAACTAGATGGTGATACACGTGGTGGTGCAGCGCTTTCTATCCGTTCTGTGACACAGAAACCGATTAAATTTGTCGGTATGGGTGAGAAGATGGAAGCATTAGAAAGTTTCCACCCAGATCGGATGGCGTCTCGTATTCTTGGTATGGGCGATGTGCTTTCTCTTATTGAGAAGGCGCAAGTTTCCGTGGATGAGGACAAGGCGCGCGAGCTGGAGCAGAAAGTAAAAGATATGTCGATGACGCTGGATGATTTCTTGGAGCAGTTGCAGCAAGTACGCCAAATGGGACCACTTGATGAACTTCTAAAAATGATGCCAGGTGCAAACAAGATGAAAGGTCTTGATAATATGAACGTCGATGAAAAGCAGTTGACGCATATTGAGGCAATCATTAAATCGATGACAAAAGCGGAGAAAGATCATCCAGATATCATTAATGCGAATCGTCGGAAGCGTATTGCGCGTGGTTCTGGACGGCCGATTCAAGAGGTCAATCGACTTTTAAAACAATTTAATGAGATGAAAAAAATGATGAAGCAGATGTCTGGTATGGGCGGAAGTGGAAAAGGCAAGAAAAAACGAGGCGGATTAGGTAATTTTAAGATGCCGTTTTAATATGGGAAATCGAAAAGTGTAAGAATCTGCTCTATGATTTTTACACTTTTTTGATGAAATGAATCATGCAGAACGAACCAATGCAACTAGTTATTTAGAATGATTTTTTTAAATAAGATAATAGCTAATATAATCTTATTAATAAGGGTCTCCTTGCTTAACAAAATAAATATAATGAATTCGCATAAAAGGTAGACGATGAATGATAGGTATTTAAAACCAAATGAGAAGGCCTTGCTTTTCTGGCGATTGATCTGATTCGGGAGCAGGGAAGCCGTGCTTACATCATTTAGCGCGACTCGCGTTGGCTAGACATTGCAACGAAAGCTTATGATCATTTTATTAACAAAGAGTACTGGAAAAATCATGATCATTGCCTTAGTTACTGCACGAATGAAATAATGAAAATACTTGCCGGAAGATGGTTATTTTGAATTCGGTTTAAAAAATGCTTTGAACATTTGGATTTTATTCACGATCGTGAAACGACATTCCCGACTTTCCTGAAGCTAACTGTGGTAACGCATGATATGTGCGAACGAATGGAGGCGACAAACAAAGCTTATTTACTCGAAGGCTTTAATCGTGAAAAATTAGAGCGCACCAGCGAAAAATGCGTAGACTATCAACTCAATGGTTTTTCTATCTGGAACTGGCGATGTACTATAAAAAGCCGACGCGCATTCGGCATAGTTTCTTTATTCGCCCCCATTGGTTCCGCGTTCGTATTGATGATGTCGAACATAATATTTCAGGTTATTGCCGCTATTTAAATAGGATAACAGCCCATTCTCCCGAAGAAATAAAAGAAAAAATGCAGCTGTAAAGAAAAAACAACTTTACAAACAAATCCTTTACTGGTAATATATATACTTGTGTAAGACTTTATGGAGGTGTATATATAAATGGCAGTTAAAATTCGTTTAAAACGCATGGGTTCTAACAAGAAACCTTTCTACCGTATTCAAGTTGCAGATTCTCGTTCTCCTCGTGATGGCCGTTCAATCGAAACAGTGGGTACATACAATCCACTTTTGAACCCAGCAGAAGTGAAAATCGACGAAGAAGCAGTTTTAAAATGGTTGCATAATGGTGCGAAACCTTCTGACACAGTTCGTAACTTGTTGTCAAAAGAAGGCATTATGGAGAAATTCCATAATTCAAAACTAGGTAAATAATAGGGATCATGGCTATGGAAGATTTAATTCTAACCATCGTAAAGCCTCTTGTTGATCATCAAGATGACGTCGTTATCTCGGTGGAAGAGAGCGCTACAAGCCTTCTTTATAAGTTATCAGTAAATAAAGATGATATGGGCCGTGTGATAGGCAAGCAAGGACGGATCGCGAAATCGATTCGGACGCTTGTCTATGCCACCGGAAACCGTAACGAGAAAAAAGTTCGACTCGAAATCATCGAATGACCACCTCACGTAAAACGTGCGGTGGTTTTTTTATGAGGATTTACCCAGTTTTTGTTGGTGCTAACGGGCGTGTTCCATTTTTCGTATAGCGTTCACCCTAAAACCCTGTTACAATAGAAGAAACGAGCCACGGATAAAGGGGGTGTTCCTGATGAAAATTATCCAAAAAGTGACTGTCAAGCAGGTACTAACAGAGAAAAGCAAACAGAAATTGTTACAATTCTACTTAGAACAAAGACAACAACTGCAAAAGGAAAGCGATCAACTTCATTTTGAACAAAAGAAAATGGAGCGTAAAAGTAAATTTAACCAAGAATCAGTGAATGATTACTTTGGACGAGAAATTGAAATGCGTCAAGAAAAGGTCAAATTGATTGACTTTCAATTGGAACAACTAGATATTTTGCCGCTGGGGAGTGAAATCAAAGAACGTGATTTAGAAGCTATTCTCGATGTTTCAGTAGGCGACGCTTGGGACGATACTATTTTTGCCAAAACGATCGTAATACAAGATGATATAATAATAGAAATACGCTAGAGGTGAAAGCATGGAGCAAATGTTTAATGTAGGAAAAATAGTCAATACACACGGTTTAATGGGAGAAGTACGCGTTATCTCGCAGACAGATTTCGCGGATGAGCGATTTGTACCAGGAAATGAATTGTTTTTATTCGCAAAAAATAGCAAAAAACCGGAGAAACTAGTCATAAAAACGCATCGGAAGCACAAAAATTTCGATTTGCTGACTTTTGAAGGCATTATTGGTATTAACAATGTAGAGCGTATGCGAGAGGGCATGCTCAAGGTCCCGGAATCCCAGCTTGGTGACCTCGAAGAAAATGAATTTTATTTTCATGAAATCATTGGTTGCGAAGTTTATACCGACGAAGGAGAGCTACTCGGAACTATTAGTGAAATCTTGACGCCAGGCGCAAATGATGTCTGGGTTGTTCAAATGAAGGGGCAAAAAGACAAGCTTATTCCATATATCGCAGACGTGGTGCAATCGGTCAACGTAAACGATAAAAAAATCACGATTTCTGTCATGGAAGGACTGTTTGACTAGATGAAAATGGATGTTTTGTCGATTTTTCCAACGATGTTTGACGGTATGACTGGAAACTCGATTATAAAAAAAACGATTGAAAAAGGCCTCGTCGATGTTTCTATTATCGACTTTCGGGAATATGCAGAAGGGAAGCATCAAACCGTGGATGACTATCCTTATGGCGGCGGCGCGGGTATGCTATTAAAAGCGCAACCGATTTTCTCAGCGGTAGAGGCATTGCGGGAAAGATCGCCTGATACGAAACCACGGGTTGTTTTGATGGATCCTGCTGGCAAACGATTCGATCAGAAACTTGCGGAAGAATTTGCACAAGAGGAGCATCTCATCTTTATTTGTGGGCATTACGAAGGCTATGATGAGCGAATTCGCGAATTTTTAGTAACGGATGAGGTGTCGATTGGGGATTATATATTAACTGGCGGTGAAATTGGGGCAATGGCGATGATGGATAGTGTTATCCGGTTGCTTCCTGGCGCGCTAGGTAATGCTGATTCTGCTGTAACAGATTCATTTTCAACGGGGCTACTCGAACATCCACACTACACACGCCCAGCGCAGTTTCGGGATATGGAAGTTCCAGAGGTGCTTTTAAATGGGAATCATAAGCTCATTGAAGAATGGCGAGAGCGCGAATCGTTGCGCCGCACATGGGAACGCAGGCCGGACTTGCTTCAGAATTATAAGCTGACGGAGCAACAACAAAAATGGTTAGATGAGATACAAAAAGGAGTGGACTAAAACATGGGAATTTTTAAAAATGAAGCGGATGAGAATCGGGATGATGTGTTGGATCGCAATGTGGAATCGGTGCTCGTGTCAACTGGCCCAACAGCTGTAAACCACGATGTCGTAAAAGTGGTTTTTGTTCGTAATTATGTGCAAGTAGAGCCAAAAGCTGGCTGGTCAGCAACATCTGATTTTTCAGGGCTTGTTCGCGGTTTGCAGGAACAGGCACACGAACTGGGTGGAGACGCTGTATTGAACTGCCATTTCGATGAACAATTTATCCGTGAAGAAGACGGCAAACTGTTGCTAAGTCAGGTAGGCTACGGCACGGTTGTTATGACAAAAATAACGAGGTTTTAAAATAGCGTAACAAAACAACTCGGCGACCAATGCTTGTTACCGAGTTGTTTTTTTTATTAGGAATGTAATCGTTTTTTTTGCTCGTTCTACTACCTTTTCGAGTAGTCGCATCGGTTCTGGAATCATTCTTCCGTGACCAACCGCTAAAATTTTAGGTTGATGGCGCATTATTTTTTCGGTGGAAGCAATCCCTGTTTCTAAATCCCACGTTCCCATCGTTGGAAAAGGGAATAGCGGGCGCGTGTCACCGGCTATGGCAAGTCCGCCTTGTGTTTGCAGTAAATCGCCAACAATTATCGCTTGTGTGCGGTTATCAAAAAGGGAGATGGAACCAGGCGTGTGGCCAGGTGTATCAATGACAGATAAGGAGCCAATCATATCACCTTCCTGGATGGTTTTATCGACTCTGACGGGAAATGTTTTTGGGTAGGAGCCTTTTATTGGTTTTTGCGCCTCAAAAGCGCGAGGTGTAGGGTCTTTCAAAAGCTGTAATTCGCGTGCAGAAATCATGACGAGAGCCTCGGGATGCGCCTCCGTGACATTTTTAAGTGCACCGATATGATCGCCATGCGCATGCGTTAAAATAATGTGGCGCAGCGGCAAACCAATTGCTGCGATATTCTGCAAAATTTTGCTACTGCTCATTGGTAAACCAGCATCGACTAGCGTTAAGCTGTCACCATCTGTAACGAGATAACAATTTACAGGAAATAACAACGGTAGCGTCGTTAACTGGGTGAGAAAATTTTGTTTGACGATTCGCATGCATCGAACACTTCCTTTCTACTTGTAAGAAATATATACCCGTTTCTAGAGGTTATCATACCATATTTTAGCCATCAAGAAAAAAACCTTTACACACTATGGAAAATATGATAGATTAGATTAGTAACTGGACAGATCCAGTTTTATAACGATGTTCCGCTTCATTACATATGTTGAATGAAAGAATGTCTGTTGGAAGGAGATGAAGTGTAATGAATTTGTTAATCAATGAAATTACTAAAAGTCAATTAAATCCAGACGTGCCTAGCTTCCGTCCTGGTGATACTGTTCGCCTTCACGTGAAGGTTGTCGAGGGAACTCGCGAACGTATTCAGCTTTTTGAAGGTGTTGTAATCAAACGCCGTGGAGCAGGAATCAGCGAAACTTTCACCGTTCGTAAAATCTCTTATAGTGTTGGCGTTGAGCGTACATTCCCTGTACACACACCGCGTATCGCTAAATTAGAAGTATTACGTCGTGGTAAAGTACGTCGTGCGAAATTGTATTACCTACGTGACTTGCGTGGTAAAGCAGCTCGTATTAAAGAAATTCGTTAATTATAAAAGGACGGTCGGCGTTATGCTGGTCGTCTTTTTATGTATCGTTTGCAAAAAAAGAGCCAATCGCGTATTCTGATACTATAAAATAATGGAAGGAAGTGAAAACGATGAAAAAGCTCATTCCTTATTTAACAACGGATCACTGTAAAGAAGCAGTAGACTATTATCACGCCATTTTTGGAGGGGAAATTAAAAACTTCCAAATGTCGGATGGCATTCCCGGTTTTGAACAATATCCTAACAAAGTCCTCCACGCAGAAATCGTCATTAACGAAAATTTGACACTCTATCTCAATGATATTTTCCAAACGCCAGTCACAGAAGGAAATAGCGTCATATTAGGCCTAGAATTCGATTCAGAAGAGGAAATCACCAACATCTACACAGCGCTCGCCGAAGAAGGCACGATCGAAATGGAACTCCAAGAAGCTTTCTGGGGTGCCGTACACGCGAAAGTTGTCGATAAATTTGGATTTAGTTGGGAACTGAATTGGGAGAAATGATGGATAGCGAAAAATTAACGCTCACAGGTCACAACAACTACATCACCATCGAAAATCAGTCAGGTCAACACTTCCAACTAAACGGCGAACTCGTCCGTGGAGGCTTCATCGCAGACCCAGCATCCATCAAAAACTGGCACAAAGCGGACGAAATCACACCAATTTCCCAGCTCGAAAAAGACGAAATCATGACGCGAATTATGCAACAAACGATCCACAGCCCCTTCAAAATCCTATTCGCCGAGCCGGGGATTTGAAAAAATTTCAGAAAGTCCTTGAAAAGCAGATCAAACTTTGATATGATAAACCTCGTAGTCGAATGAGTAGGTGATTTGACATATGCAGTCTAGCCGTGGTACAATAACTTCTGGTTAATGAATGACAAGAAAGAAGGAGCATCCCGCTTCTCGCCTCGTAAATGTATTTTTGCAGGCAAAGAATTGGAATTATAGTTCACGTATGATGTATGTGAATTTTCTGATGTGCGGGTTTGTAATGAAACCGGCGCTTTTTTTATGCGTACTTTCACTTGTTATGAGTAATAATTTATGGAGGTGGCTCACCATTAGCAAAGACATGTTGGTAAACGATGGGATTCGTGCACGTGAATTAAGATTGATTGATCAAGACGGCGAACAGCTTGGTGTTAAAACAAAAGCTGAAGCACTTGAAATTGCGGAGAAAGCCAATTTGGATGTTGTTCTAGTTGCACCGACAGCGAAACCGCCAGTAGCCCGTATTATGGACTATGGTAAATTCCGCTTCGAGCAACAGAAGAAAGACAAAGAAGCTCGCAAGAATCAAAAAATCATCGTAATGAAAGAAGTTCGTTTAAGTCCTACGATTGACGAACACGATTTTGATACGAAACTACGTAATGCGCGCAAGTTCCTTGAGAAGGGCGATAAAGTGAAATGCTCTATCCGCTTTAAAGGGCGTGCGATTACCCATAAAGAAATCGGTCAGAAGGTGCTTGACCGTTTTGCAAAAGAGTGCGAAGACCTTTGTACAATTGAGCAAAGACCAAAAATGGACGGACGTTCAATGTTCTTAGTCCTAGCGCCAATTCAAGAGAAGTAAAGTTCTGAGGAGGAAAAATTCATGCCAAAAATGAAAACTCACCGTGGCTCTGCTAAGCGTTTCAAAAGAACAGGTTCTGGTAAATTAAAACGTTCGCACGGTTACACAAGTCATATGTTCGCAAACAAATCTCAAAAACAAAAACGTAAACTACGTAAAAGTGCGTTAGTTTCAAAAGGTGACTTCAAGCGTATTCGCCAAATGGTCGCTAAAATGAAATAAGCAAGTTTTAATTCGGAAAAACACAGAATCTATTTTTGTGAAAACCCATTAGGAGGTAATTTATATGCCACGCGTAAAAGGCGGAACAGTAACACGCAAACGTCGGAGAAAAGTAATTAAATTAGCGAAGGGCTATTATGGCTCGAAGCATACACTATATAAAGTAGCAAACCAAGCGGTAATGAAATCTTACCAATATGCTTACCGTGATCGTCGTCAAAAGAAACGTGATTTCCGTAAATTATGGATCGCACGTATCAATGCGGCAGCTCGTTTGAATGATCTTTCTTACAGCAAATTCATGCATGGTTTGAAACTTGCTGGTATCGATATGAACCGTAAAATGCTTGCAGATCTTGCAGTACATGACGAAGCAGCATTTACACAAATCGCTACACAAGCAAAAGAAGCTTTAGCTAAATAATAAACGTCCAGTAAGCGGCAAATGAGAAGTTCGATTCTTGTTTGGCGCTTATTTTTATATCGAAACGCAATCTACAAGTGGTTTTGTAACCAGAAATGACGTATACTATAGTAGGAAAATCACTCAATTTCGAGGAGGAACGGAAAATGGATAAACAATTAGAAATGCTAAAAGAGTTGACGGACGCAAAAGGCATCTCTGGAAACGAGCGCGAAGTACGTAATGTTTTCAAGAATTACATAGAACCACTAGCAGATACGTTTGAAACGGATGGACTTGGTAGTGCCATCGCAACAAAGACGGGAGACGCGAATGGTCCGAAAATCATGATTGCTGGCCATTTAGATGAAGTTGGATTCATGGTCACACAAATCGATGACAAAGGTTTTATCAAATTCCAAACGATTGGCGGCTGGGTTAGTTCTGTGATGTTAGCGCAACGTGTGACGATTGTGACGCGTGCTGGGGAAGAGATTACAGGCGTGATTGGTTCGAAGCCACCACATTTGATGAGTGCAGCGGAGCGCCAAAAGGCTTTTGATATGAAAGATATGTTTATCGATGTTGGTGCGGCGGATAAGGACGAGGTCGTGAGTTGGGGCATTAAGCCTGGCGATATGATCGTTCCTGCATTTGAATTTACCGTGATGAAAAACGAGAAGTACCTCCTTGCAAAAGCGTGGGATAACCGTATTGGCCTTGCCATTGCGATTGAAGTATTGCGTAACTTGAAGGGCGAGAAACATCCGAATATCGTGTACGGCGTTGGTACAGTGCAAGAAGAGGTCGGTTTACGCGGTGCAAAAACATCAGCACATCAAATTATGCCAGATATCGCATTCGGTGTCGATGTTGGAATTGCGGGAGATACGCCTGGTGTGACAGCAAAAGAAGCAGTCAGCAAAATGGGAGAAGGCCCACAAATTATCATTTACGACGCATCGATGATTAGTCATGTACCACTACGTAATTTTGTAACAGATGTCGCGGACGAACTAGAAATTCCGTACCAATTCGAAGCTATCGCGGCTGGTGGTACAGATTCAGGTGCGATTCATTTGACAGGTAACGGAATCCCCTCCTTATCAATCACGATCGCGACACGTTATATTCATTCACATACATCTATGCTTCACCGGGATGACTTTACGAATGCAGTGAAATTGATTACCGAAGTGGTGAAACGTTTAGATGCCGATACGGTAAAAGAAATACGCTTAGGATAAGAGGAGACAGCTCAACTTAGGGGAGGTTACACCACTTGAAATCAGTATTCATACTCGGTGGCACAGGTTTGATCGGTCATGCTGCTACAAAAGCATTTTTGGATACGGAGGATTATTACGTCACCACGTTCTCCTTGCCACCAGTACCAGAAGATGGCGTGCTTGATCCGCGTGCCAAACATCATTTTGGAAATATAAATGATATGTCAGATGCGGAGATTGTGAAGCTGTTGAATGGGCATGATATTTTTATTTTTGCGGGTGGAGTGAACTCGCATTTTATACCAAAAAAGCCAGCAAAAGAGTTTTTCTTCCAGGCGAATGTAGAGCCAGTAGAACATTTAGCGCAATTAGCAAGACAAGCGCGACTATCTAAATTTATTCTTTGTACGTCGTTTTATAACTATTTTCACGCCTTGTGGCCAGAATTACAATTGACGGGGATTCATCCGTATATTTATGCAAGTGTGGAGCAGGAGATGCGTCTGCTAAACGAGAATGGGAATGGCTTAACGACAGTAGCTCTGCGGTTACCGTATGTGGTCGGTTTGGTGCCGAGCCAAGTGACTGCATGGAAAACGTATGCGAAGCGTCTGCATCGTGCGGAGTTTCCGCTCTATGTCGATCAGCATAATAAAGCAACAGGCGGTTCGTGCTACATGACGGCAAAGCAGGTAGGTCAAGCCCTTGTTGGCGCAGCGAACGAAAGCATTGGTTCTAAAAGTTACACATTAGGCTGGAGTAATATATCGAATGAGGTCTTCCTAATCCAAGCGAAGCGCGCCTTACGAGTAGATACAAAAATCAAAACAATGACGCTCCGAGAACTCCAAGCGATGGCTAGAAAAGAAGCGCATACGAATGAGTTAGCGGGGCGCGAGGCAGGACTTGAGCCAGTGGCGTATACAGAACTTTTGACGCGTATGCTTTATGTGAACCCAATGGAAGCGCTAGATGACCTCGATTATCACGCAGATAATGTAGAACGGATGATCCATGATGTTTTCACAAGTTTATAAAGAAAAAAGATGGTGCATTTTTTCGCATCATCTTTTTTCTGATCTATAAAATTCCGAGTTGTTGCAAAAATACGACGAAAATCGCGATGGGACATACGTATTTTAGAAGCAATAACCAAGCCGCGAAAAGTTTGAAGCGGAAGGTGCCGCCGGATGTAATCTCTTCCAGTAGTAATTGGCGTGGTATCCGAAAACCGACGAAAATCGCGATTAAAAAGGCGCCAATTGGGAGGAGGATGTTGGACGAAAGATAGTCCGCGATACCGAATAAATTTTTCCCGAAAATCGTTACGTCGGCAAGGACACCAGTACTGAGTGATGTCGGTACAGCGAGCAAGGTTACGATCGCAACAACGATGAGTAACACACGCTTTCTGGCTTCTGGCCGTTTTTCTAGAAATGCAGTTACCGGAACTTCAAATAAGTTGAAACTAGACGTGAGTGCGGCAAACAAAAATAGGACGAGGAATAGTAGTAAAAACACAATTCCAAAGGGCACTTGATTAAAAATTGCAGGTAACACGACGAAAAGTAGTCCAGGTCCAGCTTGTGGCTCAATCCCAAACGAGAAGGCTGCAGGAAAAATCGCCAATCCAGCAAATAAAGAAATGAGTAAGTTCATCAAAGCAATCGTGAGCGCGCTACTAGGCAAGAAGACGTCTCGCTTCAAATAAGAAGCATACGTAATCATACCCCCAACCCCAACTGCAAGCGAGAAGAAACTTTGTCCAAGCGCTTGTAAAATCCCATCCGAAGACAAATCATCGAATTTCGGCTCTAAAAAGTAGCGCACGCCGTCCATCGCATTCGGCAATGTTAGGGAGTAGACAATCAAGATTAGCAAGAAAATGAAAAGCGTCGGCATCATCCACCGATTTGCGCGCTCAATGCCAGCTGTAATACCGTTGAGCAATACAAAAAGATTGATTGCAATAAAGGCAACCGTCGCCAAAATCACTTGTAGTGGATCATTCGAAGTCGTGACAAACAAGGCTGTCAAAGCATCCACCGAAAGGCCATGAAGCGCTCCAGTCGCGGCTTTCCATATGTAAAGTAAGGCCCAGCCACCAACGACGCAATAAAAAGCAAGAATCAAAAAGCAGGTAAGGACACCAATACGCCCCGTCCAATCCCATTTTGTGTTTGGTGCAAGTTTTTGATAGGCCGAAATGGTTCCGCTCTGCGTCTTACGTCCAATCACAAATTCACCGAGCAAGACCGGTAAGCCAATAAATATTGTAAAGACTGCAAAAATAAGAAAGAAAGCGCCACCGCCAGCATTCGCCGTTACATAAGGCATTTTCCATAAAGCGCCTAGCCCAATCGCCGACCCAGCCGCCGCCAAAATAAAGCCAATTTTTGATGTCCATTGTTCCCGATTTGTTTGCATAATAATCTCATTCTCCCCTTTAAAACGTTGTATCTTTAACGTATTATACCAGTTTTGCGCACTAGATAAAAGAAGGATTTCATAAAAGGCCTATTTAAATGCAACCATTATGCTATAATAGGTAGGAATGGGAGCGTGATGAATCGTGGAAATGATCAAATCAACGAAAAATGACCGCGTCAAAAATTGGCGTAAATTGCAAACCAAAAAAGGGAGACAACAAGAATTTTCCTATTTAGTAGAGGGTTTTCATCTTGTAGAAGAAGCATTGCGTCAAGATGGCCTAGTGACAGAGCTAATCGTAGCGCCAAATGTGAAAATACCAGAAGAGTGGAATACCGCGAATCTCCCCGTTTTCTATGTGAACAAGGAAGTTGCGACAAGCATTAGTGAAACGATTACAGATCAAGGTATTTTTGCTGTGGTGAAAATGGAAGATCCAGAAATTATGATGCTTTTTGGTAAGAAGTTTTTATTGCTTGATGGCGTACAAGATCCGGGGAATGTTGGGACATTGATTCGTACAGCAGATGCCGCAGGATATGACGCGGTTGTTCTTGGGCGTGGTAGTGCGGACCTTTACAATCCAAAAGTGATCCGATCCACACAAGGAAGCCATTTTCATATTCCGGTGTTGCAGGCGAATTTATTGAACTGGATTGAGCGGTTGGAAGAAGATGGTGTACCAATTTTCGGCGCGGTTTTAGATGATACAGCAACGAAATTACAAGATACAGAACCAGGAGAAACACTGGCTTTGGTGGTCGGAAATGAAGGGAACGGAATTCAAGTGGAGCTACAAACCCGGTTGACGCATAAAGTATACATACCCATATACGGCGCTAGCGAATCGCTGAATGTGGCAGTAGCCGCGGGAATTTTGATGTATGGGTTGCGGAAGTAAGAATCAAATGAAGGGTGGCTACTAGCCAGCATCCGACAGCCCAATATATAGGGCTAAAATAAGCAAAACTGGCTGGGACATAACCCAGATAAATCGGTGAAAAGCGCTCGCATTCAGGGAGTTTAGCGGATTTTCGGTTCTCATGTACAATCGTACACTCCGCTTCCGGCTTCCACCAAACTCCCTGAATACAAACGCTTTCGCTCGATTTGTGTAAAGCAAAATTTTCGTTCTACCCAAAGTAACGGGTTGGACGATTTTGCTTTATCTTGAGTTTTGTCTCAGACTCTTTTTCCTATTTTGGCAACTTTACTTCCTCGATCAACACAGGTTTTAATGCAGACTTCACGCCGCCAATAATGCCTTTTGCGACGCCCCAATCAATATTAAAGAGGCTACCGTTTGATCCACCGGTTGCAATCATTGTGACTTCGGTGACGTGGTTGAAATTGTGTACCACGATAAATAAGGCGGTTTGATTGCTGGAACGTAAATAGGAACGTTCATATGTTAACATACCTTGCTGGAACTCTCCAAATTGGCGCAATTCTTCAAAGACGATGTCATTTTCAGACTGGGATAATTTAATTAAATCCATCGTTTCGGCTACGCTACTTTTTACAACATATCTGGACTGTGTCATAGTGATGATCCCTCCAATTTTGTTTTTAATGAACGTATCTGTTTCCTTCATTTTACTCCTAAATGCGTGAATTTTCAATGGCTCCATTCACTTATTAATTGTAAGCCACGGAGGTTAAATTAGTTACTTTCTTGCTCGGGATATGGTATAATGGTTGCGAGGTGAGAACAATGAAAGAAGAAACGCATACAATGTGTCCGAAGTTCGAAAATGCCTTTTCGCTACTTGGCAAGCGTTGGACAGGTCTGATTATTAATGTTTTGCTTGATGGACCGAAACGCTTCAAGGAAATTGCTGGTGAGATTACGCAAATGAGTGATCGTGTCCTTGCAGAGCGCTTAAAAGAGTTAGAAGAATCCGGAATCGTCGTGCGGCATGTGTACCCAGAGACACCTGTTCGTATTGAATATGTATTGACCGAAAAAGGTAAAGGCTTGGAGAAAGTAATGATTCAAGTCCAGGAATGGGCAGAAGATTGGATTGAATTGAAAAGCTGAATCGGCTCGTTCAACTCCGAAAAAACTCGGTCCGAAGGCGCAGAACAATGTTTATGCGCCATATTTCCTTTTTACCTTGAAAATCCTATCAAAACATACTATAATGAAACGTATCAACTAAATATGTTTTAAAGACGTTGAAGGAGACAAGTAGCTTTACGGAGTCATTTTTAGGGAGAGGTTATCTAGACTGCGAATAACCTCGCAATGATACGTACGAGTGAACATTTCAGCTCTGGAGTCGCTGTCGGGATTTATTTTGGTAATGAAAGACAGATCGGTGTGAAGCCGTTATTCGAATGAAGTGGATAGCCTAGTGCTGTCTATTAGGGTGGTACCGCGTGATTATAAACCTCGTCCCTTTTGTGGATAAGGTTTTTTATTTTGGCTAAAAATAAGGAGTGAAGTAGCGTGTTAGATCAGTTGGAGCAATTGAAACAAGAGGCTTTGAAGGAAATCGGGGCCGTAGAAAACTTAGAAACGTTGAACGATTTACGGGTGAAGTATTTAGGGAAAAAGGGCCCAATGACGGAAATCATGAAGCAAATGGGGAAATTATCTGCAGAAGAACGTCCGAAAGTCGGCGCCATTGCGAATGAGGTTCGGGAACAATTGACAAACGCCATTCAAGAACAGCAAGATGAACTTGGTGCAGCACAAATCAAAGCACAACTTGCGAATGAGACAATTGATGTGACGCTTCCTGGCACAGCTGTAGAGGCGGGAACGGGACACTTATTGACGCAAGTTATCGAAGAAATTGAAGATCTATTTATTGGAATGGGTTACACGATTGCGGAAGGCCCGGAAGTCGAGAAGGATTATTACAACTTTGAAGCTCTAAACTTGCCAAAAGACCATCCAGCACGCGATATGCAGGATAGTTTTTACATTACGGAGAATACGTTGTTGCGTACGCAAACGTCACCAGTTCAGGCGCGCGTCATGGAAAAACATGATTTTGCGAATGGACCGATTAAAATTATTTGTCCAGGTAAAGTTTACCGTCGTGATAATGATGACGCGACGCATTCTCATCAGTTCACGCAAATCGAAGGGCTTGTTGTCGATGAAAATATTACGTTGGCCGATTTAAAAGGCACCCTGACCGTGCTCGCGAAAAAAATGTTTGGCGAAGACCGCGATGTTCGTTTGCGTCCAAGTTTTTTCCCATTCACAGAGCCGTCCGTTGAGATGGATATTTCGTGCTTCAAATGTGGCGGGGAAGGTTGCCGTGTTTGTAAAGGAACTGGCTGGATCGAGATTCTTGGTTCCGGCATGGTGCACCCAAATGTACTGGAAATGTCAGGCATCGATTCGAAAAAATATAGCGGTTTTGCATTCGGAATGGGACCAGAGCGTGTCGCGATGTTGAAATATGCAGTGGATGATATTCGTCACTTATACACGAACGATCTGCGGTTTACAAATCAATTTTCGGTGAAAGAATAAGGGGGCGAAAAATCATGTTAGTATCATATCAATGGGTCAAAGAATATTTTCCGAATCTAGCGGTTTCAGCAGAAGAGCTAGGCGAGCGCATCACGCGTGGCGGAATTGAAATAGAGGGCGTAGCGTACTTGGATGCAGAAATTTCCAATGTCGTTGTCGGTGAAGTCTTAACATGTGAGAAACATCCGAACGCAGATACACTGAATAAATGTACGGTAAACGTCGGTGAGTCGGAGCCAATTCAAATTATTTGCGGCGCACCAAACGTTGCAGCTGGTCAAAAAGTAATCGTGGCTCGCGTTGGTGCAAAATTGCCAGGCAGTATGAAGATTAAGCGTGCGAAATTGCGTGGCGAAGTCTCCGAAGGTATGATCTGTTCGTTACAAGAATTAGGATTTGAAGGGAAAACGATTCCAAAAGCTGTCGCGGATGGCATTTTCGTATTGCCGAATGAGGTGGAAGTTGGTGCGGATGCGACGGTGTTACTTGGCCTAGATGATGCGATTTTAGATATGGCGATTACGCCGAATCGTGCGGATGCGCTTAGCATGACAGGTGTGGCGTATGAAGTTGGTGCGATTGTGGATCAAAAAGCGACGTTTGAGGCTGTTCCAGAAGTAGCGACACAAGGTGAGATAGCGGATTACATTCAAGTGAGCGTGAAAGATGCAGAAACGACGCCATTTTACGGGATGCAAGTAATTAAGGATGTCGTGGTAAAAGAATCACCGCTTTGGCTACAAACGAAATTAATGAAAGCGGGAATTCGTCCGCATAACAATGTGGTGGATATTACGAATTACATTTGCTTGAAGTACGGCCAACCGTTACATGCTTTTGATTATGACCGTATTGGCAGTAAAGAAATTCTCGTTCGGCTCGCTACAAATGGCGAAGAAATTGTTACATTGGACGGCGAAACACGGACGCTTCGTGAAGGTCATGCGGTAATCACGAATGGAACGGCTCCGATTGCGATTGCAGGTGTGATGGGTGGCGAAACGTCTGAGGTTGTCGAAACGACAACGACGGTTGCGCTAGAAGGCGCCATTTTTGCTAGTAGTTATGTCGGGAGAGCTTCTCGTGAGCTGAACATTAGAACGGAAGCAAGTATTCGTTATGATAAAGGCAGTGATGCGTGGAAAGTCGAGAAGGCATTGCAACATGGCGCAGCACTCATTGCCAAACTTGCTGGTGGAACGCTTGTTGGTGGCGTGGCGGCAGTGGATAACCGCGAAAAAACGACCAGTTGTATTAAAACAGCATTGACCCGTATTAATCGTGTGCTTGGAACAGAGATGTCGAATGCAGAAGTGGCAGCCATTTTTGCTAAGTTAGCGTTTGAAGCAACAGCGGACGGTGATTCACTAGCCATTATTGTGCCGTCACGACGTTGGGATATCACGATTGAGGCCGATATTTTTGAAGAGGTTGCTCGTATTTATGGATATGATAACATTCCGTCCACATTGCCAAACAGTGTCTCAGCTGGACACTTGACGGTGGAACAAGCGGCTAAAAGAACGATTCGGGCATACCTTGAAGGTGCTGGTTTGAACCAAGCGCTGACGTATTCTTTGACGACTGAACAGGCCGCGACAAGACTTGCGCTATCTGCCGAAAAAGCGGTATCACTTAGCATGCCGATGAGCGAGGAACATAGCCATTTGCGCACAAGTATCGTGCCCCAACTTTTAAAAGCGGCAAGTTACAATGTGGCACGTAAAAATAATAGTGTAGCGCTATACGAATTAGGAACGGTTTTCTACGCGACTGAGGGCGATAATTTACCATTAGAAACCGAGCATTTAGCAGGATTAATCACTGGAAATTGGCACGAAAATGACTGGCAAAAACAAGGCAAAAAGGTCGACTTCTTCTTATTGAAAGGGATTGTGGAAGGCGTAGTAGCAAAAATTGGCCTAAAGGATGCTTTGGAGTGGAAGCAAGCAGAGAAAACCGACTTGCATCCTGGAAGAACAGCCTCCATTTGGCTAGCTGGAGAGGAAATCGGCTACTTGGCACAAGTTCATCCATCCCTTGCTGACGAATTGGATCTTAAGGAAACGTATGTGTTTGAGCTAGATGCTACGCGTATTTTAGCATCTCCAAAAGAAACTGTAGTATATCATACGATCCCAAGATTCCCGAGTATGACGCGTGATATCGCTTTGCTCGTAAATAAAGAAGTGAGCCAAGCTGCCCTCGAAAATGAAATCAAGACACAAGCTGGCAAATTACTCACGAACATCCAACTTTTCGATATTTTTGAAGGCGAGAAACTAGGCGCTGACAAAAAATCGATGGCTTACACGTTGACATTCCTTGATCCAGAACGAACATTGACGGATGAAGAAGTGACCAAAGCCAACCAAGCGATCGTTACGGCGCTCGAAACTAAATTCGATGCTGTGATTCGTTAAATGGATCTTTTTATAAAACTGTTCTTTCCGATCTGGAAAGGGCAGTTTTTTTGCATCCGCCTAGGAGCATGATGAAATGATTTGGCAACCGCGCTTAGCGTGCATAAAAGCGCCATTCCAGCCAAGATGAACCGCTTACTTGAAAAAGATTCAATTCACCGTGCAAAAAATCCACAAGATCTCCGCAGATTTAGGTTAACCGTAACGAAAAATGGGGAAAAGGTATACGAGACATGAGAACAAAAACTAGAATAACTTGTGTCGGGGTGGCTAGAAATTTTAGGCGAGGAAGACAGCGAGCAATTTTTAACATTATATAAAAAAATATCTGAGTCAGTCATCCAAAAAAAGAGGGGGAACGTGTAATGAAATGGATTGTAAAATTTAGATGGCTGATTGTGGTAGCGTGGCTTGTCGTCATGGCTGCACTTATTTTTACGGCACCAAATATGGCTGATCTCGTTCGCGAAAAGGGCGAAATCAAGCTACCAGATGGCTATCCTTCTTCACTAGCAACGGAAATGGAGAAGAAACATAATCCTGATAAACAGGGGCAGGCCTACATCGCAGTATACACATCTCATAAAAAACTGACAGATAAGGATCTCGATCATATCGAAGGCTCATTAACCGATATTGAAAAAAATAAGGAATCGCTGCATATTACAAGCGTTGTCGACAGTTTTAACCAGCCAGAGCTAAAAGATAAGTTCCTATCAAAAGACGGCAAAACGATGGTGGCGACATTCAATGTCGATGCGGGCAAAACGCCAGTTAAAGACATCAGAACAGCGATCGATAAAAAAATGGACATAAAAGGCGTTGACACTTACTTGACTGGAAATGCTTTGATCCAAGAGGATGTTGTCCAAAGTTCTGAAGACGGTTTACATAAAACAGAAGGCATTACGATCGTCTTTATTTTAGTCGTATTGGTCTTAGTTTTCCGCTCGGTTGTGGCCCCATTTATTCCGTTATTAACAGTTGGTATCAGCTATATAACGAGTCAAGCAGTTGTTTCGTTCTTAGTAGACCAACTCAATTTCCCAGTATCAACATACACGCAAATCTTTATGGTTTGCATACTGTTTGGGATTGGGACGGATTATTGCATTTTGCTGATGAGTCGCTTTAAGGAAGAGATTGGAAATGGCTTGACAGGGAGAGAAGCTGTATTTGCAACGTATCGGACAGCCGGGAAAACAGTGATTTACAGCGGCATTGCCGTACTTGTTGCATTTGCATCGCTCAGCTTTGTTCAGTTCGAACTTTATCGCTCCGCCGTGGCTGTGGCTGTTGGCATTGTAGTCCTTCTTGCCGCGTTGTTCACGATAGTTCCATTTTTCATGGCGACACTCGGCACCAAATTATTTTGGCCACTGAATAAAAACGTTGGGCACAAAGAAAATAAGCTATGGGGAGCAGCCGGGAAGTTCGCTTTTGCCAGACCATTCCTAGCACTTCTCGTTGTGGCAGTGATTACTGTGCCACCAATTATTATGTACACAGGAAATCTATCATTCAACTCCTTGGATGAAATTAGCGACAAATACCCGTCTAAAAAAGGCTTCAATGTCGTTTCGGATAGTTTCGGAGCAGGACAAGTGGCGCCAACGACGGTTTATTTAGAAAATGATGATTCGATGAAAACGACGGAATATCTTGCTTTACTAGAAGAAATTTCGACGGATTTATCTCACGTGCATGGCGTTGACATGGTTCTCGGTGCTACACGACCAACAGGCAAGCGTCTCGACGATATTTATGTCAAAGACCAAGCAGGTAAAGTAGGCGATGGCTTAGATACCGCAGATAAGGGGCTTGGCACAATTCAAAAAGGCTTATCCGATGCAAGTTCACAAATGTCAAAATCAGAACCACAGTTAAATAAAGCTGTGAAAAGTGTCGGTGAATTGCAAGCCGGAACCGTCGCTACAAAAGACGGTGTCGACCAACTTCAAGATGCACTAACACAAATTTCAGCGGGCATTAAAGAAGGGGCATCAGGAGCAGGAGACTTAGAAGCAGGAATCCGCTCCGCTCGAAGCCAACTCGCAACTTTGCAAAACGGTCAACAGCAAATTCAAGCTGGCTATGACCAAGTTGGAACGGCATTACAAAAAGTAGCAGATCAAACCGCACAATTCCAAAATCCGGCGAAACCAGCGATTGATACATCGGCGCTGGGTGCTTTGTTCAGCAACATGAATGGTTCATTAAAAGCCTACATTGCTAGTCATCCAGCCGCGATAAACGATCCAGATTTCCAAGCTATTATGGGTGATTTCGCCAAACTTGGCCAAGCCACAAAAGCGTTAGGACCACAAATTCAAGCCAGCATCGACAAAGAAACTGCGAAAGCAAAACAACAAATGACGGCTCTTAATGATGGTATCCAAAAACTAGCATTTAGCATGTCCCAACTAAACGCCAAAAATGCAGAAATCACACAAGGACTTGGCGCATTCAACAGCGGCTTAGGACAGATCGAGACAGGATTAGACCAACTAGAAACCGGTTTAAATCAAGCATCGGCAGGAGAAGATCAAGTCGTCGCTAAAATGCCAGAAATTTCGTCCGCATTATCTCAACTCGCAGCAGGTCAGGGCCAATTACAAACTGGATTTAGCGCGATGACAGGCCAAATTGGGCAATTAACAACCGGTTTAAAACAAAGTGCTGATGGTTTAGGTCAAATACAATCCGGTTTAACCGGAGCAAACGATTTCGTGAAAAATTGGTCGAATGTTCCATATGCGGACTCAGGCATTTACATTCCAGACCAGCTACTACAGAACGCGGACTATCAAAAAGTACTAGACCAATATATGTCATCAGACGGAAAACTAGCGTCACTGAATCTAGTCCTGACAAAAAATCCATATTCTGATGCCGCAATGGACACGATTGACGGTATCAACGCGCAACTAAAGTCGAGTTTACAAGGAACAAAACTCGAAAATGCCAATATCGGAATTGGTGGTATGACAAGTATTAACTACGATACGAGAGACATGTCTAGCGCTGATTATCAGATGGTATTAATTTTCGTATTAACGGGGGTATTCATTGTGCTAGTCATCGTGCTACGCTCTCTCGTTATGCCATTATATTTAGTAGCATCACTCGTCTTAACGTACTTTGCTTCCATCGGTATTGCGGAGATCATCTTCGCGCGAATCATTGGTTACGACGGTTTAACGTGGGCAACACCGTTCTTCGGATTTGTCGTACTCGTCGCGCTTGGCATCGATTATTCCATCTTCCTGATGACACGATTTAACGAATATCATGGTATGCCGATTCGCGAGCGGATGATTTTAACAATGAAAAACATGGGAGGCGTCATCTTCTCAGCTGTGCTAATTCTTGGAGGAACGTTCGCAGCGATGATGCCTGCGGGAGTACTATCTCTGCTAGAGATCGCCTCGGTGGTACTGATAGGGTTACTCCTTTACGCCTTTGTCGTCTTACCACTCTTTGTCCCAGTCATGGTTCGTTTATTCGGAAAAGCCAACTGGTGGCCATTTATCACTAGGAAAAATGAGCATCAGGAAAATGTAGATCCAAAAAATCGGGAATAAACAGAGAGGAAACCGGGACACAAGGTTCCCGAAAGAAGGAAAATACGTATCGGAAATCAGCAATTAGATTTTCGATACGTATTTTTTTATATCCAACATTTTTTAGTCTGGTGTGCTTGCTAAATCCCAATAAATTTTAGTTTGATAGGAAGAAGCGGAGGCATTGGCTGGTATGTTTACCAGTATACCTTGATCTTCCGGCCATTTTATTTCTGTCTCTTCTTCCCCTAGGGCACCACTCTGATATACGAGAAGACTTTCGCTTGTGAGGTTACTCAATTTTCCGGTTTCGTCTTTATACACTAGCGCATCATCAAGAACCTTTCCTGTTCTTTCATCTTTTAAAGGCTCTTCAATTCTTGCGCGCAGTTCCCAGGCTTCTTTCTTGCTACGCATATCACTGACTGTAATTCCAGTTGTCGCATCTTTTCTTTTTACCAATGCCTTGTTTCCAGTAATTTGATAGGGCTTAAATAAGAAATACGGATTTATGTTTGAAAAGGAGAGTTCCCCTGAGGTTCTTCCTCTACATCCAATTGAATGATTGGTGCCTCAAATTCCGATACGACTTCATCAAATTGTGTTATAAACGCTTGATATGTCCCTGAATCTGATGCTTTTCCTCTTGTATATTGGAAAATTTGATTACCTTCTGGACTAATCCATTCACCATCTTTTTTCCATTGCACACGAAATCGTCGGTCTTCTCCCGTATCGGGATATCCATTATAGAATCTGCCAAAGAGGGCTTGGTCAAAAGCAGTTATTTTGATAAATTCTCCAGCTTTATATTTATAGTGCGTCTTTTGCGTTTTTGAAAATGCAATTTTATTAGAGCTTGTGTAGTCAATCGTTGCGTCATGAGGAATTTCAACCATAAGCTTTGCAGAATACATCGACGTAGATCCTAATGTTCCTATATTCTTAATAGCAGGCAAGGTGACCCTCTTTATTTTATATTCGTCACCGCCCATAAAAGTACCTACATTCTCAAGCTTTGGCAAGTTCACTGCTTCTAAATTGGGAACCTTGTCTATTAATCGTGCCCCCGTTTTAAGCGCTGGGAAGTCAATGCTCTGAATAGCAGTGTTGCCGGCAAACGATAGATCACCACTATTATAAAATTCTTCTAAAGACTCTAATTTTAAATGAGCGATTTGGACGTTGTTGATGGCACCAACAGCCATTCTTTTTAAGTTCCTAGAATCAATAGATTGCAGGGGGGCTTGTTGAAAAGAGCGGATATGGAAATCCGTGACCGAGCCGTCATCAGAATACTTTTGAAGATTTTTAGCTTCAGCAAAGAATCTACTTGGAACAAAATTCGAGTTAGTAAATGCCACTTCTTCTAATGTATCTGACCACAATAAACGATAGAAAACACCGACTGTTGTTTCATTCTCGTTATCTCTTGAAAATGAACCTTGTAGCTTTACTTTCTCAATTGTATTTAATTTATCCTGATCATACAGAGCACCAATCGCTCGCCTAAGGTCATAGGGGTCTGGTTGGTTGTTCAAATCAATATGAAGCGTCTTTTCATTGGTGTATATATGCCATTTATCGGCAGTTTCTAATTCTTCTGCAAATACTTGTTTGGCCCCCATGAAAGTTAAAATCCCGATAAAAATTGCTAAAATTACTTTTTTCATGCTTTTCTTTCCTCCAAATAATAAGTCTTACCTGTATTATTACATATTTCCAAAGTTCATCGGGTATCTTTTTTTTCTTGTTATGAGCTTTTTCTGTTAATAAGGAGCAAACATGTATTTCTCTGATCATTATAGTTTTCAAGGATCAGGTTCTCTTTACATTTCATTAGCTATTGATAGAGTAATTAATTTCAATGAAAACGTGAACATACATTTTTTCAATCCGCTTGTGGGGTGGGAAGAAGGCTGTTCGAATTTCCATCATGAACAAAGAAGCAAGGTGTTGAATTTCATTTTTGGCTAAGTTGTATGAAAATGGTTCATTTATTCGCTTATTACAGGTATAATTGTGGTATTAGGAATAAGTGGAGGGGGACAACATGATTCAATTAGGAAATGATTGGGATGCGCTTTTACAAGAGGAGTTTAGTAAGGATTATTATTTGAACTTGCGGGAATTTTTGAAGGTGGAGTATGGGAATGAGCGAGTATACCCGGATATGTATGACATTTTTAATGCGCTAAAGTATACGGCTTATCAAGATACGAAAGTGGTGATTCTGGGGCAGGATCCGTATCATGGGGCTGGGCAAGCGCATGGTATGTCGTTTTCCGTGAAGCCAGGAGTGAGGACGCCGCCGTCGCTTGTGAATATGTATAAAGAATTGGCGGATGATGTAGGGCTACAGATTCCGAATAATGGGTATTTGCTTCCTTGGGCGAAACAGGGTGTTTTATTATTAAACACGGTGCTTACTGTCAGGGAGGGGAAGCCAAATTCGCATGCAAATCACGGGTGGGAACTATTAACGGATACGATTATTTCGCTTCTTGACCAGAAAACAGAGCCAGTTGTTTTTCTGCTCTGGGGAAATAATGCGAAATCAAAGCAAGTCTTGTTACATAATCCAAATCATTTGATACTAACATCTGTCCACCCAAGCCCGCTATCAGCTAATCGGGGTTTTATGGGATGTCAGCATTTTTCAAAGGCGAATCGTTATTTAGCGACAAATGGGGAGCAAACAATTGATTGGCAGATTCCAAATCTATGAGTTTGCTCCACGTTTAGGATGATCAATTTCTTCGTGATAAGGTCTTTGCTTTATCTGTGTTTGCAAAGTGCCATTTCGTATATTTTTGTAGCGTTTCGGGGCCTTTTGTATCTAGAATATCCGCGGCTACTTGGTCGACTTTGGAACTTGCGCCTTTTGGAATGAGTAGACCCAGTTCGCGTTCCATATCTTGAAAAGCTTCAACAAAGCGTGAGCGGGCGATGATGGAAGCCGCAGCTACTGATAGGTGTAATCCTTCAGCTTTTGTCGCGAAGAAGACGTCTTCTCGGACGACAGATGGTTCTTTTGCTAAGTATCGATAATAGGTATTCTTTTCGGCAAATTGATCAATGAGAACGGCATCGGGCTTGATAGGTCGTATTTTTGTTAAGACGTTTTCTAGTGCCCGATTATGCAGGATGGCTTTCATCTGTACTTGATTCATGCCCTTTGCTTGGAGTTCGTTGTATTTAGGATTAGGTAAAAGTAACAAGCTATGCGGGACAACGGGGATAATTTTTTTGGCAATCTCGCAGATTTCTGGGTCAGTCATGGCTTTGGAATCTTTGACCCCGAGTTGTTTTAGTAGTGGCATCATCGCTTGGTCAACGTAACAAGCAGCAACGATCATAGGGCCAAAGTAGTCACCAGTTCCAACCTCATCAGAGCCTACGACATTTTTGGAGGCAAAGCCAGCGGGTAAGACGGATGTGCTTACTTTGGACGCCTTTGCTTTAGGTGTGGTTGCAGTGCCCCATTTAGCGGCTTCTCGTTCTCCTTGGCTACCTTGAAACATTACTTTCCCCGATTTGTAAGCAGTGATGGAAAGGCCAGCTTTTTTTACCGCAAAAATAGCACCAGGTGGAATTTTATCAGACATATTGGCTAAATAAGCTTTTTGCATAGCTTCGATTTGAGTTGGTGTAGCTTGAATGACAGTGTTTGCGATGGAGATCATCTTCTTTCTTTTAAGTTTCATTGCTTTTCATTTTACCATAATTCACGCGATTGTTTCATACTTAAGGCTGAAATCGTTCTAGATTGAAACATTTGCGCTTTTCTTCATTTGCTTTTCATGATAAGATGGGGTACAAGTAGGATAAATGTGTGCGAAGGATATTAACGAGGAGGAAGACAGATGGCGGATAATACTAGAAATAAGCTGACAACAACAATATATGGAAGAGAATATACGATTGTTGGTGTGGAACCTACCGAACATCTTCGTCTTGTAGCGCGTTTAGTCGATGAGAAAATGCATGAGATTGGTGCGCAAAATAGGACGCTAGATAGTGGTAGACTTGCTGTATTGACTGCTGTTAATGCCACACACGATTATCTGAAATTAGAGGAAAAATATCAAGAGTTAGAGAAAGAGCTAGCTCGTATCAAAGGACGCGAATAAATGATTTTAAATGCTATTATACTCATTTTATTGATTGGCGGATTCATCAATGGTTATCGGAACGGTGTTTTAAGGCAGTTGATTATTACGATTGGATATTTGCTATCCTTTTTTGTTGCGTACAAATACTATGAGGCTTTAGCTCCTCATATTACGTTTATTCCCTATCCAGAGTTGGAGAAGTCTAATGATTTGTATGCAGTACTGGATGCGCTTCACACAGAGGATGCCTATTATAACAGTATTGCTTTTCTAATGATTTTTCTAGTGGCAGTGATTGTGGTTCACATGATTGCATCACTGTTTAAAGGCGTGACTAAAGTGCCAGTTTTGCGCCAAGTGAACGGACTAATCGGAGCTGTGTTAGGCGTTTTGCAAACATACTTGGTTCTTTTCTTACTGCTGTATGTGGGTGCTATTTTCCCAGCGGAGTGGGCGCAAAATGCGATTACGGGTTCGTCTGTTGCAGAATGGATTTTAGAGAATACACCAATCCTGTCAGAATCGTTTTACAAGTGGATGACGGGGATATTACCGAAATAGTTTATGTCAGCGAAAAGCTGGGGCTGCTCAGTTCCAGCTTTTCTGCTTGTTTGAGATGGGGAGTGTTAGAAGATGAATAAAAAGAAAATTATTAATTTATTAGAGACAATTGCTTTATATATGGAGTTGAAGGGTGAGAATCCTTTTAAGATATCAGCTTTTCGTAAGGCGGCATTGGCATTGGAGCAGGATGAACGAAGCCTTTCGGAAATAGATGATTTTACAAAAATGAGCGGTATTGGAAAATCGACGGCAGTTATTATTCAAAATTATATCGAGACGGGTGAATCAAAGGAGTTAGAATCGCTGAAGAAAGAAGTGCCAGAAGGTTTAGTACCGCTTTTGAAAGTGCCTGGTCTAGGTGGAAAGAAATTGTCACGTTTGTATCAGGAACTTGGTGTCATCGATCAGGCTTCTTTGCTTGAAAAAGCTGAGGATGGAAGTATTTCAGCGTTGAAAGGTTTTGGGCAGAAGTCGGTGGATAAGATGGTGGAAGCGATTCAAGAGATGGGGGAACGGCCTGATCGGTATCCGCTGAATGATGTGTTGCGGGTTGCTAAGAGCTTGGAGGCTTATTTAGCGAAGATTCCTGAGATTACGCGCTTTTCCCACGCTGGTAGTTTTAGACGGTTAAGGGAAACGGTGAAGGATTTGGATTTCGTGGTTGCGACGGAAAATCCAGAGGTTGTCGCGAAACAGCTTTTGGCATTGGATATGATTGATCAAGTTATTGCCGCAGGGAACACGAAGGTTTCTGTGGAGCTGGATGATGGCATCAAAATATCGGTGGATTTTCGAATGGTTGCGCCGGGTGAATTTGTCAGTACGCTTCATCATTTTACTGGGTCGAAAAATCATAATATCCGGATGCGTCAGATTGCGAAACAGCAATCGGAGAAAATTAACGAGTATGGGGTGGAAGATGAGGCTGGAAATGTGAAGCAATTTGAGACGGAAGAAGCATTTTTTGCGCATTTTAACCTACCGTTTTTACCGCCAGAGGTAAGGCGTGATGGCACGGAAATCGACAGGATTCAAGGGGAAACGAGATTTGTGCAGTTAGCCGATATAAAGGGCGACTTGCATATGCATACAACGTGGTCTGACGGTGCTTATTCGTTACCTGAGATGATTGAAGCGTGTATTGCGAAGGGCTACGAATACATGGTAATTACGGATCATGGGCAGTTTTTACGCGTTGCCAACGGTTTAACGGAAGAGCGAATTCGGAAGCAGCAGGCGGAAATAAGAGCTTATAATGAACAATATTCGGAAATAGAGATTTTATCAGGGGTTGAAATGGATATTTTACCGGATGGCACGCTTGATTTTGAAGATGATTTACTGAAGGATTTAGATTTTGTGATTGCGTCGATTCATTCGAGTTTTTCTCAATCGGAAGAGGAAATCATGAAGCGCTTGCAAACGGCTTGTGAAAATCCATATGTGCATCTGATCGCGCATCCAACTGGCCGCGTCATCGGTCGTCGTGATCCGTATAATGTTAATGTGGAGGCGCTGATTGAAATGGCTGCCAAAACGGGCACGGCATTGGAGCTTAATGCTAACCCGCAACGGCTCGATTTAACAGCGAAATACTTGGAGCTTGCAGCAGAACAGCGAGTACCAATCGCGATTAACACGGATGCGCATGACACAACACATCTTGATTTTATGGAGATTGGGGTTCGAGCAGCGACGAAAGGTTGGCTGAGCAAGGAAAATATATTAAACACGATGGGGAAACAGGATTTTCTCGCTTTTATAAAAAATAATCGTTCTTAACATAGGACGTTACCTGGAGTTAAAAATAATGAATAAAAAAGTAGAAACGATTTTAGAATTCGATAAAATAAAGCAACAGCTACTCGAATTTGCCTCTTCTGCGCTAGGCGAGGAGGCGATTAGGGCGCTACACCCGACACCTGACGTCGAAAAAGTGATGTTAGCACAAAAAGAAACCGAGGAAGGTGCGAAAGTCATCCGTTTACGTGGTGCTGCGCCGATCTCAGGTATTTATGATGTATCAGGTCATATGAAACGGCTAGAGATCGGTGGCGATTTAAGCGGTTTAGAGCTCTATCAAACAGGAAGTAATCTCCGCGTGAGCCGTTTGATGAAACAGTTTGTTGACGGCCTTGTGGAGCAAGGTGTGGAGCTTCCTTTATTAGATGAACTGGCGCAAAAGCTCGTTCCGATGCGAGATACAGAGGATACGATTGCGCTTACGGTGGACGAAGCAGGTGAAATTTTGGATACGGCAAGTGAGGCGTTGCGGAATATTCGTCAAACGTTACGTCGTACAGAAGGTCGAGTGCGCGAGCGTTTAGAACAATATTTGCGCGATAAAAATGCGTCGAAAATGCTAAGCGATACGGTGATTACGATTCGAAATGATCGCTACGTTTTGCCGGTCAAACAGGAATATAAAGGGCATTATGGCGGTATTGTGCATGATCAATCTGCCTCCGGTCAAACGCTGTTCATGGAGCCGCAAAGTGTGGTAGATATGAATAATGAACGCCGTACATTGCAGGCAAAAGAAAAACAAGAAATGGAACGGATATTAGCAGAGGTTTCTGCCATTCTCGCTGAATTTATAGCGGAGATTCGCCAAAATACGTATGTCCTCGCGAGATTTGACTTTATTTTTGCGAAAGCGCGGTTTGGGAAATCGATGAAGGGAATCACGCCACGAATCAATCAAGATGGTGTTGTGAAACTGCTTCACGCGCGTCATCCGTTGCTTGATCCAGAGACGGTTGTGAGCAATGATATTTTGCTTGGCGGTGATTATCGGACAATGCTGATTACGGGACCGAATACTGGTGGGAAGACGATCACATTGAAAACGCTAGGTTTGCTTACATTGATGGCACAGGCCGGTTTGCAAGTGCCCGCCGAGGAGGAGTCTGAGATTGCGGTGTTCTCACAAGTTTTTGCGGATATCGGCGATGAGCAGTCGATTGAGCAGAGTTTGAGTACATTTTCTTCTCATATGACGAATATCGTATCGATTCTTGATAAAATGGACGCAAAATCCTTGATTCTTTTCGATGAGTTGGGCGCTGGTACAGACCCACAAGAAGGCGCTGCGCTCGCCATTGCGATTCTCGATGCCGTGGCGGAAAAACAAGCGAGTGTCGTTGCAACGACGCATTATCCTGAACTAAAAGCGTATGGATATAACCGTGAGTTTACGACGAACGCTTCTGTAGAGTTCGATGTGGAGACGCTGAGCCCAACCTATAAATTATTGATCGGTGTTCCCGGACGAAGTAACGCGTTCGCCATTTCCCGACGTTTGGGGCTTAAAGAAGAGGTCATTGCGTCTGCGCGTAGTTTGGTAGACACAGAGAGTGCAGATTTAAACGACATGATTTCCAGCCTAGAAGAAAAACGGAAAGCCGCAGAATTGGAGTATGAAGAAGCCTATCAAATGAGTCGCGACGCCGAAAAACTCCAAAAAGATCTCCAAAAAGAGATTATTGCATACCACGATCAAAAAGATAAATTGCTTGAAAAAGCGAATGAAAAAGCAGCAGGCGTCATTGAAAAAGCAGAAGTTGAGGCTGAAGTTATTATCCAAGAGTTGCGTCAAATGCAACTTCAAGGCGCTGCAGGCTTGAAAGAACATGAGCTTATCGATATGAAAAGTCGCTTAAACCAAGTGAAACCGAAAACGATTCAAAAACGAGTGGTTCATGATGTTCCAAAAGTGGCGCATACTTTTGCGCAAGGAGATCAAGTTCGTATTTTGTCATTGGGGCAAAAAGGCGTTCTCTTAAATCGCGTGAACAGCAAGGAATGGAACGTTCAAATCGGCATTATCAAAACGAAGATGAAAGAAACAGATTTGGAATACATCAAACCAGAGCAGCCGAAAAAAATGCGTCATGTGACAACCGTTAGAAGTGATCATTCGATTACTAAAACAGAGCTTGATCTGCGTGGTGTTCGCTATGAAGATGCGCTCCAACAAGTGGACAAATATATCGATGAGGCACTTCTCGCAGGTTATCACCAAGTCAGCATCATTCACGGTAAAGGAACAGGAGCCTTGCGTCAAGGTGTCACAGAATTCCTGAAAAACCACAGAATGGTGAAATCGATCCGTTTTGGAGCAGCAGCAGAGGGTGGAAATGGCGTGACAATCGCTGAGTTAAAGTAAGTTTTTGAGCAGATTATTAGCTCTATACAGAGGCGCAGTGCTATACTAGCCGTACAATATGTGTAAGGAGGTAGAGAAAATGGCTATTCAAGAAATTACAGATGCAGAGTTCGAGAAAGAAACGAACGAAGGCTTAGTGCTAACAGATTTCTGGGCGACATGGTGTGGCCCTTGCCGTATGGTTGCGCCGGTTTTGGAAGAAATTGATGCGGAACAAGGCGATAAATTAAAAATCGTTAAAATGGATGTGGATGCGAACCAAGAAACACCAGGTAAATTTGGTGTAATGAGTATCCCAACATTGCTGATCAAGAAAGATGGCGAAGTAGTAGATACAATTATTGGCTACCGTCCAAAAGAAGAACTTGATGAAGTTTTAGCGAAATATCTATAGTATGTTAAAGGCTGGTTTACATGTCAGAGAAGCGAGATTAGATCTACGTTTTCCTGACATTTTTCCAGCTTTTTTGTTGCAACAAGGACGATTTATGCTACACTAAAGAAGGGTAAAGCTGAACAGTAGAAAACCGCTTTACTACATGATAAGCCGCTAAACCGCAGTGTGGCGACAAATACTCAATTTCTAGGCAAAAGTGAGTACTAGCGCGGAGCGTACTAGGGTACGCGAGCACTGGAACGGAGCTTTTAACGACGAAAGTGAGTGTTTGTCGTCGCGCTGGAAGTAAAGCCTGTAATTTGGAGTGATAGAAATGACGACAGAACATATCCGAAATAAGCTTGCCTTTTTGCCTGATCAGCCTGGTTGTTACTTGATGAAAGACCAACAGGGCACGATTATTTATGTCGGTAAGGCAAAAATTTTGAAGAATCGCGTGCGGTCTTATTTTACGGGTTCGCATGACGGGAAAACCCAGCGTTTAGTTCAAGAAATTCGTGATTTTGAATATATTGTAACATCTTCGAATGTGGAGGCTTTGTTACTCGAAATAAATTTAATTAAGAAACATGATCCGCGGTACAATATTATGTTAAAAGATGACAAAACTTACCCGTTCATCAAAATTACCAACGAACGCCATCCGCGGCTGATTATTACACGTAAAGTCAAGCGGGATAAAGGAAAGTACTTCGGGCCATATCCGAATGTGTATGCGGCAAATGAAACGAAGAAAATTCTGGACCGGCTTTATCCACTTCGAAAATGTACGACGATGCCAAACAAGGTTTGTCTGTACTATCACTTAGGTCAGTGTTTAGCACCGTGCGTATTTAAGGTCGAGGCAGATACGTATAAAACGATGACAGATGAAATTGTGCAATTCTTAAACGGTGGTTATAAAGAAGTGAAACAAGATTTGCAGGCGCGGATGCAAGAAGCAGCAGAGTCTATGGAATTCGAAAAAGCAGCGGAATACCGTGATCAGATTACCGCGATCGAAACGACGATGGAGAAACAGAAAATGACGATGACCGATTTTGTGGATCGCGATGTGTTCGGCTATGCGATTGACAAAGGCTGGATGTGCGTGCAGGTCTTCTTTATTCGCCAAGGAAAATTGATTGAGCGCGATGTTTCTCAGTTTCCATTTTATAGTGATGCGGATGAGGATTTCCTCACGTTTATCGGGCAATTTTATCAGAAAACCAACCATATTCCACCACAGGAGATTTTTTTGCCGGATGATGTGGATGAAGAGGCGATTCAAGCGCTGTTGCCGAACACGAAAATTCTTGTGCCAAAACGCGGTAACAAGAAGGATCTGGTGAAACTCGCATATAAGAATGCTAAAATCGCATTAAATGAGAAATTCCTGTTGCTAGAGCGGAATGAGGAACGGACAGTTGGCGCGACAGAACGGTTAGGCGAGGCGATGGGAATTCCGACGCCAAACCGAATTGAGGCTTTTGATAACTCCAATATCTACGGAACCGATCCTGTTTCCGCGATGATTACCTTCCTTGACGGGCGACCAAGCAAAAACGATTACCGCAAGTATAAAATAAAAACCGTTGTTGGTCCGGATGACTACGCCACGATGCGCGAAGTTGTACGTCGCCGCTATTGGCGCGTGCTCAAAGAAGGCTTGCCACTTCCTGATTTAATTTTGATTGATGGTGGAAAAGGGCAGATCGATAGTGCAAAGGATGTGCTAGTCAACGAGTTGGGGCTGGATATTCCGGTCGCAGGGTTAGCGAAGGATAGCAAACACAAAACTAGTCAGCTCCTGTTCGGCGATCCATTGGCCGTTGTTCAGCTGCACCGCAACAGCCAGGAATTCTATTTACTGCAACGAATCCAAGATGAAGTCCATAGGTTTGCGATCACATTCCACCGCCAACTACGAAGCAAAACAGGCTTCCAATCACTACTTGATGGCATTCCAGGCGTTGGGCCAGGCCGCAAAAAAACAATTTTAAAACATTTTGGTTCGATGAAAAAACTCAAAGCGGCCACCGTCGAAGAAATAAAAGAAGCAGGTGTACCGATCGCTGTGGCGGAAGCAGTTCACGCGAAATTTGCAAAAATGAACGAAGAAAAACCAAAATAGGAGGGGTATTTTTTGGGAAGAGTAGTTTTAAAATTCGGTGGAACCTCAGTGGGCACGATCGAAAAAATCAAAAAAACAGCAGACCAAGCGATCCGCGAATTTGAAAAGGGAAATCAGGTGGTCATAGTTGTTTCTGCAATGGGAAAATCGACAGACCGCCTCGTTGATATGGCGCTAGAAATCAGTGATAAGCCGAGCAAGCGTGAAATGGACATGTTACTCTCGACTGGCGAGCAAGTCACAATATCGTTGCTATCCATGGCGCTCCATGAAAAAAATTATGAAGCTGTCTCCTTTACTGGTTGGCAAGCAGGCATCACAACCGAAGCTGTTGCAAGCAATGCTCGGATTCTGGATATCGATACTGAAACGATTCAAGATGCACTAGACAAAGGCCAAATCGTGATCGTTGCAGGATTCCAAGGCGTGAGCTCCGAACGAGAAATCACAACGCTTGGAAGAGGTGGCTCGGATACGACAGCAGTAGCCCTTGCCGCAGCGCTTGAGGCCGATAAATGTAGCATTTGCACAGATGTCATTGGCGTTTTCACGACAGATCCACGCTACATCAAAAAGGCGCGGAAGCTAGACCAAGTAACCTATGATGAAATGCTAGAATTGGCCAATCTAGGCGCAGGTGTTTTGCATCCGCGAGCAGTGGAATACGCGAAAAATTATCGCATCCCGCTGGAAGTTCGCGCCAGCCATGAAACCGAAGTAGGAACGATGATTGAGGAGGAAATGACCTTGGAAAATACGAAAGTCGTGCGAGGGATCGCATTTGAAGATAAAATAACCCGCGTGACGATTCACTGGGATAAAAAAGAAAACATGCGTGTATCGAAAGTGTTTACAACACTCGCAGATCATAATATTGATGTGGATATTATTATTCAAGGCATTACAGGGCTTGGCCACGGAAACCTTTCCTTCACGATTAAAACAAAAGCGCTACTAGAGACGCTAGCGGTGTTGGAAGAATACCAAGAAGTGTTGCAATACGCGAAGCTAGAATCCGAACAGAACTTGGCAAAAGTATCGATTGTTGGTTCAGGGATGGTATCTAATCCAGGTGTTGCGGCGCATATGTTTGAGGCATTGACAGATAATGATGTTGCTATTAAAATGATCAGTACATCGGAAATCAAGGTTTCGACCGTGGTGGATGAGAAGAAGATGATCAAAGCCGCACAAGTGTTGCATGATAGGTTTGAGTTGGAAGATTGATGGAACTGGTTAGACTACACGTTTAATGTATATTTATAATCGTATTTCTTAATGGGAGCATGTGAACGAATGTGGGTTATGGCATTCGGAGATCATGCTCTCCTTTATTTCGCTAGTTATTTTAATCTCACCATCATATGTTATAATAGGCGCTTTCTCGCATATTTAAAACTTTTGATCATGAGAATACTTGCATAAAAATTCTATTTAATTCGTCCCAAAACTGATTACATCTTTGAAAAGGAAGTATCTGTCTTGATGCTATCTTGTTGGATAGGTACGGAAGAAGAGTGAAACTGCGTACAAACACATTTAAAGTAAGGGAATGAAATTATAAAGTTATGAATAAAATATTTTTCATAAGCAGCTATTTTTCTATTATGTATAGTTCTCCTTTCTAGATCGCGCTTTTTTGTTGAATAGGATTAATTCGCATGTATCGACAAATTGATAGAATAGAATTTGTTAATAGTCTGATCGGCCTCCTCTGTAATAGGCATAGACGTATTTCACTAGGGCGAAACAGTTAGTAGCTTGAAATAAAAAAAATCCCTCTGATAGTGAAAAAATCGGAGGGCTAAGCGGAGGTTGAACTTCAATACTACAAAATATGAGCTAGCTTGTCCGCAGACAAAATATGAATAAATATTTAAATTTTACAAAAAGATAGCGCTTTCTAAAAAGGGCCGAAATTGAGAAGGGAAATAGAATACATAGGCTTTATTGAGGGGGGAGAAGTGCAGGCAATTTAAACTGGGAACAAAAAAACCAACTGTTTCCAGTAGGTTCAATTAATGTCCTGAGCAGGATTCGAACCTGCGACCGACGGCTTAGAAGGCCGTTGCTCTATCCAGCTGAGCTATCAGGACACGCTATACAATTTTCACAGCCAAGTATCATTCTATGATGTATTCGCGGATTTGTCAATGGTTTTGAGTGATATTTTTAAAAAATATTCATATTACTGCAAGTTTATCCATTTTTAACTGCCTTACCCGCTGGAAAAACTTAATTGTTCTTCACCAGCGGGAATGTCTGCGTTAGTTCGGTTAATTCGATATCATCAATCGTCATAAAGCGAATTATTACGCCTTCATCTGTTGCTTCAATCAGTGTATAAGTCTTATCATGAACACGTCCTCTTGGAAGCGAAATACTACCAGGATTCAGAATAATCGTGTTATCCAGCATATCAACGCCTAGTTCATGGGAATGACCAAAGAAAACAAAATCAGCATTTAATTCACGAGCACGGTAGCGCAAATTCATCAGCGTCATTTTAATATTATACAGGTGACCGTGTGTTGTGAAGATCCGATATCCATCTACTTCGCCGACCCAATCATTCGGGTAGTCCGAACCGAAATCGCAATTTCCTCGAACGGTATGGAATCCTTGCATCGCTGGATCATCTTTTTCAAGTTCAGAATCCCCACAGTGAATCATCGCGTCAACTTTACCTTCATATTTCTCTTTTAAATGGATGAGACAGTCGCGTTCGTGATGACTGTCACTGACTACTAGTAATTTCAAATTATTCTCCCCCATCTTCGTTACTTTCCTATTATACAATCTTTTCAAGCAATTGGTCTATATTTTTCGCAACTTTTTCTAAAGCTTTTCCGCGATGGCTTATTTTGTTTTTCTGGTCAGGGGTAATTTCAGCCATAGATTTATCAAATTCAGGAAGGTAAAAGAGGGGATCGTAACCAAATCCGTTTTTGCCTTGTGGTAACGCTAAGATTTCTCCTTCACATTCTCCTGTGAAAAATTGCGTTGCTTCGCCAGGAAACGCAATAGCAAGTGTGCAGTGGAAACGAGCTTGGCGCGCCGATTTTGGCACGTCTCTGAGCTCTTTCATCAGCTTTTCGTTATTATCGGCATCATTATGTTGGTTTCCTGCGTAGCGCGCAGAATAGACGCCTGGCGCGCCGTCTAAAGCATCGACGATCAATCCTGAATCGTCGCCAATCACGACCTGCCCAATTTGCTTAGCTACGGTTTCTGCTTTTAACGCTGCATTCTCAGCGAATGTCGTCCCAGTTTCTTCAATTTCACCAATCTCCGGAAAATCAGCCAGTGTCAAAATTTCAATGCCATGTGCACCGAATAACTTCTCAAATTCTTGCGCTTTGCCTACGTTGTTTGTCGCAATGACCAACTTTTTCATTGTTCGACGCCTCCGATCAAATCCGCTGTCGCACCGAGTATTTCTTTTTGCAAGGTCACCAGTTCTCCAATTCCTTTTTTGCCCAGAGTTAAAAGTTCGCTTAACTCGCTTTCGGAAAATGTTGCTTCTTCGCCGGTTCCTTGGAGTTCGACAAAACGCCCAGCGCCAGTCATCACGAGATTCATGTCCACAGCCGCTACACTGTCTTCTACGTAGTTCAAATCAAGCGCTGTGTCGCCATTTTCAAGTAAACCCACACTTGTTGCAGCAAGGAAATCTTTGATCGGGAATTTCGCAAACGGAGCCGCTTCGTGTAGTTTGGTAATCGCGAGTGCCATCGCCACAAAAGCGCCAGTAATAGAGGCAGTCCGCGTTCCACCATCTGCTTGAATTACATCACAATCCAGCCAAATAGTGCGTTCTCCAAGCGCGTCTAAATCGACAACAGCTCGCAAAGAACGGCCAATCAGCCGTTGAATTTCCATCGTCCGTCCTGTTACTTTTCCTTTAGAGGATTCACGGATATTCCGGCGTTCCGTTGCACGAGGCAGCATCGCGTATTCCGCAGAAACCCAGCCGCGACCTTCGCCGCGCATAAATGGTGGTACCCGATCTTCCACAGATGCGGAACAAATCACTTTCGTATCGCCGACTGTAATTAAAATCGAGCCTTCTGGATGCTTTATGTACCCAGGAATCATTTCAACTTGGCGTAATGCATTTTTTTCTCTTCCATCAAATCTCATGTCTAACACCCTTTTCATTTCCTAATTTAATATGTTCCACCTGCATGTCAGGAATATCTAACCAATCTTCCGCAATATCTTGAAAAATAGAGACCGAGCCAGTCGTGAAAAACCGGTGATTCACACCGACGTCATCATGGTCTAAAAGGTCATGATAATCCAGTAAAGCGCTGACCTCGCTCGCTGTTTCCTCTCCAGAATTTATGACAGCAACATCCGATCCCATAAAATTTTCAATTAGTGTTTTGAGTAGCGGATAATGTGTACAGCCAAGAATGATCGTATCAATTTTGGTGCTTTTTAATGGCAGGAGAGACTCTGCAACGATTTTTTTAGCGATCGCGCTTTTATATTCACGGCTTTCAACGACAGGCACAAATTTGGGGCAGGCGAGCGAATCAACTTCTACACGCCGGTTCAGCCTCTTAGAGCCTTCGGGTAAGCCATGCTTTGAACCGTCCCAATCGTGCCGAGTACGCCGATGCGGTTGTTGCGACTTGCCTTTAATGCTGCTCTTGAACCAGGCTGAATGACGCCGATAACCGGGATATCTAATTTTGCCCGAATGTCAGTTAATGCTGCCGCGGTCGCGGTGTTACAAGCGATGACGAGCATTTTTATATTGCGATCGACGAGAAAATTCGTCATTTCCCAAGTAAATTGATTTACTTCCTTACTATCACGCGGTCCATACGGGCAACGTGCGGTGTCACCGAGATAATATATTTGTTCGTGGGGGAGCTGTTTCAGGACTTCTTTAACAACCGTCAGTCCGCCAACACCCGAATCAATAAAACCAATTGCTCTTTTCACACGTTTCGCCTCAATTTCTTTATTTTCATCTTCTTATTAGTATACTATAGTTTTACATTATACTCTCCATTTTCGTATTTTTTAAGCGTTTTCGCAAGTTTTTTGATGGATTTTCAGTTTTTTTGCGAATTTTATAGGTTGATGTTTCTATTTTGCGGGTTTTCTGGGTATAATAAACAAAGAAGAAAGCGGGGTATTGTAAATGGCAGAAAATGAAGAAATTGTAAACGAAAAAATGATACCAGTATTTGGCTACGAACTAATTCGTGATACGCTGTTGCCAAATGTGTTAGGTGAAGAGGCGCCGCATATTTTATATTGGGCTGGCAAAGAACTCGCGCGGAAATACCCGTTAGAGACGTTAGATGAGCTCGCGGACTTTTTTCGGCGAGCTTCGTTTGGAGACCTCGCAGTGACTACCGAAAAGAAAGATGAAATGCATCTGATTTTAAGTGGCGAAATGGTCGCTCTACGCTTAAACAATGACAGCAATGTGATATTCAAACTCGAAGCTGGCTTTATCGCCGAACAACTACAGCATCAAAAGAAATTGTACACAGAAAGCTATGAGGAAGTCGATAAACGTAAAAAGACAGTCAAAATCATTGTGAAATGGGATCGTAAAGAAATTGTTTCCGATGGAGAAATTGTCAGTTAAATTTAAACGGCAACAGGTATTCTAAAAGCGCGATGGAATACCTGTTTTCATTTGGAGGGAAGGGCACATGGCGCATAATAAAAAAATTCCTAAAACCAATGTTGGCAGAATTTTAGATCAAAAAAAGATAGCTTACGAATTGCATCAAATTCCATTTCACGATAAACACATGGATGCCGTCACTGTGGCGCATGATTTAAACGTGCCGCCGGACGAAATCTATAAAACCTTGGTGACAAAAGGAGACAAAACAGGTATCGTCGTGGCGTGTATTCCAGGGAATGAAGCATTAGATCTGAAACAATTAGCCAAGGCAAGTCATAATAAAAAGATAGAGATGTTACCGATGAAAGACTTGGAAACAACGACAGGATACATACGTGGCGGTTGTTCACCGATTGGCATGAAAAAGCTATTTCCAACTTTTATCGCCGATCAGGCAATGTCACAAGACAGTATTTTAATCTCCGCGGGAAAAAGAGGTTTTCAAGTAGGCATCAATCCGTATGACTTAGCGAAAATAGTCAGTGCCTCGTTTGTCTCAATAAGCAATAAAGATGCCCATCATTCGCGCATTTGATGGGCGTCTTTACATTCAAAAACTAGAATAAAAAAAAAAACAGATCTATGATTAACATAGATCTGATTTCACACATAGTATTTAAAAAGGAGGAAGAGGGATTCGAACCCCCGCGCGGTCTTACCCGCCTGTCGGTTTTCAAGACCGATCCCTTCAGCCAAACTTGGGTATTCCTCCATAAGCACAAGAATTATTGTATCATGAAAATGTTGGTTTGCCAAGATATAAATCAACATTTTTTCATAAATTTTTCAACCGAGTGCTTTATTGCCAGAAAGAAGCGATAAAGTAGCTAAAAGATATTGCATCCAATTAGAAATAAAAGTACAATAATCATATGTCTTATAACCAAAAGGTGGAGAATAATGCATGAAAAGCTGATATCAACGGAAATAACGAAGCTCTTAGCAAAGGAGATTTTTCGGTTTGCTGATTTTTGGTTTGACAATTATTATACAAAAAATCTAGCCAGAGAAATTTTGCGACAACATCCGGATTTCATTGCAGTGTACCGACCTCGTATTGTAGCGACTGTGGCCAATAGCTTGAAGGCGGTTAGTGGGGGGAGCTACTCACAATTAGACTACTATAATCTAGGGAAAACAGAGGCGCAAAATGGGCTGACTGCGGCAGATGCCATCCGCAATCGCTATTCTTTTGAAGAGGCAACTGAAACCTTCCTGAAAAAACGTAACGAGGAAAGCTCATTAGGTATTGCAAAGCAAGAAATTGATTACTATATGGAAGAACTGAATGATTTTCATGAAATAATCATGCCGCTTATCTTACAGGGGTACACGCATCATTATGGATACGCAAAAAAACGATAGGATCTGATTCCCATCGTTTTTTTATCTTAGCCGTTAACTGCGCTAGGATCCATATAGACAACTTCCCAAAGGTGTCCATCAATATCTTGGAAGCTCCAGCTATACATGAAACCTTCGTCCATTTTATCGTTAGAAACAGTCCCGCCAGCAGCAAGGGCTTTTTCAACAATCTCGTCTACACCAGCGCGATCATCTGCTGAGATGGCGATTATCGCTTCTGTTGTTTTTGTTGAATCCGCAATTTCTTTTTTCGTGAAATTTTGGAAGAATTTTTCGACAAGTAACATGATGAACGTATTTTCATTCAAGATCATGCATGTTGCGTTTTCGTCTGTAAATTGAGGATTAAATTCGAAACCAAGTGCAGTGAAGAATTCCACCGACTTATCAAGATCTTTTACTGCTAAATTAACAAAGAGCATTTTTGGTTGTGTTGCCATTTTTCTACCTCCTTTATTTTATATATAATAGTATACCTGAACTCACGATTTTAAGACACCAATAAACTCATCAAGCTTTGTACAATCCTTCATTTGTGCACTACATGCTATGCTGTCTGCGCAAATATATTGTCCCACTGCACGATATTGATCGGTATTCCCCTTTGTTTTAATATCTGCTTTAAATAAACCGACACGCCCGTTTTCGTGGCAAAAGGCGCAGATACCTTTTTTTGCTATAGGTGTGAAATTACCTTGTATGCCAGTTAATTGCTCTTTATATGGAGAGATAATAAATTTCTTCTGTGCGCCAGTGTCATTCCAGCCTAGAAATACAAGTCGTGCCATTTCCTCGGGTGATATTGTCGGAGCTTTCAATTTCTTCGCTTTCGGAAAGAGTTTTTTCACAACCGCGTCATCAATGGTAGGGAAGGGGAGGAGATAATCTTGTAATGTTGCATCATACTTTTCTAAATCTTCTTCGGAGTGAATATGGAAGATTTCTTCAATTAGTTGCTCTTGCTCGCTGTCCAATGCATCGAAAATAGCTGTTGCTTTATCGATGCATGAAAAGCGAAGTGCATTTTTGACACCCTCATCATTTGTATTTTGAGCGCCATAAAAAGCGTTCATCGCCTGTTTTAAAATGAAATGGTAATTCACATTTGTTATAAATGGTCTCATGGTTTAACTCTCCTTTTGCGTTCCCTGGAAGAAAAAACGCTCAGTTAAGGCGATAATCTGATCTTCCAATACGCCTTCTTGTAATAGATGATCAAAGATAGCAGGATCAAATAAATGAATAAAATAAGAAACTAGAAATGTAGTCGGATAGACAGAATCAAGTACGTTCTGTGTTTGCAAATGCTTAAAAAGAATTGCCAACTCCTCGTAAATTTTCTCGAAAATGGAAGTGAGCTCTGTTTTCTTTGTCCTATCGGGCTTATTTTGCAACACTAAAATGAAATAGGGGTTGCGACTAATCGTGTGAATCAGTGTGTTGATGCGCAATGTGCTGTCATCCACATTGATCATTGTCTCGCGCATCATTTTAAGGAAATTCTGGGCATTACGCTCTAAAATTCGAGCAATGATCGCATCTTTGTTTGTGAAATGATTATAAAGTGTTCCCTTAGAAATACCAACAGCAAGAGCCAATTCATCCATATTAATCGTACCGTCCACGTTTTGTGTTAGCATTGTTTCAGCCTGTGCTAGTATTAGCTGCTCTCGGTCGTATTTTTGCTGTTCCTTCCAATTCATTTAGAGGTCTCCTTTAAACGCGAGTCATATTTTGACTTCGGAGTCATTTTGTAAAGTTAGTATAAAATGAAATGGTTAAAAAGTCAATAGCGCACTGGTCAAACCTTGTAGATTCTGATAGGATATGAAAGAAAAGGAGGGATTTGAATTGTCAGAAGAAGCAGGGAATATTACTTTTAAACAAGGCGTTCGGGATTGTATTCCAACGTTACTAGGATACATAAGCATTGGTATTGCTGCAGGTGTTGCCGGTGTAGCAGCCAATTTGAGTGTTTTAGAAATTACATTACTCGCGATTTTTGTTTATGCGGGGGCAGCGCAGTTTATTATTTGTGCGATGTTGCTTACTAATAGCACGACGCTTGCCATCGTTGTGACGACTTTCATTGTCAATTTCCGCCATCTGTTACTTGGGGCGACATTAGCACCGCATTTTCAAAAAGATGCCATGTTAAAAAATATCGGTATCAGTCTGTTGGTGACAGATGAATCTTTCGGCGTCGCAGCAATGAAACTGGCGAAGAAAGAGCCGATTTATGCCGCTTGGATGAACGGACTAAATATTACGGCTTACATTGTATGGATTGCGTCCTGCACACTCGGCGGACTTGTTGGGAAACTCATTCCAAATCCGAACGTCCTGGGACTTGATTTTGCACTCACAGCGATGTTTGTTGCTTTATTTGTTTTTCAGCTACAGAGTGTTCCGAAAACGAAGATAAGGCATATTGTGATGCTGATTACATACATGCTTATTTGTATGATTGGTCTCTCCTTCATCGTGACAACCAATGTTGCTGTAGTGCTTTCGACCTTAATCGTAGCTACTATTGGGGTGGTGACAGACCGATGAGTATCAGCTATTCATTCCTTCTCCTATTACTTGGTTGTTCTCTCGTTACCGCAATACCTCGGATGTTACCATTTTTAATGATGCGGAATATGCAAATCCCCGAACCGATGTTAAAGTGGCTCAGCTATATCCCACTCTGCATATTTAGTGCCCTGATCATCGAAAGCGTCATGACAAATGGATCAACAGGATTTCAAATCCATTGGCTGGAGCTTATTGCAGTCATCTGTACACTCGTGATTTCGCTCCTTACAAGAAGTCTGCTTTGGACAGTTATTCTAGGAGTTACCCTAATGGCATTATTACGATTTATCTTCTAGCTGAAAAAAAGACTTGCATAAAAATAAATGGCATGGTATAATAGTTACCGTTGTTAATTTAACATTATCGGTGGCGGAATAGGTAGACGCATTTAGTTGCAAAGAACTTCGAAGCAGAGCAACAGTATAAAGTACATTTAAACAAATGAAGATTTAAATATGAGTTTGTGTGGTGCAAATCCACACCCGATGATCAATAAAAAGGACTAGTGAGCAAGCTCACTAGTCCTTTTTGTCCGGGAATTTTAAAAATATAAGGTATATAAGCGTTTGGATCACGATAAAACAGATTACAAAATAAAGCATGGGATAAGAAAAGGCATCCAGCATTTGTTGTAGCGAACGCAGTGGGTCAGTGAACAAATAAACGGAATGTAGTCGGGCGAATCGGCCTAAATAAATAGCGTAGCCAGAAAGAATTGTAAGCCCACCAAACGTTGCCCAATAAAACAGGGTACTCGCTGATTTCCATCGGATCATCCATTCATCTAGCATCCATTTCAAAGATACAAAACCGGTGTATAGTCCAAAGAAAACGCCGACGGTCATGACAGTAAACCTCTCCCAAATATGAGGATGATTCGAGAAGACACCAATTTGGGCGGCGTTAATACGCAAATTTTCTAAATGGAAAAAATCGGTTAACAAATACGGCGCATTCGGAAAAAATAATAGCCATAAAAAAGCGATTGGCCAAAAAAGATAAGGGCTTCTCTTTTTACGATACACAAAGGCTGCCAGTTCAAGCGGTATGTAAGCTAACAATACGTTTAAAATTAAGAAAAAATACCCATCTAACACACAAATAATATATAGAAAATACATAATCAGAAAAATTCTGCACCATTTCATCACGTTCCATCGCTCCATTTCTAAATTACTATTTTACCAAATAGGAGCCGCTTAAAAACATCGATCCAGATGACAAAACTAGTTTTTTATGTGACAAAATTGTAAGTTTGGCGTAAAAAGAACGGCAACTATGAAAAGCCGCCGTTCTTGAACTATTACACCGTTAAGGAAACCACTTGCATGTTTTTATTTGCGATATCCAAAAATGGTAACTTTACACGTGTATCTAAACAATACGCATTGTATAAAAGTGGTTTTAGATCAGTCGAACTGTTATCGATCGTACCGACAAAACGTTTGATTTCCTGATACAGTATTTCCGGTTGTTTGAGCGAAGCAATTTTTGCATCGATGCGATTTTGACTGACATTCACATTCGACACGTGAATAGCTTCATCAAAAGTAGGATTAATCGACTCACGTGTCAGCTCTACGTTCGTGTAGCCATTATCAGCCCAGTCCACCTCGATAATATGGCAATCCTCCAATATCAAAAAATCGCCTGTCCAGAGCTTGCCGTCGATCTCTACAACCATACGTGTATTAGCGAAGAGCTCTTTGTTACCATATTTCTTTAAACAATAGTCAAACATTTGTAAATGCGCGATATCATGCATCATGTCAACATCTCCTTCATAGCTCTATTTTAACACGTTGTGATTAGTTGAACAAGTGAAAAAAGTAACAGAAAAATGAAGACTGGATAGTGTATCGATAGGAATATTTGGGTATGGAAGGTTAAGTGCTGTATAATAAATTTAGGATGGAAAGAGGAGGGATACGATGCACACAGAATTAAAAATAACGACACATGATAATTTACCTTTGCACGTACATATTTGGGAAGAGGTAGCAGATCCAATCGGCATTGTCCAAATCGTGCATGGAATGGCGGAGCATGGCGCAAGATATAGTCAATTTGCACGCTATTTAAACAGTCAAGGGTTCATTGCGATTGCAGACGATCATCGAGGGTTTGGTAAGAGTGCGTCAGACGAGGCAGGGCTTGGGCATTTACCTTTTCCAGACGGTTTTGATGCGATGGTATCAGATGAGGTTTCCGTTGCTGATTTTGTGAAAGCGCGTTATCCCGATCTACCCCATCTGCTTTTCGGACATAGCATGGGCAGTTTTGTGACACGTGTTTTGATTACGCAATACAAAGTTGATGCGACAGTCCTCGCGGGTAGCGGTTTGCAGCCAGATCCGCTTTTGAAAACAGGGCTATTATATGCCAGATTTAGAGCGAAGAAAAATGCGACGAGGCGTAGCAAAGTTTTGCATAAGTTATCATTTTACGGCTTTAATCATGAATTTGCGAAGGAAAAACACCCATTTAGTTGGCTTTCACGAGATCGGGAAGTTCACCAGGCTTATATGGAAGATCCGTTTGGCGGTCAAGTCATCGGTTCTTTAGGTTTTTATCATAGTTTATTGCGAGGTGTGGAGCAATCGCAAAATGAGAAGACGATTCGGAGTACGCCGAAAGAACTGCCGTTATTGCTTATTTCGGGGAGTAAAGACCCGGTAGGGCATCTCGGTAAGGACGTGCCCAAATTAGCGGTGAAATACGAACGGGCCGGTGTGGAAGATGTGACGCTGAAAATATACGAAGATGCCAGGCATGAGCTCACCAATGAAATAAATAAAGAACAGGTTTTTGAAGATGTTTCAGATTGGTATAGAAAACAGATATAACAAAAAAACGATGCTTGCAGCTTAGTGCGTAGCATCGATTTTTTGTTATTCGCGGATTTGACCTTCCCCATAAATGATATATTTTGTAGAGGTAAGTTCGTTTAATCCCATCGGACCGCGCGCATGTAGTTTTTGCGTACTGATACCGATTTCAGCCCCAAAACCGAATTCGAAACCGTCTGTGAAACGGGTAGATGCATTGACATAAACCGCTGCAGCATCGACTTGTTGGAGGAATTTTTGGCTGGTAAAATAATTATCGGTGACAATTGCCTCAGAATGTTTTGTGCCATAGTGATTGATATGCGAGATAGCAGCATCAACGCTTGTGACAACCTTAATAGCCAAAATATAATCGGCATATTCGGTTTCCCAATCTAGTTCCACAGCAGGGATGACATCAGAGACGATTGTGGCAACCGTTTTATCTCCGCGAACTTCCACTTTTTCGGCGCGGAGTTTGGCGATAATGGACGGGAGAAAATCAGCGGCAACACCTTCATGTATGAGTAGCGTTTCGGCAGCGTTGCAAACAGAAGGGCGACTAGCTTTGGCATTGACAATAATCTTTGTGGCCATCTCTAATTGCGCATCTTTATCGATATAAACATGGCAATTGCCAGTTCCGGTTTCGATGACAGGAACGGTGGCAGTTTCAAGGACAGCTTGAATCAAGCGTGCGCTTCCACGAGGGATGAGTACATCAAGATAGCGATTTAGCCGCATTAGTTCTTGAGCTGTTTCTCGCGATGTATTTTCAACAATTTGTACAGCATCTGCTGGGAATCCTGAGCTGGTAAGCGAATCACGAATGACACTTACTAAAGCAAGATTAGAATGGAAGGCCTCGCTTCCACCGCGTAAAATAGTAGCATTCCCTGTTTTAAAGCAAAGCACAGCGGCGTCTACGGTTACGTTTGGTCGTGATTCGTAAATGATGCCAATGACACCGAGTGGTACACGCTGTTTCCCAATTGTTAATTCGGCCTCGTTTTTCCACATGTGTATCACTTCGCCAATCGGATCAGCGAGGGCCGCTACTTGTCGAACTCCTTCTGCGATATCTGCCACGCGTTGCTTGTTAAGTCGCAACCGGTCAAGCATCGCATCGCGCACGCCATTTTCAGAAGCTTGCGCTAAATCTTTTTCGTTAGCTGCTAAAATAAGGTCGGTATTCGCGATAAGTGACGTAGCTAGATCAGATAAGGCCTTATTTTTTGTCTTTGTTTTTGCTTGAGCTAGGGTTAGCGCGGCTTCTTTTGCTTGTTTTCCCTTTTGAATCAGTTCGTTCATATTCTATTTTCCCCCTTCACTAATTGCTTTGTCGCAAAAAGCGTGCCAACAGCATCCCCATTTATGATATCAAAAATAACACTCGGATTGTTCCCGTTTGTTAAAACCATTTTCCCGCCATTCTTCAATACTTTTTCAGCAGCGGCGAGCTTTGTAAACATACCACCAGTTCCAAAAGCAGAACCTTTTCCCCCAGCAAGCGCTTGTAGTTCGGGTGTAATTTGATTAATCTCTGTAAACATAGTGGAATCAGGGAACTCATTCGGATTACTATCATAAAAACCGTCGATATCAGATAACATAATCAGTAGGTCTGCTTGAATGACCTCGAGTACAATTGCAGATAAACGATCATTGTCGCCGAATTTTGTTAAGTGTTCAATTTCTTCGATAGCGACGGTGTCATTTTCGTTAACGATAGGGACAATGCCTTTTTCGATGAGCATATTGAAGGTGTTGATGACGTTTTTACGGCTGATTGGATAATCGATCACATCGCGTGTTAACAGGACTTGGCCGACAGTATGCCCATATTCACCGAAAAACTTGCTGTAGATATGCATCAGCTCACTTTGACCCACGGCTGCAATCGCTTGTTGTTCTGGAATGGTGGTGGGGCGTTCGGGAAGTTGCAATTTGTGACAGCCGACACCAATGGCACCAGACGACACAAGAACCACTTCTTTTCCTTCGTTGCAAAGGTCGCTGAGTACCATTGCTAGTTTTTCAATAGTGCGTAAATTTACATTGCCATTTGGATACATCAACGTACTTGTACCGACTTTGACGACGATCCGTTTGCTATTCTTTAAAGATGCACGCATAGGGACGATTCTCCTTTTTTAAGTCAAATTATATCCATTCATTGTACACTATTTTGAGGCACAAAAAAACCCATTCTAGCAAAAAAGATAGAATGGGTTCGGAATTTACGCTTTCGTAACTTTTTTAGCTGAGATTTGGCGTAACCCTTTATTGATAAGGTAGAAAATAACAATCCAAACGACCACGATGAGTAGAATTTGTTTGAACGCAATCTGTGGTAGCGGATTCCATGGGCAATCCCACAGGAAGTGAAGCCCGATTGGAATGATGAAGAGGCTTAAGAATTTGCCGCTAAAGATGTGGCGCATTTTTAGTTTCGGATCAGATCCCATGGCAATCATAAGTGCTGCTCCGGAAATCGCTGCCCAGACAACATGCCCACCAATCGACTGCCAACCGCGAGAGAAAATGATATTTAGCATCGTATCACCAGCGAAATGAAGATTTTTAAATACGGCTGCGGCTTCGATACTGTAATTAAATGCATAGCCGAGCGATTCAAAGGACGCGAAACCGGCACCAACAGCTGCCCCGATAAGTAAGCCGTTCAAAATATATTTTGGTTTCAATGCCACGATGAAGAGGGCGACAATCACCATTTTCCCAGTTTCTTCAATAATTCCAACTAAGAAGGCATTGAAATAGTTCAGCTTACCAACAGGAATTAAATCGTATAAGATGAGCGTGGCAACAAGTGCCGCAACACCACCAATGAAGAACATCTTCAGTACATCGAAGAAACTAATATTCCGCGGTGCATTGATTTCAAAAAACAGTACAAGAACAGAAAATGGTACCGCGAACGACCCGATTACCATTAATCCGGGAATGGTATTGGAGTTGGAAAAAATATAAGTACAAGCAAGTAACAATAAATAAGTAATAGCTAGCGCAAAAAATACGCGAGAAAACAGAAATGGTCGCGTCCATGAAGATGCAATATCTTCTTCTTTCGGCGTTGTGTAAATCGTTCCGGCAATAAAAACCTTCTCACTATCTGATTTAGGATGTTTCTTAAATATATCTGAAAAAACATCTCCTAAACCTAAATGTTGGGCGCCATTTTTTTCATGAGGATGGTGATTGGTGTTCTTTGCAGAGCTTGTGTGGGCATCGGTTGTATGGTGTAAAGCTTGGAAAATGGGGCTATCTTTTAGAGGAATCCATGTGCCGTTCTCCTCTTGCTTTACCTTTGTTTCATCTGTTAACTCCTTTCTTTTGTAGAGTGTTCTGAGTTCATAATCTGTCAGTGGACCAATTGTCTTGTCATTTTTTTGAAAAAACCAATGAGACAAATGGATCGCCTCCCTTATTTATATTTATAGTCTCTCCCTCTAATTCCACAAAATGAATAGGTTGAAACGTCATAATTAAGAAAAAACGAATTTGTTTTTGGTTTAGAATGTTTGTACAAGTTGGCTTGGTAAGGTGTCCTGAAAAAGCAATTGATTTTACTCTTGTTCCTCAGTCGCTTGATTCAACGCTTTCGCTTGATTTAGTAAAAAGACGATTGTATCATCGATAAATTGGGTGACCTCTGGACGAACAGTTTTCGCATCTAGTTGTATACTCTCCTCGAAACGAATATTTTCCCGTATTTTTTCTAAGGATTTTGCGATGTCGAGATTCTTTTCGAGTTCGCTCGGTTTGTAATCTGAATCATCTTTTTGCCCGATTAAGTAATCCACGGAAACATCAAATACCATGGAAATATGGCGTAACATTTCGATATCAGGCTCCCGAATACCGTACTCCCAATTGCCGTATGTTGATGTGGCATTTAAGCCGAGCCTACGAGCGGTCTCTACTTTGGACCACCCCTTCTGTTCTCTTAAAATGGTCAAACGATTTTTTAATTTCGACATTTTATCACTCCTTTTAGAAAATATTATACCACAACTTACACAATACAGCTATTTTATTACACAAAACGAATTATATTGATTTGACATCAACTAATAGAGTTGATATTATAGGGTTATAAACACAAATTGAGTAGAATGGAGCGATACACATGGCAACAGCTACAGACAAGAAAATCAATTGGGCGAAAGTGAGAAAGAAGAGAGAGTCTCTAGGTATTTCGCAAGCGTTTATTTCAAGAAAAATGGGTTACAAATACAGTTCTCTTTAGTTATCGAATATACAGAGATTAATAGAAGTCAATTTTAGTGATAGTAGCGATGTTATCAACCTTTACATAATGAATATCTTGAATAAACATATTAACAAAGTCTTTTCGCTCCTCGATAGTAAGCTCTTTCCAGTTCTTCTTTATATTCTTGACTATGTTTTTGATTGCAATTGCATCGAATGATTTTTCGGAAGTAGGGATTTTTTTCGGGAGTTCTGCTTCCAGTTGATCCAATTCGGATTGCGTTTCTTTCATTAGCTTAGAAAACTCGTTATCCTCGATCAAGTCGAGGGCCCATCCTTTTTGATATTTCTCACGTTTTTTTGACAGGTTAACAATTTGCCTCTCAATTTTCAAGGTATTGTTTTCTTTCTTTGCTTCGTTTTTGATTTCGAATGATGATAGGCGGAAGCTGCCTATATAATCATCGAATGCTTTTAATAACTTACGTTCAGAAATGCTAGTATGAGTATAGTAAATTTTGCAATTAGGACACCTGTAGTCATTGTTATAGCGATCTTGGTACTTCGTCCGTGTGCATACCATTCGATAACCGCATTCTGCACATACAATCTTTCCAGCGAAGACATGAGTTAAAGCTCGCTTTCTCGAACTGACATGGCCAGTTCTGGCTTTAAGAATGTTTTGCAGTTCTAAGTATTCTTCTTCTGTGATTATTCCAGGATGAGTATTCTTGAACACTTTACCTGCCCAGCTGGTTGCTCCATAGAGGGCATGGTTTTCGAGTATCCGCTTGAGGGTAGTATTCTTCCAGACGGTGTTAGAGCGCCTTGTTTTAACGCCTAGATTGTCTAAGTAAGTACAACATTGTCGTATAGAGTAGCCTTTTTGCAATCGATCTACAAGCTCTAAAACAAGAGTTGCTTCTTCTTCATAGATAACTAGAACTCCGTCTTCGCCTTTCTCAAAACCAAAGGGAGCAAGCGGAATGTATTTACCTTGCCGCGCTCGTTCCTCCATCCCGAAACTAACACGCTCAGAGGTGTTTTCTCGCTCGAATTGAGCGACGCTGCTTATAATTGTGATAAAGAACCTACCCATTGCAGAAGATGTGTCGTAGACCTCCGTAGCGCTCTTAAAAGAGCAGTCGTATTTATCAAAGAAGTTAAGCATGTTGTGCAGATCCACGACGCTTCTTGTAAGGCGATCAAGTTTATAAACCAAAACCGTATCAATTAATCCTGTTTCAATGTGCTTAAGTAGCGATTTGAGTAGGGGACGTTCCATATTTTTTGCAGAGAGGCCTTCGTCTACATAGAATTTAAATTCGCCCCAGCCTTGTGCGATACAGTATGCTTGTAATTTTTCACGCTGGGCTGAGATTGAGAAGCCTTCTTTGGCTTGTTCTTCAGTTGATACGCGTATATATATTCCTACTGTCATTTTATTATTCCCCAGTCTCTAAGATATTCCAACTGCATAGCAGGGCCGAAATTCAATGAGTTTTGGTAACTATTAAGGATACTCTCAAGATTAAAATCTATATAAAAAGGTGTGCCATCGTCATTCAACACGCCGCCACCCATATGGGTAATAGAATACCAAGTGGATCCAGAATGATGCATTGTACTGATTTTCTCTTCTTTCAGCAATCTGATATGTTCTTTTTCCTCAAAATTAAACAGGTAATAATAGTTTTTTTTGAAGAAGAGGTTTATATCGAACGATTTTTTGTAGTTTTCTTGTATCTCATAAATAAGTTCTAAAATTGTATAGCAAGCTTTTTCGGTCTCTTCTTTTGTCGGGAGGATTGTAGAGTGAACAAGCCTATTTCTTACTGTTACAATTTCTGCAAAAGCTCTCTTGCTGAAAGGAGACGGTTTTTTGAAAGTAGATAGGTGGGCGGAATTGAAAGCGCCGATGATTTCTTGACTAATTGTAGAATGCTTGAAGTTTTTTTCTATAACTTCAAGTGGAATATCTTCATGTGTGTATAAGTAGTATTTGACAAAATCTAATCTAAATGTTTCTAGGGCTTTAAAAACATAGAAATAAGCTACATTATAGTCACCAACTAACAGGGCTAACATAGATTCATCAATATAAAAAGGGTAGTTTGTAATTGTATTAATGAGTCTGAATTTGTGCCCTTCGGGGCATTCGATATCCCTATATTGCTCCGTGAAATATGGCTCCTTAATAAGTTTGTGGCATTTCGGGCAATTTGTGAATTGTTCCATCTCAAAAACTCCTTTTCGTTTTTATGTACAAGAAAAGCCCCGTAGGGCGATTCTAATTGTCTTTTACTTTATAAGTTTTCACATCGAGCATAGATGATTCAGCCATTGTTTCCTGATTAGGATAAGAAAAAGTGATGAAAATCGTATCTCCATCCATATTCATATAACCCATGATCCTACTTCTAATTTCTGGACCATATGTGTCTGCAACTTTTTGTTTTACGGCCTCGTCTTCATAAGTTAGATCTGGATTAACTGTAACTCTAACATGATCCCAAGAACCATCAAATTTTTCGATATTGGAAAGCAGATCGCTACTTCCAGAAATCAATTTTTGAAATGATGTGTCCAACTCAGGACTGAGGTCATCCTCCGAACTTGGTTCATCAGGTTCAGGCTCTGAGGATTGCTCAGGCGCGCTATAATCTTCAACAGTATCAGATGTCGAAGTATCATCCGTATACGAATCATCAGCATCTTCTTCGGACGCCTCGCTAGAAGCAGAATTATCTGTTTCAGGTCTCTCAGTATAGGAAAGGGCGCTGAAAAAGAAACTGAAGGATAGCAGGATGGCAAAGAAGTTAATTGTAAAAGACGATATTTTTTTAAATTTAATGATTTCTAACTGACTCAGTAAAAACAAGGTACTCGCAGCTGCTCCAAAAAACCAGAAAGCATAGCCTGCAAAAGAAGTTATGCTTGCACCGATTAACCAAAACAGATAGACTGCAAGAATCGAGGAGGCTAGATAAACTAAATTCCTCGACCTGTATTTCTTTTTAAAGCTCATACATGCAAAGACAACTACAGACACAACTGATAGAAAAAATAAAATAGAATTAAACATAAAGCTGACCCCGTTTTTTCATTTCTTTCTCTCCCTTAATGTTTTTATATAAACGCTATGCGTAAATACTAAATTAGCACTTTTTCTTTAAAGAATGTGTTCCAGTCGTTTTCTAGATCAGCAGCATGCTCTGGTCTTCGCATTTTTATATATATTTCCATACAATCTAAAACCTCGGCCTCCGCGTCTAAATTGCCTTCGAGATAATCAATGATGGCCAAATGAGCATATGCATCATTCTCAATCGTAGGCTTGTCATATTTTTTACAAAGCGGGATAGCTTTATTGAGATAATTTTTTGCTAAGTCAAGTCTGTTTCTGTGGGTATAATATTTTCCTACATTCGTGTAAAACGTTGCGTCAAAATTAACGTCCTTACTATAATCAAGATAATAAACCATCCTGTCCTCTATTCTTTTTACCATCTCAGCACCGAGGTCGACAGGAAAAATGAAAAAAAGCTTTGACATAATAAAAAGTTCTTGGTAAGTCCAATCTGGGCGAGGATTAAGAATATCCCAAATCCTCCTAGCAGCAGGGCTCTCTACATCGTAGGTGTTTTGTTGAGTTATTTTTAGATATACATCTTCTATGACATACATACAGTATGCGATAAAGTCGTTTGGGTTCTCCTCCAAATAAGCTATCATGTGTTCTAAAAGCTGATCTCCTTGCAAACGGTCTATTGAATTTTTTGTGCTAGTAAAGCTGAAAAAGATATCATCAGTAGGAGACAGTTTATAATCATGTTGAATATAAACGAACTCTCGTAGAGGCATCTTAAACTCTTCAAGTATATTCAACAAAGTATTTAGTGTGATGTTACTTCGTGAGGATTCAAGATTTGCTATGCCCGCCTGAGTGATGCACTTAAAATCTTCTTGTCTCATACCTTTCATTTTCCTTATATGTCTGATAGTCTTTCCAACAGTTTTCATAGTAAACCCCCTTAAAATATTTATATGTGGTAGGAAACAACAATTTTTTGCCAGGATTTGATAAGATATAGGTGAGGAGGTGAATTATTATGAAAAAACTGAATAAAATGTTTTATGGAAGCAAAATGGTTGCGATACCAGCTATAACAATGATTATTGCCGCGTTTATCAATATTCATACTTAAGCACAAAAAAACGAAGTCAACTTCCCCAATCTCGCCGATTGTAAAAAGAAAAAGACTTCGTACAACGGATTATAACATTTGCCTAATAAGAAAAACAAATAATTTCAGATGAGATAGTCAGGGGTGAGCTTATGATAAACATTGGAGATGATGCTTTATCAGTGATACTAGAGAACATAGAAAAAGACAAAGAACTTTATTTACAAATAGTCGAGGAAGCTCCCAAAAATGAAAAAATGATTTGTGCTTTGGAAAAATTGGGTGTAGCAGAAAACGATATGCCACAGTTTGCAATATTAATTGCAGGTATGGCTATATCGTATCACTATTAGTAGCGTTTTGATTATCCAACTATCTACAGAAATGTGGATAGTTTTTTTATTGTTCTTTTTTATGCTCTTCCTGTAGGACTTCAGAAAGTTTTTTTATTCTTTCTAGGCTTTCAGGATTCTTTTCTATTAAATCGAAAAGCCATTGATGCATATCTCGATCCTTCACAATATCATCTATAGAATTGTAAGTCTTTTCTTCAATTTTGATATTAGGATCCTCAGTTCTTCCTAATAGATAGTCAGTACTTACATTGAATGTGTTTGCAATTCGTTGAAGAGTTTCTAAATCAGGGTTTCTAATGCCCGTTTCGTAACCAGAAACAGCGGCTTTAGAAACATTTATTTTTTTGCCAAGTTCGCTTTGAGTCAAGCCACTTTCTTTCCTAAGTTGTTTCATGCGTTCTATAAACATGGACTCACCGCCTTCAATAAGAGTATACGTCAACATATAGTTGATTTCAATTAAGTTTGCAAAACGTTGACATTTATGTTGACAATCAACTAAATGTGTATTATTATAAAGTCAACAACTAGTTGACAAGAGGAGGGGAGAACATGCAGTTACAAAATTTAAAGAAACTGAGAGTGTCTAGGAAGCTCACATGTCAAGATGTAGCGGATCAGATCGGAATCACAAAAAACTACTATTGGATGATTGAAAGAGGGGATCGTGGCTTATCTTATGAACTCGCAGTGCAGATTGCTCAGGTATTCGATTTAAACCCAGATGATATTTTTTTAAATAATGAGTCAACTAAATGCGTACCTAGCGATTAATAATTTAATCATACACCACACCAAAGTAGCACGCGCACAGAATTTGATACAAGGAGGGATGAAAGATGAAAAATCGTAACAAGGCGAAAATGCGAAAACAAGTTGTTCGTAAGGGTTATTTCAAAGCAGGAGATTGTATCGAGGTTAGTGGAAAATTATTCGGCCTGGTTGTATCAGCTGATTCGAAGATAGTTGGGGTTAAACGTTTTGCTCATAGTGGATTAGGTCTTTTCATCGAAAGAAACACAACAGCATACTCCAACGAGGCTAAGCACTACGAAAACAGTTACTGGATTCGTAAAGTACAAGCCCCGAAGGAATATCAGCATATGAGTGTAGGTGTCCTATCGGTCAACCTTTAAAGAATTAACCCATTCGCTTTGAGTAATTGGAATAGCATAGACTTCTGTAGGGTACTCGGCTGTTTCAAAGTCATTAAAAGTTACACCTTTGATTAGAAAAAAAGAGTTACTGGAGTTAAAAGCAATCGTTTCACCAGCGACAGGGATTCTAGGAAAATCCTTTGGCGCGTTAGTACCATTTGCTAAATCATGAAAGAAAACAGTGTGCATATGTATCACCTCCCAACAACTGGATTATATCAAGAAAAGGGAGATAGCACAAAATAGGGGGTCACAAATTGAAAACAGTAACATTAAAAAAATCAGCGGAAGCGAGCGAGGCTATGAAACATGTGAAGCACATACCGCAAAAACAACTAGCAAGCATGATGCACACAAGCCGAGCGAATATCTCGCACTTAAGCACAGGTAAACGAAAGATGCAGCAGGACATCGCAGAACAGGCGCTAAAGACAATTGAAAATGGAAGCTTCGCAGTAGCGTTGTTACATCGATTCAGCGATGGAGTAACGGCGCCGTTACTAGACGGTACAGCAATAGACCAACACCGACTCGCATTCTTGGCAATGTTCGAGAATGAGACAGAAGAGTTCGCCGAAGTGCAACACAGACTCACATTAACACTAGCGAAAAATCCAGATCAGTTGAATCAGGACGAGAAAGAGCAGATAAGGCAGTTCATGAACGAGTTGATAGACGTGTGTACGGTCGCTAACAACGCATTGTTTAACTTAGCTCAAGTATACAATTTAAGCGTCAAGCGCCTCATGAATGACAGAAAGGCTGAATTTAAAAAATTTCATTGGATTAATTAGGAGGCGAATACGTTGGAACAAGATGTCACACACGAAGGCGTACCAGAACACTTGCATCAAAAAATGGCTGAGTTCTTCGCACATACATCGGCACCAAGAATCTTGGCTAGACAGGAAAAAGAAAAATTGGAGAAGGAAAAGGAGGAACTGGCACATGCTTGAGTACTTACTAGGAGGATTTATCGCAGGTTTCATGCTAGCAATGATTTACGGAAACATCTTTTTAAGCGACAAAGCGAAAAGAAAGGCGGATGAATATGACTCTACCACTTTGGATAGTAATCATAGCGATACTGTCGTTAGTCGGAGCAATGACAATCGTGGATAAGATTCGTAATCAGGTCAAGGAAATAAAACGAATTGGGTTTGAATCGTGGTACATGAGGTGGTTCAATGCTTAGCGGTTACGAAGGTTATGTATTCGGGATCATCGGGTTTGTGGTTTTTGTACTTTTGTTGTGCCGATTCAAACGAGAAGACAAATAAAAAACACCCTTTGCAGAGGGTGCTCATATATGGCTGTTCGCCACATAACTCACTTTTATTATATGCGAACAGCCCCAAAATTACAAGATAGGGGTTTTTATTATGAAATTTAGTGTTGTAGAAATGCTAGAAATAGCAATCGATGCAAGGCGGTTGCTAGCAGATGAAATATTCAGATGTGAGGGTGCGCTGATGAGTGCTAGTCATCCCGCGAAAATAAGGCGTTTAAAACGTAAATTCGAGCAATCAACAAAAAGACATAGTGAGGTTCAAGTATCAATTGAGAAGCTATCAAAAATTGAAGTGGAATTATGGGGGGATGAAAAATGAAAAATCAAGAGGCTGTTAAGTTTCAGGAAGCTTTATTTCATGCAAAGCAACTAAGTACTATTGCAAGTTTTAACCCGAACATCATGGTAATAAGCGCTGTGGGGTTTCGCGACTCGGAAAATGGGATTATAGACATAGCTTCTAGTAGTAGTTCTACATTGGACGAACACAAAAAATTAATGGAAGGCATGATTAGTGGAGTTATTGAGACGCTAATTGGTAGTGAAGATCCAGACGATATCGTAGAGATGTATGCAGAAATAACTGCAAAGGCCATGGTTAAGGTTTTGAAAGACAGGGAAGCGAGGGAGGCTCAAAGATGAAAAATATACGACTAATCAATCTCAAACTACGCAATTTTAAAGGTATTAAAGAGTTCGAACTTGTCACTGGTCAAAATGATAAGCTTACGATTTTTGGCGCTAACAATTCAGGTAAGACATCTACTTTTGACGCTTTTACATGGTTGCTTTTCGACAAAGACAGTAACAATAAAAAAGATTTCCCAATCAAGACGTTGGATGAGAGCGGTAAGGATATTCACTTGCTGGAGCATGAGGTATCTGCGGTTCTTGATGTAGATGGGATACCTCTAGAACTCAAAAAAGTCTACAAAGAAAAGTGGACAAAGAAAACGGGTGCTATCGAAAAAGAGCTTACAAGCCACACTACAGATCATTACATCAATGAAGTTAAGGCCACGAAGAAAGAGTACACAGCACGTGTTGCGGAATTGATTGACGAAGACACATTCAAGATGATTACATCACCTACGTACTTCGGCGAACAACTCAAGTGGCAAGATCAGCGTGACGTAGTAATGACAATCGCGGGCGATGTTACGGATCAAGAAGTTTTTGAATCAGACGCAACGCTAGCGGAGTTACAGGCTTTGCTAGGCAATCATAGTGTTTCAGAAAAGCGCAAAATCGCTACTCAAAAGCGTAAGGATATCAACTCACAACTTGATGGACTACCAGGGATAATTGCTGAATTACATCGGAATTTACCGGACGTTTCAGGATTAAGTCACCAAGAAATTGAGGATGAAATCCAAGGTTATCAATTATCGAAAGAGGAGAAGGAAGCAGAACTACAAAACATTCGAAATGGATCACATTCCAGCGAGCTAGCGATTCAGAAAGCAAAAATTGAAGGTGAGCTTCAAGAAATAAAGAATCGGCATCAAACAGAGGTATACGCGGATATTTCAAAAAAAAGAGATCAGCTTTCAGAAATGGAACGGAGCCTATACGAGTTACAAAATAACAAGACAAACATCGAAAATACGATTCAACGAATGAAAAATGACATCACGAACAACAACCGTAAGCGTGATGATTTACGCGAAAAGTGGGCAACGAAAAATGCTGAAACATTTAGTCAGCATAGAACCACATGCCCGACTTGTAATCAAGAATTACCGAGTGAAGATATAGCGGCAGCGGAAGCCAAGTTTAACTCAGATAAAGCCGAAGAACTAAAAGCGATTGCAGATCAAGGTGGAGCGGCCGGAGCAATTGTTGAAACGACCGAGGCATTGCTGGAGGCAGAGTTAACAGCAATTAAAGAACTACACGGATCTATCCAAAATGCAAATGTAGATATTGCTATGGAAAAAGACAATCTTGCCGCTATGGAAGCTAACGCGACGAAAGTTGAGAACACAGGTGACTACGTTACTAAATATCAAGAATTAGAAGAAGTGAAAAAACAAATGGAAGACAGTTCACAAAGTGCTACAGTTCGAGAATCTGAAATTAGGAACGCAATCGGTAAATGTGACAACGCCATGGCCGCTTTACGTACCGATTTATCTAAATTTGAGACGATATCTAACATGAATGCTCGTATTGATGAGCTGAAAGCAGAACAATCAAAGCTTTCCGAGCTGTTCAATGAACAAGAGAAAATCATTTACCTAACGAATCAGTTTAGCCGAGCAAAAGCAAAATTGCTTGAAGGTCGCATTAACAACAAGTTCAAGCTGGTTCGCTTCAAATTGTTTAAAGAGCTTATGAATGGCGGTCTAGAGGAGTGTTGCGAGGCGACTGTTGAGGGTGTGCCGTACAACTCGGGTCTTAACACAGCGGCAAGAATAAACGGTGGTCTGGACATCATAAACTCACTGAATGAACATTACCAAGCTACGGCAACAATTTTCATCGACAATCGCGAATCAGTTACTGATTTGATTGAGACGAAAGCCCAAGTAATAAGTCTAGAAGTTTCTAAGAAAGATAAAAAATTGAGAGTGGAGGAATTTAAAAATGAGTAATGTGGAGCAAGAATCACAGAATAAAATATTAGAAAAGCCAGTTGTTTACGAAGCCAACGGAGAAGAGGTCAAGTTAAGTGGGAATATGATTAGGCAATACCTTGTGAGCGGGGATGCTGATGTATCAGATCAGGAAATTGTTATGTTTTTGCAACTGTGTAAATATCAAAAACTTAATCCATTTTTACGAGAAGCATATCTAGTGAAGTTTAAAAATAAAAACGGCGCAGATAAACCAGCTCAAATCATCGTATCAAAAGAAGCTTTTATGAAACGTGCAGAAATCCATCCTCAATATGACGGTTTATCCGCAGGAATAATCGTTGAACGTGATGGTGAAATGAAAGAATTAGAAGGTGCTATCAAACTTAGTAAAGACAAATTGATAGGTGGATGGGCCACCGTTTATCGCAAGGATAGAAATAGACCTATTGAAATAAAAATTAGCCTTGGTGAGTTCAGTAAGGGCCAATCGACTTGGAACTCGATGCCCCTAACAATGATTCGCAAAACGGCTATTGTAAATGCGATGCGAGAAGCTTTTCCAGAAGCGCTTGGAAATATGTACACCGAGGAAGAATCGGCTGAAACAGTTCCTGTTCTGGATGTCGAAAAGGTCGTACAGGAAGAGATTGAAACTCATGCCAATTTAGAAGTACTAGATATACCTAAAGCTGATGAAGTGATGCAAGATTTCAATGAGATTGTAAACGAGCCAGAACTCGAACCAGTTGTCCAACCAGGGAAAGCGCCGTTCTAATGATTATCAAGACATTAGCATCAGGAAGCAAAGGGAATGCCTATCTATTGTCAGACGGGCATTCTGAATTGCTTCTAGAATGCGGTATATCGTTCAAGAAAATTCGCGAAGGTCTAGGCTTCAACTTATCGAAAATAGCAGGATGTCTGGTCTCTCACGAGCACGGAGATCACACTGCAGGTGTTAAGAAAATGTTACAAGAAACCAGTATCCCTTTATTTGCATCAGAAGGCACCTTAGAGGCTTTAAAAATTCAAGATAAACAAATGCTTAAGTTAGTAAATAAAACGCCGTCATCGGTCGCTACGTTCCGAATTATGCCGTTTGAGGTACAACATGATGCTGTCGAACCTCTCGGATTCATGATTGATTCGGTAAAAACGAAAGAACGTTTAGTTTTCATTACAGACAGCTATTACGTCAAATACAAGTTTCCGAAAATGGACTATCTCATGATTGAGTGCAATTACGCAGCTGACATCTTGGAAGCGAATGTCGAGTCTGGCCGCGTACACAGAACGCAGAAGAAACGTGTTTTACAATCCCATTTCAGTATCGAGAACGTCAAAGACTTTCTAAGAGCAAACGATCTGTCAAAACTAAAAGAGATACACCTATTACACATTTCTGATTCAAACGGAGATCCGCAGAGGTTTAAACAAGAAATACAAGCGTTGACTGGTATTCCAGTTTACATCGCAAGGAGCGATAAAAATGAGTGACTCACTGAAAATACAAGGCATATACGCGCAAGGTTACGGCATGATTGCTAAAACGGTTATGCGAGATAAAGAGCTGAGTATCGAGGCAAAGAGCATTTATTCATACTTAGCAAGTTTTGCGGGCGCTGGAAGCACTGCTTTTCCTACGATTGAGCTGATGCTAGGGGAATTAAATATAAGCCGTGATCGCTTTTACAAGCACCGTAAACAGCTAGTCGAAAAAGGTTACATCAAAATCATTCAGAGCAAGGGCGAAAAAGGCCTTCAAAAGAAAAACGTGTACGAAATAGTCAACAATCCAGATCCAGAAAATCCGCAGTCGCAAAATAAGGCTACGGACGATGAACCGCAGTCGAGTTATCCGGAGTCGTGTTATCCGACTGCGGAAAATAAGGAGTCGGATAACAAGGACGGTATAAGTAACAGTCTTATAATTAACAATCTTATAAATAACAATACTAATAATAAACATAAAGAAGCCGCCGCTCTTGTAGACAGTGATAATAACATATCTAGTGTAGACGAAAAAGTAGCGGCAGCGGCAGTAAATCCATTTACGACTTATCAGGTGAATATCGGCACACTAAACGCTATACAGACTGAGGCCATGCTGAAATGGGTTGAGGAGACGGATGCAGAGTTTGTTAATTACGCAGTAGAGCGAGCCGCATTGAGAGGCGCATACAGTTATTCGCTCGTCGACAGCTTGCTGAGCGAATGGACGAAAGCCAACATAGCGGATGCCGAAAAAGCGAAAGCATACGAAATGCAAAAAGAACGGCGAAAGGGCGGTGGATATCGTGGAAAACAACCTAACGAACGCGCTGGGCGCTATCAGTCGAAAGCTAGGTACAAACCTAAAACTTGATTACGCAGAGGAATACTGCAACAGCGATCAGCATCCGCTAAAGAAAGACGTGCAGAAAATTATCGTCGCTGGATCAAGTGTGTGTCCGCTATGTGAATCTATCCGACATTCCGCCGAGCTTTCACGTGAACAATCAGAAATACACGCTAGAACGACACATCGCCAAGTACATGATTTTATTAGTGAAAACAGCTTATTGTCTGACAAAGGCTTGTTACAAGCGGGTTTTAAGAATTACAACGTAGAGGACAAGAATAGCGAGGCGGGCGTGAACAAGCAAAAGGCTATCAAAGCATTTAAGCATTACGAGGCTGGAAATGCCTTTAATACTCTATTTGTCGGAATGCCAGGTGTGGGGAAATCACATTTAGCGATGGCGATGTTGCGATCACTCAACGAGGCAAAAGCCGGAGAAGCAAAGTGTTTGTTTATCAAGGTTGATAAGCTCATGAATGCAATTCGAGAGACGTTCAACAGTGGCTATACTGGCGATAAAAACGAGATGTATTATATCCAGTTGCTACTTGAGGCGGATTATCTAGTACTAGACGATTTGGGCGCTGAATCAGGCTCACTGGATCGCAACAGCAAGGCTACCGATTTTGTGCATAGAGTGCTTTACACGGTGCTAGATGGCAGGCAAGATGTCGGGACAATCATCACCAGTAACCTCGCAGAAGAGGAGCTACCCGAGATTTACGACACAAAACTGGTATCAAGAATACGCAAAAATAACTACCTCATCGAGTTTGTAGACACTGACGACAAGCGAATTAAAAAGCATTGAATTAGATTAGGAGTGATGAATTTGTTAGCGACTGCAGAAAAAGTAAATTTAGTCGGTTTTGACGGGCCTGATCCCAAATACGTTATTTTCTGGATTCGTGACGGCAAGCAAGTTGCGAAAACGGTTTGCTATGACGATGAGGACTACAGGAATGCGATGGCTCAAGCGTGGAAACACGAAGGATTCGAGGTAATTAAGAATGCAGGTTCCTGAGTTCAAAGAAAAAATAGCCGAGTTAGGATTGACTTATAATTTGGATGATTACTGGGGGTACACGGTGCATGGAAAGGGGAAAATGCTTGTATCTATAAGCAGTGAGGCTCGATTCAGAACTTTTATATCTAGCGATGTTTCTTTCCTAAATCATGATGTAGCAATGGCGATGCTCCGTGTAGTCACTGAGTTTACAGCTACACCCATTGAGGAAAGGAGCGATTTAATTGCAAAATGATTTCAAAGTAGGCGATTATGCCAAATTTATTCGCAAGATACGCGGTGTAAAGCTAAAAATAGGCAACAGCTATGAGGTTGTGAAAGTCCATAAAACAACTGTTAGGCTGCGGGACTGGAACCAAATCTGGACGATTCCATTTGAGGCGATTGAAAAAGTCGAATTGGAGGTGGAACGATGATTTATAAGATACCTGTACTTGCACAATACCAGGAACCCTATATTTTTATCGAAAAGGAGCTAGATGGCGCTAAGGCATCACTGAACGAATGTCTAGCGGTGTCATGCGTGGCAAATAGTTGGGCCGAAATAGCTGAATTTTGCCAAGTGAATGGGTTGGAGTTCGTAGCAGATGATTCCCAAAGTGGTGAATCAACTGTATACGAGGTGCAATACCGTTTTAGCAGGCGGGGGCAAGCGCACAAGGTAATAATTACTGAACAACCTGATACAGAGCATGTTCAAGTAATTCGCACAGGAAGGGTGATTTGGGATGAGTAAGCGGACATTAGAGTTTGACATTCCGCTGGAACCAGTAGCGCAAGGTAGACCCATTTTTTCAAAGTTTGGCGGCGCTCGTGATCCAGAGAAGTCCAAAAAATACAAAGACCAGATTAAACAAATGCTTAGATTCAACAAGCCTGATAAGCCGCTAGAAGGACCGTTGCTGGTCGATTTGACATTCTACCGAGAAATCCCTTCAACGTTCAGTAAAAAGAAAAGAGCGGCGGCACTGGCGGGGAGGTTGCTCCCTACGCAACGACCTGATGTTGACAACTACGCAAAAGCGATTTTGGATTCGATATCCGGAAATCTATACCAGGATGACAGCCAAGTTACAGAGCTAAGATGCAGAAAAAGATACTCGGAATACTTGCATACACATGTTATTATACGCGAACTACAGGATAGCAAGCCGGAACAGATAGCACTTGAAATATAAATAACGATATCTAGGAGGAATTAATTATGTTGAATTTTAAAGCAACTTTAAAAAAGCGCAGCGGCGACGACGGTAGGAACGAAAATAACGCTAGTGGTCGAAGACGGATCATTAAACGGGCAGATCGAAGAACTCTTCAAACAAATTGATGCGAATGTTGCAGTTTCGCTAGAGCCTGGCCGAGTTGCTTATTCAGAAAGTGTTGATCCGCAGACGAATGCGCCAACAATATCTTATGCAATTGGGGCGGATGGATTAGTTCAAGCATTTACTCAAGAAAAACTTGACCTCGAACTCGAGGAGCTGGATGAGATTCAACGCGAAAGCCTAATCGATGTCGAGCAAGTCGATTTCTACATCAACAACAATCCGCCTGAAAACTTCCCGGAACTTGATTTTGATGGATACCGCGTTATGAAAATGCGCATGGAAGACGGCTTGTCTGACGAGGATATCGCAGAAGAATTGCAAACGACACCAACCGTACTGCGTGTGAAAATCGATGAGTACCGCCAGCGTGTCGCTCCTAAGGCGAAGGCGTGGGTGGATCATCACAAGAACGCGAAGAAAGATTCCAACGTAGTAGCCATCAAAGAAACACAAGAATAAAATATCGGGCGGGAAACCGCCCTTTCAAGTAGGTGCTGGGATGAAAAGAATACTAGATGTATGCTGCGGTAGCCGAATGTTCTGGTTCGATAAAAAGCGCGAAGATACGATCTACATGGACATCCGACGAGAGACATTCACACTACACGGCAAGCATGTAAATGTGGTTCCGGACATTATCGGCGATTTCCGAGACATACCTTTTGAGAACAATACATTTTGCCACGTAGTATTTGATCCACCGCATCTGAAATGGGCCGGAAAGAACTCAATCATGAAAGCGCAATACGGCCAGTTAGATAAGGACACGTGGAAAGACGACATAGAAAATGGATTTCATGAGTGTATGCGGGTGCTAAAGCCGGACGGAACGCTAAATTTCAAATGGAGCGATTGCCAGATACCGGTTAGACAAGTTCTCGAGGCAATACCATATAAACCGTTATACGGTCAGCAGCGTGGGACAACGCACTGGATGACATTTATTAAAGATTAGGATGTGAATCAAATGAGCTTTGAACAGTTAGATTTATTCACGGAAATCGAAGAACCAGAAGTAGAAGTTCAACATGTAGGAGTGCCCTGCACACAACTAAATGTACTGCTCGCCATCAAGGAAATTCAAGCACTAACAGGGCGCAAGATAGTCGCTACACACGGATGCTATCGAGGCAAAACGGTATATCAGCCTGAGAGCGAGTATAAGACATTTTTTAAATTTGAGACAGGCATCTGTTACGTAGACGAGTTCTTGCAGCTGTGGATCATAAACGGCAATCCAAAGAAGCGACTGTATGACAAATTCGGCGTTTTGAGTGACGGGGTGAGATTATGACAAATCCAATGCCGATCACAATAAACCGAATGCGTCGATACGAATTATACGAGGCTATCGCAGATGCTGAAAAGCGCGGGTACAGGGTCGTTAGTGATGTACGTCATAACTACGCAGAAGGTAAAACGTATCACAAAGAAGGCGCTTTTTTTAGGCAAGACAGCGTATCAGATACTAACAAATACACAGTGAGGATGATTAAGCCGATGAAAAAAGATGAGAGGGAAACTGAAATACAGAGTTTTATGGACTCGCTAACACACTGCGAAAAGGTCACCGAGGACGAGATGGAGACATGGAGCGATAAGCGGATTGAGGTTGCTTACGATCAGTTACGGAGCGAAATGGATAGTTGAGGAGGGTGAGGCGCATTGAATGCAAAAGAAGTCAGGGCTTTGATGCTTACGTCAGTCGATGAAATTGTAGAAGAAACTACAGAAGCATGTGCAAAATTAGCGAGGAAAGGCAAAACGAGTCTCAAGGTCCGAAAATATGGATTTGAGGATATGTTGCGGACAAATGAACATCAATTGAAAATATTAAATAAGCTGAGAGAGCTAGGGTTTGAGGCGGAACATATAAGAGAAAGCGGCCAATTTTGGGATTCGTATCTATATGTTTCTTGGAAGGAGCAGGAAAATGAGTCGTGAAATTATTTTTAGAGGTAAAGCTGTAGCAAATATCGATGATTTTGCTTCATGAATACGAAAACGGTATATATACAGGTGAAATCCTGTGCGTTCGAATAACCTACATTTCAGATTACAATCAGCCACCAGGGCAAGTAGTGTTAAGTATCGAGGTGCAATCAAAAGAAATTTGAAGGGACTGATCCAAATGACTACGTTCGCCAAAATTCGCGATGTGCGAGAAAAGGGTGGTAGACAGCTCGTCATTGTCGAATTTGACGAGCCTATGCCAAAGTACCAATTAGAGAAAATGAGCCCAGAAATCGAGATACAGCTACACGACGGACGCCGTAAATCACCAGGGCAGAATAAACTGATCCACGCGCTGCTGAATGAAATAACAGTAGCGTATGTGGGGTCTAGCACTTCTATACAAAGGAAAATCGATTTAGAGTACACGAAAAGCACTATGAAAGCCATGTTTGCGGATGAATTGGGACGAAATAGCTTCTCGGTCGGTAAAGCGAATATGACCGAGGCTACGGACTTTATAGAGTACCTAATCAATTTCTGTATTCGAGAAGGCATCGAGCTAAAGAACAGTGATATGTACAAGGATTACAACCTGCAGCACTGGTCATTCTGTTGCTTGATTCACGGCAAATGTGCTATAAGCGGCGTAAAACAGGGCGTTGAAAAGCATCATGCGAAGAACCTTGTAGGCATGGGGCGTAATCGCAGAAATTTGGATCATCTTGATTCGTATTTTATATCGCTATCAGCCGTCTATCACGAAGAAGCGCATAAGTTGGGCTGGACAGATTTTAGCAAGAAATATCATGTTGAATGCGTGAAACTAAGCGCTGAATGGATTAAAAAGTTAGGAATCAGTAAATGAGGAGGACGAATATGAAAGAGGAAACACTGAATTGGAAGATAGGCCCCATTATTGAACACGGGTGGGCGACTCAAAATGGTTGTGCATTACGAATAAACGCGAATGGGGTGTTCTATAACAGCGAAGGAGAAGAAATAAAAGCACCATTGGATATTGAAGCAGCATTCAGAAAGGCGTTAAACGTCGATTTCGCTTTAAGTGAGCATCAGCAAGTTATCTTTGATTACCTGGTAGAAAACGAGTACAACATGGATGATGTGTTCACGGCTGTGGGTGAGATTGGGAATGACTATTTCAACTGCGAGGGATATACTCCAATTCCTGCGATAGTAGTGGCTTACGGTGAGCTAGAAGGAGATCGGATTGCGCAGGTTATATGCCGATTCCTAGACTACCAAGCAAAAAAAGACAAATAAAAAACCAGAACGCATTCGCTCCGGCAAGGTATTTCTACTCGACATAGAAATTATACCATAGGAGGGCGTTCTGGTGGAACAATTATCATTATTTAATGCCAATAATATAGAGATCGATATTACATCAACACGGCGTAATATTTGGATTGAGGTAGAGCGATACCAGCACGCACAACACGTAATCAAACGGAATGGTAGAGCTAAGGTTAATTTGGGGGCACAACAGATCAGTGATATGCCAAGTGTCCCACAAAATGAATATACATCAAATGTGGAACGCGCTGTAATTGAGGCGCAGACAGAGCTTGAAGATGCGAAATTCTATGTTGAAGAGTTTGACGACGCAATGGAACAGATCACGAACTACAAAACGCGGGATGCCGACATCCGTTCCAGGCGTCGTGAAATCTTTAAATACACCTTCTTAAAAGGATGGGGCCGGACCCGCATTTGTGCGGAATTTGCAATTAGCGAAACGCTGTACTATGAAGAAGAACGGGAGGCAATCAAGCAGTTTAGCCGCAATATGGGCTGCTATGCGATTGCTCATAAAAACAGCAAAAGGAAAGAAGGGATGTTTGTTGATAAGCACTAATTTTGAAAAGGTGGAATATCACAGGAATATGAGCGGGATATTCCCGGAAAAACTCCGTGATATTTACCATCAAAATCATGATATTATGTTATTGTCGAGTAGTGAGGGAAACATAATTTCGACCCCCGAGTTATGTTTTCCTACACCTTGCAATCGATGACGATTAGCTCAGATGGTAGAGCGCCGCACTGTTAATGCGATTGTCGCAGGTTCGAGCCCTGCATCGTCAGTTTTTAGTGAAACATATTTCATAGAGCGCGAACGCCTCTTAAACAACTTGACGAAGTGAACAACGTCGTGCGGTTGAAAATGAATCTAAGGTCATGAACTTAGAACAGAGAGTAAACTGTAGCAGTTTAAAGTCACGATAAACAAGGCGGGCCAGTCGCGTTGTATGAAGTATGTTTCACTATTTCTGAAATACTTTCTCCTTTTACACCTACTTGCTCTTGCAGGTAGGTGGTTTTATTTGGTATAGTGAAAATGGTTTCAAATAAAAATAGAAAGAGGATGAAGCAATGAATAAATGGAGAAATGCCCTGTATAGTTCTTTGGATGAGTTAAGGGGTTCGGAAGTATCAAGCGAGGTTGATGGGATTCTTTTGGTATTAGGCATTGAATTAGGTATCAAAGTGAGTTTGACACAAAAGCTAGACAGTCCTATCTTGAGAATTCAAGAGAGGATAGATTATTTAGTTACTGAGAAGATTGTTTATGAAGAATTTATAGTTAGATCGGTGTTTAGTCGTATTGATGAATTGCTAACTGAACATCAGAAAAACAGGTTTAATGTTCTGCTTAACTGGGAAAGAGCTTTGGATTCTGAAATATTGTCAGATGAGGCAGAGGCGAAGATAAAACAAATTAAATCAAAAGTCTATGAATTAGAAATTATTAAATTGATGGATACTTGGTCGATGATAAAATGTAAATATTATTCACAAATGAAACAAGAGGAGTATAAGTTTGAATTTACTACAAGCCAGCTCGGAAAACTAGGCGCGCTTCCAGATGAAGCTAAAGACAAAACATTTGCAAGCTTGTCTGATGAGTAGAATGTTCTCATAAACCGGAATGAGGTTTATTATTTCGTATACAGTTGGAGCTACAGTCTTTCAAAATTAATGATATTCTAAAGGAGCTTGGGAGGCGGAAACTATTATGCCTAAAGAAAAAACTGAAGAAGTTGCAGGTGTCTTAGTAGACTCATTTGTTGAAGCATCTGCTCAATATGCAGGAGACACAGCAAAAGAACTAACAAAGGATATTGTAGGAGAAGGTATAGCTGAAATCGCAATGGAATTGGGCATTGATACTGCGGCTTCGGTAATACCTGGTATTGGCGGTGCAATTACTAGCTATAGATACAATCAGAAGCTGAGAAAATTAGGAGCATTACTTGTAGCTTTATCCCATCGATCAGATGAAATAGAGTCTAGTATGAAGCTACTTAGCGAAGAAAACAAGGAAAAATTAGATTCGATTATGGAACTCATGGTAGAAAAAAGTATGAGCACAATGCAAGAGGAAAAAATCAATTATATGGTTAATGGCTTTGTTGAGATTGCAAAACACGAAGAAATTTCTTTTGATATTGCTTATTTATACTATGATACTTTGGATCGATTAACTTTATTAGACATAGGAGTACTTAATTTCTACGCTAGTTTAGGCATCGATCAAAAAACGTATAAAGATGTTTTAGAAGAGTTTAGTATAGATTACTCGCAGTATACTGCTGTCAGAGAAAATCTAAATAGGATGGGGCTTGTTCAAACCGCGCTTGAAATAAATGAGTTAGATGACTTGAAAAATATTGTTAGCACAGTAGACGCAATGCAAGATTCGTTAGAAAGCGTTACTACAGCACTTTCAAATCCTAAAAAGAAATTTAAAAATTATAAGAAAAGTAGATTGAAATTAAAAAGTAAAGACAATATGAAAATAACTAAATTTGGTAAAGAACTAATGAGTTTTTTCATAAGCGAATAAATTTATCTAGAGCACTACTAATATTGAGAGCCATTCGGCTCTTTTTTTATTGGAGGAATGAAGATGACAATCAACGATATAAACGTAGAAATGAAGTACCCGCCGTTATTACCGCGTCCCGATTCAATCAAACTCGGGAATTTAAGCAGCGCAACAAAAATCGACCTCGGATCAGAGCTGAAAATTGAATACTCAATAGAACCTAAGATGGCCGCGCAGGCTGTCTTATTTTTTTCGGATAGTTCCATCATGGATATAAGCGAGAGTGGAGTTATAACAGCAAAGGCGGCGGGAACGGCAAGTATTAAAGTTCAAGCCGCGGCTCGTGCCAGTGTATTCGTTGAGGTGAGCATCGATGTAGTAGTTCCTGCAGTAAATCCAATAACAGCTCTAGCCGATCCATTTATCAGTACAGCAGAATGGCTATTACAGACGGCAACAGCAAATACATCCCGAGCGGTTGATCTCGTCAATACCAACAATACGCAGAGCACGAAAATAACAGGGACTGACGGCAATTTCGTCACAATACGTAATAAAGTAGCCCACATTGATTTAAGCGCTCAAACAGGCGCTAAACTATCTTTCTACGTGCATGATTTGACGAAGGTTAGCCGGATATCATTTTATTTTGCAAATGACGTTACAATCACAGCAACAGCGATGAAGGTGTTCCAAGCAACTGATCTAAAGCAAGGCTGGAACAAAATTGCATTTTCACTAGATAGCATGACGAAAGCAGGAACATTTAGCTTCAGCAAAGAGATTCTAGGTATGCAGGTAAGGATGGACCCTGTAGCTGGCCAGACTGCTGCAGTGTCATTCGATGCGCTGGAAACAGTAAGTGCTGTGCGAGGGAATGCAATCTTTACGATGGATGACAACTGGACAGATCAGTACACGAAAGCTTATCCGATTTTGAAAGACCAAGGATTACGCGGGAACATCGCAGTAATTAAAAATAAAGTAGACGCAGCCGGCTATATGACTAAAGCGAATCTTAGTGAAGTCTATGAGAATCGCTGGGACTTACTGAATCACACTAGCACGCATCCCGAATTAAATCTCATCACAAAAGCGGAACAGAAAACAGAATTGGACGGTTGCCGCGATTATCTCAATATTAACGGATTTAACCGTGCGTCAGATTGCGTAGTTTACCCGAAAGGCGGATATAATGCGGATTTATTAGCAGTACAGGCGGAGGCGAATTATCGCTGGGGTAGATCGTTGATAAACGGTATCGATGTAGATGCACCAAACAGCAATTACCTGGTAAAAACAATTAACCTGGTACCTGTTATCACATTAGCGCAGGCGAAAGCGGCTGTGGATGAAGCGTACAAAGTTGGTGGTACAGTAGTTTTCTTGATTCACAAGTTAGTTCCGGAGGCAGAAATCGCAACAGATACGATGTTCTACAGTATAGAGCGATACGAAGCACTGGCCGCGTATGTGGCTGAGAAGATTGCAGAGAAGAAAATAAACAATGTAACGGTCAGTGAATGGATAGAAATGAGTAAGTAAAGGAGCATGATTCATGTTTAAAAAAGATGTATCACCAAAACCGGTAACGAAAAACATGTTTCCAAAGCCACCTGGATACGGATGCGACCATCACTTGTCACCTGAACAAACCATAAGAGTGTACGAAAGGTTAATGCGTAAATATGAAAAAAACGAGGAGGAAGTAAAAATGGATAATCAAGACTTTATTGATAAATGTAAGGACCTTGTGGTTGGATACGCAAATGAGCGACTGGATAAGACTGATGGCGAGAAGATTAGCGAGGATGACGTGTTTGTGGTGTGGAGTTGTAAGACGTTACAAAACAGTAAAGCGCTACTAAGCACGACGCTATCGGATGGCATGTATTACGAGTTAACGTTGAATGGGGATAAAGGCGAGATTTATCTGGATGCCTATAAAAAGTGGGAGAACATTAAGTATGATGTGTAATCATGAGACTGCGGACAGGAAGGCGATTCTGGAATTCGGAGAGTCTACAGTAGTTTTGCATGGATGGATGTTCGTGCCAACACCGCAGCCATTCAGTGCATCCAGGTCAATCATGTATCCAGTCCTAAGAGGATATACAATTGCTGAGATAACATATCTAAATGGACCGTTTGAAGGCCGAGAAGAATCTGTTAGATGCTCCGAAGTGCTATGTGATGCTGATGGAGCGTTTGAAGTTCGTAGAGGCAGAGAGGTAATAATGAAACGTATAGAAGGAGTGAACCAGCTATGATGCTTGAGTTAGGAACGATTGCTGTTAATGTGAAACCTCATATAGAATTTCTATCCCCTGATGCCAGTAGATGCTTGACCTGCGGGGGAATAGGCGTTGTTAAACATTATGTTGGTTATGCAGTAGCAAATGGAACGTCATTCGCTGAGCCCAAATTAACTGCTTGCCCAGTCTGTAATGGCAGACGCTGAAAAATAAAAATATCTAAATTGGAGGAATTAAAATGAAATATCGTAAGAAACCGGTGGAAATTGAAGCGTTTGTCTGGACAGGAAATTTTGAGCAAAAAGAAGACCCTGTTTGGATAGTTCAGGCCATTGATAGTGGCACTGTAGTTATCCCACATTACGAGGATTCAGCCGCCAAATACGGATTTTTAGCAATGGAAATCAAAACTCTAGAGGGTGTTATGATTGCAAAACAAGGGGACTACGTTATCCAAGGAGTACAGGGTGAAATATACCCTTGCAAACCAGACATATTTGAGGCGACATACGAAAAGGTTTAACAACTGAAAACAAACTCTAACACATGAGGGGGTGGAACAATTATGGCGCAGAAACGGAACCCGCTACGCGACGAAGCAAAGCAAATGTGGCTAGAATCAGGTGGACTATTGAAGCTGGCGGAAATCGCGGCCAAATTGGAGAAGCCGCCTAGCACGATACGCAAATGGAAATCCCAGGACAAATGGGACAAGGATATCAATGAGAGCGCTCCGAATGACAAAGGGAGCGCTCCTTTACGTTCTAAAGCTATGCTAGGCAACAAGAACGCTACGGGGAACAAGGGTGGCAAGGGAGCGCCGAAAGGGAACGACTATGCGAAAGGGAACGCAGGAGGTGGAGCGCCACCTTCGAATGAGAACGCTTTGAAAACAGGCGAGTTCCGAACAATTGTGTGGGAACAACTCTCCGATGCTCAAAAAGAGCTGTTTGACTCCATTCCTGATGATCCTATCAAACAGATTACGGCTACAATTAAAGAATATGAAGTAAGAAAGCACGGAATAATCATCCTGCTCAATCAGGCTCGGGAGGATCTTGCCGAAATTGAAGAACAAGAGGAAGCGGCGCATCAAGTAGATAAAATTTTAAGCATAGAGGACGCGCTCACACGTGTAACTAATCATCTTGTGAAGGCAATCAAGCAAAAGAGTGATTTAGAGCTAGCCAGCGCACGAAAGAAGTTGGTGCAGACGCAAACGGACGTTAACAAAGAGAAGCTTTACCGCCCTTCTACCGTTGAAGACGAGAAGGTAGAGAACAAAGCGCCTCCTGATATGACTCAGTTGAGCATAGAGGAGTTGAGGAACCTTGCAAAGCTCACAAAACTTAGTTAAAACCGAAGAAGAGCTGTATATCGAGATGATTAACGAAGAAGCCAACAAGGAGCTAGCACGGCGTTCCTACCGCGATTATGTCGAATATGCGCATTTCGGGATGTACAAGCATTTCCCACATACGGATCTCATTTGTGAGCATTTACAGCCCATTGCGGACGGTGAACAGAAATTCATTATTATTGAAATGCCTCCTCGGCACGGTAAATCTATGACGACGACCGAAACATTCCCATCGTATTATGTGATGAAGAACCCTACAAAGCGTGTTATTACAGTATCTTACGCGGACACGCTAGCCCGTAAATTCGGGCGGAAGAACCGTGATAAGGTGCGTTTAGTCGGTCAAAAGCTGTTCAATGTGAATATATCGCCGCTAGTTTCAAAAGCAAATGATTGGGAGCTTGAGAACTCTGGCGGAGGCATGATAAGTGTTGGTATCACTGGTGGTGCGACTGGTCACGGCGCCGATTTACTAGTTATCGATGATCCATTCAAGAATAGAGAAGAAGCCGAGTCGCTACTCATGCGTGATAAGGTGTTTGAGGAGTGGGAAAGCACATTCCTTACTCGTTTGCACGGCGGAGGTAGCATCGTAATCATCATGACAAGGTGGCACGAGGACGACCTTATCGGACGACTGCTCAAGAAAAGCAATTTCAAGTGGGAGCGGCTTAGATTACCGGCTATCGCAGAGGATGAGAACGACCTGCTACAGCGTGAGGTTGGCGAGCCTCTTTGCCCTGGGCTTGGTTATGATAAAAAGTGGGCGGACGATAAGAAAATACAGGTTGGATCGCGTACATGGGCTTCTTTGTACCAGCAACGACCATCGCCTGCAGATGGTAATATATTTAAACGACACTGGATCAGATATTATGTGCCAGACGAAGAATTTAGACGTAAATATGATTTGGGCGACGAGGTGAAAGTATTGCCTCGTCTATTTGATGTGAGCGCGCAATCGTGGGACTGCGCATTTAAGGATACCAAAAAATCCGACTTTGTGGCAGGTCACGTGTGGAGTGTAAAAGGCGCTAACTTTTTCATGCGTGACCGCGATCATGACAGGATGGACATTATACGTACCATGCAAGGTATTCGAAATATGACGACTAAATGGCCTAACGCGACTGCTAAATATGTTGAGGACAAGGCAAACGGTCCAGCAGTAATACAAATGCTGAAAGACCAAATAAGCGGTCTTATACCTATAGAGCCAAACGGCGGTAAAGAAGCGCGTGCGAATGCTGTTGCTCCTCTATTTGAAGCGGGTAATGTATTTCTCCCACATCCACTCTATAAACCATGGTCGGAAGACGTAGTGGAGGAGCTGGTCTCATTCCCTAATGGGCAACACGACGATGATGTGGATGCTGCAACCCAAGTACTCAACAAGTTGCGAGGACATACAACATCGCTAAAAGACAGGTACAACTATTAAATACCAAGGTGGTGAGTTAATGAGTATCACAGAAGATTTACAACAGCTACGGCAAGATGCCAAGGAGAACCGCAATGATTTCATGCTTGGGAATGGGAAGGGTGACCCCAAAGACAACCTCACAAGACAAAGGCCTGGTGCAGCTAAAATACTAACGTTTAACGACTGCAAGAATCTGTACGCTTCTAACGGTATTGTTAAAAACATTATTGACATTATACCTGAAGACATGACAAGGGCAGGTTGGACCCTGAAAACAGAGAATAAAGAGGTGAAAAAAGCGATTGAATCTAAATGGCGGCAGCTGAAAACTAAGGATAAGTTTCGGAAGTTGTTTGCTGATGACAGGTTATACGGGGACGGTTATATCTCGGTTGGCGCAATTAGTAACAGCGTAGACAATGGTGCAAATCTAACACAGGCTATCGACATGGAGAAACTTAAGAAAGTACCTTATCTAAATGCTTTTTCCGCACAAAAAGTTAGCCGTTTTTACACCAATGAAGATATGTTTAGTGCTAATTATGGTGAGGTCGAGCAATTTGAGATTAGCAGACGATCTCGCATTGGCAGTCAGATCATGTCTGTAGGCGGTATGAGTGATACAACCCAAGAAATAGTCCACCAGTCAAGAATCTTGCATCAACAATCGCTTAGATTTGAGGATGAGCCAGATGGCAGGTCTGTACTAGAGGGATTGTATGACATTATCATCGTTATGGATACATCACTATGGAGCGTTGGTCAAATCCTGTATGATTATGCATTCAAGGTGTTCAAATCACCCAAAGTAGACAATATGACGAAGAAAGATAAAGCTGAAATTGGGATGCTGATGGACTTTAAGTTCAGGACGGAAGCACTGGCACTGATTGGCGGGGATGAGGAGTTGAAAAAAGAATCTACTCCAACAACTGGCATGAAAGATTTACTGGATTACGGTTGGGATTACCTCTCTGGTGTTGTGCGAATGCCAAAAAGTGTTTTACGAGGCCAAGAAGCTGGAACGCTGACAGGTGCGCAATATGACGTCATGAACTATTACGCACGTGTGAGTTCGATGCAAGAAAACCAGTTAAGGCCTCACTTGGAATACTTGACTAGGTTGTTGATGTGCTGTGATGACGATGCTGGACCTAAAATTGATCCCGATACTTTCGAATGGGCAATAGAGTTCAATCCTTTGTGGTCCGTTGATTCAAAAACAGATGCCGAAATACGGAAATTGACTGCAGATGCGGACAAGATTTATATCGATAGTGGCGTTGTTGATCCAGAAGAAGTCTATGATACGCGTTTTGGGCGCTTTGGTGTGGAGAATACGAGCAAATTCAACGCGGACAGCTTAGAGGAAATAGACGAGATAGCTAAAAAGGTATTAGAAGCCTATAACGCTAATAGGCTGGTAGCCATGGCTAAACGAATGCCAATAACGCGATATCCGCACAATGTAGAGAGAGCTTATGCTAAAAATATGCTGAGGCTCACACAGCAGATCGCTGACATTGTTTTGTATGAATTTGATAGCAATATAGCCCCTGAAATTAATTCTCGAAATATACGCTTTGACGGCTATATAGTTGACAGTATCTTTCAAAAAAGTTTAGACAGAATAAAAGCACTCACATTAGGTATTTTTACAGCTAAAGAGAAGTATTCTATCGCCAGTAAGTTCGTTAGAGCGAGTAATAGCACAGCTAAGACCCAATTTGTGAATCAAATGGAGGTTGCCGGTGTTGACCCGACAAAAACAGAGCCCTGGTTAAATGATTACATGGATGAGGCAATTGCTGAAAATGTAAGTTATATCGGCAGTATCGGGGATGAATACAACGCCAAAACAGAGCAAATTATACTACGAGGAGCAAAAGAAGGGCGTTCAAGTCAAGAAATACGAGATGAATTAGTAGACCAGATAGGAATGACGGAAAATAAGGCTAAGTTTATTGCGAGAGATCAGACAGGTTCGCTTTTTGGGGGCCTGACAACGATGCGACATAAAAAAGCAGGAATACCAGGATTTATGTGGTCTGATTCAGGCGATAGCAGGGTTAGGCCGAAACACGTTGAGTATAACGGTCAGTATTTCTCTTACGATGACCCAAATGCTCCGATTCCTGGTAAGGATTATGCCTGCAGGTGTGTAGCTATTCCTGAATTTGATCCATCTAAAATACCTGAATATATAGCGGCTTAGAAGGTGTTAACAATCTGTTAATGCCTTTTTATTATGCCCTGAAAGGTGGTGAGAACATGAAATGAGAGTACAACGGTATGATCGATCGTATATTACTGATTCGAATTTGACGGAGACGGCTGAGGGGTATCTCACTGTGCGAGCTCCAGTAACAAAACCGGGCGTTTTTCCATACATGCGTGGAGATGGTGGAGTGTCTATGGAAGTAAAGCTACCTGACGAGTTATTTTCAGAGGGCGTATTACAATCTATGAATGCTAAACCAGTCACAGACAATCACCCAACTGAATTAGTCACCGCTGCTAATTACAGTAAGTATTCAAAAGGCATGACACATACAGATTCAGCAGTTAGTGACAATAAACTGTTTGTATCATTTACGATTACTGATTCTGATACGATTCAAAAGGTGAAGAACGGTAAACGCGAGCTTTCGCTAGGCTTTTCAGCTGACATTAAAGACGAAAGTGGCACATATGACGGAATTAAGTACGATTCCGTACAGAGGAATATGAAGATTAACCACCTCGCAATCGTTGATAAGGGGCGTGTTGGTTCAGAAGCGGCAATCAGAGGAGATTCAGCGGCCTTTATGGTTGATGCAGCTGATATTAATAAACAAGGAGGCAACAATAACATGGCTAAATTAGTTCTAGACAGTAAAGAGTATGAGGTGGATTCGGTTGTTAAATCGCGCATCGATACATTAGAAGCGCAGTTATCGGCCGAAAAAGTGAAATCTGGCTCCATTGACACAATTACAGGTGAACGTGATGGTTTCAAAACAAAGTTGGAGACTGCAGAGTCTGAACTTGCAACATTGAAAGATAGCGCCCTTACACTTGATAAAGTCGAAGAAATCGCGGAAGCACGCGTGGCAATGATTAATACAGCGCAAAACTTCTTAGGTGATTCTTTTGATTTCAAAGGTAAGACTGAACAGGCGATTAAGGAGGCTGTTATCCAGACGGCTGATAGTACCTTTAAAGCAGATGGAAAATCAGAGGACTATGTTAATGCCTATTATGATGCTATGACGGCAAATCATAAAGGCTTTACAGCTGATGCAGGTTTTGGAAAGCCAAGTGATAAGGCGGCTGCGGCAAAAGAAAAGGAAGAAATCGATGCTAAGAAGCAAGGTCGGTTGAATATGAGAAAGAAAGGAGAGCAATAATATGACGATTCCAGTAGGACAAGAGTATATGGACCCGAATATTGGTATTGGGAAGTTAGCAAATTACCAAAACACACAGGCGGATAGCGCGGTTGTAGAGGGAACAATTCCATTTGGTTCAGCTGTACAGTTTTCTGATGGTGTAGCTAAGGTCTTGAGTGATAAGGATTTTTATGGCGTTGCGCTAGCCAAGGAGTATGTCCAAGAGCTGTATGGAGATAAAATCGGTAACTATGAAGAAAAAGAAATGGTGGCTGTCGTTCGTCGGGGTGTTATTTGCGTGCATGTTGAGGAAGATGTTGTCGATGGGGAGAAAGCGGCTGCTAATAAAGCTACAGGAACCTTTTTACCAGCTACATCCCCCGTAGGTACAAAAACCGAGCCAATCGGTCGTTTCAAAACCACTGCACAGGCAGGCGGGCTAGCACATTTAGAGATTAATTTGCCTTAATTGGCGAAAAATGAGGAGGAAAAATAAATGCCAGCATCACAAGTAACAGCGAGACTACAAGCTCGCGATTTAGAAGTTATTGATAAAACTCTATTCGAACCGCGCGAAGAGGAACTCACAGCGCGTACTATTTTTGACATGAAAACTGACATTGATCCTGGGGCGGAGACATATGGTTATGATGTTGCCACTCGATCGGGGGCAGCTAAGATCATTGCAAACGGTGCAAATGATCTACCATTGGTTGACACAGACGTGAAACGCTATTTTGCGCAAATTTACACGATTGCCTTAGGTTTCCGATACAGTTTGCAAGATTTGCGTCAATCACAAATGACAGGTAAGCCGGTAGATGCCACTAAAGCAGCTGCAGTCCGTCGCGGTATAGCAGAGAAAGAAAATTCTTTAGCTTGGAAAGGTGATCCTAGATATGAAATTCAAGGGGTAGCGACAGCCACTGGGATTCAAATCGAAGCTGTAGGAACAAATGCAGCAGGTACATCTACTAAATGGGTGGATAAAGCGAGCGATGAAATCGTTGAGGAATTACGTAAATTACGTACACGGATTACTGTGTTACCTGGTTATGGCGATGCCTCACTAATTCTAGCATTGCCACCAATCCAATTTGAAGAGTTGAACAGACGTTACAGTGACTATGATGCTAGAACTATTATGCAAGTTGTTGCTAGCAATGGATGGTTCTCTAAAATCAAGCGTGTAGCTGATTTGAAAGGCATTGGTCTTTCGAAATCCGACTCTCTTATCATTTGTCACTCGGAACCAGAGACGGTGCAATTGCTGTTACCAATGGATATCACACGACAACAAGAAGAATATCAATATCCAAACTGGAAAGTACCGTGTGAAGAACGTTTTGGCGGCGCTGTTGTTCGTGCTCCACACGCTATTCTACGCGCTGACGGAATCTAATAAAATGATTTTGGGAGGGGTTAAAAAGATGATTATTCATAACAAAGGTAAGTACACATATAACATTGGCGCAAGGATTATTCCAGGCGCAAACAATCTGGAGGGTTCGGATATTGATGCCTATAAAGCGGCGGTAAAATTACCGTTAAATGCCGCTTTGGTGAAGGCAGGAACGATTGTGCAAGAAGCTGAGGATATTACACAAATGAATGTTGAAAAAGCTGGCGATCTTATCAATGACACTTGGGATTTGCAAGTATTAGATCAGTTTAAGGAAAAGGAAGAGTCTAGTAGGAGTCCACGCTCTACCGTAATTAAGGCACTGGAAAAACAAGTAGAATCGATAGTCAACCCGCCTGATGAGGACAGATTAGAGAATAATGGTGATGGGAACCCGCCTGAATAGGAGGTTTTTTATTTTGACTAAAACGACTGTTGATAAGTTAAAATACACAGCAAAGGAAGTAAGCAATCTGTCCAAAGAGGCATTAGAAATGCACATTGACGATGCCTATCTTGAAGTACAAGAAGCTAATTTTCCAGAAAAACACGAAGAACGAGCTAATCGCTATCTGGCTGCGCATCTTGCCACATTAGGGGATAAGAATGTTAAATCCGAAGCTGTTGGTTCGTTGAAACGTGAGTACTCTGGGAAAAATGTATCTTTCCAAAATCTAAAAGGTACAGCATATGGGCAGGAGTATTTGCGCTTGTTAGAGGAATTTGCAGGTGGTGGCAACGGAATAGGGTTGTGGGTGATTTAATGCGAGTGACTAACGATAAAACAGTAATGAAAAGTGTAATCCAGACGTTAGACGAACTAAACGATTACTCATTACAAATTGGGATATTTGGCGAAGACAACTCATTTATTCAGATGATAGCAGGTGTGCAAGAATTCGGTCTAACAATCAAGCCTAAGGGCAAGTATTTAACCTTACCTACGGAAGCGGCGGGCGGGCGCAAAGCTCGTGAAATACCTGGTCTGTTTAAGCCACGGAACAAAAATATACTTGCTGTTGCTGGCAAAAACGGCAAGCTGACAGTTATGTTTTATCTCAAAGAAGAGGTAAAGATTCCTGAACGGTCTTTTTTGCGTTCAACTTTTGAGGAGAACAATCAGAAATGGATTGATTTCTTCGATAGGAAAATGGACGAGATTATTGTCGGAGAATGCACAGCACAGCAAGTATATAACCAGTTAGGCGCGATGATTGTGGCTGATATTCAAATGAAAATCAGGGATACACAGTCACCAGCTAACTCGGGGTATACGGCTAAGCGTAAAGGCGCTAATAACCCGCTTGTTGATACAGGTAGGCTACGTCAGAGCGTTACATGGAAGGTGGTCCGCTAAATGGAAAAGATGGATTTCTTATCACTATTGGACACGTTTGGCGTACCACTTAAAGTGTATCCCAAACAGGAGGCTGGCGGTGAATACAACAATATGGGTGTATGGATCAAAAAAGAGGCGGACGAAGTAACAGCTTTAGAAGTCTCAGAGCCATTTATCCCGTCATCGTTGCAAACTAAGCTACCTGTTCAAGGTAACTATCGCGGTGGCGGACGAATTGAAGAATTTGAAATGGTTTGGTTCTCGTCGCAAGTTGTTCCGATGAAATCGATAGTTGTTCATAACGGTATATCGTATTCAGTCGAGGACAGCATCCCTTACACAGACTACAGTAATGTAACACAGTACGGATGTAAGGCGGTGAGCGCTTTTGTCAAGTAACACAGGGTATGATTACTCCGATTTGGTGACTGCGCTTGTAGAAGCCGTTTCAAGTTTGAGCAACGGAAAACCTCTCATCGAATCAAATTCGAATGGAGAGCAACCAGATTACCCGTTTTGCACATATTCGATAATTAACCCGTTTATCGGAATTACGTTCGATGTCGTGCAGAATGAGACGTTTGAGGCGGTAATTTCACTGACTTGGCATGATGATTCAGCAATTAACGTGCTAAATCTAGCAAATAGAACAAATAAATGGTTCCGTTCCTTCATAGGGCGGGATTTTTTGTTTCAAAAAAACATCATTGTTGTTGATGTGAAGATGGACGGTCAACGTGACGATCTTATCAGTGTTGAGTACGAACGCAAAGCGGGGTTAGATATCCGGCTGCGGCTTAACGACTCATTTATTGATGAAGTGGAGAGCATTGACGAGTTCAGTATTAGCAACGAAAACGAGGAGGAATAACGATGGCAGTAGCAGTAACAGATGTTGTAGTAAACATCGATATCGAACGGCCAGCCGCAAAAGTTGGTCTTGGGCGTCCGTTAATTTTAACAAAAGATGTTGCGGTCGATGCAAAATATGGCGAGTTTACATCGCTTGAAGCATTAGCGAAAACATATCCGAACACTACGAAGGTGTATGAGAAGGCCAAGGCAATCTTTTTACAGAAGAACGCGCCTGACATGGTTGCAGTAGCGCCTTTTAGCACTAGTGTTGCGAACGCGTTAGAGGATGTTTTCTCAAAGAGCTGGCATTTCGCTATCTTGGCTGATTATGTAGCAGCTGATGCGCTAGCAATTTCAAACTTGATTGAAGAAAAAGCGTTCAAGTTTGCAGTGATTCAAGTACCTACATTCGCTGGAGCATCGCAGCTTAAAACGAATTCACGCACAATTGTTGTTGTTCATGACAAGGTTGGCGAGCATTTAGATGCTGCATGGATTGGCGACGTTGCAAGCGCAACAGTAGGCTCCGCCACATGGAAATTCCGTTCCAATCTAGTTGGTATCACAGCGTCTGAACTCACTTCTGCACAAGTAGACGAGATACATGCGCAAGGTGCAGTTGCATACATCATAAAAGCAGGTGTTTCGCAAACATCTGAGGGTAAAACGGCAAACGGCGAGTTTATTGATGCATTGCACGGCGACGATTGGGTCAAGTCTACAATCGAAACCCGCTTGCAAAAAGCACTTACGGATGCAGATAAAGTTACTTTTGATTCTCGTGGTATTGCGCTACTGCAAAGCGAACTTACGTCGGTATTGGACGAGGCATTCCTAAACGGGATTGTCGATAGCGACGATGAAACTGGGCAGGCGAACTATTCAGTTACAGCAATGCAGCGTAGCGAATTAAAAGCAGAGGACATTTTAGCACGGAAATACAAAGGACTTAGATTCCGATACAAGCGTTCTGGAGCAATTCATAGCGCTACCGTATCCGGAACTATTGTCGTGTAAGGGAGGTAACGTAAATGCCAGAAGGAATGGAAACTTACGATGCCGCAAAGGTATCGATTATCGTAGATGGATTAAATTATTTTGGTTTCAGTGACGGAGACATGGTTAATTGCTCTAAAGACTCTAATAATGCTGAATTCAAATCTGATGCGCAGGGAAACGCTTCAGCGGCTGTTAATAATGACAGCCTAGGAACAATCAAAATTGATTTAGCGCAGACCTCGCCTTGTTACAAACATATCGTAGGTCTAGCTAATTCAAAAAAGACTTTTCCGATTCGTATTGTGGATGGTAATCATGTCATTGGTGGTTTGCGTGCAATAGTTGAGAAGTTACCAGATGCAGGTTATGGAAAAGGCGTAGGAACTCGCTCTGCAACTATTAAGGTCATGGACTATAGCGATAAATTTAATTAAAAAATACCATTAGGCGGCTGAATGTCGCCTATTTAGGAGGAAATGGACATGGCAGAAGAAAAGAAAAACACGGCAACAAAGAAAGATATCGAGGCGGTACAAGCAAAACAAAGTATTCCAGAGGCAGAAAAAAACCCTATGGGTAAATTCGGAGTAAAAGAAACCTTCGAAGGTCCGGATGGCACAGAATACACCTTCCAATTCCCTGGAACAAGAGCGGCGCAAGACATTATAGATCAATCGAAAAATGGCTATGGTGTGGTTGTTGAGTCAGCATACAACGAGGCACTATGGAAGTCGGTTATTGTGTCGCCGCAGGGGATTAATTGGGATTATTGGGATGAAATGCCTAATAGAGGTTATCGCGACGTAATGAACGCCGCAGACAACTTTCTTGGGCGCTGGATTAACTAATCCTAATCCGAGAGTGGTAGAGCGGGAGGTCAATCAAAACTTTGATATTTGGCTTCCTGTTATCGCTGGAATTGCGACGAAAGAAGAAGTTGAAATGGCTACGGCGCATCAGCTAGCAACGTGGTGTGAGGTAGCGAAAATAAAAATAGAAACAATGGGAAGGGGTGTCTGATATGGGCGGTGCATTGAGAAAAGCGACGATTGAGATTGATTGGAAAATCAATAATAAGTCTTTAGGTGAAGCGAATAAGGAAACTGACGGCTTAGTTCAACGCGCAGGCAAGGCTGAACAAGGCTTTGCAAAAACGAAGCAGTCCATAAACGGCACTACCTCCTCATTAAAAAATCACAATTCGACCGTGAAGCAAGCGACTGATAACGTAGTACAGTTCCAAGGCAAAGCACAAACTGCTTTCAACGGAACAGCACGCGCGGCGCAAACCACGGGGTCGAATGTGGTACATATGAGCGACGCAGTCGGTAAGTCGCAACGAAGTGTAACGCAAATGGGCAAAAGCTCACAGCAGGCGTTGAATGGCACGAAAAATAACGTTGTAGATCTGCGTAGTAAGTTTGGAGAGTTAGGGTCTGGCATTAATTCCATGGCAGATAAAGCATCATCGGGGATTGAGAAAGGCATCAGTAAGCCTCTTGGCGCCGTCAAAGGATTACTGCTAGGTATTGGCGCATCCGCAGGTTTAGCGGGATTAGGCGGCATGGTGAACGCGGGTATCGGGCGATTGAGCGCGATTGAAGATGCTAAACTGTCACTCGACGTGATGATGGGAGATTCAGGAAAAGCGCAGAAGTTCATGGATGAAGTACTAGCATTCGCGAAAACTACACCTTACGCGTTTCAGGACTTAGCGACAAACTCAAAAAACTTACTAGCATACGGTATGGATCCATCGAAAGTTGTTCCAACGATGAAGGCTATCGGGGATCTGGCCGCGGCATCAGGTAAGGGTTCGGAAGGTATAAACACCCTCTCTAACTCGTTTGGTAAAATGCAGGTAATGGGCAAGGTCAGCATGGAACAATTGAACACCGTGACAGAAGCAGGCGTGCCAGCGCTGAAAATCCTAGCAAATGCTAATAAAATGTCGGTAAAAGACATGCAAAAAGCGATATCTGACGGGAAAGTAGAGTCAACAAAGGCTATTGCACAGATGGTTGAGGGCATCCAGAAGGGTTCGAAAGGTATCGCAGGTGAAACTGTAGCGCTTGGTGGTGTAATGCAAAAGCTAAAAGGAACTTGGAAGGGCTCCTTAGATTCTATGAAATCGGCTGTTACATCAACCATGGCGACATTGTTTACACCTGTTAAACCACACTTGCAGGCTGGAATGGTTTGGTTTGCAACTCAGTTTAAGAAATTGCCTGACATGATGACAACTGTAAGTGAGATGTTCGAACCAGCGGTGGAACCGATAAAAGATTCGTTAAATTCTACTAAAGTTTTTATTACAGATACTTTTATCCCCACGGCAAAAGATTTAGGGGCCGCTCTGGGACCTGGTATCGTGGCTGGCGGAGTGGCTTCGTTAAAAGCCTTCGGCTGGACCTTAGAACATGTGGTTACACCGCCTTTGAAGACGGTACAAGGATTCATCGAAAAGCATCCTGAGGGAATGAAGACGACTGCTAAGTTTGCTGGGATAGGACTGGCGGCGTTACTTGGGTTTAAAGTTGTTTCTGGTGTCTTTTCTAAAACTAAAGGGGCTGTTGATAGTTTAATAAATTCTATTAAGAAAATAGGGCCAGCGACAACATCGGCAGCTATTCAATCTAGTGCATCTATGCAAGGGATGGAAGTTGCGGCAAATAGAACGCGGTTAGCTGATAATATACTACCTGCCGGGACAAGCAGAGTAGCCCCTAAAATTGCTAAAACACCTCTATGGAGGAAGCTAACAGTTGGTACAAGTAAGGCTCAAATAGCAGCAGTTCAAGGCACACGCGCGGGAAACAACTTGAGTTTATTGTCGAAAGCTAAAATGGGCATGAAATCGACAGGAAGCCTCGGCAAATTAGCTGGCGGAGCGGGTGTCGTTGGTGTTGGATTGAGTGCAATCGATCTGCTTAGTATGAACAAAAAGAATGCTGGGGAGAAAATTGGTAAGTTTGGTGGGTCAGCTGGAATGGGAATGGCTGGAGCTGCGATTGGAACAGCGATCGCGCCAGGCATTGGAACTGCAATAGGAGGCATGATAGGAGCGTTTGCGGGGAGCAAGTTTGGTGCCGAATTTGGGAAATATGTTCAAAAGAATTGGGGGAACATCAAATCTGGCTTAAAATCCGCAATGGAGAGCGTGTCCGATTTTGGTAAGGAGCATCAAGTTTTAGGTGCTCCGATCCGCTATGTTGAAAAGCATGTCGAAGAATATAAAAAAGGCATTAAACAAGTTAAAAAGCTATGGGCAAGCGGCAAAGAAATGTACAAAGAAGCTACTGCTGCGCTAATCTCTGATAAAATGAATGTTGGTGGAAATGGTGTAAGTAAGGCTACAGAAAAGCAGGTTAACTCATATGTAGATACGGACAACAAAATGGCTAGTGAATATCAGTATAAGATGTTTACAGGTAAGGCTACGACAGCTAAAGAAAACGCAGCGACTAACAAGGCTTACGGTTCACAAGCATCTAAAATCGTTTCTGCTTATGATAAAAAAGAGCAAAAATCCGCTAAGAATATTGATTTCTTCCAGCAGTCTGGCGTCATGAGTAATTCAGACGCTAAGAGCGCAAAAAACCGTACGAAAGAATTCTACAACATTGGCAAAGCAGACGCGAAAAAGAACGCTGCTGAATTGAAACGTATTAATAATCAGATGTATAAAGAGCAAGAATCTGCAACGCAAACGTACGAGAAGCGTATAAATGCAATCAGAGCTAAGGCGAAAAAAGAGGGGCGTGTCCTCACATCGAAGGAAAATGCCGAAATTACACGGCTCGAAAATTCAAGTAACGCACACCGTAAGAGTATCTATACCAGATATGAAGGACAAATCAGCTCGATTCAGAAAAAACAACAACGTGAGGCAGTCACATCGATGTCTAAATCTGCGAAGGAGCAGAAGCTTATTTTAGGCAAGCTACAAGATGATTCAGGCAAGATTTCAGCTAAACAAGCTGCCGATGTTGTGAAAAACTCTAAAAAGGCAAAAGACGGTGCAGTTAAAGAGGCTAACTCTAAATACACCTCAGTAATCAAGAAAGCCGAAGAAGAGTACTATGTAAATGGATCAATTTCGAAACAACAATATGAAAAAATTGTCGGAAATGCTAAAAAAACACGGGATGAAGCAGTTCAGAAAGCAACTGATATGCACAATGGTGTTGTGGATCAAGCGAAGAAACAGGCAGCAGGACATGCATCGCAAGTAGATTGGGAAAAAGGGCAAGTTTTAGGAATTTGGGATAACATAAAAATTGGCTTGTCTAAAGCTGTAAACTGGGTAACAAGCGGAGTAAATTCAGTTCTTAAATTCTTTAAAATCAAAGAAATACCACCGTGGAATCCATCTGGTTCAGGCGGAGGAGGTTCATCTTCTAGTTCTGGATCATCATCAAAATTCTCAGGTGGCGGTAAGCAATCAGGTAGCTTGGCGATGAATTACACTGGTTCAAACAGTGCCAGTGGTCAGATTATGGCTGGTGAAGAAGGTTTCGAGATTGCTTACGACAAAGCAAGTGCGAAAGCTCATATCTTAGGTGCCAATGGACCAGAAATCAGACACGTAAACCCTGGCACGAAAATTCTTAATCATGCTGATTCTAAAAAGATAATGGCGGGAGGATTAGGCGCTGGGAAGGTATTACCTGGTTTCGATAAAGGGACTACTCCATTAGCAGACTTTGCAACTGATGTACTAGGTAAAGCAAAGAATATAGGTGGCAAAATCATTGACAGTGCTTCTGATAAGTGGGATTGGGTAGCTCACCCAGTGAAGAAAGTAAAAGGATTGCTAGATAAATATAATCCTTTCAGTGGTGGAGATGGCGTAGAAGGTATAGGAAGCGGCATCTTTAAGTACTTCGGTAAAGGTGTTACCAATTATGCTAAAGAAAAACTAGCAGATGCAGGTTTCGGTGGTGCTGGTCCTGCTGGTCCCGCGGGAGCGAATGCTCAAGCATGGGCTCCTATCATTCAACAAGCGGCGGCTGCAATGCGTGTAAACTTAGGCGGCGGAGAATTAGGCGGTATCATCGCTCAAATTCACAGAGAGTCAGGTGGTAATCAGAGTATTGTTCAGTCATCCGCAGTTGTTGATGTTAACACGCTGAGCGGAAATCCAGCTCGCGGATTATTGCAATATATCCCGCAAACCTTTGGTGCCTATGCAGTAAAGGGACATGGCAATATAAATAGTGGATACGATCAATTACTCGCATTCTTCAATAACTCCACATGGCAACGAGATTTGCCGTATGGTAAGAGAGGCTGGGGGCCGAGAGGTAAACGTAGATTTGCCAAAGGTGGACGTCCTAACGTCGCTGAAACAGTGCTCGTTGGCGAAGAAGGACCAGAATTATTCGAAACCGATTCACCAGGAACGATTCACACAGCGCGTAAGACACAAGAATTACTGAACAACCGCAAAGGTGGCGGTGAGACTCACTACCACTTTGAACCTACTATCAACATCACGGTTCAAGGATCAAACACAGACGCAAAAGGCATTGCAAGTGAAGTAAAAGGCGCATTGTACGAGATGTTCCAGCAATGGCTAGAACAAATTGAACCAGGGGAGGTGTACTAAGATGGCAAAGCTAGCAGGTATCTATATTGTTAATGAAACAGAGACCTTCACGCCTTCCGTCGAGGTCACCCAGCACCCTGTTGAGCAAGGCGTGGCTATTACGGATCATGTGCAGAAAAATAATCGCACAATTAGCGTAACAGGTATGTTGCTTGCGAACGATTCAGCGGCGGCCGAACGCAGTTACAACACGCTACTGGCCAAAATGGAATCCGGCGCATTCGTGACCTATGTAGGGCGGACGTATGCAGCTAACTATCTAATAACATCGATGCCGAAAGACTATAGCGCAGTGAAAAATGGGTTTGGTATAAGTATAGAGCTACAACAAGTGAGAATTGCAAAAAGCCCGTGGGTGCGCAAAAAAACAACTGTTCAAGTCAAGGCTAAAAAGTCCACGGCAAAACCTAAAACATCGACCGCGAAGAAGTTTCATAAAATCAAAAAGGGCGAATGTTACTGGATTCTAGCTCGTAAATACGGGACAAATCTTAGCACATTAATGGGATGGAAAGAAAATAAATGGCCTGCGCGGAGAATTCCGATTGGCGTAATGGTGAGGGTGAAATAAATGGCTATACGTGAGTATTTACCGGTTGATATCGACGACATTCCAGAACGATTTGATGTGGATATTGAGGACGAGACATTTATTTTTCAGGTCAATTACAACATGAGTCAGAAATACTACACAATCGATCTGTACAGCTCGGATGAGGACCCGATTATGTTAGGGGAAAAACTTGTGCTAAATGAATCGCTTTGGGAAGGTATTTATGACGAGCGACTTCCTGCCCCTACCTTGATTCCGATGGATGAGTCAGGTCTGGCCAAAGCAATCACACCTGATAATTTCATGAAAACAGTCTTTATTTTCTTTGATAATATCGTGCAAGATTTAGAGCCAACGTTGGGAGAAGGTGATTCGGATGGCTAACGAGTTATTCGGGCGTTACGCAGATGTTTATATCAGCGGGGCGGTTTATGCGGCCCATTTTAACATGGCGAATCTACATATCGAATTTGAAGTGGAATTCGATGACGATTCTAAGCCGAATATAAGCTCTGTGAGCATTTATAATCTTTCCCAAACATCTAGGTCAAGAATTGTAAAAGGAGCCAACATCGCTATCACAGCAGGCTACAGAAAGGACGGCACGGGCGTTATACTCCAAGGAAAAATAACAAACGTCACGAACAACAAAGATGGCGTGGATCGCATTACGAAAATCAGCGTCAAAGAGGGACAAGATTACAGTCATATCAAGATTGACACATCAACTGCAGACGCTGCAGAAAAGTACCAGGTAAAAAAAACGCGTGAAGCTCAAGAAGCCGATTGTCACGTACACGAAAACTAAGACCGGCAAGAAGAAAAAGAAAACTATTTCGTACCGCACAGTAACCGAAACGAAGTACAAAAAGCGTGCGATGAAAAAAAGTTTCGGCAAAAATACGCGATCATCAACGATAATTCGATGGTGTGCTAGAACGCTCGGGATGAAGATAACGACGCTCTCCCTTCCTACGGACAAGATTTACAAAAAAGGTTATACCATCACGGGGAGTATCGAGGCAAAGATGGAAGAGGTCGTTAAAAATTGCGGTGCTGTTATGTATTATCGGCGCGGGAATATGGTTATCCGAAGTATTAAGGTCGGTAATGATGAGCGGTTTACATTGAGCGCAGCGACCGGCTTGCTAGATAGTCCGGAGCAATCGGAAGATGATGACGGCAAGAAAATATACACCGTGCGATCGTTGCTACAATATCGGATTGCAACAGCAAGTATTATCAGTATCAGCTCGAAAACGGTAAACGGCACATTCCGAGTGAAAAGTGGCAAGCATATCTGCAACGGCAGTGATTTTATTACGGAACTGGTGGTGTTCTAAATGGCGAACGATACGAAGTTTTGGGACACTTTTTCCCGTTCAATCATTATGAAAATTCATACATTGGCACCTGCGAGAGTACTAGAATTAAACAGTGACAAGACAGAGGCACAGGTACAGCCGCTCTTTTTGACAAAAGATAATGACGGCAATATGCTAAGGCAACCTAGTGTTCCAGCCGTTGTTTTAAAACACTGCAGAGACGATATAAAAGTAGATGATGTGGTTTTTATCATAGCAGCGGAACGGTCGCTGGATAACTTTGAGGGAACAAATGAGTTTATTGATCCTGACGATGTTCGAACTCATGCGTTGCAAGATTCAGTGATAGTAGGTGTGTACTGATGAAAGATTTATTAATCAAAAACGGCGATCTCGTGTTCACGGGTACGGATTTTAGGCTAGTAAAGGGGTCGGAACAGTTGAGGCAAAATGTCGAATCAATTTTGAAAACATCAGAAGGCGAGTATGTCCTTGACGAGGATTTAGGGTTGAATCGCGAGAACATCCTAGGTAAAGGTTTCGACGAAGAACTAGCTCGTACCGATATCGTAGAGGCAATCGGGCAAGAACAGCGAATAGAAGAAGTATCGCAAATCGACTTTGAAAAGAACGGTCGCGAGCTAAAAATAAACCTAAAAATGATTGAGATGGACGAGGAAGAACTTGAGTTGGAGGTGGATTTGGATGCTTGATGAAACGGGGTATAAACGCCCAACTTACAGCGAGATATTGGAGCAAGAAGAAGCAATGGCGCGTGAATTGTTTGGTGAGGATGCAGATGTTTCTTCAACTGCAGCACTGGGAAAGCTGATTCAAATCAACGCTTGGAAGCTGTCAGAGCTGCACGAATTGGTGGAACGCGTCTATTACAGCGGTTTTCTTCGCTTCTCTGAAGGTGTGCAGTTGGAAGCCCACGGCAACAACCGCGGGATTTATAGGAACCCTTCGTCGGAGTCATACGCAATCATTGAAGCGACAGGGCAACCGGGATTTGTTCTTGAGACGGAAACAGAGCTGACAACTGAAAACGATGTGCATTTCATGCTTATTGAGGATTTGCGGATCGATGCAACTGGAATTGGGTATGCCGACGCCGTCTCGATTGATAAAGGAGCAGATCAGAATGTCGCGGCCAATGTCATTAATCAACTAATAGAGCCATTTGACGAAATAACTTCTGTTACGAATTTAGTCGCCTCATCAGGCGGAGCCGATGCGGAAACGGATAAAGCATACCGAGACAGAATACGACTCAATAACGAAGGTAAATCTACAGCGATTCGTGATGCCGTAATAGCCGCAATTAGGAACGTAAACGGCGTACAGTCTGCATCGGTAATCATTAATAACACAATGCAAACAGATGGCGATGGTAATCCTCCTAAATCAATTCACCCCTACGTGCTGGGCGGGAACCGCGAGGATATTGCGCGAGCGCTACACGAAAATATTCCAGCGACAGCACAGACAGTTGGAACGATTTCAGAAGTCGTCAAAGACCTGGCGAACATCCCGCATACGTACCGCTTTGATTACGCTGTTCAAGTGCAGATATTTGTTAAGGTTGAGGCGACAATTACACCTGAATTTGAGGTCGATGGCGAGGCTGTGATTCAAGATAGAATTGTAGGAGATATCGGCGGAGTTAACCGCGAAAATGTAGTCGTAATAAGCAATCAGATGGGCGATGAAGTAGACGTTTCGACACTCTATCATGCCATCGGTGATATAGCTGGCATCAAGAAGTCTAGAATCACGATAGGCACATCAAAAGATAACCTATCAAGCGCGACCGTCACTATATCGCCAAAATCAGTTGCCCAAACTGCAATTGCTAACATTGAGGTGATTACAATTGACAACTGATAACTATTCGAAGATGTTGCCAGATATGTACGACAAGGCGCCTGAAAGCAATATTTCTAAGTTGCTACAGATTTATGCAGACGACATAGAAACTTTGCGAGCAATAGCGGAAAAGGTCGAAGCCTACCGTGATATAGACCAGGCCGTCGGTAAAACACTAGATTATGCAGGCAATAACATTAATCAACAACGCGGTAAGACCTCGGACGAGATTTACCGTGTACTGATTAAAGCGAAAGAAACGCGGATTCGTTGTTCCGGCACAATAGATGACATTATCGAATCACTTGCAAGAGCGCTAGACTGCTCGTACGATCAAATTCAAATCTACTCAGATATCGACGAAGGAGGGACGGAACCAGAGGCGCTAATCTTAAAAGGGCTACCTCTTGAGTCATTGAATAAAGTAGCTATGTCGGCCACACAATTTACACAATTAGTTCAAAAAGTAGTACCTTCCGAGGTGAGAGTATCGTCAGTTATCCTAGACGGTACTTTTTCTTTTGCGTCTGGAAGTTTAGTAGAGACGAGTCCTCAGGGATTTGCTAATACAGCAGGAACAACAGGTGGGACATTGGGCGGCGTATTTACACCAGAAAATGATTATATCCTACCAATTTAGAAAGAGGTGATACCAAAATGGCTACAGAAAAGACCTTTAATCAAGGTTTACCCGAGTGGCAAAAAGCAGGGTCTAAACCACCCAGCACAATAATTACAGGTGGATGGGCAGCAAATCAGAAACCGCCTGCGGATTACTTTAACTGGTTTTTCAATACTACTTACATGGCGTTGAAAGAACTTCAAGAAGTCGCGGATAAAGAGTTTATTAAGCGCGACGGAACAGTATCTATGACAAGTGCATTGAAAGTGAAATTAGCAAGTAATTCTGGGAGTGTTCTGATAATAAATGAAGGAAGTGTTTCACACGGCTTTTCTACAGCAATAACAGCGGCCGGTTATATCGTGATGGCCCCAATGGGTTCAGATGGAACTCCTGATTGGACGAAACAACTTCGGCTAAATAGATTAGGTGCTTTAGATGTTCAAGATTTGACCATTAAAGGCGAGCCAATCGCACTAGCAAAGGATTATTTACCTTTAATTGGAGGGGAAATGCTAGGTGCGATTGCCAGCGCAGCAGCGACACCAATTCAGGCGCGGCTTCCAAACAACATTTACACCTGGAATCGAGGGAAACAGGCGGATGGCACAGTAATCAAAGTTGAATCACGTTTAGCTGGGACCTCGCCATATACTCAGTCATTAGAAATTACAGTAGGTTCGGGTGTTGGCGCGGTATCGGCAGATGGTAATTTCACTATAGACGCGGTAGGAGCTAACGATGCAATAGTGAAAGGTACAGTTCAATTCGGGCATACACTGCGCTATAGTGTCAACGGTGTAAACATTACGACTGGCGTATCTGTTGCGCAATATTGGTACAGGGTTACACGTAACGACGATGGCAGTAAGAATTATCTACAATTCGGTGCGCCGCTTGATTTTTCAGGAATAGGCGGGACGATAGGTGCTGGTATTAATTTTGTTCAAGCATATCTACGCTTCAACGGTCGTGATATCGCAATTAAAGATGAAGTTCTACTCCTAACAGGTGGTGAGTTAACTGGAACAGTGCATACTCGCGCTTCAATTGCCTACACTGGTAAGGTGGGAGATATTAAGCATTACATTAATCCGCAACCAGTCGGAACTGTGATAAGGTTTGAACTGTTTATTGACGGGGTCTGGAGTAAATCGCTAGACATTACCGTAGGTGATACAACAATAACAGGGACGTCCGATTTCTTCTTAAATCCTATGACAAATACAGCATCATACATTACAGGAATTGGTCCACTTGAGGCCACAAAAACGAAGGCTACAGTCATATCAACAGGTGCAAATACAATTTCAGGAGCTGCATTACCTACATTTTGGTGGCTACGAATTTTACGAAATTTTTACGACACATGCATACAAGCTGGGAAGAATCTGATATTTTCCGCATACGGTAACGCGCAACTTGATAGTGTAGAGGTGAAAACTAAATCACTCACTCAAAATGGAAAGAAGGTTGCTCTAACAGACGATGTCAACAATTCGATTGCAACTGTTCAAACAAGTCTGTATAACCATATAGACGACACAGTATCGCATATCACTTCAAGCGAGCGAATTGATTGGAACTCAAAAGAAACTAAAGAAGGCGCTCAATCAAAGGCTAATTTGGCAGAAACAAATAGTAAGGCATTCACAACAAGTGAAATAGCGAAATTAAAAGAACCATCGGCATGGACCAAAGCGGCATTTAGGTCAGGGTCAGGGTTTACGCATTTTGCTGGTGCCGATGTGCATACAACTATTTCTGCCGACGGAAAAGTGCTTTATGGACGAGGTACAGGAGCCATCAGCAATCCGACAACGGCGCAAATAGAGGCATTTACTTTGCCATCTTCATATGTAATAGACTTTTCGGGATCTGCTCCTGTTACGCTCCAAAATAGTAGCGGAACCGCTCGAATATTGATTGATGCTGCTACAAAAAAAGTGTTAGTCAATATTAGCGATACAAATGCAACTGGTGTGATGTTCAGCTTTGCTATACCAATTAAACTTTAGGAGGTGTAAAGATTATGAAAGCTTTATTAAGCAGGCTGTCAAGGCAACTAAAAGAGCTTAACTACAAAGAGATACTTTCGATTATGTTTCTCTTGTATGCCTCGCTTTTCAATATAATTACAGGATTTTTCTTAATGGTATCGGGGGACACGATCGCAGAACGAAGTGATACCTATCGATTAATGCAAAATTTGATGAACATGGACACCTGGGGGCTATTCTTCATAGTAAGCGGGATATTGTTGTTTATTGCTGATTTTCAAGAAACGAAAGCCAAATTCATAAATATGATAATTGGCGGAACCATTGGGGCGATGGTTCTTTTTTTGTACGCTTCGGCAAGTTTTGAAGTGTCATTATCTCTAATGTTGCCATCAAGATATGCGATGGCAGGCTGTTTTAATCTATTTATTGCACTACTGGGAGGCTTGGAATTATGGAAAATAAAAGCGAGGTGAGTCAAGACTTTGTAACTAGGTTGGATTTACTTGAGCATGGTGACAAGCTTAAAAGTGAATTCACCAAAGATTTGAAGGAAGTAAAAGAAGAAGTTTTAGATTTGAAAACGATGGTACTCCCTCTGGCCGTTTCTGCGGAACAAACAGCTAAAAATACTGAAAAGATGTCAGAAACTCTAGAGAGGTTTGCTAGCAATACAACTGTGCACCTGCATAAACACGATCTAGACATTAGTAAAATGCAAGGCAACGTAGAAGTAGGACGCGAAAGAAAGCAAGGAAATACGTCAATAATAGTTGCGATAATAACCATCACGGGTGGTGTTATCGGCACTATTATTGGATTAGCACCATTATTTTGGAATTGAGAGGAGCTAGAACTATGAAAAAATTCAACATAAAAAATGTAAGTGTAGCTACGTGGGTAAGAACGGCATTATTGGCGGTGGCGTTGATAAATCAACTGTTATCAATACTGGGGATTAATGCTTTACCATTCAGTGATGCAATGGTAGAACAATTTGTAACATTTATGTTTACAGCTGTGACGGCAATTATCGCGTTCTGGAAAAATCAGAGTTTCACGAAAGCAGCACAGAACGCTGATGTGCAAATGAAAATGGTAAAAACAAAAAAGAAACAAGGTGATTACAGATGAGCGTTATTACAAATGACTATATCCGAGTGAATCAGCATTCAAGACCAGGTTCAAAATTGACGGTAGTCAATAAAATAATTATGCACTACACTGCGAACAATGGTGGTACAGCGCGCAATCATTGGGGTTATTTTAATAATCTAACTGATCGCTACGCATCTGCTCATATTTTTGTAGATGACATCGAGGCCTTATGTATCATTCCACAAAACGAGGTGGCGTACCAGGCAAATGATATCCAAAAATACGTCAATGGCTCACCTTATCGTGGAGTAACGGCTTTACTAAGTAATGCCAATTTTAAAGCTATCGGCATTGAAATGTGTCTAGATAAGAAAGGAAATATAACTGCTGCTACATTCAATAGAACTGTTGATGTAGCAGCAGAACTGTGCAAAATACACAAATTAAAAGCAGCCGATATCGTTCGACATTATGATGTCACAGGGAAAATTTGTCCTGCGCCTTGGGTTAACAATAGCGCTGAATTTACTCGCTTTAAAAATGCAGTGGCACTTAAATTAAGCGGAAATCCCAAAAAAGGAAAACAATGGCTATACGCAAAACGTAATTTGTATATTTTGAAAGGCGCGGGCGATTGGACAAGCGCACTGGCCTTCACATTACCGCAACATTCCGCTGTGCAAGTTGATTGGGACAATCTGAAAAACGGTTGGTTTGAAATCAACTATCAAGGTAAAAAAGGCTACTATTCGGCATCTGTAGCAAATTATTTTGATGAAAAGAATCCGAACGTAACTTATATTTGCCAAGATGACCTATTGTTCCGCGCTGATCCGAAATGGGGAGGTCCTCCATCATTCCGTCGTAAAAAAGGCGAAACGATTAATGCAGTAGAGAAGCTGTCAAACGGCTGGCTGAAATGCACGCTTGGCACGCAATATGGCTATTTACCAGATAGCACAACATATCTAAAGAAAAAATAATAATTAGAACGGAGAATGCAAAATGGCAGAGAAAGCGAAGAAAAAAGAAGATGAACAGGTAGTAGCAGCAACAGAAATCAAGCATATTGCTAAGGCAGGGGAGAAATTAAGCAAGATTGCGACGGATAATAACGTCACAATCGGTCACTTAATCGCTCTAAATGAACTGTCAACAATGGTTCTTGAAGAGGGCCAAGTAGTATACATCCAAAAATAAAAAAATTGAAAAGGGAGTTTTAAAAAATGAAAAAGATTATTGTAGCTATTCTGGTTGGAGTTTTAGCATTTGCGGCACCTGTTGCAACGCAGGCGACTGTGATGAAAGAAGTCGTAACCCAGAAGCAGAATGTCTATAGCCAGCAAAATGGGCGTGGCGTGATTGTTGGCTATCTGTATCGTGGATCGGTCATTAAATACGACAGTGTCAGCAAACGGACAATTTACCGAAATATTAATGGATATTTAAATACTGGTTATTACCTGGCTCCAGCTAAAATCAATACCTGGTGTGCTGCTGTTGTGACCTCTGGTGCGTTAAATCTACGTTCACAACCCAATAGTACAGCTAAAATCATTACAACGCTTGGAGGTAACGAGGTAATCAGAGTAAATACCGGAGCCATGAAAAACGGTTGGTACCCAGTTGCATATAATCGCGCTGGTTACTGGAATTGGGAAGGTTATGTTAATTCCAAATATGTTATTCGTGTCGACGGATTTAGTTTTGATTCATTAGCCCAGTTTTCAACTTTATAAACACAAAAAAGCCCCCGAATTAATTTTCGGGGGCTTTTTATTTTGGGTATTGTGGCGTTTTTAAATTTAAGTGAAGGGTATTTGTATATAGAAGAATCAATAAAACAAATACAGAGGTGAAAAATATGTATTCAGGAGAATCTTTTCCAAATTTCAAAAAAAGAATAGATACACTAAAGCTTTTGAAGGCTGACGTAGATTTCGGGGAATTTTGTTATGAAAAACGAATTAAAAAGGGCGAGGTATTGACGCAGAAAATAATAGGTGATAACCTTTTTGCAATAGAGTCTGGTGTAGTGAAATTTGGCTATATGAAGGAACAAGAAGTTGTTTTTCAGCATTTTTTAGAGCCGATGGAATTCGTAATACTTCCGGAGTACTCAGAAGAACTACCAGCAGAATGTCATTATCAAGCTGTAACCGATATTGTTGGTTGGGAAATTGATTTTCTATTCTTTCAGCGTGCTCTAACTAAAGAAGACCCCCATAATTTAATATTAATGCAGCATTTTTTTGGTATACGCGTAGAAAGCTTTTCAGAGCGTCTATCCGTGCTAATTTAGATGCTACCCAACGTGTTTATTTCTGCTTGTATAGCCTAACGAGCAGCGGTTTCCATCCTTCTCCTAATTATATCGAATTACCGACGTTCACCAGCTATGACGTACTTGCTGACATGGCTAATGTCTCCAAAAGTTTGGTGTCTCTCGTTTGCAAGGCTTTGAGAGAAGACGGAATGTTGGTTTCGAGCCAAAAACCCTGGGCTATTATCGATGTAAAGAAATTTGTGATGTTGCTGGAGCAAGAGGAGATTCCAATAAACGCTGCAAAATAAAGAGTGTAAATTTGAGCCCCTATAGAAACCTATTTGGGTTGGAAAGGGGCTTTTTTATTTTGTCTATTTTTGATATAATACGTTTGTTCTCATCCCGTAAGCGACAGCTAACAATGAGACAATAAAAAACACTCATCGTGTGCTGATGAGTGTTTTTTTCTGTATTTTTGATAAATACAGTTCTGGTTATTCTAATTTAGAAAAAGGGATGGTGAGGTTAACCGCTGAAAAAGCAGCGATTTTAGCTGAAATTCTCCATTGCAAGCAAGAAGACTTTTTTAAATAAAACCCCGTCAAAACGTGACGATTCGTCACGTTTTTTGTGTGTTAAAGAAAATGATATCGCCTAAAAAGGTATTTTAGTGAAAAAAGAATATCAACTAGGCGCGAAATCGTGTAAAATAAAGGAGAATAGCGAGAAACGCTACCCATCCAACAAATATATGGAGAGTTATAAAAAAATGGGATCTATTCTGTGAGGAGTTTTGAATTATGAAAGAGTCAGAAATTATTTTTCCTACAATTGTAGAGATGTTTTTAAAAGAAGGAACAGTTGTACTTGGTGACGACGAGGCGCAAGCCGTACAGAAATTTCTTGAGCAAGCTTACAGCGGTCAGCCTTGCAATGAACAAATAGTGTATGCCTTGATTAAATTCTACAATGCCCAGCAGGAGTTTGGCAATGCTAAAGAAGTTGGTCAGGCCTTTTTGATGATGGATGGGTATAACAAAGCGATACTGGGTGAGCTCTCAGCAACGTTTTTATCGCTCAACGAAATGGATACGTATTTTAGTCTAGTAAAACAACACTTGGAGAAAGAATCTCAGCTGGATGATCTGGAAATCAATGATGTGGCCGAGAGCAATGTCATTCTGTTTCCTAAAAAAATTAAGCCAAGACGGAATATCGCGAATTTTTTAGAGTGGGGGACGCCGGAGCAATTAGAATTTTTGCAACAAGCTCGTTTTCATGATATTGAGCCATATTTTGAACCGTTTGCCGTGTTTTTGAAGGATGCGACAACCTCTCCGTTTGTGAAGTCGATGATTTTTGAGCTTTTGCAAGAAAAGAAGGTGAATGTAGTATTTCTCGTGAAGAAATTAGGGTTGGAAGAAAGCTTTAACCCGAGTAAAGTGCCGCTTTTAAGTCGCAACACGTTTATGGAGGAATTAATGGAGAAGTTAACGAAGCGTTGGGAGCATACGAATCCAAGCCTTTTGGAGCAAGTACTAGTTATTGTTCAACAGCATTTATTTATTATGTATCCTTTTCAGTTCCCATCGACAGATACAGACCTCTGGAGCGAAGCTTATAGCCAGTGGTTGCTACAACTGTATGGTGAGAGTCAGCAAGATGACGCGGCAATAAATCAGGAGGAGTTAATAGAAGCGACACGATTTATTGAGAGGATGGAACAAGCACAGCAAAATTATCTGTTGTAACTAGAGGATTGTAGTTTTCAAGTAGATAAGTTTTATGTTATTATATATGAGTGTGACTGAAATAAGGATTGAGTAATCAAGACTATTAACCAGTAAATAGATGTATGGAGGGAATACCATGTCAGTGAAATGGGAAAAAAAAGAAGGTAATGTTGGTACATTAACTTTCGAAATCAATCAAGATCAAATTAAAACAGGAATGGACAAAGCGTTCCAAAAAGTTCGTAAAAATTTAAACGTACCAGGTTTCCGTAAAGGGAAAGTGCCACGTCAAATTTTTAACCAACGTTTTGGAGAAGAGGCTTTGTACCAAGATGCTTTGGATATCTTGTTACCAGAAGTTTATGCAGCTGCAATTGAAGAATCTGGAATTGATCCAGTGGACAACCCACAAATTAATGTAGAGTCTATGGAAAAAGATGCAGTTTGGGTACTAACAGCAGAAGTGACTGTGAAACCTGAAGTGAAATTAGGCGACTATAAAGGTGTGGAAGTAGAAGCGCGTGATTCGAAATTAACAGACGAAGAAGTGGATGCTGAGCTTAAGAGCATGCAAGAACGTCAAGCAGAATTAGTTGTTCGTGAAGATGCTCCAGCTGAGGATGGCGATACAGTTATCCTTGATTTTGAAGGATTTAAAGACGGTGTTGCTTTTGAAGGCGGTCAAGCAGACAATCATTCATTAGAACTTGGATCAGGTTCATTTATCCCAGGTTTTGAAGAACAAGTGGTTGGCTTGAAAGCTGGCGACGAAAAAGATATCGAATTAACATTCCCAGAAGAATATCATGCGGAAGATCTTGCAGGACAAGCAGTTGTCTTCAAAATCAAAGTGCATGAAGTAAAAGCAAAAGAGGTTCCAGAACTTGATGATGAGCTTGCAAAAGACATCGACGAAGAAGTGGAAAACCTTGCTGAATTGAAAGAAAAAGTAACAAAACGTTTACAAGAAGCGAAAGAAGATAGCGTTGTGCAAGCGAAGCAAAATGATGCGATTGCTAAAGCGGTAGAAAATGCAGAAGTGGAAATTCCACATGCGATGGTGCACCACGAAGCAGACCACATGATGAACCATTTTGCGCAAGATTTACAAGCACAAGGGTTAACTCCTGAGCTATACTATCAATTCACTGGTCAAACAGAAGAAGCGATGCATGCACAAATGGAAACAGACGCTGAAAAACGCGTAAAAACAAACCTAGTTCTTGAAGCAATTGCTGAAGCTGAAGGTATTACACCAACAGAAGCAGATATTGAAGAAGAAGTAAAAACGCTTGCTGAGAAATACAGCATGGAAGTAGACGCAGTTCGTGCAGCATTAGGCGATATGAACGAATTGAAATCCGACCTTAAAATCCGTAAAGCGATCGATCTTTTAGTGGAAAACGCTAAAGAAGTCGAAGTAGAATCAGCGGAGTAATTTTAGGAAGAAAGCAATTCATTAGTATGTTTGAGGAGGAGGCATGAGTTTATGACTTGTGTGTCCTCCCTTTTTGTTGCTTTTTTTACGAAGCGACTTTAATTGAGTTAGGGTCTCAATATGCATTGGAGCAAAGTGTCAATGTTTCTTAATAGCATTTCTCACAAACTAGTGATATGATAAACAGACATAAGCTTGTTTTATAAGGCATAACGCTTATGAAAACACTTAATTAGAAGGGGTGAAAACCTTGTTCAAATTTAATGACGAAAAAGGATCTTTGAAATGTTCCTTTTGTGGTAAAACACAAGACCAAGTACGCAAACTAGTTGCAGGACCTGGCGTGTATATTTGCGACGAGTGTATCGAATTATGTAACGAAATTATTGAAGAAGAACTGAATGTGTCTGAATTTGTAGATTTTGGTGATGTGCCGAAACCTCATGAAATTCGCCGCATTTTAAGTGATTATGTGATCGGTCAAGACCGCGCGAAAAAAGCGTTGGCAGTTGCCGTTTATAATCACTATAAGCGTATTAACTCCAATGAGAAAGCAGACGATGCGGTGGAGCTTTCCAAGAGTAATATCTGCTTAATCGGACCGACTGGTAGTGGTAAAACATTGCTAGCACAGACGCTTGCAAGGTTGCTTAATGTTCCGTTTGCAATTGCAGATGCAACAAGTTTAACCGAAGCTGGATATGTCGGCGAAGATGTAGAAAATATTCTTCTAAAACTAATCCAAGCAGCTGATTTTGATGTGGAACGTGCCGAAAAAGGTATTATTTACATTGATGAAATTGATAAAGTTGCACGTAAATCAGAAAATCCGTCTATTACACGTGATGTATCTGGTGAAGGTGTGCAACAAGCCTTGCTGAAAATCTTAGAAGGAACGGTTGCAAGTGTTCCTCCACAAGGTGGACGTAAGCACCCACATCAAGAGTTCATCCAAATCGATACTGGAAATATATTGTTTATCGTTGGTGGAGCTTTTGATGGCGTAGAACAAATCGTCAAAAATCGTCTAGGCGAGAAAGTGATTGGTTTTGGAACAGAGAATGAACAATTAAAAGAAAACGAAACATATCTTTCTAAAGTTGTTCCCGAAGATCTACTGAAATTCGGTCTAATTCCAGAATTTATCGGTCGTTTACCGGTCATTGCAACACTTGAGCAGTTAGATGAAGAGACATTAATCTCGATTTTGACAGAACCAAAAAATGCACTTGTGAAACAATATCAAAAAATGTTAGAACTGGATGATGTGGAGCTTGAGTTTACACCAGAGGCTCTATCTGAGATTTCCAAAGAAGCGATTGCTCGTAAAACAGGGGCACGTGGACTTCGCTCAATTATTGAGCATATTATGCTGGAAGTTATGTTTGAAATTCCTTCCCGTGATGATATTAAGAAATGCATCATTACAAAAGAAGCTGTTACGGGCGATGCACAGCCACAATTACAACTGGAAGATGGCTCTGTCATCCCGATTAAAACATCAGCTTGATGGAATAAGAAAACGCTAAGTCCAGATTTAGGATTTAGCGTTTTTCTTTTTGGGAATCGGGTAAACAGTAATTAGGATATGGACTATTTATTAGAAATGGATTAGAATTACTACGGCGCAGTATATTTTGCTGTTTTTTGTAAAGCTATTCGTGCTATACTTTAATTTGTGTTTCGTAGTAATTGTAGAGAGGAACTTGAGAATATGGATAGTGAGACTAATGAGACTAAAAAAACTGGTCGTGGTAAAGGTAAGGCGATATGGGGATGGGTGCAAGTAATTCTTGTTGCTGTAATACTTTCCATGGCACTTCGCTATTTTGTGATTTCACCAGTTACAGTATTTGGGGATTCTATGTACCCGACGCTTCATGACGGAGAGCACTTATTTATTAATAAAGTAACAGGTCCTGATCGTTTTGATATTATTGTATTCCCAGCACCGGACGAGAAAGATACTGAGTATATCAAACGCGTGATCGGTTTGCCAGGCGATACGGTTGAGTATAAACAAGATCAATTGTATATCAATGGGAAAAAATACGATGAACCATACTTAGATGAGGAAAAGAAAGATTTAACGAATGGTTATTTAACGACATTAAACGATGGCGCACAAGGTAATCCTAATTTCTCCTTGGCTACGATTCCCGCTTGCGGAGGGGCAACAAAGGTTCCTGAGGGCAAGTTATTCGTTTTAGGGGACAATCGTCCAATAAGTAAAGATAGTCGCTATATCGGCTTTATCGACGAAGATAAAGTACTTGGTAAAGTGATCTCATTCGGAAAATCTTTGCAGAAGTAAATAAAGACCGCGAAAACTTGTTTTTTAAAAGAGAGTTTGTACATCATGTACAAGCTTTTTTTTTTGCGATTAGTGTATACTTAGAACTAGAAAAAATAAAAACAAAAGGGTGATACGTCTAACAAGAGATCTAGGGGAGATGGCATTTTGAACGAAAAGAATTTGAAATTATTATGGAGCTGGACATGGGCAATTGTGCTTGGACTTCTTTTAACGGTACTGATTCGTTTTTACTTTTTCGTGCCTGTGATGGTGGATGGTTCCTCAATGATGCCAACGCTACACGACGGAGACCGGGTGATTATTAATCGATTTGGAAATGTCGATCGCTTCGATGTGATCATTTTTAAAGATGAAGGTAGAGAGTACGTGAAGCGCGTCATTGGTGTTCCAGGAGACAAGATCGCTTACAAAAATGATGTCCTATATATCAATGGGAAAAAACAAGCAGAGCCTTATCTAGATGAGTATAAAAAGCAATTAGACAATAGTTTATTAACGGATGATTTTAGTACAGAGGACATGATTCCAGGTGGTGTGGTGCCTAAAGGAACGGTTTTTGTGTTAGGAGATAATCGCCGTGCAAGCAAGGATAGTCGCATTATGGGTCCTATTCCTGAGTCGAAAATACTTGGGACGACACCGATTTGTTACTGGCCTTTAGAGCATGCTAAGTTTATTCAATAAAAGGAGTTTATTATGACAATACAATGGTTTCCGGGTCATATGGCGAAGGCCCGTCGCGAAGTAACAGAGAAATTGAAGCTGGTAGACGTGATTTTTGAACTGGTGGATGCAAGAATTCCATATTCGTCGTCTAACCCAATGTTGGAAGAAATTATTCACCAGAAAAGGCGAGTAATTATACTCAATAAAGCCGATACAGCAGATGAAAAAGTAACGCAAGAATGGATTGATCATTTTGCGGAACGAGGTCTGCCAGCGGTTGCAGTAAATGCACAAGAAGGTAAAGGAATGCATAAAATTGAACGAGCAGCGGAAGCTTTGATGGCAGAAAAATTTGAGCGTCAGCGTAGTCGGGGCATGAAGCCAAGAGCTATTCGGGCCATGATCTTAGGTATTCCTAATGTTGGGAAATCTACTTTGATTAATAGGCTTGTGAAGAAAAATATTGCAAAAACGGGGAATAAACCAGGTGTAACGAAAGCGCAACAATGGATCAAAGTGGGGAAAACGTTGGAATTGCTTGATACTCCCGGCATTTTATGGCCTAAATTTGAAGATCAACGCGTTGGTTATAAATTAGCGCTTACTGGGGCGATAAAGGACGATCTTTTGCATATGGAAGAGGTTGCAGGCTTTGGTTTGCGTTTTTTAGAAGCACATTATCCAGAAAAGCTACATCACTGGTTGCAAATCGAGGTTTTGCCGGAAGAGACGACAGAAGTACTGGCGATGATTGCGGAGCGCCGAGGTATTTTTGACCGCTATCGTGATCCTGATTATTCACGGGCAGCAGAACTACTAGTACGTGAGATGCGTCAAGAAAAAATGGGACGCGTTTCTTTCGATTTTCCAAGCGATTTATTAGTGGAGGATGATGCAGATGGCGGAGAAAATAGCAGTCATTAAAGAACGATTGGCATCTGTCATTTCTGAGAACGATCCGTTTTTTCAAGCGTGTCTTTTAGATGAGCGAAAAGGTGTCGCGAACTTGATTACTTCTTTCAGGCGGACGCAAGCGAAACAAAAGGCGCTTTACGAACAATTGGAGATAATGAAATACTATGAAACAGAGGCGCGCGCTCGTGGTTTCGAACGAATAGCAGGCATTGATGAGGTGGGGCGCGGTCCGCTTGCTGGGCCCGTCGTTGCGGCTGCGGTTATATTGCCAGAAGATTTTGATGTGGTCGGTGTCAATGATTCCAAACAGCTGAATGAGGCAAAACGGGATCAATTATTTGATGCGATTATGGAAAATGCTATTGCTGTAGGAATAGGTATTAAATCCCATGAAGTAATTGATAAAGTTAATATTTATGAAGCCACGAAGTTAGCGATGGCAGAAGCTATCGACGCGCTTCCCGTTACGCCCGATTTTTGTTTGATTGATGCGATGCCGTTAAAATACTGTGAACATGAATTGTCCTTAATAAAAGGCGATAGTAAGAGTGTTTCTATAGCCGCGGCTTCGATTATTGCGAAAGTGACACGAGATAGAATGATGGTCAGTTTTGATATCGAATTTCCAGGGTATGGCTTTTCAAAAAATATGGGATATGGTACAAAAATTCATTTGGAGGGACTTCAAAAACAAGGTATTTGTCCAATTCATCGATTGAGTTTCGCGCCGGTGAAAAATATTTTTTTAGCTAATAAAAGCTAGTTCAAAAAGCAGAGAGAGCATGCAAAATTATCTTTTGAAAAGAAAGAGATGATTTTGCATGTTCGATTCTGTTTTTTTGCTATTTTTGACACAATTTACAAAATGGAGGTAGGCAGATAAAATGAGGTAAACGTGAAGGAGCAAATAAATGAAAAATTGGTTATTGCACATGAAATACTGTCCGTCCCTATCTGTGAAACAGCTAAGTAAGCTATGGCGTGAAATTCCAAAAGATCGTTTGAGAAGCTTGGCACCAAACGAGATAGCGGTATTTTTAGAGATGCCTGAGGAAAAGAGTGAACGATTTAAACAAGAGTTTTATCATTTTAACTTGGTAAGTACCATGAATGAGTTAGATAATCGTGAAATCCAGTTAGTATCTATTGAAGATGACTATTATCCGCAATTATTGCGTGAATTATATGATCCCCCTTTGTTACTATTTGCTAGAGGTGATCTAGAATTATTGGCGTGGGAAAAACTAGCTATTGTCGGGACTAGGAAAATGACAGAGTATGGCAAGCAGATACTACATCATTTGGTGGAGCCTCTATGTAAGGAATCCTTAGTCATTGTGAGTGGCTTGGCGACGGGAATTGATGCACAGGCTCACCGTGAAGCTCTCGAAGTAGGTGGCAAGACAATGGCGGTTATTGGTAGTGGTTTTTTCAATTTTTATCCGCGTGAAAATATGGAGCTTTTTGAAGTGATAATGAAGAGTGGTCTTGTTTTAAGTGAATATGCTCCCCATATGACGGCGCGGAAATGGCATTTTCCAGAGCGGAATCGAATTATTAGTGGTCTTTGTTTGGGTACGCTCATCATTCAAGCGGAGAAGAGAAGTGGTTCTTTGATCACGGCGGATGCAGCTCTTAATCAGAATCGGGAAGTGTTTGCGGTTCCAGGAGGGATTTTTGGGCTTAGCTCAGCAGGTACTAATAAATTAATTCAGGAAGGAGCAAAATTAGTGATGGACGCACAAGATATAATGGAAGAATTGCGTCAATAAGGATAAAATTCTACATTTTAAGTGATTAGACTTGCATTTCTCGCGTATTTGATATAAGTTGGCTAAAGAATCATCATTATTCCAAACATACAAAAGAACGAGCGGAATAAAAATGAATTGACAAATAGCACAACTAAGGATAACATTTACTACTGATTACAAATTATTTTTGTGATTAGAGTTGGAGACTATTTAAAATCGGAAGCTGATTGTCAGAAAATCTAGTATGACGCGCTCCGCTGTCTTAAATGCGTATCCCAAATTAGGGAGGAATTAACAATGGCTGATTATTTAGTAATAGTAGAGTCACCTGCAAAAGCTAAGACAATTGAGAAATACCTTGGTAAGAAGTATAAAGTAAAAGCCTCGATGGGACATCTTCGAGATTTACCAAAGAGTCAAATGGGTGTAGATACAGAAAACAATTTTGAACCCCGCTATATCACTATTCGTGGGAAAGGTCCCATTTTAAAAGAGCTAAAACAAGCTGCTAAAAAAGCTAAAAAAGTATATCTCGCAGCCGATCCAGATCGTGAGGGTGAAGCAATTGCTTGGCACCTTGCGACCAGTTTAGGATTAGATCAAACAGACGATTTACGTGTCGTTTTTAATGAAATTACAAAAGAAGCAGTGAAAGAATCATTCAAACATCCACGTAAGATTGATATGGACTTAGTAGATGCACAACAGGCTCGTCGTATCTTAGATCGATTAGTGGGATATAATATCAGTCCTATTCTATGGAAGAAAGTAAAAAAAGGGTTGAGTGCTGGACGCGTTCAATCAGTAGCACTGAAGCTCGTTATTGATCGGGAAAATGAAATCAAAGCCTTCATACCTGAAGAATATTGGACAATTGACGGCAATTTCAAAAAAGGCAAAAAAGAATTCCAAGCCAATTTTTACGGCATGAATGGCAAGAAGAAAAAATTATCAACGGTTGATGATGTGAAAGAAGTTATGTCAACGATCAAGGGCAAGCAATTTGAAGTTATAGATGTTGTTAAAAAGGAACGTTTACGCAATCCTGCAGCACCTTTTACAACTTCATCACTGCAACAAGAAGCTGCTCGTAAATTGAATTTCCGGACGCGTAAAACGATGATGTTAGCGCAACAATTGTATGAAGGAATTGCACTTGGACGCCAAGGGACGGTAGGTCTAATTACTTACATGCGTACAGACTCCACACGTATTTCGGATACAGCGATTCAAGAAGCTTCGGCTTTTATTACAGAGAATTACGGCAAGGAATTTGGGCGGACGCAAAAAAGAAATGACAAGAAAGCAAAAGGTTCACAAGATGCCCATGAAGCGATTCGTCCGACTAGTGCTATGCGCTCTCCACAAGAAGTAAAAGAATATCTTGGTCGCGACCAGTTACGATTGTATCGCCTGATCTGGGAACGTTTTATAGCAAGTCAAATGGCACCAGCAGTTTTGGATACAATGCGCGTAGACTTAGATAATAATGGCGTGATGTTCCGAGCAAATGGTTCTAAAATTAAGTTTGCTGGATTTATGAAAGTATACGTTGAAAGTAACGACGATAATAAAAGAAGAAAAAGAAAACATTTTACCGGATCTAAAAAAAGGCGACAAAGTAGAGTCACAATCGCTAGAACAGCGCCAACATTTCACGCAACCACCACCACGTTATACGGAGGCGAGATTAGTAAAAACGCTAGAAGAAATCGGTATTGGTCGCCCATCTACGTATTCTCCTACATTAGATACTATCCAGCGACGCAACTATGTTTCTTTAGATAATAAACGCTTTGTACCTACGGAGCTAGGTGAGATTGTTCATGAGTTAATTCGAGATTATTTCCCTGAAATATTAGATGTCCAGTTCACGGCAAACATGGAAGCAGAGCTCGATGAAGTAGAACATGGTGAAATACAATGGGTAAAGGTTATTGACCAATTCTACAAAGGGTTCGAGAAAAATGTAGAACGGGCAGATAAAGAAATGGAAAAAATTGAAATCAAAGATGAGCCCGCAGGAATAGATTGTGACCTGTGCGGCGCGCCAATGGTTTTTAAAATGGGTAAATACGGTAAGTTCTTAGCTTGCAGTCGTTTTCCTGATTGTCGAAACACAAAGCCGATCGTAAAAGAAATTGGTGTGACGTGCCCGAAATGTAACGAAGGGCAAGTTATTGAACGCAAGAGTAAGAAAAAACGGATATTTTATGGTTGTGATCGTTATCCAGCATGTGATTATGTATCTTGGGATAAACCGATCGCGCGTCCTTGTCCGAAATGTAATGAAAAAGCACTTGTAGAGAAGAAGCTCAAAAAAGGTGTGCAAATTCAATGTACACATTGTGACTATAAAGAACAGCCACAGCAATGATGCACGCATATCAAATTTAATAAAATAGCTAGGAACAATGGCAACGGCGATTATCGTGTGTTGCTATTGTTCTGAATTGGAGGATAAAATGGAGAAAAAAGTAAATGTAATCGGAGCTGGGCTTGCAGGTAGTGAGGCAGCTTGGCAACTCGCAAAACGTGGAATTAAAGTGGATTTATATGAAATGCGCCCAGTGAAGCAAACACCGGCGCATCATACAGATAAATTTGCAGAGTTAGTATGCAGTAATTCATTGCGCGCTAATACGATGACAAATGCGGTTGGCGTAATCAAGGAAGAGATGCGTTTGCTCGACTCTATCATCATCGAAGCAGCAGATAAAGCTTCTGTTCCGGCAGGTGGAGCATTAGCGGTCGATCGCCATGAATTTTCTGGATATGTCACCGAGAAAGTAAAAGGGCATCCGAATGTGACGGTACATCACGAAGAAATCACAGAAATTCCGGAAGGGCCAACTATTATTGCGACAGGTCCTTTGACGAGTGAAGCACTTGCTGAGAAGATTAAGGCGCTAACAGGAGAAGAGTACTTGTACTTCTATGATGCGGCGGCTCCAATTATTGAACAAGATAGTATCGATATGGATAAAGTTTATTTGAAATCAAGATATGATAAAGGAGAAGCGGCTTACTTAAATTGTCCCATGACAGAAGAAGAATTTAACGCTTTCTACGAGGCTTTAGTAACAGCTGAAACTGCTGAATTAAAAGAATTTGAAAAAGAAATTTTCTTTGAAGGTTGTATGCCTATAGAAGTTATGGCTAAGCGTGGTATCAAAACAATGTTATTTGGTCCAATGAAGCCAGTAGGCCTTGAGGATCCTAAGACAGGCAAGCGCCCATACGCGGTTTTACAATTACGCCAAGATGATGCAGCTGGAACGCTGTACAATATGGTTGGCTTCCAGACACATTTAAAATGGGGCGATCAAAAGCGAGTTTTCCAAATGATTCCTGGTCTAGAAAACGCTGAAATTGTTCGTTTCGGTGTGATGCATCGGAACACATTCATTAACTCACCGAAAGTATTGCTACCAACATACCAGCTAAAGGCTCGACCAGATCTGTTTTTTGCTGGACAAATGACAGGTGTTGAGGGGTATGTGGAGTCTGCAGCAAGTGGTTTAGCGGCTGGGATCAATGCTGCACGTCTAGTTCTTGGTGAAGATTTGCTTGTGTTCCCACCAGAAACAGCGATCGGTAGTATGGCATATTATATTACAAACACTAACACGAAAACATTCCAACCGATGAATGTGAATTTTGGGCTATTCCCAGATTTACCATCGAAAATTCGTAATAAGCAAGAACGAAATGAGCAACATGCTAACCGAGCTATTGCAGCTGTAAAAGAAGTTATTCCTACCATTTAGGACTCAACGTGGTACGGCTTTATCAAATAAATAATAAAGCCGTATTGTCTTGTTTTTATTTTAGAGGGAAAATATTACTGATATAATATAAACAAATTGGAAAAATGGAGATTTTTAGAAATCGCATGAGAGTGCCTTTCATCCTTTAATTTACACTTTATCGGTTCAATTCGAAAGGTTGCGAAAAATGTATAAAATTATTGCAACATCACACCATGTGTGTTACGATGGACTTGTTTGAGAGGTGTGTGCATATGATGGCTGGACGAAATTGGGAACAAGAGTTTAGCAATTACCTAAGCATTGAGCGCAATTATTCAGAACATACTAATATTAATTATCTCCATGATATTCGGGAGTTTCATTCGTTCATGTTGGAGGAAGCGATTCATGCCTTTGCGGATGTGAGTTATATGGATGTTAGGCTATATCTTACGCATTTACGCAAACAGGAATTTGCCCGCACAACAGTAGCACGGAAAATTTCAAGTTTGCGCAGTTTTTATGCCTTTCTACTGAGAGAAAAAGTTATAAATGAGAACCCATTTGCTTTTATATCGCATTCTAAGAAGCAGTTGCGTTTGCCGAAATTTTTCTACTCACAGGAGATGGAAGCATTATTCGATGTTGTATATGCGAATAATGATCCGCTTACTTTACGAGATCGGGCCTTGCTAGAGCTGTTATATGCTACTGGTATCCGAGTGAGTGAATGCGCAGGAATTCTATTGTCTGATATTGATCAAACCTATCAAGCAATTTTAATAAAGGGAAAAGGGAACAAGGAAAGATATGTTCCGTTTGGTGTTTTTGCGTTGGACGCTGTGAATGATTATACAAATGGCGGACGAGATCTGCTAATGGAGCACCACCAAAAGACGCATCAGAGTTTGCTTATTAATCATTATGGTGATCCACTGACAGCAAGAGGAATTCGCTATTGTTTGAATAAGGTGATTGAGAAAGCTTCGCTGACTCGGAAAATTCATCCCCATATGTTGCGACACACGTTTGCTACAGACTTGTTAAATAACGGCGCTGATATGCGAACTGTTCAAGAACTATTGGGACATGCGAGCCTTTCCTCAACACAAATATACACGCATGTGACAAAAGAACATTTGAAAGAAACGTATATGAAACATCATCCAAGAGCTTAATTTTTGAGAATGGAGGCGTATCAAAAAATGACTACGATATTTGCAATCCGTCATAATGGACAGTCTGCGATGGCTGGAGATGGGCAAGTAACATTAGGAAATTCTGTCGTGATGAAACATACTGCTAAGAAAGTGAGACGTCTTTTTCATGATAAAGTAGTCGCCGGCTTTGCAGGTTCGGTTGCGGATGCTTTTACGCTTTTTGAGAAGTTTGAGGGAAAGCTAAATGAGTATAATGGTAACCTGGAGCGCGCGGCGGTAGAACTAGCGAAGCAGTGGCGTAGCGACAATGTTTTACGCAAACTTGAGGCGATGCTAATTGTTATGAATGACGAAAAATTATTATTAGTATCTGGAACAGGTGAGGTCATTGAGCCTGACGATGGCATTCTAGCAATCGGTTCTGGAGGGAATTATGCGCTCGCCGCAGGACGTGCGATGGTTCGCTTCGATGGTGATCGATTGGAAGCCAAGGAGATTGCTCGGAATGCGCTGGATATTGCTTCGGAAATTTGTGTTTTCACGAATGATAATATTATTGTAGAACAATTGTAGAGGAGGGACTCGATTTGTCAAATGTCAATTTAACACCTCGCCAAATCGTAGAGAAACTGGATCAATATATCATTGGGCAAACAGGTGCTAAAAAATCGGTAGCTGTAGCCTCCGAAATCGTTATCGCCGTTCGTTGATGGCGGATGAAATACGTGATGAGGTCATTCCTAAAAACATTTTGATGATTGGCCCAACTGGTGTCGGAAAAACAGAGATTGCGCGCCGTATTGCTAAAATTGTTCGGGCGCCATTTTCTAAAGTGGAAGCGACAAAATTTACAGAAGTTGGTTATGTTGGCCGAGATGTTGAATCGATGGTTCGCGACCTTGTCGAGGTTTCTGTTCGTCTTGTGAAGGATGAAAAAATGCAACTTGTTCGCGTGAAAGCAGAGGAAAATGCGGAAAAACGCTTAGTAAAACTGCTTGCTCCTAATAAGAAAAAGCAGAAACAATCCTCGCAAAATCCACTAGAAATGCTATTCGGCGGTGGTGGAAATCAGCAACAGGAAGAAGAAGTGGAGCCAGAAGATGACACTGTACGCTCAAAACGTAACCAAATCGAGTGGCAGTTAAAAAATGGTGATCTGGACAATGACTACGTTACGGTCGAAGTGAAAGAGCAACAAAGTCCAATGGCAGATATGTTTCGTGGCACTGGGATGGATCAAATGGGCAGTATGCAAGATGCTTTTTCAGGCCTTTTTCCGTCCAAAATGAAGAAGCGAAAAGTAACAGTCAAAGAAGCGCGCAAAATTCTTTTTGAAGATGAAGCATCGAAGTTGATTGATCAAGACGAAGTCGCGTCAGAAGCAATATTGCGCGCGGAACAAATGGGTATCATTTTTATTGATGAGATTGATAAGATTGCCAGTGGTGGACAAGGCGGGGGAAATGCGCAAGTATCGCGTGAAGGTGTACAACGAGATATCTTGCCGATTGTGGAAGGCTCACAAATCGCGACGAAATATGGTACGGTGAACACAGAATATATTCTGTTCATTGCGGCGGGGGCATTTCATATGTCTAAGCCATCGGATCTTATTCCAGAATTACAAGGGCGTTTTCCAATCAGGATTGAGCTAGATAAATTATCCCAAGAAGATTTCGTTAAAATTTTAACGGAGCCAGATAATGCGCTGATTAAACAATATAAAGCGCTACTTAAGACAGAAGATATTGAACTTATTTTTACGAAGGAAGCTGTAGAGCGATTGGCTGAAATCGCCTTTCATGTCAACCAAGAAACGGACAATATCGGTGCCAGAAGATTGCATACAATTTTGGAGAAATTATTAGAAGACTTGCTTTTTGAAGCGCCAGAGATTACACTAGAAGCTGTCACGGTAACAGAAAGTTATGTGAACGACAAATTAGCCACGATTATGATGGATAAAGATTTAACGCAATTCATTTTATAAAAATTTTAGGAGGACTAATAATGAACTTATTAGCAAAAACAAGAAAAATTAATGCCATGTTACAAAATGCAGCAGGTAAAACGGTTAACTTTAAAGAAATGGCGGATACATTAGCGGATGTTATCGAAGCAAACACATATGTCGTGAGTCGTAAAGGGAAACTTTTAGGTTATTCTGAAGTTTTACCAATCGAAAATGCACGTATGAAACAAATGTTAGTAGAACGTCAATTCCCAGAAGAGTATACGAACAGTCTTTTCAATGTAAATGAAACGTCTTCTAACTTGGAGGTTTCTAGCCAATACACAGCTTTCCCAATTGAAAATAGCGATCTCTTTGTCAAAGGTTTAACGACGATTGTTCCTATTGTTGGTGGTGGGGAACGTCTTGGTACATTGATTCTTTCTCGTCTAGAAAATGATTTCACAGATGACGATTTGTTGCTTGCCGAGTATGGCGGAACAGTTGTTGGGATGGAAATTTTACATGAGAAAGCAGAGGAAATTGAAGAGGAAGCGCGTAGTCGTGCTGTTGTTCAAATGGCTATCAGCTCACTTTCATATAGTGAACTTGAAGCGATTGAGCATATTTTCGATGAGCTAAATGGTAAAGAAGGCTTGCTTGTTGCTTCTAAAATTGCTGACCGTGTAGGTATTACTCGTTCAGTTATTGTGAATGCCTTGCGTAAACTTGAAAGTGCTGGCGTTATCGACTCACGTTCCCTAGGAATGAAAGGTACATTTATCCGTGTCTTAAATGACAAGTTCCTGGTAGAATTAGAAAAATTTAAAAAACCATTGATTCGAAACTAGTTTTAGAGACTTCCGCGATTTTTCTGATTGTGGAAGTTTTTTTGTCGTGGTAGAATGGTAGGTGCTAAGGAGGGGAAAATGGATGAAGTATCATGAGTCAAGGATTGTTGTCCGATATGCAGAAACGGATCAGATGGGAATTGTTTATCATGCTAATTATTTAGTGTGGATGGAGATTGGCCGTACGGAGTTTCTAGAGAGCATCGGTTTGCGCTATTTTGATATGGAGCAGGAAGGTTATATTTCACCGGTTCTGGATGTGCATTTGTCATATAAGCAGGCGATGAAGTACGGACAAACGGCTATAGTAAAAACGTGGATTAAGTCTTATGACGGGTTTCGGATTGTTTATGGCTATGAGATTAGGCAGGTTGGTAGCGAGCAAATACATATTTCTGGTGAGACAGAGCATATCGCAGTTCGCAAAGACGACTTTAGGCCAGTGAGTACAAGACGGACATTCCCTTTATGGCATGAGGCTTATTTAAAAGCAATGACATCATAATGGTAGGTAGGTGAGGACGATGGCTTTTGGAGTGAAGCGTGCGGAGCTTGAAGCATGGAAAAAAAGAGCGGATAGCGGTGAAGTAGCTTTTTTAACACATTACTGGTTAGATGATCGCTTTCCTGATTCCAAAACAGTAACAAAGGCGGCTTGTGCGGATATCGAAAAGCTTGCAGCATGGGGAGCGACGTATGGTTTCAAGCCCGAGTGGATTGATAAGCGCCACGACGGCTATCCTCACTATGATTTGTTTGGAGAAATACAACGAACCGTATTAAAAAAAGAAGGCGAATGGGATCAGCTAGAGCGATTTCATTTGAATGGTGATGACGAATGTTAAAATTAGAAAATGATGCATTACTTGTAGAACTAAAAGAAGATGGAGCGGAATTAACCCGTATTTTCGATAAAAATTCGGAAAAAGAATTTTTGTGGCACGCAGATGGTGCGTTTTGGGGCAGACACTCACCGGTGCTTTTTCCGACGGTGGGACGTTTAGTTGAGGATACGTATTTGGTGGATGGAAAACCGTTCCATTTGGGGCAACATGGCTTTGCGCGGGATCGTATATTCCGAGTGACGGATCAAAGTGAGCAGTCGATAACTTTACGACTAGAAGCAGATGGGGAATCACTGCTGATCTATCCGTTCCGTTTTGCGTTGGAAATCTCCTACCGATTAGAAGGTGGAACTATTCATGTGGGGTATCACGTCGTAAATTTGGATGATAAAACGATCTATTTCTCGATAGGTGCACACCCCGCGTTTAACGTGCCATTTGTTGAGGGAGAAGTGTTTGAGGACTATTACTTGGAATTTGGTGCCACCGAGCAACTCGATACTTTAGCGTTGTCAGGACCTTATTTATCAGGTGAGAAAAAGAAAATAGCGGATGCAAAAAAATTAGCGCTGAACTATGATTTATTTGCGAATGATGCTTTGATTTTCGAAGGATTAACGAAAAATGAAATCACTATTCGTTCGCGAAAAAATAGGCATTTTGTAAAAGTAGCGTTTCCAAATTTCAAATATGTAGGTATTTGGACGCCGAAACCAGGGACTCCGTTTTTATGTATTGAACCATGGTTTGGTATTGCAGATACGCAAGGCACATCGGTTGAATTACAAGACAAGAAAGCGATGGAAGAATTGGCTGTAGGTAACGATTTCTCGAGTGAATACACGATTACAATTGGGTGAAAGTAAAAACCTCAAAAACTGGATTTTATTCTAGCTTTTGAGGTTTTTACTCATTATTTTACATCCATGTTATCTTCGGCTCTTCTCCTTTTTTGATCCGCTTAATATTCGGGATATGGCGATAAATAATGAATGCAGCAATCGCGGCTATAATACCAACCAAAATCCAATCCATTAAGAATAGCGAGATAACGAGTGCACTTGCAGCTGCTATCATAGAACTAAGAGAGACGTACTTGCTTAATTTTAGTGAAAGAGCAAAAATCAGGATCGCAGCCACGAATAGCCATGGTGCATAGGCTAAAATGACGCCGGCCGACGTGGCCACAGCTTTGCCTCCTTTGAATTTCGCGAAGATTGGGAAACTATGCCCGATAATTGCAAAAACACCCGTGAGTAGCCAGAAATGATGGTTAATATCTAATTGAAAGAAGAATGGCAATAATGTTGCAGCCGTTCCTTTTAAAATGTCCATCACGGTTACGACGATGCCAGGTTTGATGCCGAGCACGCGAAACGAATTGGTAGCACCTAGGTTACCGCTACCAAATTCACGAATGTCTTTCTTATAGAAAATTTTTCCTATCCACAAACCGGAGGGGATGGAACCAAGAATATAAGCGATAAAGCAAAGTAAGATTATCATTTCCATGTGTTTAGAAACTCCTTTTATTTCGAACTACCTAACTCCCGCCATTATAGCATAAAAAGGTGATATAGAATATAGATGCTACTTATTTATTTCGTGGACTTTTAGCCAAATTTGGCGTAGAATATGAAATTGGATAAGCGTGATATTCGGTTAGAATAATCAGAAAATAATACAAATGAAAAGAGGTTTTGGAATGAAGTTAGGAATTGCAGCGCTACAGTGGATGATTTTTATGATCGCTGCTGCGATTGTAGCGCCGATCGCGATTGCAGATTTATACCAATTAAGCGCAGTGGAAACGGCTGGATTTATGCAGCGAACGATTTTTGTACTGGGTGTTGCTGGGTTGCTACAAGGCTTACTGGGGCACCGCTTACCAATACATGAAGGACCGGCCGGGTTATGGTGGAGTGTATTCACAATTTATGCAGGATTTATTGGCGTTTTATACACATCTAATATTGCGGCATTACAAGCATTATCTGGCGGATTGCTCGTGAGCGGTGTTTTCTTTATTATCCTTGCAGCAAGCGGTTTTATCGGTGTTTTGGCGAAGTTATTTACGCCGACGGTTACTTTTGTTTACTTAATGCTACTCGTCCTCCAGCTAAGTGGCTCCTTTATCAAAGGAATGTTTGGCATTTCAGCAGATCATCCGACAATGGATCCGTGGATGGCTTTATTAAGCGCTATTGTCATCATTGCTACATTTACGTTCGGACGGTCGAAGGCGATGTGGGTGCGCCAATATTCGGTGATCTTTAGTTTGATACTTGGATGGGGGTTATTTTTGGTTGCTGGGAAGGCACCTAGTGTCAGTTCCGCACATACTTGGTTTGATGTACCGAAATTATTTGCGTTTGGTGCGCCGACTTTTGATTCTGGTGTCATTACAACCGCGATATTTATTACCTTGCTGTTGATTACGAATCTAGTGGCTTCGGTACGATTGATGGAAGGTATTGTTGCAAAAGACGAGCCGAGTGATCCAAAACGGTATCGGCGTGGAGGCCTTATATCGGGTGTTAATCAATTATTTGGTGGTGGATTTTCGGCGATAGGTTCAGTACCTATTTCAGGGGCTGCTGGATTTGTCACACAAACTGGTCAGAAGTCCATTAAACCTTTTTTAATTGGTTGCGTTCTTGTTATTGGGATAACGCTATTTCCACCAATTATGAATGTAATGAGCGCGTTGCCTGCACCAGTTGGCTATGCGGTGACATTTGTTATTTTTACGAACATGGTTATTATGGCTTTGAAAGAGTTGAAAAAAATTACAGTTGGAGAGGAAAACGCCTACCTTGTCATCGGAATATCTTTGATGGTCGGTGTTGGTGTTATGTTCTTGTCTCCATCAGCGACGCAGGGTTTGCCTGCAGCGGTTATAGCGGTACTAAATAATGGGCTCATTGTAGGCAGTATTTTTGCGATTATTTTAGAGCAGTTTTTCTTATTTCGAGAAAAAGAACCTAAGCGAGGATGATCGGTAGTCGATTTGCTTGCTATTTTGCTGCCCGTTCCGCTATGATAGACGTATAGGAGGGGATTTAGATGACAATTTTGAATCCTGAAAGGTCGGAAATTCACCAGATTTTGAAACAAGCAAAACGGATTGCGGTCGTGGGGCTTAGCGATAATCCTGAGCGTACATCGTATCAAATATCCGAGCGAATGCAACAAGAAGGTTACACGATTATTCCTGTGAATCCAAAGGTAGACGAAGTACTGGGCGAGAAGGCTGTAGCCAAACTAGCTGATATTGAAGGGCATATCGACATTGTTGATATTTTTCGGAAATCAGAATTTTTGCCAGCACTTGCTAAAGAATTTGATGTGATAGATGCAGATGTCTTCTGGGCACAGTCGGGTATTGTCAATGATGAAGCCTATAATTTTCTAAAAGAAAGAGGTCATACGGTCATCATGGATCGTTGTATTATGGTTGAGTATTTGCTTTCTGGTAAAGGATAATGTTAGACTAAGGTAAATAGTTCGTAACGAAAGCCTCTTCAAAAGGGGCTTTTGACTTGCCAAAAAACATATATGTATGGAAAACCTGCTCGCGTTAGAAAACCGCTATGTAACCAAAAGAGAAATTGGGGCTTTATTATTTGGTGAGTTAATGCTATTCTGTTAAAGTAGTTGCTACCAACATATGTTTGGACAGCAGGTAGAAATGGGTAAACGAACAAGATGTATACGCAAGAATGGAAGGAGAAAAAAGATGAGTCGCTCAAAAAATGAATATAATGATGATTCCATTCAAGTATTGGAAGGACTTGAGGCGGTACGCAAACGCCCAGCGATGTATATCGGTTCGACAGATACACGAGGATTACATCATTTAGTATATGAGATCGTGGATAATTCCGTCGATGAGGCATTGGCAGGATATGGCCATAAAATTAAAGTTGTGTTGCATAAAGATGAAAGTGTCAGTGTTTCGGATGAAGGTCGTGGTATGCCAGTTGGGATGCATAAAACTGGGAAACCGACTGTGGAGGTTATTTTAACAGTACTTCATGCTGGTGGTAAATTTGGTCAAGGTGGTTATAAAACAAGTGGTGGTTTGCACGGTGTTGGTTCCTCCGTTGTTAATGCTTTATCGGAATCGCTAAAGGTGACGATTCATCGTGATGGCTTCACGTATGAAATGGATTTCGCGGATGGTGGTAAACCAGTTGGAACATTGCGCAAGCTTGGTAAAACTAACAAAAGAGGTACGATCATTCGTTTTAAACCTGATAAAACGATTTTTTCCATGACTTCGTATAATTATGAAACGTTATCGGAAAGGTTACGTGAATCAGCGTTTCTTTTGAAAGGCATGGAGATCGAGCTGATCGATGAGCGAATCGGGATGGAAGAGAAATTTCATTTTGAGGATGGCGTGAAGAACTTTGTTGAATACATTAACGAAGGCAAAGATGTGCTGCATCCTGTCGTTTCTTTTGAAGGAGAAAGCAATACGATTGAGATTGCAATGGCATTCCAGTTTAATGATGGTTACGCAGAAAACATTTTGAGCTTTGTTAATAATGTGCGGACAAAGGGTGCTGGTGCGCATGAAGCTGGCATGAAGGCGGCGATGACACGCGTGTTTAATGAGTACGCCCGTCGTGTTGGTATGTTGAAAGAAAAAGAGAAGAACTTGGAGGGTAGCGATATCCGGGAAGGGCTTTCAGCGGTGCTGTCTATCCGAATTCCAGAGAATTTGCTGCAATTTGAGGGGCAAACGAAGGAAAAGCTAGGTACGCAAGAAGCTAGACCTGCTGTGGATGCCGTTGTTGCTGAGCATTTGGGCTATTTTCTAGCGGAAAACCCAGAAGTGAGCGCGTTGCTGGTGAAGAAGGCTGTGAAGGCGCGTGAAGCACGTGAGGCTGCTCGTAAGGCGCGTGAAGAAACGCGAAATGGTAAGAAGCGCAAACGTTCAGAAACATCGCTTTCTGGTAAATTAACGCCGGCGCAATCGCGTAACCCGCAGAAAAATGAACTGTATCTTGTCGAAGGAGACTCGGCGGGTGGTTCAGCCAAACAGGGCCGTGATCGCCGTTTCCAAGCTATTTTGCCACTTCGAGGTAAAGTTATTAATACGGAGAAGGCGAAGCTCGCAGATATCATGAAAAACGAAGAGATTAGTACGATCATTCATACAGTTGGTGCCGGCGTAGGTGCGGAGTTTGAAGTCGAGGACTGTAACTATGATAAAGTCGTTATTATGACCGATGCGGATACGGATGGCGCGCATATTCAAGTGTTGCTCTTGACGTTCTTTTATCGCTATATGCGTCCGCTTGTTGAGGCGGGCAAGGTTTACATCGCATTACCACCGCTTTACAAGGTGAGTAAGGGTGTTGGTAAAAAAGAAGTGATGGCGTATGCATGGACGGATGAGGAACTTGATTCTGCCATTAAAAAAATCGGAAAAGGCTACATTATCCAACGTTACAAAGGGCTTGGTGAAATGAATGCTGACCAATTGTGGGATACGACGATGAATCCTGAGTCACGAACGCTAATCCGTGTACGCATTGATGATATCGCTCGCGCTGAGCGTCGTGTGGCAACATTGATGGGCGATAAAGTAGAGCCAAGACGTAACTGGATTGAGAAAAACGTCGAATTCTCGTTAGAAGAAGACCAAAGCATTCTAGAAAATGAGAACATGATTATTGAGGAGGCGGGCGAGTGAGTACTCCAGATGAAAAGATTCAAGATTTAGCCTTGGAAGAAGTTTTAGGAGACCGATTTGGTCGTTATAGTAAATATATTATTCAAGAGCGGGCGTTACCTGATGCACGTGATGGCTTAAAACCGGTGCAGCGACGGATTTTGTTCGCGATGCACGTGGAAGGTAACACTGCTGAAAAAGGGTTCCGTAAATCTGCGAAAACAGTTGGTAATGTTATTGGTAATTACCATCCACATGGTGATTCGTCAGTGTACGAAGCGATGGTTCGGATGAGTCAAGATTGGAAAGTTCGTAACACACTGATTGAAATGCACGGGAATAATGGTAGTGTCGACGGTGATCCGCCTGCAGCGATGCGTTATACGGAAGCACGAACATCTAAAATTTCCTCCGAGTTGTTGCGAGATTTGGATAAAGAAACGGTTGATTTTGTTTCCAACTTTGACGACACAACGAGCGAGCCTACGGTGTTACCGAGCCGTTTTCCGAATTTGCTTGTAAATGGTTCGACAGGGATTTCTGCAGGTTATGCGACGGATATTCCACCGCACAATTTGACCGAAGTTATTGAAGGCGTCATTAAGCGTTTGGACAAGCCAGATTGTACAACGCTAGATATTATGAAACTGATTAAAGGCCCTGATTTTCCAACTGGTGGCATTATTCAAGGCATAGACGGGATTCAAAAAGCTTACGAGACTGGAAAAGGGCGCGTTGTTGTGCGTTCGAAGACGGTTATTGAAGATATGCGTGGCGGTCGTCAACAGATCGTGATTACGGAAATTCCGTACGAGATCAATAAAGCGACACTTGTCAAACGGATGGATGACCTGCGCATCGATAAGAAAATTGAAGGTATCTCTGAGGTTCGCGACGAGACTGATAGAACGGGTTTGCGAATCGTTATTGAGCTCAAAAAAGATGCGAATGCAGACGGCGTCTTGAACTACCTTTTCAAAAATACCGATCTGCAAATTTCCTATAATTTTAATATGGTCGCGATCTTTAACAAAAGACCGCAGCTGATGGGTGTTATTTCGATGATTGATGCGTATATTGCTCACCAAAAAGAGATTATTACGAAGCGTTCCGAGTATGATATTCGTCGTGCGAAGGCGCGCCAACACATTATTGATGGTCTGATGAAGGCTTTATCGATTTTAGATGAGGTCATCCGCATTATTCGTGGTTCTAAAGATAAACGCGATGCAAAATTAAACTTACAAACGACCTATGATTTCAGTGAAAAACAAGCAGAAGCGATCGTTTCGTTACAATTATATCGCTTAACAAATACGGATATTACACAATTACAACAAGAAGCTGACGAACTTGCGACGCAGATTTCAGCATTAGAAGCAATTTTAGGCGATGAAAATAACTTGATTGCATGCCTCAAGAGCGAACTAAATGAAATCAAAAAAACCTACAAAACACCACGCTTAACGGTGATTGAAAATGAAATTTCAGAGATAAAAATTGATACCGAAGTTCTGGTTGCAAGTGAAGACGTCGTCGTTTCTGTGACGAAAGAAGGCTATGTGAAGCGTACGGGGATGCGTTCTTATTCAGCATCTAACGGAGAAGATTTATCGATGAAAGAAACAGATCATGCCATCTTTATCCAGACGATGAATACAATGGATTCTCTGCTACTTTTCACAAGTAAAGGGAACTATATTTATCGCCCGGTGCATGAATTACCGGATATCAAATGGAAGAACTTAGGGGAACATGTGAGCCATCTTGTGTCGGATACGTCGGCAGAAGAAGAAGTAGTTGCTGCGATTCCGATGAAAACCTTTAGCGAGACAGATTATTTCTTGTTTGTAACAAAGAATGGCATGATTAAGGCGTCTGCTGTTCTCAACTACAAGCCACAGCGCTACTCTAAAACATTGATGGCGATCAACTTAAAAGGAGACGATAGTCTAATCTCAGTAGAGACCGTGATCGGAAATGAAGAAGTTTTCCTTGCTAGTCATAACGGTTATGGGTTGCGTTATTCTATTAGTGAAGTACCGCTTTCTGGTGCTAGAACTGCTGGTGTAAAAGCGATGAATCTTAAAGCGGGAGATTATATTGCGGGTGCGAAAGTCATTGTGCCGAGCGAAACACGCGATCTTGTTTTGGTGACGCAACGAGGCTCGGCAAAACGAATGAAACTGTCTGAATTTGAAACGATATCCAGAGCTAAGCGCGGGTTGCTCATGCTTCGAGAGCTTAAAAGCAGCCCACATCGCTTTATTAGTCTCGATTTAGCGAGTAGTAAAGATATTATTCATATTGCCACAAATAAAGAGGTGGTTGTAGATATGGATGTCTCTAATTTACGCGTGACAGATCGTTATTCGAATGGCTCTTTCATTATGGACGAACAACTAGAAGGCGTACCGGTAGAAACATGGTTATCGCTGGCAACTATTACAGAAAATACGGTAGAATAAACGTGAAATGTATTCCTAGGGTGTGCTATCCTAGGAATATTCTTATAAAATTGAGAAAGGGATGAAATGTAATGTCTGAAAAAATGAATGTTGAGAGCTTCAATCTAGATCATACGAAAGTAAAGGCACCATATGTGCGTCTTGCTGGTCAAAAAATGGGAGAACATGGCGATGAAATTTATAAATACGATATTCGCTTTATGCAACCTAATAAAGAACATATGGATATGCCTGCACTTCATTCATTGGAGCATTTGATGGCAGAGTTATCGCGTAACCACTCGGATAAAATTGTAGATATTAGTCCAATGGGGTGCCAAACAGGCTTCTATTTATCGATTATTAATCATAAAGATTATGAGGATGTGCTCTCTATTCTAGAAAAAACGTTAATTGATGTATTAAATGCTACAGAAGTTCCGGCTTGTAATGAAGTGCAATGTGGCTGGGCAGCTAGTCATAGTTTATCTGGTGCCCAGGAGCTAGCTAAAAATTTCTTAGATAAAAAACAAGAATGGACACAAGTCTTTGGAGAATAGCCTGTAAAAATATTTACACTCAAGCGAGAATGTGTTAAATTGAATATATATACACAATGATGAAGATCACTGTCATAGTGGTCTTTTTTTAATTCTTGTTTGAAAGCGGAAACACCTTGATTGTACAATAATTATTTGGAAAGGTGAATGATGATGAAGCAATTTTCAATTATGCATCAAAATGAAATGGATCTGAAATTGAGCAAGTTTAATGATGCTGCCAATAGGTTACAAGGATTACCGAAAAGAGAGCCCACTTCTATAGTGGAAGCGAGAAAGGCAGCCAAATATATTGTTATCGAACCAATGGAAAAAGGCATCGGGAAACGTTAATCAGGCCTAAAAGTATTGCGGTGAGTATTGCCTTTGATCGCGTGTTGATGCTTTATTTATTTTATCAGGAGCAGGATGCGTTATTCCAATCGAATGAAATCCAGAATTTATTTAATGAGCAAGAACGGCTAGTCTTTTTATGATGCAAAAAAAATTCGCACTGCCATCTATCTAAAGATTACAATGCGAATTATTTTAATGTGCCATCTTGCTGGTGAGTAAGTTGACATAGGCTGCGACGCCTTTCTTTGTTAGATGGACACCATCTTGACCAAAATATTCTGGGTGATTCACAGCGAGGCTATACCAGTCGACATAGGTGACATTGTCATACTCTGCATCGATTTTTTTGATGGATTCGTTGACCTCAGATTCCCATTGACGTGGCACGCGTGTATTTACGAGGTAAATGCTGGCCTGGTCAAACATTTGAACAAGTTCTTCCATTTTTTTGAGAGCAAAAGGACCATTAGTACCAAGTTCGAGAATCACTGCGCTACCTTTAGAATTATATTTACCGTATTGGGTAGCTGTATTGAGAGCATCCGTCATCTGGCGTCCGACTAAACCATCAATCGCGATATTAGGCACAGCTTTTTCTAAAACAGGTTGTATATCAATCATGATGGAATCCCCAATAGCGACTGATTGTGCATACTTGATCTGATCAGGTGCTACCGGTTTTTTCGACTCACTTTTCTTAGGTGTTGTTGCCGGCTTTTTCGCTGGATCAGAAGGTGCTGCTTCTTTTTTCGGAGGGACTACAGACGTTTTTGGTTTTGCGACGGTTTTTACATGTGTTTTTTGCGTGCCTTCCGCGTTTGTTTTAACTGGAATCAAGTTGCTCATTCCGAGTGCGAAAAATCCTAACAGAAGAACGAGGCTCCCGATAAAAGCCCATTTACCGATTGGATATCCACGCCAGTGTAGCAGTTCTTGTAGGCGGAATGATTTAATGTAGGGAATAAACCCTTTTTTGCGAATTGGCGTCTCCACATAGCGATAGGAAAGTTCCGCGATAATCAATGTTGCCGCGACCTGCAGGGCAGCTCGTCCTAAGCTAGGTGTCCCGACTTCCGTAATCGGTGTTGTCAATGTGATGATGGGGTAATGCCACAGGTAAATCCCGTAAGACCTTACGCCGATCCAGCGCAGTGGTTTGAAGCTAAATAGTTTACTTAAGTACGAGGCTGGGTGGGCGATCGTTGCAATCATAACGATGGCATTAATCGCAATTAAAAACATGCCTCCGCGATATAAAAAGGAATCGTACTCATTAACAGTAGCGACACAGAATACAAAGATGGCGACGCTTATCGTTCCTGCCAAGTTAACGGTGATTTTGCCGGCCATTGGAATGTTAGGTGATAGTCGTGTAAACGGCCAAACAAAAGCTAGCGCCCCGCCGAGTAATAGGCCAAAAGCACGCGTATCTGTACCGTAATAAACACGGCTAGGATCACCATCAGGAGAGTACAAAATAGCCATGACAATCGCAGAAATGATGGCTGCAATCACAATGATGCGCAAAATAATTGCAGGCTTTTTGATAAATTTCAGGGCACCAAATAAAAATAGTGGCCAAATGATATAAAATTGTTCTTCGATGGCCAGTGACCATAAATTTTTCAGTGGAGAGGCCATTCCAAATGAATCGAAATAAGAAACGTTATGAAAGATAAACCACCAATTGCTCATATATAGGAAGGAGGCTGTTGCATCTCCTCTTAAAGTGGCAAGCAGTGGGCGATTGAAGATAACGGCAAAAACGACCACCACGACAATCATTAAATACACAGCTGGAATCAGTCGTCTGAAACGTCCTATCCAAAACTTTTTCAAATCAATGCGTTCATTTTTTTCCCATTCGGAAAGTAAAATATTTGTAATTAAATAGCCTGACAAAACGAAAAAGATGTCGACTCCCAAGAAACCACCGGAAGCCCATCCGAAACTGAGATGATAGGCGATGACAGCGATAACTGCCAATGCTCGAAGCCCGTCTATGCTAGGTACGTATTTTCTTTTATGTCGAGCGGATCTCTCCATGCGATCTCTCCTAACTGCAAATCTATATGGAAAGAATGTTTCCCATTTCAATTGCTAATGTGAAGTAGTAGGAATAATGAAACTGTTATTAAATCCCCCCGGATGCGTTTAACGTCAAGACGAACACGCTATTCATTGGTTATTCTCTACTAATCTATAATACCACATGTTGCCTAGACTGTAATACGATAGAGGAGCAAATAACAGGAATTTATTAAATTTGAGACAATTGTCTTATTTATGTATAATAAAAAGGGTAGTAATGTGCATAAATGAGGTGAGGAATTTGACGGAAATATTTGCCCATCGAGGGAGTAAAGGCACACACCCAGAAAATACGATACCTGCTTTTTTAGCGGCGGTAAAAGCTGGAGCAGATGGGATTGAACTAGATGTTCAGCTGAGTAAAGATGGCATTCCCGTTGTAATCCATGACGAAAAAGTCAATCGGACGACGAACGGTTCGGGATTGGTAAAGGATTTTACATTGCGCGAGCTTTGTAAATTGGATGCTCACCAAGGCTATAGAAAACGTTTGCGAGCATTGTTCAAAAAAACGACGATTCCAACATTGGAGGAAGTCTTGGATGTTTTAGGTAAATATCCACTAATCTTAAACATCGAACTAAAAACAGATGCGTATGATTATGACGGCATTGAAGAAAAAGTATTAGAACTGTGTCAAAAGAAGGCGGGGCGGCTGACCTTTTTATTTTGTTCTTTTAATCTGGAGACGCTGGCACGTTTGCGCGCACTTGATAAGCACATCAAGCTTTCTGCAATTACAAAACTAGATGTGGAAGACGCTTTAGCGCAACGAGATATACTAAAGCTGGATAGTATTAATCCGCCATTCAAAATTCGGAACATAGACGCGCTTAAAAATGTTCCGACAAGATGCTGGACTGCAAATAAACCGGGGCAAATCGAAGCGCTCTTTGATGAAGGGGTTCAGGGATTTATGACAGATTTTCCGGCAAAAGCGGTGGAAATCCGAAAGCGACGAAACAAATAGCTTTACTTTTGACGAGAGGCTGTACTATAATTGGAGACAAGTTAATACTAATTATTGTCTGAGATACGGAGAGACTACAAATGGCGAGCGCAATCGCTTACTTTGTAGTCTCTCTTTTTTTGTGTATCGGTTTAAAGCCAACAAAAAGTGGAAAACAGATGGTGATAGATAGGCTGTATTTAATTCTAGAGGGGGAAAAAAGAATGGTACAATTATTTTCGGCTTTTGATAGAGAAACGATTCAAACAAAGATGACGGAGGAAACATTTGACCTCGTTATTGTAGGTGGTGGTATTACCGGTGCAGGGATTGCTCTTGACGCGGTTTCACGTGGTATGAGCGTGGCGCTAATTGAAATGCAAGATTTTGCGGCGGGAACTTCTAGTAGGTCAACCAAACTGGTGCACGGTGGTTTGCGTTATTTGCAACAATTTGAGATTAAAGAGGTAGCGGATCTTGGGAAAGAGCGCGCGATTGTCTATGAAAATGGTCCGCATGTGACAACGCCAGAATGGATGATGCTACCGTTTCATAAAGGTGGTAATATGGGTAAAGTCAGCGCTTCGTTCGGAATTCGTCTTTACGATTATTTAGCAGGTGTGAAAAAAGAGGAACGTCGTAAAATCTTATCGGCAAAAGAAACATTGGCGAAAAATCCATTTGTGAAAAAAGAAGGCTTGAAAGGATCGGGTTACTATGTCGAGTACCGGACAGATGATGCACGCTTAACGATTGAAGTTATGAAAAAAGCGGTGGAATTAGGTGCTAAAGTAATCAATTATACGAAAGCAGAAAACTTTTTATATGATACAAAGAAGCAGGTTGTAGGTGTCGTGGCACGTGATCGGATTACAGGGAAAGTTTTTGATATCAAGGGACATCGGGTTGTCAATGCAGCGGGTCCTTGGGTGGATCGGGTGCGTAAGATGGATTATGCGACGAACAATAAGCATCTTCGTTTGACGAAGGGGATACACTTGGTCATCGATAAAAAGAAATTCCCAATGGAGCAGGCGGTTTATTTTGACACACCAGACGGTCGAATGGTTTTTGCGATTCCGCGTGAAAAGAAGGTTTATGTGGGTACAACGGATACGGTGTATGACGAAATGGTGATTAATCCGAAAGCGAATGAAGAGGATCATAAATATGTGATTAAGGCGATCAACTATATGTTTCCAGATGTGCATATTAGCGAAAATGACATTGAATCGAGCTGGGCAGGGGTTCGTCCACTGATCTATGAAGAAGGCAAAGATCCATCTGAAATTTCGCGGAAGGATGAAGTCTGGTTTTCGGAAAGTGGCTTAATTACGATGGCTGGAGGAAAACTAACTGGGTATCGCAAAATGGCTGAAAAACTACTAGATGAAGTCACAAAAGCGCTGTCCAAAGAAACTGGTAAGAAATTCAAAGCTGTACAAACACATCATTTACCAATTTCGGGTGGGGATGTAGGCGGTTCCGATAATATTGATGCTTTCATCGAGAAAAAAGCGAAAGAAGGAAACAATCGCTTTGGTTGGACATTGGCGGAAGGTCGTGAACTTGCCAAACGTTACGGCTCTAATATTGATCACGTCTTTACCTACGCGCAAGAGCACAAAGAGAACGGGACATCTGCTTTGCCGAACAGTTTGTATGCGCAGCTACATTATGCGATTTATCAGGAAGCTGTCATTCATCCGATTGATTTCTTGCTTCGTCGTACGGGCTATCTTTTGTTTGATATGCCATACTTGTTGGAGTGGAAAGAAGAAGTTATCAAAGACATGGATAATTTATTTCAATGGGATGCAGCAACTAAAGAACAATTGGTTGCGGAATTGCAAACGCAGATTGATGATGCGCGCGAGCCAGCGGATTGGCATTGATCGATTTCTAACAATAGTATAATAAAACCTCCCTTTACAAATCTTCATTTTATGATACATTGGAGATATGGAAGGGGAGGTTTTTTTGAGCAAAATTCCCGTTATTGTAATTGTTGGCCCGACTGCGGTTGGGAAGACGGCGTTAAGTATCGAATTGGCGCAAAAATTTGATGGAGAGATTATCAGTGGTGACTCCATGCAGGTGTATCGTGGGCTTGATATTGGCACTGCAAAAATAACGCCCGAAGAGATGGCTGGTATCCCGCATTATTTGATTGATATTAGGGAGCCGAGCGAAACCTATGATGTTTCGGAGTTCAAACGGGAAACGCATCAATTGATTCGAGATATTTGGAAACGAGGAAAAATCCCTTTTTTGGTTGGTGGAACAGGGCTTTATGTGCAGTCTGTGCTTTATGATTATACGTTTTCCGAGGTGAAAAGCGATCCTGTTTTTCGTGAAGAACTGGCGAAAAAGCCGAGTGAAACGTTACTTTCTATGCTTCGTGAGGTTGATCCTGAAAGTGCGAATAGCTTGCATGCCAATAACCCGAGGCGTATTATCAGGGCACTCGAAGTTTACCATCTATCTGGCAAGAAGTTTTCGGAGTTGCAGAATCAAGAGGCGCAATCGAGCGAGTTTGACCCGCTTTTGATTGGATTGAATCGTGAGCGTTCTGAGCTTTATGCGCGGATTAATTTGCGTGTAGAGTTGATGCTTGCGCAGGGATTACTTGAGGAAGCACGCAGATTTTATGATACAGGTGTTCGTGATGTGCCGGCTGCCCGAGGCATTGGTTATAAAGAACTGTTTACATATTTTGATGGGAATATGGCACTTGCTGATGCGACAGAGCTGTTACAGCGGAACTCCAGGCGTTTTGCGAAGCGACAGTTGACTTGGTTTCGAAATCGCTTAGATGTGCATTGGTTTGATACTGGAGAATCAGGAATAAACAGTGTAATAGCAATGGAAATAAAGCAGTTTTTGAAAAGGGAATAGGGTGTTTTAATCGGGGCTAAACAGGGTATTTGAAACTAGCAGAGAAAAAAGAATCTTTTTTTAGGGAGTGCAATTTGTAGTTCTTGTGCATTTCGTTTAAAATGAAGATAACTTAAAAGATAGAGAATAGGAGCGATTCGATATGAAACAAGGTGGGCAAGGGTTACAGGATCATTATTTAAATCAATTGAGGAAAGAGAAAATTTTGGCAACAGTGTTTTTAACAAATGGATTCCAGTTACGCGGTCGGGTTATTAGCTTTGATAACTTTACGGTGTTACTAGACGTCGATGGCAAGCAACAGCTCGTTTTTAAGCATGCTATTTCGACGTTCTCACCACAAAAAAATGTAGCTTTGAAATCGGACGATGAATAGGCTGATTGAATTTAAAAAATGAAGGATAAAGTCGAATGTGATGCGCTAGTACTACAAAGCGTGTGCGTTCGGCTTTTATAATGGTTTTCGTCTTTCTTTGTAGGGCTATTTATGCTACGATGAAAGGAAGATACGATGGGAGTGCGGAAACAATGGTGGAACGAGTGATATTGGTAGGCTGTGAGTTGCCTAAAGTGACAGAAGAACATTTTTATTATTCGATGCTAGAATTGGGGAACTTGGCGAAAACGGCGCAAGCAGAAGTCGTCGGAGAAGTGACGCAGAAACGGGAACGTGTACATCCAGCTACTTTTGTAGGGTCGGGGAAAATAGAGGAGATTGCAGCATTTGTCGCTGAAATGGATGTCGATGTGGTGTTGTTTAATAGTGAATTGAGCGCAACACAGGTACGGAATATTGCGAAGATCGTTGACGCACGTATTCTTGATCGGACGCAATTGATTTTAGATATTTTTGCGATGCGGGCGAAAACACGGGAAGGCAAATTGCAAGTTGCCTTGGCGCAATATCAATATTTATTGCCTAGGCTGAGCGGTCAAGGGATTTCTTTGTCGCGTCTTGGTGGTGGAATTGGAACGCGTGGCCCTGGGGAGACAAAGTTGGAGATGGATCGTCGTCATATCCGGCAGAAGATGGTGGATATTAAGAAGCAGCTCGATGTTGTAGTGAAGCATCGTGAGCGTATGACTTCGCGTCGTAACGACCAGGCCATTTTTCGGTTTGGGCTCATCGGCTATACGAATGCGGGGAAATCGACGCTATTTAATAGATTAAGTGATGCGAAGACCCTTGAGGAAGATCAGCTATTTGCTACACTTGATCCAACAACCCGAAAAATGCCCTTTTCAGAAGGATATACGGCGCTTTTAACAGACACAGTTGGTTTTATTCAAGATTTGCCAACAACGGTTGTTGCGGCTTTTCGTTCCACGCTGGAGGAAACGGCGAATGTGGATGTTCTTTTGCATGTGGTGGATTGCTCTAATCCTGATTACGTACAACACGAGCGAACAGTTTTGACGCTGTTAGAAGAGCTAGAGATGCAGCATATTCCGATTTTAACAGTGTACAATAAAAAGGACTGCCAATTGCCGTATTTTATTCCGACACAGCCAAATTATGTAGAAGTAAGTGCGTTGGAAGAGTCGTCTCAGTATTTTTTGAAGGAAAAAATGTTATGGGAAATTAAGCAGCTTTGGCAACCGTATGTAGCCAGTATTCCAGCAAGTGACGGCAGGATGTTACATAAATATAAACATGATACGGTAGTGATCGAGGAAGAATTTGATGAAGCAACAGAATGTTACCGATTAAAAGGCTATCAAGCACGAAAGGAAAACTAAAATGACATCATTTTTTAAACAAATACCGGAAGAAATACGCCAATTGGCTGACGAGGTAGAAGCGAAGTTGCACGTATTTCAGAAAGACAGTGAGCTAATTGCGGAAGAAAATCAATGGAAAGTAATGCAAGCTTTTCAGAAAAATCGGGTAAGTGACTTTCATTTCACGCCATCGACGGGTTATGGCTATGATGATGACGGTCGTGATACACTAGAGCGGGTTTATGCAGACGTTTTCAAGGCGGAAGCGGCACTTGTGCGTCCACAGATTATTTCGGGTACGCACGCTATTTCGACGGCTTTATTTGGCGTCCTTCGCCCAGGGGATGATCTGTTATACATGACGGGTGCGCCGTATGATACGCTAGAAGAGATTGTTGGCATTCGTGGTTCGGGGAAAGGTTCGTTAAAGGAATATCAGATTGGCTATGATATGGTACCGTTACTAGCCGATGGTTCTGTAGATTTTGAGTTGGTTCGAACGAAGGTAAAGTCGACTACGAAAATGATTGGCATTCAACGTTCTCGAGGTTATGCAGACCGCCCTTCTTTTACCATTGCGAAAATGAAAGAGATGATTGCGTTTGTTCGTGAGTTGAAGTCTGATGTGATTGTTTTTGTGGATAATTGTTACGGTGAATTTGTCGAAGTGATGGAGCCTATTGAGGTAGGTGCTGATTTGATTGCAGGTTCTTTAATTAAAAACCCAGGCGGTGGTTTAGCGAAAACAGGCGGATATATTGCTGGTCGAGCAGATTTGGTGGAATTGTGCGCTTACCGACTTACAACACCTGGAATTGGTGCGGAGGCGGGTGCTTCTTTATACAGTTTACTTGAGATGTACCAAGGTTTTTTCTTAGCACCTCATGTTGTTTCGCAAGCGATTAAGGGAGCGCGTTTTACAGCGGGAATTTTAGGTGCATTTCAGATTCAAACGGATCCATCTTGGGATGCTCCGCGCACGGATTTAATTCAAAGTGTGTCCTTTCATAGTCGTGAAAAAATGGTTGCTTTTGCTCAGGCCATTCAGGCTGCTTCACCAATTAATGCACATGTTGTCCCAGAAGGTGCCTATATGCCTGGATATGAAAATGACGTTATCATGGCAGCAGGAACTTTTATACAAGGAGCAAGTTTAGAACTAACCGCAGACGGACCAATTAGGGAACCTTATCAGTTGTATGTGCAAGGAGGCCTTACATATGAGCATGTGAAGCTTGCTGTACTAGTAGCAACGAGTCGTTTAGTAGAGCAAAATCTATTAACGATCACGCAAGTAACAGAGTAACATGAAGATGTAAAAAAATTTGAAAAACAGTAAATTTATTTTTTGCTGTTTTTTTATTTTAACTCTAAATGATTGGTACAACAGTGTTTTTATTTATGTTAGATTATCTGACATCGATTTGACAAAAGATTTAACATACATTATAATGCAACTAACATATGAAAAATACGTGGTTTTCCGAAGGGGGAAAAAGTCGTGAGTGAAAAAGAAATTAGAAGATCGATGCCTCTTTTTCCGATAGGTCCTGTCATGAAGCTTACAGATCTTACCGCACGTCAAATACGTTATTATGAGGATCAAGGATTAATTCATCCAGCAAGAAATCAAGGGAATCATCGTTTGTACTCGCTTCAGGACATCGATATACTGCTTGAGATTAAAGACTACTTAAATGATGGTCTGAATATTGCAGGAATTAAGAAAATGTACCAAATGCAGCAAGAGGAACAAAAGTTACCGCTCACCGATGAGGATGTACGTAAGATTTTACGAAAAGAAATGCAACAAGCAGGCCGTTTTGTGAAACAAGATGCTTCTGGGAAACAGCAATTACCGAGATTTTGACACACGATATTTACTTTTAAAAAGTTTATATAATATCAATTATTGGGAGGATTTAATTATGACGACATCGTATACTAAAGAAGACATTTTTCGCTTCGCAGACGAACAAAATGTGAAATTCATCCGCTTGCAATTCACGGATATCCTAGGAATTATTAAAAACGTGGAAATTCCGGTGAGCCAACTAGGTAAAGCATTGGATAATAAGATGATGTTTGATGGTTCCTCTATTGAAGGTTTTGTCCGTATTGAAGAATCGGATATGTACTTATTCCCAGACCTTGCGACGTGGGTAGTATTCCCATGGACAGCGGAGAAAGGGAAAGTAGCAAGACTTATTTGTGATATTTATAATCCAGACGGAACGATTTTTGCGGGAGATCCTCGTGCTAACTTAAAACGTGTATTAGCCGAAATGCATGACTTAGGATTTACAGATTTTAACTTAGGACCAGAGCCCGAATTTTTCTTATTCAAGTTGGATGAGAAAGGGAAACCAACGCTAGAATTGAATGATAATGCCGGTTATTTCGACTTGGCGCCAACTGATTTAGGCGAAAATTGTCGTCGTGACATCGTGTTAGAGCTAGAAGAAATGGGCTTTGAAATTGAAGCGAGTCATCATGAAGTTGCACCTGGTCAACACGAAATTGATTTCAAATATGAGGATGCGGTCACTGCTTGTGATAATATCCAAACATTCAAATTAGTCGTAAAAACAATTGCTCGTAAACATGGTTTGCATGCAACGTTTATGCCGAAACCATTATTTGGTGTCAACGGCTCCGGAATGCATTTCAATATGTCCTTGTTCAATGAATCTGGCAATGCTTTCTTTGATGAAAACGGAGAAGAGCAACTAAGCGAAACAGCTTACCAATTCTTGGCGGGTATGTTGAAGCATGCACAAGGCTATACAGCTGTAACTAATCCAACGGTCAATTCGTTTAAGCGTCTAGTGCCAGGTTATGAGGCGCCTTGTTACATTGCATGGTCAGGGAAAAATCGTAGCCCTCTTGTTCGTGTTCCAAGTTCACGTGGTTTAAGTACTCGCTTGGAGCTTCGTAGTGTCGATCCAGCAGCGAATCCGTACTTAGCAATGGCTGTATTATTACGTGCTGGCTTAGATGGTATTAAGAATAAATTGACACCGCCAAAACCAGTAGATCGTAATATTTATGGCATGAATGAAGAAGAGCGTCACGCGCATGGAATTTATGATCTTCCAGAAAGTTTGGCACTTGCATTGAAAGAACTTGTTAACGATGAGGTTATTGTGGATGGCTTAGGCGAACACATTTTAGAGCACTTTGTAGAGGCGAAAATCATTGAATGTGACATGTTTAGAACAGCGGTCCATCAATGGGAACGCGATCAATATATGGAAATATATTAATAGAAAGCACAAAAAGAGCTTGTCCCACCATGGTGGGACAAGCTCTTTTGACTTGGCCTTAACGAATGTCGCGGTATAAACCGATCACTTTTCCGAGTATAGATACGTTTCTAAGCAGTAAAGGTTTCATGGAGTCATTCTCAGGTTGTAATCGGAAATGGCTAGATTCTCTGAAAAATCGCTTGCACGTTGCTTCATTATCATCCGTCATAGCAACAACAATTTCGCCGTTATTAGCAGAATTTTGCTGTCTTACGATAACTTTGTCACCATTTAGAATTCCAGCATTAATCATACTTTCACCATCGATTTCTAACATGAAAATCTCTGTTTCACCGTTAGCCATATACTCAGGTAGTGGAAAATATTCATCGATATTTTCAACAGCAGTAATAGGTATTCCTGCTGTTACTTTACCAATTATAGGAACGTTAATAACATGTGGGGTCGCTATGTCGTCTTCCAATGACAAAATTTCAATAGCTCTAGGCTTTGTAGGATCTCTCCTTATCAGACCTTTCCCTTCAAGTCGTGCTAAATGTCCATGAACGGTCGAACTAGAAGCTAAACCAACTGCCTCACCGATTTCACGTACGGAAGGTGGGTAGCCTTTGTCTTTTACTTCTGACTTGATAAAGTCATAGATATCTTGTTGCCGTTTTGATAATTTCATTTGTTTCACCCCGTTCACTCTTTCGTTACTTCTTTTATTACTCCCAGTATATCAAAGTTTTTTTGGATATGCAAACAATTGTTCGTTTTTTTATTGACATAACAGAACGAGTGTTCTATAATGAATAAAAAGCGAACATATATTCTTTTGGAGGGATAAACGATGACTTTAAAAACAATTTGGGATCGGTATTATATTGCTATTATTTTTATTATGACATGTTTTGTTTTAGGCGCTGTGTTATTGATAGTGACTGTGAATCAGGCGGAATCTGACTATAACGAGGTGAGTGTTGCTAGTGGGGATTCGATTTGGGGACTAGCAGATGAGTATGCTGGTAAGTATAAGATGAGTAAGCAAGAATTTGTCGCGTGGGTGGAGAAAGAGAACCAAATCATCGATGGAAAGTTAACAGCGGGCGAAATGGTTACAATTCCTGTAAAAAGGATGAATTCAGACATAGATAGCTCCATCCAATTAGCAGATAAGTAGTTAGTGCACAATACTTTAAAAAACCTGCCTTTTCATGTAAAATAAGCGGTGACAATGATAGAAAAGAGGTTTTTGGATGTTTAAAGAGTTTAAAGCATTTATTTCGAAAGGAAATGCTTTAGGTATGGCGATTGGTATTGTCATCGGAGCTGCGTTTACAAGTATTGTAAACTCGCTTGTGAATGATATTATTATGCCCCCGCTAGGTTTGTTGATAGGGAATGTGGATTTTACAAATCTGTTTATTAGTTTGAACGGGGCACACTATGATACATTAAAAGCAGCACAAGCGGCTGGAGCTCCTACCATTAATTACGGGATGTTTATTAATAACGTTATTAGTTTCCTAATTATTGCTTTTTCTGTATTTTTGATTATTAAATTGGTTTCGAAGTACATACCTCTGGAGCCGAAGAAGCCAGCGACGAAAGAATGCCCTTATTGTTTATCGGCTATTCCAGAACAAGCAACAAAATGTCCGCAATGTACTTCTGATTTATCTATAAAAGAAGAGCCAGAAGTTTCTGTATAAGATGGAAGTCAAGGCGCAAGGAGGAGAATTATGCTAGAAAAGAAAAAAATAGACCGGATTAATGAATTGTCTCGCAAAAAGAAGGCGGGAATACTTACGGTGGAAGAGAAGTTAGAACAAGATGCATTACGACAAGAATATATTAAATCTTTTCGGAATCAAGTGCGCGATACAATCGAGCACACTACTTTTATTGATCCAAATGGTGATGACGTAACACCAGAAAAGATAAAGCGAAAAAGAGAAGAGCGGAACAAGCTATAATTTAGAGAGGTTAGGCACAAAGCTTAGCCTTTTTTAGTAAAACAAACGCACATTATCGATCATTTTAATGCAATTCCGAACATTTCAATCTTTTTTAGTTGTGAAATATGCAAGAAAGGCTTATTATGAGTAGTAGTGACTAAAACAAGAGAGGATGTTTCATTTGTTTGATAAAACTGATCAGTTAGCAATTAATACGATTCGAACATTATCGATCGACGCAATTCAGAAAGCCAATTCTGGGCACCCAGGTTTACCTATGGGGGCTGCTCCTATGGCATATGCCCTTTGGTCTAAAGTATTGAAAGCAAATCCGGCGAATTCACACTGGTTTAACCGTGACCGTTTTGTACTTTCAGCGGGGCATGGTTCCATGTTACTTTATAGCCTATTACATTTGAGTGGTTATAAATTAGGATTGGATGATTTGAAGCAATTTCGTCAGTGGGACAGCAAAACACCAGGTCATCCAGAAGTGCATCATACTGATGGTGTGGATGCAACAACAGGACCGCTTGGCCAAGGGATTGCGATGGCAGTCGGTATGGCGATGGCGGAAAGACATTTAGAAGCAATGTATAATAAAGATGGTTTCCCGGTTGTAGATCACTATACATATGCATTATGTGGTGATGGAGATTTAATGGAGGGTGTTGCCTCAGAGGCGGCGTCACTTGCTGGACATCAACAACTTGGCCGTTTAGTACTTTTATATGATTCTAATGATATTTCGTTAGATGGAGATTTAGATAAGTCATTTTCTGAAAGTGTGAAACAGCGCTTTGAGTCTTATGGTTGGGAGCATTTGCTTGTTAAAGATGGTAATGATACAACAGAAATTTTGGCGGCTATTGAGAAAGCCAAACAAAATACATCGCAACCAACGATGATTGAAGTGAAAACAGTGATTGGATTTGGAGCTCCGAATGAAGGTACAAGTAAGGTTCATGGTGCCCCACTAGGCGCAGACGGTGCTAAGGCAGCTAAGGCTGTTTATGGCTGGAATTATGCGGAGGATTTCCACGTGCCAAGCGAAGTATATGATCGCTTTAAAGAAACGATTGCTACGCGTGGTGCGCAAGAAGAGGAAGCTTGGAATACGATGTTTGCCTCTTATAAGGAGAAATATCCAGAGCTTGCAACACAGTTAGAGCTTAGTTTGCGTGGGGAGCTTCCAGAAGGTTGGGATAAAGATCTTCCTGTATATGGTGAGGATAAATCGCTTGCTAGTCGTGCTTCAAGTGGCGAAGTAATTAATGCTCTGGCTGCGAAATTACCACAATTATTCGGTGGATCTGCTGATTTAGCTGGTTCGAATAATACGAATATCGCGACAGATGGCGAATTTACAAAGGCAACACCAGCTGAACGTAATATTTGGTTCGGTGTTCGTGAATTTGCGATGGGGGCAGCCTTAAACGGGATGGCACTTCATTCTGGACTTAAAGTATACGGCGGGACTTTCTTCGTATTCTCTGATTATCTTCGTGCAGCCATTCGTTTATCTGCTATTCAGAACTTGCCAGTAAATTACGTGTTGACGCATGATAGTATTGCGGTTGGGGAAGATGGTCCAACACACGAACCTGTGGAACAGGTGGCATCTCTTCGTGCAATGCCTGGTCTTACTTTACTTCGTCCAGCAGATGGCAATGAAGTAGTAGCGGCTTGGAAGATTGCGATCAGTTCAAATGATCGTCCTACAGCGTTAGTATTGACGCGTCAAAACCTACCAACATTACCGAATTCTGCCAAGCTTGCAGAAGCAGGTGTTGCTAAAGGTGCTTACGTGCTATCATCAGCTAAAAAAGAAGTTGCAGATGTGCTTCTTTTGGCGACTGGTTCAGAGGTTAATTTGGCTGTACAAGCACAAGCAGAACTTGCGAAGGATGGCATTGATGCATCTGTTGTGAGTATGCCGTCATTTGATTTGTTTGAACAACAATCGGACGCTTACAAAGAGAGCGTGTTACCCAATGCGGTACGTAAACGCGTATCCATCGAAATGGGATCAACACTTGGCTGGGGACGTTATATTGGCCTAGATGGTAAAGCAATCGGTATCGATAGATTTGGCGCTTCGGCACCAGGCGATACGATTATTAAAAATTATGGTTTTACGGTTGAAAATGTTGTAAATACGGTGAAATCTTTATAATGAGTTGGAGAAGCGTAAGGTGATCTGTTTCGACGAGATCATTTTGCGCTTTTTTTATGATAATCTGTGGGATTAGGATTGTACAAACACTGCGTTAATGGTATAATGAGGCAGTTGTGATTTTTTAATGATAGCGAACTTTTATTGCTATAGAATATCGAAAAACTATTGTTTTGGCCTGATAAATCAAGTACAATAAGAGGGATATATTGTTTCGAGGAGGAGAAAGAGAATTATGTTGTGGTATATACTTATCGGCGTACTTTGCTTGCTTGCAGGTTTAGCGCTAGGATTCTTTATCGCAAGACGTTACATGATGACGTATTTGAAAAAGAACCCGCCAATTAATGAACAAATGTTGCAAATGATGATGGCCCAAATGGGAATGAAACCATCGCAAAAGAAAATTAATCAAATGATGAATGCAATGGGTAAACAGCAGGAAAAAGAAGCGAAAACGAAGAAGAAAAAAATAAATGGTATAATAGACGCACAGCGTCGGTTTAACGATATTCGCCTACGTGGTGGAGGGCGCCAAACCCTAGCCGTTTATTCTTTTTGATAAACTTTTCCCCGCGTTTGCGTTTTGATTCATTTTCAACATTACAACACGTTCTATTATTGCGCGATATTAGCGTAGTATAGGGGCGTGTTTTTATGTTGATTAAAGACTGTATAGACGACTTTTTATTAAACTGTGAATCGAGGATTTATTGGAAAAAACGATTAGTAATCGACGCCAAGAGCTCGGTAAGTTTGAAGGTTACATGCGCGTTGCGGAGGTAAGCAGGCTTACAGGACACGATCTAAAAGCCTCATACAGCAACGCATGTTAAAGCCAGCGTCAGTAAGGGCGTATTACTTCGCTGTGCAAACGTTTTTAAATTTCTGTGTAGCAGAGCGCCATTTAGCATCCAACCCGCTTGTAGAGGTACCTACGCCTAAGAAGCGCGTCAAGCAAGTGCAAGCCTTTTCCGACAAGCAAGTAAAGCACATGTTAGGGCTATACAGTATTCAAGGCTCGTTCAGAGGCGCGCACAAAGACGTTGCTGGCGTTGTTAGCCGACACAGGCATTCGGGGGCAAACGAGTTGTTGGAAATCAAGCTGAGCGATATCAGAGGTAGCCAGTTGCATATTCGGTTTGGCAAAGGATGGCGCGAACGTTACGTATTTCTGTCGCCTGTCATGCAACGATGGTTGACACAGTATCTACGTAGCCGCGAGCGCTACTTTACAGCACAATACTGTGCGCGAAACCCGACTATGTGTTTGTGACGTCCACGGAGGGCGCTAAGCTATCTTATAGCGGGCTGTACCAGATCATAGATCATAACATTCGTCGCGAGCAAAAAGGCTGGCATTGAAGGTATACGTTGTTCTGCGCATACGTTTCGCCACTACTATGCGATTCAGTCGCTGAAAAACGGCATGGACTTATTTACGTTAAGCAAACTGCTCGGTCACAGCGACTTAGCTACGACGCAAATCTACCTCGGCAGCATGGGTTATGACGCCATAGAAGTACAAGCAAAACAGCACAGCCCGCTCATGGGACGCTAGGTAATGGGTAATAGCTCTAGATCTAAGACTGATTTTTGTGGGACGCAAGTACGATTTTTCACCCGAAACATTATAATTTTCTTCCCTAACTGGCTATATAATAGAGGGAGGGCGCTTAGTAGGCGTCGAGTTGTGAAACAGTTCGCCGTACTACCTTAACGTTAGGCGTCCCGTTGTGTGTGGCGTGTTAGAATAGCGCCCTTATACATTATTAGTTGACGCTTAAGATAGGCTCAGACGATGGAGTGAAACGACATCGGATGAACGAGCCGTTAGGCGAGTATAGTAATACGTTATTAATCGTTATATATGACGCTTATAAAGGCAGAGTCTACCCTTTGACGGGTGTACTGAGTAGGGGCGCTATTATAATAAGAAGAAGGGCGGCGTACATTACCCTGCATAATCAACCTCAAGAAACAAGACTCAAGCTTTGCCGCACGCCAAAAGTTGGCAACGCAACATGGCATCGCAAACTACACCGGCACAGCCGCGCAAAACACGGCGTTGCTGAACAAGCTGAAAACAGGCGCCACAGCAACGAAACCTACAACGCCAGCCAACCCGTTTGCAGGCAAGAAACTGGCGTCGAAGGTTAACGGACTACGCTTCTATAACAAGCCGTCATGGGCAGATAAGGACGTAGTAGGCACTGTCAATAAAGGCGTAGGCTTCCCGATTGTGTTGGCGAAGGTCAATGTCGCAGGTAGTCCGCAGTACAAGGTGCAAAACTCTAAGGGCGCCACTTTTTACATAACAGCAAGCGACAAGTACGTCGAATTGAAAGCGAAATAAGCACGACAAAGCCCACGTTCTTAATCGAGCGTGGGCACTTTTGTTATATATATAAACGGAAAATGTGCTTTTTTATACGTCTAAGTACAAAATCGCTACGTTCAGGACAAAAATGGTCACACACTCTTTTTTTATGTTATGATAAATGGGAAATAAAAAAAGAGAGGAAGATACAAAAATGAAGAAAATAGCTTACAGTTTTTTTGTTGTACTAAGTGCACTAGTCTTAACATTTGGATTTGTGCCCCAAGTTAACGCGACTGAGGAAGCACCGGGAACCAATTTACCTACATCAACCGAGATTACTTACGATGTGAATAAATTTTTGACAGAGGAAGAAGTTAGTCAAAGATTCATCGATATTGCATCTAAATACGAGCTTGAAGAACCATTTTCAAAAGAAGATGCTGAGTTTGTAGTTCGTTACTCTAATACTGCTGTAGATGCTTTGCCACCAAGCAATTCGATGATGGCATCTCGGAGTATTCATTTATACAAAGGTACTCAAAATAGAAGCTTCAACAAAAGTAAAACGGCTCAAGGGGCAAAAGTAACGTTCAGTGGTAAATTGACAAACCACCTTAATGCTATTAATTGGACGGGTCAATGGTACAAAGGTGTTACAACTGCAAAAATCAATTCTGGAAGTGCTAAAGTTACAAAAGTGAAAACAGTCGTTCAGGTAAGTACTTATGGGTTACTCGGTGCTGGTGGGACTTATGTAGGGCTAGTAAACAATTCAACTATTTCTAGTGAATCTGCCAAAAAAGGTGGCGGAGTAACCGTAAATTACTTAGATAAAACTAAAAAATACAACGCGGTATTACCGGTATACAGTAACGTCAATGCATACGTAACTGTGTCTACAAAAACAGGTTCGTATAACCTGTACGCTTTTTAAGATAGGAGGCTTAACCTAACAATGGTTTTAATTTTTAGCGCAGTTGTAATTATACTACTCATAGTAGGATTAGTAATGCTACTAAAGAAACTTTTTTCGAGGAAAAAATAATTAAAGTAAAAGCTCCGTCAATACAATGAATGTATGACGGAGCTTTTACTTATTGACTTCATATACGTCATGACGTCTAATAACGTAGAAGGCATTAAAAAACGCTCTTGTTATCGCAACAAGAGCGTTGGTATGGCGGGTGATAGACGATGGCAAAAGACGCACAACGTCGTGCAGCCGATAAATGGGACGCCAAGCATCCCGATAATTTAAAACACCGACGCGCTAAGTCGGCGACAAAAAAGCTTCATACTTAAGCGCGCAAGTGAGGACGAGTTACAGCATATAGTATGATGTTCCAATAAGTGAAGGTTTTACGTAAACCGATGCTAAATAATTGAATTACGTTAACATATCCCGCAATATTTCGAGCGTGTATAGATGGCGAAACCCATTGGGCACCAAAGCTTTAGGTCGTTTGGGAATGAAACCATCACAAAAGAAAATCAATCAAATGATGAATGCAATGGGTAAACAGCAGGAAAAAGAAGCGAAAACGAAGAAGAAAAAATAAATGGTATAAGGTGTTTTTTTATGCCTAAGTGGACGGATTTTTTAAGAAATGTTTATTAGGTATATGAAACACAAATGGGACTGTTTTTTATTTTTTGATACTTAATTGTGGTTCATTTTAAATGGTATAGGCTCTTCTAAATGACATTTTTCAGATGTTATTTAGGGGGGCTTTTATTTTGTATAGAAATTTGTTAGTGCGTATATATTTGCAGAATATTTTGGGATTATGAGCTTTTTGGGGAGACAAATTGGCCGGTAGTGGTAAAATGGGTAATATATAGTTGGAAGCGGATTTCTGAATTGGAGGAGAGCTCATGAATGAGAAAATAAAGCTTGAGGTGAAGTGTAACGAGGAGAGGATGATTGCTTTTCGGAGAGATTTGCATCGTTATCCGGAGTTGTCGTGGCAGGAGATTAGGACAACAAACCGTGTTGTGATGGAGCTCGAACGCTTGGGAATATCGTATCGCCGAATGGAGCCGACGGGAATTGTGGCGGAACTTGTCGGTGCCAAACCTGGAAAAATGGTGGCTTTGCGGGCGGATATGGATGCTTTACCGGTAGTGGAACTTAGTGACACTTTGTCTTACAAGTCGCAAAATGATGGGAAAATGCACGCTTGTGGGCATGACGCGCATACGGCAATGTTGCTTTGTGCGGCGGAAGCACTGGTCGCGGTTCAGGACGAATTGGCGGGGACTGTGCGTTTTATTTTTCAACCGGCAGAAGAGATTACGGAAGGTGCGGAGGCAATGATTCAGCAGGGGGCAATGGAAGGTGTTGATAATGTATTTGGGATCCATATTTGGTCGCAGATGCCAACGAATACGATTTCATGTCATGCTGGAGCGGTTTTTGCATCGGCGGATGTGGTAGAAATTAAGTTTACAGGGCGCGGTGGGCATGGAGCAATGCCGGATGCTTGTATTGATGCTACTGTTGTTGCGTCGGCTTTTGTGATGGGGGTACAGGCGATTGTGTCACGGGAAACAGATCCGCTTGAGCCTGCTGTTTTTACGGTTGGTCGGATGGAGGCGGGGACGCGCTATAATGTCATCGCGGAGCATGCGGTTTTAGAAGGGACAGTTCGGTCGTTTCATCCGCAGGTTCGTGAAAAAATGGAGCACGCGATTAGCCGCTTTGCGAAACAGACTGCAGCTACGTATGGTGCTACTGCTGAGGTGAATTATCGTTATGGGACACACGCGGTGATCAACGAAGAGGTGAGTGCGACATTAGCGCAACGTGTCGCTGTATCGAGCTTCGGGGATGGGGTGCTTTATTCGGATCGACCGACAACTGCTGGTGAGGATTTTAGTTATTATTTACAGGAGGCGCCTGGTTGTTTTGCGCTTGTTGGGTCTGGAAATGCAGAAAAAGATACGGAATGGGCGCATCATCATGGTCGCTTCAATATCGATGAAGATGCGATGGTACGTGGAGCAGAACTCTATGCGCAGTATGCGTATACTTATTTGATGGAGAATCCCGAGTAAGGGGTTCTTTGTCTGTGAAAATAAAAAAATATAAATTTACTTGAATCTTTTAAAGAAATCGGTTACACTAGTTTCTGTAAACAAATTCGTGAAGGAGGTAAGGGCGATGAAAAAGATAATTGGATTAGATATGTTCACCATTATTGTAAGGAAGGACCTGATTTCTGCGTCCGTAATATCGAGAAAGAGGTACAAGCTTATTTGAGGGCTCGTATGTATTCTTTTGTGGTTTAAATTCGATATATTTCCAAACAGTAATGGACAAGGTACGATGTGTCCGTTATTTTTTATGGTCAAAAACAGGAAGAAAATGGTTGTTCGGGAAGTGGGGATTAACAAATGAAGATTTATAAGGAGTTGGGGTGGTTTTTTAAAGAGCAGAAGCGGTCGTATATAATTGGGATTTCTTTGCTGTTTATGATTACGCTACTTCAACTGGTGCCGCCGAAAATTTTAGGGATGACGGTGGACGCGGTTACGAAAGACACATTGACAAAAAATCAGTTGTGGGTGTGGATGGGAATTTTGCTTGGTGCTGCTATTGTGGCGTATATTGGACGCTATTTTTGGCGGATGATGATATTTGGATCGGATAATAAGTTGCAACGGAAATTGCGGCTACGCTTATTTGAACATCTGTCTAAAATGTCGCCGTTCTTTTTTCAGCGTTACAGAACCGGTGATTTAATGGCGCATGCGACGAATGATATTTCGGCGATTCAGCAAGTGGCCGGATTTGGTGTTTTGACGTTATGTGATTCGATTTTAACGGGGAGTACGGTTATTGCAACGATGGCGATTACGATTGATTGGCGGCTGACATTGATTGCGCTTTTGCCGATGCCGCTTATGGTTTGGGGGAGTTCTGTGCTGGGACGGAAGTTGCATGATCGCTTTCATAGTGCTCAGGCGGAATTTTCGAAGTTGAACGATAAGACGCAGGAAAGTTTATCTGGGATTAAGGTGACAAAAACATTTGGCCAAGAGAATGAAGATATTGCAGATTTCAAACGGCAAACGGAGGAGGTCGTGGGGGTCAACGTCAAGGTAGCGAAGCTTGATGCCATGTTTGATCCAATGATTTCAATTATTGTCGGGGTTTCCTTTGTCTTATCGCTTGGGTTTGGTTCGAAGTTTGTGATGGAAGGATCGCTTACAATTGGACAGGTGATCGCTTTTACGAACTATTTATTCTTGCTGATTTGGCCGATGTTAGCGTTTGGATTTTTATTTAATGTGATTCAGCGCGGGAATGCTTCGTATGATCGTTTGAACACGTTATTGAATGAGCCAGAAGATGTGCAAGATTTGTCTGGTGCAATTCATGAGCTTCCTCATGGCGACATTGCTTTTGAGGTAGACGCTTTTACGTATCCGGATGAGAAGTCGCCTGTTTTAAAGGATATTGTTTTTACCTTAAAAGCTGGAGGAACGCTTGGTATTGTTGGGCGAACGGGTTCTGGGAAGACAACGCTTCTGAAATTGTTGATGCGGGAGTATGATGATTACGAGGGAACGATTAAGTTCCACGGGGAAAAAATCCAACGATACACGGTGCGTGGTTTGCGTGAGGCGATCGGTTATGTGCCACAGGATCAGTTTTTATTTTCGACGACGGTTCGGGAGAATATTCGGTTTGGAAATCCACAAATTTCGCAAGAGGATGTGGAGCAAATTGCGGAGATGGTCTCGGTGCATGAGGATATTACGGAGTTCACGGATGGCTATGATACGGTAGTCGGAGAACGTGGGGTATCTCTTTCGGGTGGTCAGAAACAGCGGCTTGCGATTGCTCGGGCGCTTATCATGAATCCGGAGCTACTTATTTTAGATGACGCATTATCGGCGGTAGATGCAAAAACGGAAGAGAAAATTTTGCATAATTTAAAAGAAAATCGGGCGGATAAAACGACAATTATTAGTGCGCACCGGTTGAGCTCGGTGGAACACGCGGATCTAGTGATTGTGATTGATAAGGGAATGATTGCCGAGCGCGGAACGCATGCGGAGTTGATGGCGCTTGATGGCTGGTATGCCGAAATGTTCCATAATCAGCAGTTAGAAGAGTTCATCGAGTCGGGAGGTGATACGAATGGAGCCGAATAATGAAGAGATGTTAACGATGAGCGGGACAGAGCATCGCGCCGTTTTAAAACGTTTGTTTAGCTACACGAAATATCATGTGCCGGCGCTAGTTTTGACGGTATTTCTTGTTCTGCTTGTGACACTTGCGGATGTCTTTCTGCCGATTTTGATCAAAATATTTTTGGATGATTATTTGACACCGCTACATTTTGCGTATGGGCCAATTCTTTTGTTGGCCTCGGGATATATTGGTTTGACGCTTGGTCGATCGGTTGTTTGGTACTTTCAACTTGTATTATTCCAAAAAATTGCACTGCGCATTGTGCAGCAAATACGGATTGATATTTTTAGTAAACTCCAAACGATGGGAATGCGCTATTTTGATAAAACGCCCGCGGGGAGCCTTGTTTCACGGGTGACAAATGATACGGAAGCGATTAAGGACATGTTTATTAATGTGCTTGGAACTGCGATTCAGAGTTTATTTATGTTGATCGGTATTTATGTAGCGATGTTCGTGATGGATGCGCAACTTGCAACGTATAGCTTGCTTATTTTCCCGCTTACGTTGCTGATTATTATCGTCTATCGGAAGTATAGCTCGAAATTCTACCGGGCGCGCCGTGAAAAATTGAGCCAATTAAATGCCAAAATTGCGGAATCGATTTCTGGTATGTCAATCGTACAGCAGTTTAACCAAGAGAAGCGATTAATCGGCGAGTTTGAGGAAATCAATAAGGATTACTATGATGTTGGCATGAAAAACATTAAGTTTAACGCCCTTTTGCTCGGTCCGGCGATTGATTTGATCTATTCGTTAGCGATTGTATTGATTCTTAGTTTCTTCGGGGTTCAATCTTTTTCAGGTGCTGTTGCGATTGGTACAATCTACGCGTTTGTTAGCTACTTTGATCGATTTTTAGAAGCGATTTACAATATCATGGAACGCTTGGCGATGTATCAAGAGGCAATTACGGCGGCTTCGCGTGTTTTCCGAATTATGGATGGCACGGATTTAGCGCCGGAACAAGAGGTAGAGGAGAACCTTGCAATCGATAAAGCGAAAATTGAATTTAAAAATGTGACGTTTTCATATGATGGCAAAAAGGATGTGCTAAAAGATATTTCTTTTACGGCAGAGTCTGGGCAAACCGTTGCGCTTGTTGGTCATACTGGTAGTGGGAAGAGTTCGATTATCAATCTGATGATGCGTTTTTATGAGTTTGAACAGGGTGAAATTCTGATCGATGGGAAATCGATTAAGCGGTATCCGATGGAGGAACTGCGCGCCAAAACAGGGCTTGTTTTACAGGATAGTTTCATGTTTTATGGCACGATCAAGGATAATATTAGATTGCATAATAAGCTGATTACGGATAAAGCCATTTTGGAAGCGGCGGAATTTGTGCAGGCGGATCGATTTATTAATACGCTCGCGGATAAGTATGATCATAGGGTGATTGAACGTGGGGCTTCGTTTTCAAGTGGGCAGCGTCAGTTGATATCTTTTGCCCGGACGGTAGTCACAAATCCGCAAATCCTTGTTTTAGACGAGGCGACGGCGAATATTGATACGGAAACGGAGACCTTGATTCAAACAGGTCTGCGTAACATGCGCCAGGGTAGGACAACGATTGCGATTGCGCATCGGCTTTCGACCATTAAAGATGCCGACCTGATTTTAGTGCTGAGTAAAGGAAGCATTATCGAGCGAGGAACGCATGAGGAATTGCTGGAACATGGCGGTGTGTACCACTCGATGTATCAATTACAGAACAGCGGTATGGATTTGGAAGATATTGGTTAAACGGACAAAAAGGTTGTTTTTCTGCTAAAAAAGTTTATAATGAGGCAAGTAAATAGTGCCGATTAGGAGGAAAAAACGTGTCATTTATTTTATCAATTATCATCACACTTGTTTTTGGCGTCGGGGTTATCTTGATTCGAATGAAAGCATCGAAGGAGCCGGCAACTGTGAAAAAGATCATTATTCCGCCAATTATGATGAGCACAGGAGCGCTTATGTTCGTGATTCCCTATTTTCGTGTATCGCCAGCCGGCATTTTAGAGGCAGTTTTGATGGGGTTCGTTTTTTCGCTTATTTTAATTTGGACGACGCGTTTTGAAATTAAGCATAAGTATGTCTTTATTAAACGAACGAAATCTTTTCCTGTCATCCTGCTAAGTTTGCTGTTAATCCGGCTTGGCATCAAATATTGGATCAGCGGCTCTGTCGATGTCGGCGAGCTGTCTGGCATGTTCTGGATTTTGGCATTTGCATGATTGTCCCGTGGCGTATTGCAATGTATTTCCAATATAAAAATGTCGCCGGAAAGCTTGAGCAAACCGAAGAAATATAACCCGGAAAAATGGGGAGCATGTATCTCCTGAAAACGGTTGAATTATTCTTGTAACATCGCTATAATGAGTAAGGTTGCGTGAAAAAGGCAGCATGTATAAAAAGAGGAGGTTTTTCATTTGAAAAAATGGTTAGTAGCTTTATTTTCACTCGCGCTTATTTTTAGCTTAGCGGCTTGTGGAGATAGTGCAAAAGATGAGAAAGCAACAGAGAAAAAGGACGTTAGTGCAGATGCAATGAGCTTCTACATGGATTTAGTAGCAAAAATTAATGACAACGACGCGGATTATGATGCTTATCAAGCGGCGATTGGTAGTGACACACCGCCAACAGGAGCGGAGTTAACAAAGCTTGCAACGGTAGCAAGTACTTCTGCGGATAAGGTGTCGACTGTTTTAGCAGATGTAAAAGTACCTAATCTAGGCGCATCAACAAGTGCCTTTAAAGCAGCGGTAAAAGAATTAAGTGATGCTTATGCAGATGAAGCGGCAGGTTTAAAAGCTTCTCCAATTGATACAAAATCAGCAGATGAGGCGATGCAAAAAGCTTCGGATGCACTTGGTAAAGTATTGAAAGATGTCGGTTTAGCACCGTCGAATATTATGAACGACACAGCCGCTTAATACGAAGTGATCAAGAACGTTGTACTCGGAAATTGGGTGCAACGTTTTTCTATTTATCAAAAAACCTTGATATTCCTCTTCATAACTAGAGGGAGATCAAGGCTTTTTGTTTATTTTAGTTTGGTTGCGTCTATTTCGGATTGTAATCGCTCAAATGTGCTTAATACTTCCGTTGATTTTACTTCTAGTAATTCTTTTTGATCGAGGCCTTTGTCGTTGAAATGAATCGGATCGCCGAAGCGGATGGTGATTTTTTTACGTTTGAGAAGTTCACCGAATGATTTCGGACCGTCGTATACGGCTGGTAAAATCGGGACTTTTCCTTTTAGTGCTACGGTAACGGCGCCTCGTTTTAAGTGCAGTCCCGTTGATTTTCTTGTCCCACTTGGAAAAATACCGACGACTTTACCATCTTTTAAAAGGCGGATTGGTAATTTGATCGCGCTTGGACCGGGATTTTCACGGTTGACTGGAAAGGCATTTAGATGGCGCATTAACCAGTTGAGGAATTTTGTTTTGAATAGTTCTTGTTTAGCCATGTAGTTGATTTGAAGTGGTTTGATCGCAAAGCCTAAATAGAGGATCTCCATCCACGATGTGTGTGTTGAAACAACAACGAACGGTGCTTCTGGAATTTTTTCTTTATTTTGTACTTCGAAACGTCCGCCAAGGATAGTCAGGATGACGTGGACGAAATTTCGCGCAAAAGTGTAGAACAAGTTGGTTCACTCCCATAATTCTTTTTTAGTCTTGGTTTTAGTATACTGAAAAGTTTGGAAAACGTCTAGTGCTTATGTGGTGTTCTTATTTCTCTTGAAAATATAGTATACTGAAGGTAACGGTTTTTTTACATAAAAATTTGAAATGGGGCGTTGGGATGAAATTTTTACATACGGCAGATTGGCATTTGGGTAAAATTGTGAACGGGGTTTCTATGCTTGCGGAGCAGCGCTATATTTTAGAGCAGGTGGCACAGATTGCGGAGGAAGAGCAAGTCGACGGTATCGTGATTGCTGGGGATTTGTATGATCGGTCGGTGCCGCCAGCGGATGCGGTGACGCTTTTGAATGACGTGTTGATGAGGCTGAATGTGACACTTGGAAAACCGATTTTTGCGATTAGTGGGAATCATGATAGTGCGCAACGGGTAAATTTTGGCTCGGCTTGGTATGAAAAGAGTGGCTTACATATTCAAGGCGAGCTTGGTGGAGTGTGGACACCTATCGAGTGGGAAGGAGCGCAAGTTTGGCTTGTCCCGTATCATGAGCCGGCATTGGTACGTGCCGTTTTTGAGGATAAGTCGGTGCATTCGTTTGAGGATGCGATGCAAGCGATAACCGCCAAAATTCGAACGGTTTGGAATCCAGATAAGCCGCAAATTTTGGTTGGGCATGCGTTTGTGGCGGGTGGCATTCCGAGTGATTCGGAGCGACAGTTAGCGATTGGAAATGTGGATCGGGTGTCGACGAATTGTTTTGACGGTTTTGATTATGTGGCACTGGGGCATTTACATCATCCACATGCGATTCATCATCCGAGTATTTTTTATGGGGGTTCGCCACTTAAATATTCATTTTCGGAGAGTAAAGACAAGAAGAGTGTGCGCATAGTAACGCTGAAAGGTAAGGTGTTGCAGGAGGTTCGGGAACGCTTTTTAGAGCCGTTGCATGATTTGCGGATTATCGAAGGATATTTGGAAGATTTGATAACGACCGTTGAGCCTGGAAATGAGGACTTTTTGCAAATTAATTTGTTAGATGAGGGTGCGCTGATTGATCCAATGGGGCAGTTGCGGACGTTTTATCCGAATGTGCTGCATTTAGAGCGAGTACAGGAGAAATTGGCAGAAGGATCGTTTGAGCGATTTGAAGATGTGATTAAAAAAGATGATTTAGAGCTGTTTGCGCAGTTTTTTGAGCATGTTAGCGGGAAAGAAATGTCGGAGCAGCAAGTAGAAATTATGCGCGAGACGATGGATAGTGTGAAGGGTGGCGTGGAAATATGAGACCTTTACGACTTTCGATGCAGGCTTTTGGAGCGTATGCAAGTAAGGAGACGATTGATTTTACGGAGCTCGGTGCAGAGCGGATTTTTGTGATTTCTGGGAAGACGGGTTCTGGGAAGTCGACGATTTTTGATGCGATTAGTTTTGCGATTTTTGGACGGGCAAATACGAATGATCGGGAAGGGTTTTCGCTACGTAGTCATTTTGCGAAAGCGGAGGATTTGACGGAAGTAACACTCGAATTTTTACTGCGGGATGTGAGGTATTTGGTTCGCCGTGTGCCGCAACAGGACGTTCCAAAACAACGCGGGGAAGGCTTCACAACAGTCACTGCGAAGGCGGAGCTTTATGAGTTGGACGGGGAGCAGGAAAAATTGCTTGCGACTTCAGTTCGTGATGTTGGTGCGAAGATGGAGGAGATTATTCAGCTGAATGTGGATCAGTTTCGGCAAATTTTGATGATCCCTCAAGGCGAGTTTCGCGAATTACTCGTTGCGGAAAGTAAGGAGAAGGAAGCGATTTTGCAGCGATTGGCACATACGCATTTTTATCAGTTGATTGAAAATCAGTTGTGGGATCGGCAAAAAGAACTGGAACAGCGCGTGCGGTTATTACGTGAAAAAGTAGCGGGGATTACGCTAGGCGCTTTTGATGAGGAGGCGCTTGTTGGGAAGACAACGGGGGATTTGGAAATGATGTTTTCCGAGCGGATTAAAGCAGAGCGAGAAACCGGTGCAGCGATGCAGATACAAGTCGATCTGGCGAAGCAAAAAGCAGAAATCGCGGCTAAAAATGTGACGCTAGCAGAGGGAAGGCTAGCAGAATGGGCTGAATTAGCTCAGTTACGCGCAGAAAAAGAGACGTTGACGGAGCAATTTTCGCAGTGTGATCAAGAGAAGCGCGTAGTGGATTTGGCGCGTAAGGCGGGAGCGATTATCGATCAGGATGCGTTATGTTTGCGATTGAAGCAACAACTAGATGAGGCGAAACAAGAACAGCAGCGTGCGTTGGAAGCGTTGCAGGAAAGCGAAGAAAGGCTTACGCAGGCGGTTTTGGAAATGGGGCAAATCAAAGAAGTGGAACCATCGTATGTTGCTTGGATCAAGGAAAAAGAACAGCTCCAAGCAATGGAAGTGAAGGTGACACGAGCATTAGGGCTGCAACAGGATATGGCACGTGACCGTGAGCAAAAACAAGCTTTGGAGGAGAAATTGGGTCTTTTACAAGCGCAAGAAAAGGATTGCCTGGCTAGCTCAGAATATTTGGTGGAACAAGTGCGTTTAGTGCATGAGACACGCGTGAGACATGCGGAAGTAAAGCAGGAACATGGCGAATGGAAGCAACAAGAAGCCGTGTTGTTGTCGGAGATAGATAGTTGGGAACAAAAAGCGGTATTACAAGCAGAATTGGTTCAGCTGGAGATTGATTCTAGGATTGTAGAAAAAGCATCTCGGGAAGCTGAAATGCGATCAGCTGAATTAGATGCAAAGTGGCAGAAGGAGCAGGCGGCGATGTTGGCTGCGACCTTGGTTGATGGGGAGGCATGCCCAGTATGTGGGGCGCTGGAACATCCGAAAATTGCGACGCAATCAGCAATCGTGACGAAGCAAGAGGTAGACGCGGCGCGCGAGATGAAAATCGCAAAGGCGGATGCGCTAAAAAAAATCGCGATGCAGGTAGAACAGAAACGTTGGCAAATCGAACAGATTCCCATTTCGACGGAGGAATCGTTGGCAGGACTAAAGGCGAAGCAACTCGAATATTCTAGGGGTTTGACTGAAAAAGAGCAAGAACGTCTGAAAATGGAAGCTTTTTTTGAGGAAACTAGAGATATCGAAGACCAGATAGCGCGTAATAAGCAACAGCAGACAGAGTTGGCCGTGTTAAAAGGGAAGCAACAAGAGGCGTTAGAAGTGATACGTAAAGCAGTCGACACGGCGGCAACAACGTATACCTTACTATTAGAAGATGTACCAGAGGCGTTTCAGGATACGGCACATTTCTATAAACAGCAAGAGAAACTAACGGCGCAAATTGCTGATTTTGAGGCAAGGAAAAAGAGTGTGGAGGCAGAACATAATAGCGCTAAGGAGCAACAATACAAGGCAGTTTCGACAAAAGAAGTGACAGAAAAAGCAGCGGAAAAATCCGAAATGGCTTTAGCCACACAGCGAACGATTTTTAAAGAGATTATGGTGGCAAATGGTTTTGCGGACTATCCAACGTATCGCCAAGCCATTTTAACAGCAGAAATTCTGGAGGAGAAAGAACGATGGATTAGGGATTTTGAGCAACAATACCATTTTGTATCGGAGCGTTTGAAAGCGATGGAGGCGCGACTTGTAGAGTCGAAAAAACCGGATATTCAAGGCTTACAGCAATTAGATCGTGAGGCGAAGCAGGAATATCACGAAAAAGCGGAACAGTGGATGGCGCAAAAAGAGACGATTCGCAAGATTACGGCATTATCGGAGCAGTTTTTAGCGTACCTTGGTGAAACGAGTGAGGCGGAGAAGGCGTATGCGGATGTTGGGTATCTTGCAGATATGGCGCGTGGGAAAAATGAGCGACGTCTGACATTTGAACGCTTTGTGTTAGCGACTTTCTTGGATACGATTTTGCTTCGGGCGAATGGAAGATTGAAAAAAATGACGAATGGTAGGTTTCAACTGATCCGCAAAAAGGAAAAGTCAAAGGGAAACGTGCAAAGTGGGTTGGAGCTTGAGGTTTATGATGAATATACTGGCTTGGAACGGCATGTGAAGACGTTATCTGGCGGGGAAAGCTTCAAAACATCACTCGCCTTGGCTTTGGCGCTTGCAGAAGTGGTGCAGGAAATGTCAGGCGGAATCTCGCTTGAGACGATGTTTATCGATGAGGGATTCGGTACGCTTGATCCGGAATCTCTGGAAATGGCAGTGGAATGTTTGCTAGAGACGCAGGAGTCGGGACGGCTTGTAGGAATTATCTCGCATGTTCCGGAGCTAAAAGAGCGGATTTCGACGCGCCTAGAAGTAACGGCTACAAATCATGGTAGCACGACGAAATTTTTCACGCAGGAGCAATAAGCATTTAGGATGGAGGTGCGGACTTTGTGTGAATTTGGCTTCCTAGTTTGTAACATCATCGTTTTTTCGATATAATGAAGTATTGGATAAAAAAAGGGAACATTATTCCTGATGAAATGAATGGAGGAATTGTGATGATACGACAAGCGAAGGCGGAAGATGCGGAACATGTCGCACCACTTATTTATATAATTTTAGAGGATATGGAATTGCCGTTTTTGAATGGTGTTAGTAAGGAAATGATGTTAGAAATGATTGAGGCGAGCTTTTTACGGCCGGATTACCGGTTTAGTAAGGAGAATGTGATGGTGAAGGAAATAGATGGAAATGTTGCAGGGATTCTTGTAAGTTACCATGGGGATCATGCGGAACATCTGGACGACGATTGGGAAGGCATTCAAGATATGTTTGGGATCGTTAATAAAATCCCGCTCTTTACGGAGCAGGAGACGTGGATGGGTGAATATTATTTGGACTCACTCGTTGTAGATTCTGCTTATCGGGGACAAGGTATTGGACAAGAATTATTGCATGCTTTTAAAGAATTGGCGGTTGCTAAAAATTGCGAAATTATTGCGCTCAACGTGGAAAAGGCAAATGAAGGAGCGTTGAATCTCTATAAAAAATTAGGTTTCGAGTCGGAGTACGATTTGGTTTTATCTGGTCATGATTATTATCATATGACCCAAAATGTCAGGAGTTGAGCGAATTTGTTAACAGATCCAAAAAACACAATGATTCCTGTTTCAATTAAGAAAAAAGGGCGCGAGTTACTAGAAGATGGTGCCATTACTGTTTTTGAGGAGGCCACTTCTTATGCCAACATGTTTCGCTCTGTGGTGGTGGATGATCGGGTTTCTTATGAAGTAAAGCATGTGGCGAATGGGAATTATCAATGCGACTGTATTTATTATCAAGAAAACAGCATCTGCTCGCATATTTATGCGATTGAGCTCGAACATGAGGCGCGCCAAACAAAAATCGAAAAAGCGAACTTCAAGCAACGAATTTTGGCGCAGGAAGCAACGACGCTACTCTCCTTGTTTCAGGAAAATATGGATCGGCAGTTTGATACGTTTGATACGACGGCTAAGACGCCGCTTCGGGTCGAATATATTTTGCGAATGCAGGAAAATCGCGATAAAAACACGTTGACGCTTGATTTGAAAGTGGGGCAAGATCGGACGTATGTGGTAAAAAACATTGGCGATTTTTTGCAGGCGATCAAGCAACATACGAGCTATTTTTTCACGAAGAATTTCAGTTTCGATCCGTTTGAGCATTATTTCGGCGAGCGTGATCTGGTGATTTTTGCTGAGTTGGCAAAGATTAACGAGATTGCCAAAATGTATGATACGGACAGTTTTTATTGGAATAAATCGTATGCAGAAGAGAAAGTATTAATTATTCCGCCAAGTTTAGCGGAGTCGATTTTAGCTGATTTGATGGGGCAAAATACGATTTGTATTCATGAGGATATTAAATATAGCGGCTTGGCTTTTAAAAAGGGTACCTTGCCATTTTCTTTTGTGTTCCGCAAAAATGAGGATGGTGACATGTATCAGCTCGTGATGGAGGAATTGCAGCAGGCGAGTTATTTGGAGAGTTATCAGTTGTTGTTTTTGAACGGGGTATTTTATCGGCCGAGTGATGCGATTTGGGATCAATTGACGCCGCTTATCCACTTTCATAGTGTGACGGAAAATGAGGTTGTCCAGTTCGAGGAGTCGCAACTCAGTGAAGTGATGTCCTATGTGTTGCCATCGCTACAAAAAAGTGGACACGTCCAAATTGATCCATCGATTGAAGACCGGGTTATTCAGCAACCGCTTGTGTCAAAGATGTGGATCTCGCAAAAAGACAGCGAACATGTATTAAAACTGGAATATCATTATGGAACGCAGGTTTTTGATCCTTTTGCACTCACAGAAAGTGTGGATCCAGATGGGCGAATTATGATTCGTGATATGGAAACAGAGGCTAAAATTATGCGTAAAATCGAGGCTGCACCAGTTCATTTTTCGGAGACGCAAATGGTTGTGAATTCGGATGAAGCGAGTCTTTACGAGTTTTATTATCGGGTCGTGCCAAGCTTGTCAGCGGATGTCGCGATTTATTTGGAAGATGGCTTAGAAGAGATGGTGGAGGAGCACGTGAAGCCAACGACAACAATCGATGTGTCGCAGGACAATGATTATTTATCGGTTGCTTTTGATTTCCAAGGAATTGAAGAGGATGAGATTCAAGAAGTACTGCAGTCGTTGCGGGAAAAACGGAAGTACCATCGTTTGAATAATGGCCGTTTCTTGTCGCTTGAAGACGAGAGTTATCAGCAAATGGAAGCGATTTTTGATATTTTAGACGTCCGTAAAAAAGAAGTGGACAAGCAAATGGCAGTGCCGCTTTATCGTGGCATGCAGATTTATGAGGCGATGGGAAGTGCGCAAAATGAGCACAACAAGTTTAGTCGAACATTCCGCGATTTGCTACAGGAAATTGTGAATCAAGAAGACGTTTCATATCCGTTACCAGAGAACTTGAACGCGGAACTTCGTGAGTATCAGGTGACTGGTTTTGAATGGATGAAATCGCTTGGGAAGTATCATTTAGGTGGCGTGTTGGCCGATGATATGGGACTCGGTAAAACCTTGCAGGCGATCACGTATATTACGTCATGTTTGGAAGGAAATGTCGATATGAAGCCGGTCTTAATTGTGACGCCGGCATCGCTTTTATATAACTGGGCAAGCGAGTTTGAGAAGTTCGCGCCAGATATTCCAGTGACGGTGATTCATGGCACATCGCAAATGCGCTTGGAGCTTATTCAACAAATCGAACCGAATAGCGTATACTTGATTTCGTATCCGTCGCTCCGTCAAGATGAGCAAGAGTTTTTGACGACGCGTTTCCAAACGATTATTTTGGACGAGGCACAGGCGATTAAAAACTACCACACGAAAGCATCGCAAGCAGTTCGCTCGCTGAAAACAACGAATATTTTCGCGCTCAGTGGGACGCCTCTTGAAAATAGTATCGATGAGTTGTGGACGATGTTCCAGACGATTATGCCGGGCTTTTTCCCATCGTTGCGCAAATTCAAAGAACTGCCACATGATCGAGTGGCGCAAATGATTCGACCGTTCTTAATGCGCCGTCTCAAACGCGACGTTGTAAAAGAGTTGCCGGATAAAATCGAAACGAATCTTTATTCTGAGTTAACCGAGCCACAAAAAACGATTTATTTGGCTTATCTAGAAAAAATTCAGCAAGAGCTTGCGTCAAATGATAGTAATGATCAGGAAGATCGCATCAAATTGTTGGCTGGTCTAACAAGATTGCGCCAAATTTGTTGTGATCCTGCCCTTTTTGTTGAGAATTATGAGGGTGGTTCTGGTAAACTAGTACAATTGTTTGATACAATACAGACAGCACGAGAAAGTGGCAAGCGGATCTTGATTTTCTCGCAGTTTACGTCCATGTTGCAGATTATGAGAGCGCAAGCGGAAGAAGCAGGCTATCGCTATTTTTATATGGATGGTAGCACGCCTTCGAAAAGTCGAATGGACCTTGTAAATGCGTTTAATGCTGGGGATGCTGATCTATTCTTTATTTCCCTAAAAGCTGGCGGAACTGGTTTGAATTTGACTGGTGCAGATACCGTTATTTTATATGATTTATGGTGGAATCCAGCGGTGGAAGAGCAAGCGGCGAGTCGTGCGCACAGAATTGGCCAGAAGAACGTGGTGCAGGTTATTCGGATGATAACAAAAGGCACGATTGAAGAGAAAATCTATAATTTACAGAAGAAAAAACAGGCGTTGATGGATGCATTAATCCAGCCTGGCGAGCAAATGTTGCATCGTTTAACAACAGATGAGATAAAAGAAATATTGACATTGAATTAGAGAAGGGACGCGACTGTTATGGAAAATTGGGAAGTGTTTGTGGTCGGAAATGATGATGAAGCGGTAGCAAAAATTACAGAATTAGAAGTTCGTGGTTATAAAAAGGAGAACATTTCGATTCTCGCTAAATCGGATCAAGAGGACGAAATAGATGAAATCATTGAATCAACGAATGTGGAGCGAGAACGGCCGGTAAACGAAAAGGCTTTTGGTGTTATTTCTGGGATTTTACAATCGCTCAGTGGCGCCATCATGATCCCGCAAGTATACAATCCAAAGTATGGTGCGCTTTACGCGGCAGGTCCTTTTGCCAAATGGTTTTCAAATACGAGTGATAAATCGGTGAAACGCTTGCTTGCTGATTTTGATTTAGATGATGCGCAAATTGATTCGTTTGTTCGCGCGCTACACAGCGGTGAAATCTTGATTTTGGCAAGATAATGGTAGCGAAGAAAAAGCCCACAAAGGCGCAACTACGCAAAAACAAGCAAAGACGCAGCCTATTTTTGGCGATTTTATCCTTGTTCGTATTAGGTTTGGCGCTCGTCGTTTTGATGCAGTTTCGGGCGGGCGAAAAACCTAAACCATACACGCAGGATATTCCGGAGCAGTTTGTCCAGGTTTATCAGGCGGCGGCAAAAGAATATGGGATTGACTGGTTTTTACTAGCCGCGGTACATCGCGTGGAGACCAAATTCTCGACGGTCGAGCCAATGATTTCAGGTGTTGGTGCGATTGGCCCGATGCAATTTATGCCTTGTACGTTTGTTGGATGGGGCGCAGAAGGTTGCCCAGCGACGGGTGGCGTTGGTTATTTTTCTGATGATGACATGGTAGATCCGGCCGTGATTAAGGCGTACGGTGGTTACGGAGTGGATGCAAACCGTGATGGAAAGGCTGATCCGTGGAATTTAGAAGATGCAGTGTACTCTACGGCCAATTTTTTAGCAGACAACGGAGCCAAAGAAGGTAAAGAGAAACAGGCGATTTTTAAATATAATCATAGTGATATTTACGTGAAGGATATTTTATTCTATCGCGATCAGTTCAAGAAGGCCTGGAGCAAGGATCTAGCAGGGAAATAAGAAAGAGTCGGGCAGCTTCGTTCGGCTTTTTTTGGTGTGGCACTGGCAATAATTTTTACTTATCAAAAAGCATCGAATTATCTTAGTTTACTTATCACGCTTTTTTTCGTACAATAGAGGAGTAGAAGAGGGTAGCAAGAGCGAATGGTAAACACAAGTGGGAGGAAAAAATAATGACAAAATGGAATGAGCAAGCAAAGCAGTCGTTTCAAATTGGCGACGACACGTATCATTATTATCAATTAAAAACACTCGAGGCGGATGGTCAAACATCCATTAAAAAAACTGCCTTACTCGATCCGCGTATTATTAGAATCAGTATTGCGTCAAGCGGACGGACGCATCATCACAGATAAGCATATTGAGGATTTGGCACACTGGAATGCGAACAGTAAGAACGACGGGGAAGTTCCATTCAAACCAGCACGTGTTATTCTGCAAGATTTCACTGGAGTCCCTGCGGTTGTAGACTTGGCATCACTGCGTAAAGCGATGGCAGATCTGGGCGGTAACCCGGAAGATATCAACCCAGAGATTCCGGTAGATCTCGTTGTCGATCACTCGGTACAAGTGGATAGTTATGCGAATCCAGAAGCGCTTGAAATCAACATGAAATTAGAGTTTGAGCGCAACATGGAGCGGTATCAATTTTTAAATTGGGCGCAGAAATCGTTTGATAACTATCGTGCGGTGCCACCTGCAACAGGCATTGTGCATCAAGTAAACTTGGAGTACTTGGCGAGTGTCGTGATTGCCAATCAAGTAGCGGAGAATGAGTACACGGCGTTCCCAGATAGTTTGGTCGGTACGGACTCACATACGACGATGATCAACGGAATTGGCGTACTGGGCTGGGGTGTTGGTGGAATTGAGGCGGAGGCTGGAATGCTTGGCCAACCATCTTATTTTCCAATCCCAGAAGTCATCGGTGTCAAGCTGATCAACGCGTTACCAAATGGCGCAACAGCAACCGATTTAGCTTTAAAAGTAACACAAGTATTGCGCGAAAAGAAAGTAGTCGGCAAATTCGTCGAGTTCTTTGGTCATGGTGTGGCGTCATTGCCGCTTGCTGACCGTGCAACGATTGCGAATATGGCGCCAGAATACGGTGCAACGTGTGGCTTTTTCCCTGTGGATGAGGAGTCGCTCACCTATTTACGTTTGACCGGTCGTGAAGAGAAGCAAATTGCGCTTGTGAAGGAATATTTACAACAAAATGAGCTGTTTTTCACACCTGAAAATGAAGAGCCGAACTATACGTCGGTGGTGGAACTTGATTTAAGTACGATCGAACCGAATCTCGCAGGTCCAAAACGTCCGCAAGACTTGATTCCATTGTCTAAAATGAAGGAAAGCTTCCAAGCATCCATTAGTGCGCCAAATGGCAACCAAGGTTTCGGGTTATCGAAAAAAGATCTGCACAAGGAAGCAAAAATAACGTTCGGAAACGGCGACCAATCAACGATGAAAACAGGTTCCGTGGCAATTGCGGCTATCACAAGTTGTACGAATACATCAAATCCATATGTGATGCTAAGCGCCGGACTTGTAGCGAAAAAGGCTGTGGAACTAGGCCTAGAAGTACCAAAATTTGTGAAGACATCGCTTGCACCAGGCTCGAAGGTGGTTACGGGTTATTTAGAAGATGCTGGTCTATTTCCGTTTCTTGAGAAGTTGGGCTTTGACCTTGTTGGTTACGGCTGTACAACGTGTATCGGTAACTCTGGCCCATTGAAAGACGAAATTGAACAGGTAATTGTGGATAATGATCTCCTTGTTTCTGCTGTGCTCAGTGGAAACCGTAATTTTGAAGGACGGATTCATGCTTTGGTGAAAGCCAACTTCCTAGCTTCGCCACCACTTGTCGTAGCGTACGCGCTTGCTGGGACAACAAATATCGATATGTTAACAGAACCAATTGGGAAAGGTCTACACGGTGAGGATGTCTTCTTAAGTGATATTTGGCCGGCACAAGAAGAAGTGAAGGCACTCGTGGAAGCAACCGTAACGCCTGAACTATTCCGCGAAGAATACAAGCATGTCTTCAGTCAAAATGAAGAGTGGAACGCGATTGCGACTTCGGAACAAGCACTTTACGACTGGGATGCTGACTCGACGTATATTGCAAATCCGCCGTTTTTCGAGAATTTATCGCCAGAGGCTGGCACAGTGGAACCGCTAAATGGTCTTCGTGTGATCGGGAAATTTGGCGATTCGGTTACGACCGACCATATTTCTCCAGCAGGGGCAATCGGAAAAGATACGCCAGCTGGGAAGTATCTTCAAGCGCATGGTGTAGCGATTCGTGATTTCAACTCGTATGGCTCGCGTCGTGGGCATCATGATGTGATGATGCGTGGCACATTTGCCAATATCCGAATTCGTAATCAAGTAGCACCAGGAACGGAGGGCGGTTATACGACTTACTGGCCAACCGAAGAAATCATGCCGATGTATGATGCGTCTATGAAATATCAAGAAGCCGGCACAGGGCTTGTTGTGTTAACCGGAGATGATTACGGTATGGGATCTTCTCGTGACTGGGCTGCGAAAGGTACAAATCTACTCGGTATTAAAACCGTTATCGCCAAAAGTTACGAACGGATTCACCGCTCAAACCTTGCGATGATGGGCGTATTACCATTACAATTCAAAGCTGGTGAAAGCGCTGATTCATTAGGCTTACTGGTCGCGAAACGATTAGTGTAGCCATTGATGAAACGGTTTCCCCACAAGATTTCGTGACGGTAACAGCAATTGCCGAAGATGGTACAAAGAAAACATTTGAAGCCCTTGTTCGCTTTGATTCTGACGTGGAGATTGATTACTACCGTCACGGCGGTATTTTACCAATGGTTTTACGCGGAAAATTAAAGAAATAAAGAAAATGAAAAAACATCGAAACAGAACGTGCGTTCGATGTTTTTTTATGCTATCATATGCTATAGCGATAATTTAAGGAGGTTTTTCAGATGGGGAAACAAGTAGAGATCGGTAAGACTGGGCTTCTGGTAACGCCGATTGGTTTTGGAGCAAATACAATCGGCGCACATAATCTATTTCAAAATATTGATGAAGAGGTGAGCCGTGAGACAGTTCGTGTAGCTTTAGCAGAAGGCGTCGATTTTTTTGATAGTGCTTTCATGTATGGATTGGGTCGTTCAGAAGCGCTTATTGGTGAGGTTTTGGCAGAGACTGGGCGCCGACAAGAGGTCATTTTGGCAACGAAAGCCGCACACATTGTGACAGATGCCGGTGTGACATTAGATAATTCTCCGGGTTTTTTGAAGAAGTCTGTAGATAGCGCATTGGATCGTTTGCAAACGGATTACATTGATTTATTCTACATTCATTTTCCAGATGGCGTAACTCCTCCTGATGAAGCAGTTGGAGCCTTGCAGGAACTTAAAGAGGCCGGTAAAATTCGTGCGATTGGTGTATCTAATTTTAGTATGGAAGCACTGAAAATAGCGAATAAAGATGGTTATGTCGATGTAGTCCAAGATAAGTATTCTTTAATTTATCCGGAACTCGAGGCAGATATGATTCCTTATTGTACTGAGAACGGTATCTCTTTCATACCATATACACCGCTTGCAAGTGGCCTACTAACAGGGAAATTCACAGCACAGAATCCGCCGCAAGATTTCCGGAAAGATCGCCCGCATTTCCAAGGACAAGCGTATCTAGATACCATTGCAAAAGTGGATAGTCTTCAAGGTTTAGCAGATCAATACGGCGTCTCTATTGCGAATATCGTCTTGGCGGCAACACTTGGCATTCCTGGTGTAGATGTCGTGATTCCAGGAGCGAAGAGCCCCGAACAAGTGCGTGCAAATATGAAGACATTGAATGCTACATTAACGAAAGCGGAGATAACCGATGTTCGAGCTTTATTTAAAGCCTGAAGAAAGAAGGGAAAAGTATGGGACAACAAGAACGATGTGGTTGGGCAATGAACGAGACGGTAGAGCAAGTTTATCATGATAACGAATGGGGAGTGCCAAGCCGTAACGAACAATATCTATTCGAAATGTTGAATTTGGAAGGCGCACAGGCCGGATTATCATGGCGTTTAATTTTGAATAAACGAGCTGCATATAAAGAAGCTTTTCATCAATTTAACCCAGATAAATGCGCTGCAATGACCGATGAGGAGCTCGAAAACATACGTGAAACTGCAGAAATTGTGAAAAATAAACTAAAAATCGGTGGAGTACGCAAAAATGCCATTGCTTTTTTGAAAGTGCAGGCCGAGTTTGGCTCTTTTGCGAACTATATTTGGGGATACTCAGATGGGGAGCCCATTATCAACCATTGGACAGACATGTCGCAAATGCCAGCTCAAACGGAATTGTCCGAGCGAATCAGCAAAGATCTTAAAAAACGCGGTTTTATTTTTGTTGGGCCGGTTATTATTTATTCTTATTTGCAAGCGATTGGGATGATTGATGATCATGTTGTGACCTGTCCGTATCATACCGAAAATCGTGATTAGCTTTGTTTGGATTGTCTAAGTTCCCATGATAAAGCGTGAATATACTTTAGGGAAGAAGGCTGAAATGATGGAGTTTACAGGAAATGCGATTTTAATAACAGGTGGCGCGGACCTTCGTACTTTCAGCGTACCATTGTCCAGACTCAAATAATGAAGCACGAGGAGCACTGACGCTCTTGGGGAATATGGAATAGTAAATAGGCGAGGAGCCAAGTCAACTAAATATGACCATGCTTCTCGCCCTATTTTATGCTTTTTGCCAATTGAGTTGCCATTCAATACCGAGTTTATCCGTGACTTTTGCATAAACCCCGCCCCAAGGCATTTCTTGAAGTTCGATCCCCACTTGTCCGCCATCTCTTAAAATGTCATACGTAGACTTAAGTGAAGCCTCATCTGCAAACATGAATGCGATGGAGAGCATATTTCCAGGAACTAATGATTCGTCAACATAGGAATCAGAGAAATAAAGTATTTCGACACCATCTTTTTCAAGGCGAGCATGTACAATTCGGTTTCCAAGGGCTTCATCCCCACGAGAATCACCCATTTCATTATAGGTTTGAACCATTGTTGGCGTGGCTCCAAAAGCATTTCCGTAAAAATCCAGAGCCTCTTTTGCATTTCCGTTAAATTGTAAGTAAGGTATTGTTATTGGCATAGTATGTCCTCCTAAACTAGTTTATCACGCTAGGTGATAGAGCAAGTATAAGCGATTTCCCTTGATAAATCCAACGAAAAACAAAATTTCTTAGCAAATTATCAAGTTACAATAATTATATTATGTAAACTAATGAGTTGACAGTATGGAAAATGATCAAAATAGTTATTTAATCATTTTTCCAGAAAGGTTTTATCACTTTGTGATGCGTTTGTATATTTCCACTTTAATATGTTGGGTATACTCTTCGGATGTATGAGAGTATACCTCTTATACAATTTAAGAAATGTAAAGAAGACTATTCAGCAAGAAAGAAGAGCTCAAATGAGACACTATCAAATACAGATGAGATACGTTGCGCTCTGAAAATGCACAACCTGAGGTAAAGCTTTAATTTAAATCCGGACAGTACTAATTTGCAGCGGGGTACATCGAAAAAATCAAGTATGCCAAGAAAATGCCGGTAGTATGAAAATTTCATCTTAACATGAATAAAAGAGGACGACCAAAAATCGGCTGCCCTCTTTTGCATTACTATTTATTAAACACCTTTATAAGCATTCATATAAACTTCCTTCAACTCAGAAACGAGCGGTTGAACTGGGTTAGCAGTCGTACATTGATCCATAAACGCACGATCAGCAAGTGTATCAACCACTGCGTCAAATGCTTTCTTATCAATGTTTTGACCTTTCAAGCTCATGTCGATTCCGCAATCTTTACCAAGGCTGATAATCGCATCAACTAGTGATTTCACCCCTTCTTCTGTTGTAGAAGCTGGAAGTCCGAGCACGCGAGCGATTTGTGCGTAATCTTGGTCTGCACGATAAGACTCGTATCTTGGGAACAACGCATGTTTTCTAGGTTTTGTTGCATTGTAACGTATAACGTGTGGCATAAGGATAGCATTGGCACGGCCATGAGGAATGTGGAATTCAGGTCCGATTTTGTGTGCTAAACTATGGTTAATTCCTAGGAAAGCATTGGCAAAAGCCATACCAGCCATAGCGGAAGCGTTATGCATTTTTTCGCGAGCATCTTCGTCTGCGTCAAGAACGGAAGCACGTAATGATTCGAATACCATTTCGATAGCACGTAGAGATAATCCACGTGTATAATCGCTCGCCATAACAGATACGTAAGACTCAATCGCATGTGTTAATACGTCCATACCTGTATCAGCAGTGATGTGAGCTGGAACAGTCATAACGTATTGTGCATCGACAATTGCTACGTCCGGAGTCAACTCGTAATCTGCAAGTGGGTATTTAATGTTATTTTCTTTATCTGTAATTACCGCAAAAGGAGTAACCTCAGATCCTGTACCAGATGTAGTAGGGATGGCGACGAATTGCGCTTTTTCACCAAGTTTAGGATATTTGAACGTACGTTTGCGAATATCTAAGAATTTTTGTTTCAAGCCGAAGAATGAAGCTTCTGGGTGTTCATAGAATAACCACATTCCTTTGGCAGCATCCATTGCGGAACCACCACCAAGTGCGATAATGCAATCTGGTTTGAAGTCTTTCATTAATTCTGCACCTTTGTAAACGGTAACGTCAGATGGATCTGGTTCTACGTCTGCGAATACTTGATAAGAAACGTCATTACCACGTTTTTTCAAGTGTTCGATAACAACGTCAACGTATTTGAATTGAACCATTCCTGGGTCAGTTACGATGAATACGCGTTCGATGTTAGGCATTTTTTGTAGATATTGTGTGGAATATTTTTCAAAGAATACTTTTGGTGGCAGTTTGAACCATTGCATATTATTTCTCCGTTCTGCGATACGTTTCACGTTTAAAAGGTTTGTTGCGCTAACGTTTTGTGATACAGAGTTTTTACCATAAGATCCGCAACCAAGTGTTAGGGAAGGAATGAAGCCATTGTAAAGGTCGCCGATTCCGCCTTGAGCAGATGGGGCGTTTACAATGATACGACATGCTTTCATGCGTAGGCCGAATGCAAGTTGTGCTTCGCGATCTGTAGAATGAATAACTGCTGAATGACCGAGACCACCGTATACGAGCATTTCTTCACAACGATCGAAGGCTTGTGCTTGGTCTTTTGCTTCAATGAAAGCTAGGACGGGGCTTAGTTTTTCATGAGATAGTGGGTAATCATCACCCACACCTTTAATTTCAGCTACTAGCATTTTTGTATCTTCTGGAACCTTGAAACCAGCTGCGTTTGCGATCCAAGCAGGGGATTTACCGACTACATTTGGATTTAACGCGTGTGTTTCAGGATTGATGACATAGCTTTCTAGTTTTTTGAACTCAGCGCCTTTAACGAAGTAGCATTTGTTCGCTTCCATTTCGTCTTTTACGGCTTTTGCCACTTCTTTGTCGACTATTACCGCTTGTTCAGAAGCACAAATCATACCGTGGTCAAACGTTTTAGATAGGATTAAGTCGTTCACTGCGCGTTTGATTTTCGCTGTTTTGTCGATGTAAGCTGGAACGTTACCAGGACCAACGCCAAGTGCAGGTTTACCAGTAGAGTACGCTGATTTAACCATGGCCGCACCACCTGTAGCGAGAACGAGCGCTACATCTTTATGGTTCATCAATTGTTTGGTTGCTTCTAAAGATGGTTTTTCTACCCATTGAATACAATGTTCGGGAGCGCCTGCCGCAACTGCTGCTTCATATACGACACGAGCCGCTTCAGAAGAACATTTTTGAGCGCTTGGATGGAAGGCGAAAATAATTGGGTTACGTGTTTTGATTGCAATGATCGCTTTGAAAAGTGTCGTAGAAGTGGGGTTTGTAACAGGTGTTACCCCAGCAATAACGCCGACTGGTTCTGCGATTTCAACCACGCCGGTTTGCTTATCTTCATGAATAATACCGACTGTTTTGTCTGCTTTGATGTTATTCCAAATATATTCTGTTGCGAAAATGTTCTTAATACATTTATCTTCGTAGATTCCGCGACCTGTTTCTTCAATCGCTAGTTTGGCAAGTGGCATATGTTGGTCAAGACCAGCTAAGGCCATCGCATGCACGATGTTATCTATTTTCTCTTGATCAAAATCGGCGAACGCTTTTAGTGCGCTTTGTCCGTTACTTGCTAATGTATCGATTACTTTTTGAACTTCTACTACTTCATTAATAGCTTTTTCTTTCATTGCCATTTGTGAACCCTCCAATGATATTGGGACATTTAATGTCCTATCGTGACATTAAATGTCCCTATTATTCCAAAAAAATTGCGACGGTCGACTCGCCGTCATCTTTCTGGATTTCTTATTTACAAAGTAAGTGTAACACTTCACAAGATCTTTGTCCATAGTTTATTGTGAATATATTCACTTAGTTTCGTAAATGGTGAAATAGCCCCTCATTAAAAAGAGAGTAGTGATCCAATGGACTTAGGTAAAATGAAGAAGAAAGGAGTGTTCCTATACTAGCTTGTTAGCAATCTAACGGAAATTTAATAGGATGAACTAAGGAAATCTATGCTATTTGTAGCATACTTATCTGGAAATAGCGATATAGCAAAGACAAAAGGGTGTTATATAACGATATATGGTCTTTTTCGCTACCTCGACGTCGGTTGATTTTTAGTGGTAATGGGAATTTATACGGAAAATATTTGGAAGGCTTGCGGTATTTATAACTGCATTTCAAATTCCGACTTTCCCAAATGTGTGGACTTATTTTTTACGTTTTGGTCTGTCAATTCTGTTTTTATTCCTTAAACATAACTATTTCTAACTTTAAATTGTGGTCAAAGGCATTGTTTCGCGTTCTTTCCCCTCATTAGGAAAACCCGCAGGCTTTAATCAGCGGATCTGCATAAGATGGTTCAATCTTATACTAGACATGTGTGTTACTACAATGCTCGGTTGCTGATAGTAATGCAAACTTGGCGAGTCGTTGATTCGTGGTAGTTGTCGTTAATATCCATGATAAGCTACTTTTGCGTATTCTGCATGATTCATTTGGTCAGTATAGAAAGACAAATAATCTTCATCCAAAGTGACTATATTAAGGCCTCCTAATTTTGAAATGGGTCTCTCGTTAATTCTATATTTTTCCTCTAGTCTTGCATCCCCCTGATGGAATCGTTTTACCAGACATTCTGCTCATCTTTTTTACAATAATTTGATTTCACCACAAACTAATGCTACCATTGATGTGCATAAAATAACCAAAGGAAGAGGGGAAATGATGAATAGAAAAAGAAAAATATTTCAATGTTCGGGAACTTTATTATTAATCATGGCAATATTACTCTTTGTCTCGCCTAGTAATACAAATGCAACAATCACACCAGAAGAAGCCGCTTCAGCGTTTGAAGGGATCAACTTAGGGCCAAGGGCGGCCGCTATGAATATAATGATAGCGGAACCAACTTTACAAAGCCCTGAAAAAGTAACAAGAAACCCTGAGAGGATAGCCGGTCCAAAAGTGGAACTAACTTCCGGACTACCTTCATCACAAATGGGTGCTAAAATTCTGAAAGCCTATGATCCACTGCGTACCGATAAACCAGATCAAATGGACCCGAAAATACAGACAGAATTGGAAGTAGCTGGGTTGATAGATGACAGCGGAAATTTTGACTGGAAGGCGTTTGACAAACTTCCAACGATAGATGGAAGTACTTCTACTAAAACATCTCAGAATATTTTACAGAATGACGACAGTACAGTGATTGATGACACTACAATTGAGCCATACAAGTATTCAGCTCAACTGCTACTCAATTACGATGGCATTATGTACCGAGCGTCAGCATTTTCTATAGGTCACTCCGCTTTCATGACCAATGCGCATGCTGTATTTAAAAATAACGAGTTCCCTACTAGTTGCACTGTTATTCCAGCAAGGAACAATGCTTCTAATCCATTCGGAATGAGTGAGGTAAGGAATATCGTGTTAAGTCCGATGTATAATCAAACGGGCATTCTGGGGGAACATGATTGGGCGATAATCGAAACAGCGGATGACCTGTCTGCATCCGTAGGTTACCCCGCTATTTTTCATCCACCAACGGATAATGTTACAGACCTACCCATTGCAATATATGGATATCCAGCTTCTATCGATGGTGTAGAAAATAATCAGATGTTCCAATCAATCGGTAAAATACTAGGAGAAAGTCCGTCCAAATTGCTGTTTAATCACACGGCATTTTCCTCTCCAGGATATAGTGGAAGTCCTATCTATGTTACTAACGGGACTTCCACTCCAGCCTTAGTAGGCATTAATACCGGTACAGCAGCTAATAACCTATTTGCTGGACGCCGGATTGATGCGGAACTAGTAAAAATAATCGAATGGTATCGAGACGGTACTCGAAAAATAAAAGAAGTTTTCAAAGATGAAAATTTAGCAAAATCCGTGGCACAAGCCATGAATCTTACGGTTGATACGGAAGTAACAAGGGAACAGTTAGCAAATTTTCGAGGTAACCAACCAGGTAATCTATTCACTGCAAGCAACCAGAACATAACAGATCTCAACGGAATGGAGTATTTAAGAGGGATAGAAGCATTAGAACTGGATAGAAACAGTATCCTCGAGCTTTACCCTCTGGCTCATTTGAAAGGCCTGACACGTTTAAGTCTAAAAAACAATGCCATCAGAAATCTGGATTGGCTCCAAGCTTTGGATCAGTTAAAGGACCTATCACTGGACGGTAATGATACGCTAGATGAAGAGGCGCTAAATCTCCAGCCACTGAAAAAATTGAAAGCATTAACAACGCTAAGCCTGAATAGTCAAGTCAGTGAAGAGGAATATATGGATATCAGTCCGTTAAAGGATTGTAGCAAGTTAGAATCCTTATTTTTGGATCACAATGAAATCGAAGACCTTAGCCCCCTAAAAGATTTGAAACAATTAAAACAGCTAAGTTTGGATAATAATAACGATATCCATGATATCAGTCCGTTGAAGGATTGTAGCGAGTTAGAATCTTTATTTTTGAATCACAATGAAATCGAAGACCTTAGTCCTCTAAAAGATTTGAAACAATTAAAACAGCTACGTTTAGATGAGAACCATATCCGTGATCTTAGTCCTCTGAAGAACATGATTAATTCGAATAATAACCTAGATTACACGGCGAAAAATCAAGTGGTCAAGTTGCCAAAGGGCATAGTAGGGGTTGCCACTGAAGTTAAGCTACTTGATCGGAATAGTATCACTCCACAAACAACCATAAAAAAAGAAGACGGCATCTATAGAGATAACCAACTAATCTGGTTCAAGCCTGGTAAGTGGGTGATGCCATGGATATCGAGTGATAACCGCTTTTCTGGAAACGTTCACCAAATTGTAGATCTATTAAAGGCATCCGGTGAATTTATTATTAGACCCGATAGTAATCCTGATGACGCTGTAACATTACAAAAAGACGAACTGAAAGGAAATGTGACTACGGATAAATATTACGGTACGAATTTTCAGCGATGGCGTCTGGATTATAACGCAGAGAAAAATGCTTACAGAATATTCAATGTTCAAAATCCTAATTTAGTGATGGCCTGGGATAGTAGTGTGCAGGGCAGCCTGAATGTGATGGTATATCCAGATAAAGACACCGGTGACGATGGTTGGTGGAAAATAGATATAGGGGCAGATAACTCTTGTACACTGACAAATCTAAAAAATAATGATCCCGCGAATAAGAATTATGTGCTGGATTTAGAGGGGAGCAATGTACAGGTATATCCACCAAACAATTCCGTGGCGCAAAAATGGACATTAGAATTCATCAATGAGCACCCCCTCGAAGATGGCGAATATACTTTGAGCACAGGTAGTAATTCCTTTTTTGTCGCTGATGTAAATAAAGTAGAACCCTACGGTAATGTCAATGTATGGAACTATCATGGGGGTGCGAATCAAAAGTGGAAGTTGGTATATCACCCCGAATACAATAATACGTATAGGATACACAGCGTGCAAGATCCCAATTATATATTAGTAAACAATAATCAAGATGTTCAAGTGTATGAAGCGGAACGAACAGGGGATGTTGGTTATTGGAAAATAGACAACAGCTCCGGTAAATATATACTGAGGAATCTTGCGGAACCAAATATGGCCCTTGATTTTCATCGAGGACTCCCAGAAAATGGAGCAGACATCACTGTACAGCCTTCCCACGGAGGGGACGCTCAAAAATGGGAGATACATCCGATTATCAGCAATCCAATTGCAGATGGTTCGTATTCCATAAGAAGCAATCTGGATGAAACGAAAGCGGCAAATAGGGAAGCGACAGACAACGTTGATATCATGAATTATATTGGTTCCGACGATCAGCTTTGGCGTTTCGAATTTGTTGCAGCATTAGCCGCGTACAGAATATATATAGCCAACGACAAATTAAATATGGATAGAGCATCACGCGTGGGGATAGATACTAACAAAGTGATGGCTTGGGATAGTGCACATGCCGACAATGTTATCGTGGAAGACGCTGAAAAAACAGGGATGGAAGGTTATTGGAAAATAGAGAAATACATCGATAGGTACCTCTTGTGGAATCTGAAAGATCCGAGTAAAGCATTGACAGTATATAACGAAGACCCAACGAATGGCACCAATCTTCAGGTATATCATTCCGACAACATACTAAATGCGCAACTTTGGAGTCTGGAACCAGAAAAGATAGTTAGACCAGAGGATCCGAGAAATCTAAGAGCAACGAACGTCACACATAACGAGATTTCGTTGGCATGGGACGCATCGGAGGAAAATTCCAATGTGGCTCACCACATCATTAAACGAGGAGGAGAAGAAGTAGGAAGAAAAGATGGTGAAACATTGACATTTACTCATCTTGAACTGGATCATAGTACAGATTATACCTACACGGTAAGTGCACATGACAAAGCTGGAAATCAGCTTGGATCAAGTGATCGAATCACAGTATCCACGTTAGAATCTCCCGACCTGGAGAGAAAAATCAGTGATTTTTTCCCAGACAAAAATTTAGCAAAAGCAGTCGCACTTAAATTAACTGGTGATTCAAATATTGATGTGCCTATAACAACGGAGGAATTGGAGAATTTAACTGACTTAACCGCTACAAATGCGGATATTTCAAATTTAAAGGGGCTTGAATTCACTGTTAACCTTGAGAAGCTTAATGTTGACAATAACCGCATTGATACAGATGGAATGATGCCAATTACTTCTCTGCGGAAATTAGAATACCTTGATATTAGAGCTAACAGAATTCTTAATCACCAACCACTTGGTGATATGGCAGGAACAGCTCTTTCTGGCCCAGGGGCAATAAAAAGAATTAACGCCCACAACCAAGGGCTTGGTCGTTCATTGGATGCGACTAATGAAGCTGACCGAGAGTTACTAGGTCTCTCATTAAACCTTGATGAAAATGTACTTACAGCTAAAAATATTGTAAGGAGTAAAGACGGGCGTCTAGATTTTCTAATTAATTCATCTGTAGCTCCAGGTGTCTTAATTAATGGGACTGGTTATACTTTTAGCTGGATAGATAGTGTTGCTGGTAAATTTAGAGTCGATGGTATACCTGAAAACATTCACACCTTAACAATTAGATCATCCTCAGGTCAAAAAAAAAATCGCTACAGGTTTTTCAATAACGATAACAAATCTTGATAAAATAGGTCTCAGAGTATCAACGGAATGAAATTTCCCATAGAAGAGGGGTACTGAGCGCGCAGTGGAAATTCGATAACGAACGATTCTCTAAAAGAGCCAAAAACAGTCGTTTTTGGCTCTTTTTTTTTTGGTAATCGGCAGAATCACGATTTTTTTCACAGCATAGTATTAAATTAAAGGCAAGGTACTAAAAAATAAGCGCAGTTGCGAATCTGTTGATGAAAGTCCGCGGCTGTCCCTAATTTTTGAGGTGGCTGGCGAGAAACAATGACGTTGACCATAATTTGAACTTAGAAATAGTTGTATGTATCGTGTTGATGGGCATCGGGTAATATCCCTAAAAATAAGATGTTGCAGTTTATTTTTGAATATTGAATGAACAAAACCATCTAATCTCAAATTTTTCCGTTTTTTTCATTTATGTTCCTTGCATAATATATAGGCAACAGATATCATTTAGTAATGTAACATAAATATTTATGCCTTATCTGTTGAAATCCTACAAACGGAAAATATTAGGTGGCTACTTATACAACTTTTCTCTTTTGTACACAGCGTTGGAATTCGCAGCTCTTATCAACAGAAAACAGGCGATTCTAACGAGAAAAATGAAGTGGAAAAATGGCAGATTGGAAACAACCAGGAAGCATTACATATTCAAGAAGGGATTATCAGAACAACCAGCTGGTAAGGTGCCGGCTGGTAGAAGAGATCGTTTTCATATCATTTGTAATTGATGTTTTGAAGGAATTTATAACAGTGGAGGTGGTGAAAATGTAATCTCAGTAGCTATTTAATTTTTGGGAATTTCATCAACAAAGGAGGCTTAATTGTTTATGGGTAAAAGTTATTTATTGAAAAAAGGAAGCATCTTTAGTTTAGCGATAGCTCTTATTACAAGCCAAGTAATACTATCTGGGCAAACTATAAGCGCAAGTGCAGAAGAGGGGAGAACTAACTATTACGAAGCGAAGGAGCAATTTAAAACCTCTCGCGACAACAAGCAAAGTAACGACATAGCTTTGCTCGAAAATACGGTGGAAGTCAGTACCTGGGAAGAACTCCAAGGCGCTCTAAGTGACCCTGCTGTATCGGACATCAGTTTAGTTAATGATATCACGCTTCAAGGTACTGAAACGGTTGTGGGGACTAAATCAATTACAGGAAATATGTACAGCCTTTTTTTCTAATGGCTACAATCTTACCATGCAGACTGATAGTAATCTCACATTAATAAATATAGACATTAATAATACTTCATCAAGTCTTATTACTAGTATAGATTCTGAGCAATCATTAGGCACTGTCACTATACAAGATGTAACTGCTGAAGGACCACTATTTGATGGTGTTGGCGAAGTTACTTTTGCAGAGTTCTTTATAAGCAATACAGGTATTGGTAGAGTCAATACTATAAATATTCAAGAAGATGCCTTTATGGAAATCCATAATATTGATCATGCTGGTACTACGGAGACAGCCCTTCAAGTAAATCAATTAACGGTATCGGAGAATGCAGAAATATATATTTCTTCACAAGGTGTAGGGATTTATCAAGAGCAAGATAATCAATCACTCATTAATAATGGCTCTATCACCATAAAATCGGGAGATATAGCGATATATGGTAGTGATTCTACTATAACCTTGAACAGTGGAAGTGATATGACTATTACTGGAGGTAATAGGACTAACGGAGCAATTGGTAGTTACACTACAGGAGGGCCGAATATTACTGCAAAATCTGGTTCTTCGTTTGAAATAAGCTCCAATAGTACCTTGAGTACAGTTGGGACTTCTGGGAAACTAAATTTAGAAGAAGGCTCTAATTTTTCGATTACCAATTATAATGCAGCGGGGACACCACTTGGAGTTTCATCCGATAGTACAGTTGTGAGTATTGCATCTTCAGAAGGACTTCAAATGTGGGAACAAGGAGCATCGGATTTTTCGGTCGCTCCAATAACTACTTATAGCGGTCCACTAACCACTAGCTTCACGCTTATCGGTAACAGTGATACACAACAAACAAATCTGATTTCGAACAATGCTTCTTTCCAACAAGATTTTAAATCTAATGAAATAGGTAAAATAATAGGAGGAAACTTTGCACAATTCTCACCTATTGCAAAAACGTTGATGGATGATTTGACAACCATCACTACTAACGTAACGGGGACTGCTGAACCTGAATCTACCGTGACTATTAGAAATGGCTCCACAACAATTGGAACAGGGCTTGCTGACAGTACTGATGGTAGATATGACATTACAATTGTACCTCAACTGAAAGATAGCATTATCTCGGCTACAGCTAGCTCGGGAAACGTGGTATCGAATACTGCTACTGTAATCGTGCAAGTGGCCACAATTGCAGACACTACAATCCATTCCTTGATGACAAATTCCAACAGTGTTACAGGCACTGCTGAGCCTGAATCTACCGTGACTATTCTGAGTGGATCAGCAATTATTGGAACAGGTTCGGCAGATGACCAAGGAAATTACATGATCACGATCCCTACTCAACTAGCAGGAATTACAGTAACTGCTCAAGCAGAACACAATGGTATTTTGTCGAATATAGCTTCCACAGTAGTTATGAAAGCTCCAACAGTGGGAACAATTTCGCCAGTTCCTTATCGTACCAACGATATGTATATTACAGGAGTCTATACAGGAGATGTCGTTCGTGCTAATTTATTAGTCAATAACCATTCTGTTTCGTGGGGTGGTACATTTACGAATGGTAGCTTTACCTACTTTGCAAGAAACGCCAATATTACAGCTCTTGACGAGGTTGTACTCGTAGCATATGATGAGGATCACAACGAGCTTGACCGGCAAGTTGTAGTGATTATAGGCACAGAAGGAACTATTAGTCCAGATGCATTTAGATCTGGGGATAGGGATATCACTGGAACATATACTGGAGATGTGGTACGGGCTCGCCTCAGTGTAAATGGAGATGTCATTTCATGGGGTGGTACATTTGAAGATGGACGTTTCAGATACTATGTACCTGCAGGCACAATAGGAGTTGGGGATAGTGTAGTGATAACTGCTTTTGATGTGAATAATGTAGAATTAGATTGGCAAACGGTATCCATTACAGGCACACAAGGTACCATTACGCCAAATGAATTCCCAGTGGTAAACTCAAATTCTACCATTGCTGGAACGTATACGGGCGACGTGGTTCAGGCTAGATTGACAGTTAATGGGAAATCTGTTTCTCGAGGGGGTGACTTTGAAAATGGAACTTTCAACTACTATGTCCCTGCAGGTGTCATTGAGGTTGGGGATGATGTAGTATTAACTGCCTTTGATGAGGATGGTCGAGAATTAGATAGACAGAAAGTTATGCTGATAGCTATCATTGGAACCATTGATCCAGAAATATTCCAAGTGTTGAATTCAAATTCCACTATTACAGGAACATACACAGGAAGCGTCGCCCGAGCTCGTTTAATTGTAAATGGTGATGTTGTTTCAACAGGCGGAACTTTTGCTGATGGAAACTTCAGCTATTTTGTTCGTGCAGGTACGATTAATTTAGGCGATAATGTCACCCTTACCGCCTACAGCGCAGATGGTCAAGAATTAGACAGTCAAACGGTACAGGTGATTGCCACTCAAGGAACGATAACGCCAGATCCGTTTCATTTGGCACAAGGTAACACCAATATTACAGGATCCTATACAGGTGATGTGACACAAATCCGATTGGTTGTAAACGAACGCACGGTTTCTCATGGTGGAACATTCAACCCGAATGGTACGTTCATGTATTTCGTTCGTGGAGGAGACATTATTCTGGGAGATAAGGTACTCTTAATTGCCTTGGATTCAACTGGTCGAGAATTGGATCGTAAAACAGTGAGTACTCTTAATATGTAGGGAGCGATCACAGCAAGTGACACCGATCGAGCTGGACGGCAAAACAATAACACATCTCAACAGAATTATATAGGTGAGGCTGGAACATAAGAGGGATACCATATATTTACATTTTCACTCTTTGTACTATGTATCATTTGGGCACCACCAATCTATGATCTGCTTACTCGAAGATTTTCGCCGCTTCGAAAGTGATACCGTAAAAAATTATCCACAAAGCTAATGATGTGACATATGCTGGCGAATATGACCTACCCAATAATTTGGAGGACCAGTACCGACTTATTACTCTCTATTTTTGTGAATATTCCGTAGACAAATCACTTCACCTTGCTGTAAATCCCTCTTTTTTTTGAAAAAGATATTGATTCTGAACTACGTGTAGCATATAGTATGGACGGTTATGTAATTTCTTTTACTAAAAAAGTTGCAAAAGGAGGCTTTCCTGAAAAAAATATGTTGTTTTATTCTACTGATTGAATTTCCGTATTATACTACATTAGTTTAACTGCTGCTCAAAGAGAAAAAGCGCTAAACAAAATACCAAACTAGTTTGAAACAACTTGTGTCACAGCATTAGTAAATAAAGAGCAAACCAAATAAATTTTTAGTGAGCAGAAGAATGAGACACATTAGCTACACACTATTCGTGAATCGGTATCTCTTATTAAAACTACATGGAGGAATTTTTGAACAATGAAAAAATTATTTATTGCAACGTTTTGTATTGGTACATCCCTTTTTGCCGTGTTTAATCCTGACCTTTTATCAGAGGAAAAGGTTAGTGCTGCAACAGCTGAACAAGGAAGTATTGGGGTGATCTCTGAAATAGCTTTTGATAGTGGAGCTCGTGGACAAATTTACGTAAGATATACCTCTCAATCTCACAGCTTTTATTTAACACAAGAAATATACAACCCTGCAAAAAACGAATGGGTTAGTGTAGACTCTGCAAAAATAAATAGCGGGATCAGTATGCGTGTATTCCTTGCGACTCCTGTTACTGGTAATTTATCGCGTCCTGGGGATAAATACCGATTTACCCTTTCAACGTTACCTAACGGCGGTGGAACAGTGATAGACTCCAAAGATTACAGCTTGCAAAATTACTACGGCACGATGAAAGCTATCACAATCAACAGTGTAACCTCGGCTTCTACTAATGTAACAGGAACTGCTGAACCGTCCTCTACGGTACAAATTAAAAAAGGCTCTACTGTTATCGGAACAGGAAAGGCGGACTTAAACGGAGATTACAATATCAAAATCCCAGCGCAAGTAGTGGGAACAGCTGTAACAGCACAATCAGCCCTGAATGGCGTTACATCCAATATTGCATCTGTAACGGTTACAGGTTTACAAACAGTGGGAGCTATTAACCCTAATAAATTTATCGTGAGTGATACGAATATTACTGGTACCTATTCCGATGATGTGGTGCGTGCCCGGGCTCTTATCAATGGTGCTTCTGTAAGTGTTGGGGGAAGCTTCGAAAATGGCAGTTTCAAGTTCTTTGTTGGTAACCTAGGTATTAAGACTAATGACGTTGTTGTCCTGCAAGCCTTAGATGCTAACAATGGTGTTTTAGATAATAAGACAGTAACTGTGGCTTCAGCTATTTCACAAGGTGCTATCACGCCAAACGATTATACTGTTGGCGCAACAAATATCACAGGTAGTTATACAGGAACTGTGGCAAGAGCCGAACTATTCGTGCAGGGGACTAGAGTTTCCACTGGTGGTACTTTTGCGAATGGGAATTTCACATACTTTATACCTACTGGTAGGATTAAAGAAGGAGATACCGTGGTATTGATAGCATTTGATGCTTCAGGCAAAGAACTAGGTCGTCAAACAGTACGAACGGTTGCTAATACACAAGGATCAATCAAAGCACATCATTATACAACTGGAAATGTCACGATTACGGGAAATTATACTGGTGACGCAACGAAAGCGCGTTTGACAGTGAATGGAAAGGTCATTTCGTGGGGCGGTACATTCCATAGTGGTACCTTCAGTTACTATGTAGGGGCTACTACAATTGGAGCGAAAGATACGGTGGTTTTAACGGTATTTGATGCAAAGGATAACCAGTTAGATGAGCAAAATCTAACTGTTCTAGCACAACCTTAATAGAACTGTTACTTGATGGAAGCACCTCTTCTTTGGCTGGATGCGAGTACAGGTTGGTGTTACATCACTTCCTCGCATTGCGGATCCGTTAAAGGAGTGACGATGTACTGATTTGTCAGCGATCTGTATGCGTCTCACTTGCGAGATTTAGCGGATGCAAAGCTCTATCGATTAGAACCAGAAAATGAGTTTCTTCTATAAATATAATCAGAAAATGTTTTGCGTGTAAAAGTGAATACTAATTCCCAGCGCAATAATAACGGGAAAGCTAGGATCTTACACTCATCAAAATAAAATGGCGCAGGTAGAGAAGACTACTTTTTGCTAGATTACGTAGCCGTATACAACGCGGCTTAACAAAGGAGTATTAACAAATGCACTCGCTCGGGCTGTATTCTTTGGCACTCAAGAGTAGCTGTAACATGCCAGTGCACTCCATATTATTATTAATGCTATCTGTGTTTGGAATATCGTGTATTTGGAAAAAGCAGTAGGTCAGTTACGGTGAAAAGACGAGCTAGATGTAAACATGAGCAGATTAACTTTCATTTTGATACGAAAGAACAACACTTACTAGTACACTGCGACCCCTGAATAAATAAAAACAGAAGATATTCTCCCTAGCGGGGTGAATATCTTTTGTTTTTAACTATTTTAGCTCTTAACGGGGAAAATCTGCATTTTGATGGCGATAGCCTTTTATAGGGGAAATAAAAGAGAGAATGCTTGTCATAGCCGCGTTTGTGTGCTATTATAGAAAACAGTGTTAAATCACACACGCATGGTGGACAGAACAAAAGGTGCTTGCATGCAAGTCTTTGGCTGGTTGATACATGCGGAGGGCGGAAGAATCCGCAAAAATAAAACCAATAGGAGGGAATAACATGCCTGTTATTTCAATGAAACAATTGTTAGAAGCTGGGGTACATTTCGGTCATCAAACACGCCGTTGGAACCCAAAAATGAAGAAATATATCTTCACAGAAAGAAATGGTATCTACATTATCGATTTACAAAAAACTGTCAAGAAAGTAGACGAAGCTTTCAATTTCATGAAAGAAATCTCTGCTGACGGTGGAACAATCCTTTTTGTAGGAACTAAGAAACAAGCGCAAGATTCCGTTCGTGATGAAGCGATTCGTTCAGGTCAATACTTCGTTAACCATCGTTGGTTAGGTGGAACATTGACAAACTTTGAAACAATCCAAAAACGTATTAAACATCTTAAGAAAATCGAAAAAATGGAAGAAGACGGTACTTTCGAAGTCCTTCCTAAAAAAGAAGTTGTTCTACTTAAGAAAGAACAAGAGAAATTAGAAAGATTCCTAGGCGGTATTAAAGATATGAAAGGTCTTCCTGATGCTTTGTTCATCGTTGACCCTCGTAAAGAACGTATTGCTGTTGCAGAAGCTCGTAAATTACACATCCCGATCATCGGTATTGTAGATACAAACTGTGATCCAGATGAAATTGATTACGTAATCCCTGCAAATGACGATGCTATCCGTGCGGTTAAACTTTTGACTGCTAGAATGGCGGATGCTATCATCGAAGTAAACCAAGGTGAAGAGCAAGAAGTTCCTGTAGAAGAAGTAAAAGCTCCAGTTGCTGAAGAAACTGTTGCAGCAGCTCCGGCTCCTGTTGCGGAAGAACCAACTACAGAAGCATAAAAACGATTTAAAACTAACAAGGTGATAAGTGGCAATCTCTTATCACCTTTTTTCAAAGATTTTTATATTAGGAGGAATTGTAAATGGCTAACGTTACAGCTCAAATGGTAAAAGAACTGCGCGAAAAAACTGGTGCAGGTATGATGGATTGTAAAAAAGCATTAGTAGAAGTAGATGGAGATATGGATCAAGCAATCGACTACCTACGTGAAAAAGGTATCGCGAAAGCTGCTAAAAAATCTGATCGTATCGCTACAGAAGGTATGACAAGTGTTGTCAGCAATGATAAGCATGCTGTAGTACTTGAAATCAATGCAGAAACAGATTTCGTTGCTAAAAATGACCAATTCATTCAATTAGTAAAAGATATTTCCAATCAAATTTTAACGGTTCGTCCAGATAATTTAGACGAAGCATTAAAAACAGAAATGCCAAATGGTCAAAGTTTGCAAGATTACATTAACGAAGCTATCCAAAAAATCGGTGAAAGAATCTCACTTCGTCGCTTTGAAGTAAAAGAAAAAGTTGCCGATCACGCGTTTGGCGAATACATCCACATGGGCGGACGTATTGGTGTGTTAGTTGTTCTTGAAGGAACATCTGATGACGCGATTGCGAAAGACGTTGCGATGCACGTTGCTGCGATCAATCCTAAATACATTTCACGTAATGACGTTTCTCAAGACGAAATTGCGCACGAAAGAAAAATTCTTACAGAACAAGCGCTTAACGAAGGTAAACCAGCTAATATCGTTGAGAAAATGGTGGAAGGTCGCTTAACGAAATACCTTAGCGAAATTAGCCTAGAAGACCAACCGTTTGTTAAAAATCCAGACGTAACTGTAGGCCAATTCGTGAAAGAAAAAGGCGCTACAATCAAATCATTCGTTCGCTTTGAAGTCGGCGAAGGGTTAGAGAAAAAAGAAGATAACTTTGTTGAGGAAGTTATGAACCAAGTGAAGAAATAAGTCATGTTTTGCGTGATTTAGATGGGCCGCTATTCGCGTTGAATAGCGGTTTTTGATTTTTATAAATCTCTAAATACATATAAATAAAAAGTTTTATGGGACAATTGTGGGGCATTTTTCGACTCTACATAAAAAGACGAGATACAATGAGAATCCATCATATCTCGCTTCTATTCTAATTTCCAGTCAACAAATCAATCGCATCCGATAATTTCGTGCTAACTGCTTGATCATTTCGCAAATCATTTTGTACCTTCATAGCTTCTTCTGGGATTTCTGTAATGATCCCGTCGACGTCTGCAAGCATGTATTTACGCGCTGCTTCTGGCGTCGTGATTGTCCACACCAATAAGTCCATATTACGCTCACGGGCCTGTCTCTGCATGCTAGAGCTAAAGGAGAATTCCTCAATAACGATAAAATCTGCATCAATATTAACCAGATTTCCGAAATTAAGCGGGACAATAAAACCGACGCGCATCGCTGGATAGCGTTTCTTAATGGTTTCGACAATATTACGATCCAGTGACTGATAAATATAATTGTTCTCCACGCCATGTTTTTGAACTGTCTTCTCAAAATTTGCAAGGAAATCTTTTGATTCACCGCCGTGTGTCTTAATCTCGATATTCAGATTCACGTTCCATTTTTTCGCATGTTCAATATACGTATCTAATGATGGAATCTTTGAAGTAAAGCCATCTTGACGAATCGTTACTTTTTCAAGTTCGGCCAGGGTCATATCGCGTACGTTGCGGTTTATGCCAGCTAAACGTCTGAGATTGGTATCGTGAAACACGACGAACTGATGATCTTTTGTTTCGAGGATATCCATTTCGACAAAATCAACACCGATTTTCGCTGCACCGTGAAGGGACTCCAGTGAGTTCTCAACGCCTGCACTTTTCAGTCCGCGATGGGCGATTATTTGCGTATTATCGCTGTACGTGACTTCGGTCAAATAAACGCCATTAATCGTTATGAGAGCTACGATTCCAGCGATGATAACGATATAAAAAGACTTCCGATGTGGCTTCTTCACGATTCTATTTTGCGAGCGGGGAATGATGCTATTTTCACGTGTTAGAAACATAAAATTGATAGCATGTGCGACGTAAATAGGAACGATTGTGAAAGCGACAATAAAGAATATTTGGCTCAGTGTCAACGAAATTCCTGCAACGACTGGAGCTGCGGGCGCCCATAGTTGTTCTGTTAAAATAGTCGGAAATAGGAAAATCAAAAAGGCGATGAAAATCAGGGCAGTGGCTACAAGCGACATCAAAACGAAAATTGTTACTATACGCCACGTTTGCCAGCGAGTTATGACCCAGCTACGCTTAATTGCTTGGAAAATCGTGCATTCTCCAGTGAGAAAAATCGCCAGCGAGAATAATAGTCGGATATTAATGTAAATCACGACGGCGATGAAACTAAAATAAAGAATCGCACCCGATGTGGATTTCAATAACTCGTTCACGATAAAATTGGGAATGTAGATCCCGTCAGTTAATTCAGAATGCAATCCCATCCCTGCAATTGGTACAATCAATACGAAATATAACAGGAAAATAATAAATTGATAAGACAACAAATATTTCGATTGCCGCAAGATTTTGCGCAGAATCATTTGAATCGTGAATGGAATCTGTTGCTGATGGTAGTAGGTGATAAGAATTAAAACAGATAATTCAATGTATATAAAAAACAAAGCTAACAATCCAAAAATAACAGCGAATAGTAACCCAAGCGGATTCCGTAAAAAATCTAAAATATTCTGATCGGTAATACTATCGTAGCCGAGCGATGTTGTCATGAAGTGGAAAAACAAAGCCAAAAAACGGAAACGCAAGTAAAAGAATCAGTGCTTGTAAAACAAATACAAATTTTATGTAGTACCATGAGTTAAAACGGGTATAAAACAAAGAAGTCCTCAAGGTTTGCCAAATCTTAATCGTGTTCATGTCAATTTCTCCCCCTTATTTCTGCTTTTTATTATACGATAAGTTAACAATAATTAGTAGTCTGAAAAGGAAAGGAAAATAATATTTTTGAAATTTGTATGAAAATGCTTTTGTTGCGGGCTTTTTTTTAGTATTATAGATTATGATGGAATTATTCCGAGTGTTAGGAATGAGCCAAATAGAAAGTAGATGGAGGTCAATATGGATACCCCAGAATATAAACGAGTAGTATTGAAACTTAGTGGTGAAGCTTTAGCAGGAACGGAAGGGTTTGGGATTAACCCGCGCGTCGTGAACTCCATCTCGCAACAAGTGAAAGAAGTTGTAGAACTTGGTGTCGAGGTTGCTATTGTTGTCGGTGGCGGCAATATTTGGCGTGGTAAGCTAGGTAGTGAAATGGGAATGGATCGCGCAGCGGCTGATTACATGGGTATGCTCGCGACTGTTATGAACTCCTTGTCACTACAAGATTCACTGGAAAACGTTGGCGTGGCTACACGTGTTCAAACTTCCATCGATATGCGCCAAATTGCTGAGCCATATATTAGACGTAAAGCCATTCGTCATTTAGAAAAAGGGCGTGTAGTCATTTTTGCAGCTGGAACTGGTAATCCTTATTTTTCAACGGATACAACGGCAGCGCTACGTGCAGCGGAAATCGAAGCGGAAGTCATTTTAATGGCTAAAAATAATGTGGACGGGGTTTACAGCGCCGATCCTAAATTGGATGATACAGCTGTGAAATACGATGAGTTATCCTATCTGGATGTGATTAAAGATAATTTGCAAGTTATGGATACAACGGCGTCATCCTTAAGCATGGACAACGATATCCCACTTGTCGTCTTTTCGTTTGAAGAAACAGAAAACAATATCAAACGCGTTATTTTAGGCGAGAAAATTGGGACAACGATAAGAGGGAGGAAATAACATGAGTAAAGAAGTTTTAGCCTTAGCAAAAGAGAAAATGACAAAATCGGAGCAAGCGTTACAACATCAATTAGGATCGATTCGTGCTGGTCGTGCCAATGCATCCCTACTTGATCGCGTATCTGTCGAGTATTACGGTGCTCCAACACCGATTAATCAATTAGCTGCTGTGAGTGTTCCAGAAGCGCGCTTACTAATGATTTCACCATATGATAAAACAGCACTGGGTGATATCGAAAAAGCGATTTTAAAAGCAGATCTTGGTATTATGCCAAATAACGACGGTGAAGTAATACGTATCGCGATTCCGCAATTAACAGAAGAACGCCGTAAAGAGCTAGTTAAAGAAGTGAAAAAAGAAGCAGAAGACGCAAAGGTAGCGGTACGTAACGTGCGCCGTGATGCGAATGACGATTTGAAGAAGCTAGAGAAGTCTGGTGATATTACAGAAGACGACTTGCGCAACTTCACAGAAGATGTTCAAAAGCTAACAGATGCGAGCATTAAAAAATTAGATGAAATCGCCAAGCAAAAAGAAGACGAGATAATGGAAGTATAGCATGAAAAACGGAGCTAACCAGTAAAAGCTTATTGAGAGGAAGATAGTCTCTTGGTTTATTTTTTAGGACAAGTTTGTGAGAGTTACTTGCTGATTACATGCTATCTTCGTCCTAATATATAAAGGAGACTCTAACTCAGCAAAGTAAGTTTCTTACAAAAGCTTCTCGACAAGAAGGGGGCATTTCCTTGTAAGGAGGTGCCTCTCTCCTTTCTTGGCACGCGAAATTTTAAAAAAAAGTGGATCGTCTCACCAATTTCTAATCTAGACTGAGCAAGTTATAGTACATAATTTCTGTTATTTTTGTTATTATAGGTATAGACGTGCCGACTCTTGGTAATTCTATTGGAGGAAAGAACATGTTTAAGAAGATATTTCGTCAAGATGAGAATACGATAAATAGTGAAATTTCAGTGGAGCTTCCTTTGCCGGCTCACGTGGCGATTATTATGGATGGTAATGGCAGGTGGGCGAAAAAACGTTTTTTACCTCGGGTTGCTGGGCATCGTGAAGGAATGCAAGTCGTCAAGCGGATGACCCGTTATGCGAACTCGCTTGGAATTGATATTTTAACGCTTTATGCTTTTTCTACGGAGAATTGGAAGCGGCCAAACGACGAGGTTGATTTCCTGATGAAGTTGCCAGGTGAGTTTTTTGATACGTTTATTCCAGAATTGATGGAAGAGAACGTGCGTGTAAATGTGATGGGGTACAAAGAAGAGTTGCCAAAGCACACACTGGATGCTGTAGAACGCGCGATTGAGGCAACGAAGGATAATACAGGACTTGTTCTTAATTTTGCGTTAAACTATGGTTCACGGGCTGAGATTGTGACAGCGACTCAAGTTGCGATGCGTGAGTTGTTGGACGCTGGACTTACTGCTGAGGATTTGACAGAGGAGCGTTTGACGAAGCATTTGATGAGTGCAGGGCTTACGGATCCAGATTTACTCATTCGCACGAGTGGTGAATTGCGACTTAGTAATTTTATGCTGTGGCAGTTGGCATACAGCGAGTTTTATTTTACAGAGACGCATTGGCCAGATTTTTCGGAAGATGATTTCAAGCAAGCAGTTGTGGAGTACCAGAATCGTTCGAGACGTTTCGGGGGCTTATAGGGGGATATATTGTGAAAACGAGAATTATTACAGCAATTGTTGGTCTAGCGGTGTTCTTGCCGTTTGTGATCTACGGGAAATTGCCATTTGAACTGCTGAGTATGTTACTCGCAGCGATCGCATTATACGAAATATTAGTGATGACAAAGCAAAGTTTGTTTTCAGTTAACGGTATTATCACACTTGTGTTGACGCTCTCGATTGCAGCGCCGACACGTTTTTTAGAATGGCTGGAAGAATACAGTATTAGACAAATGGAGATTACCTTTGTATGTATGGCGCTACTGCTTTCTTACACAGTATTTTCAAAAAATCGCTATCATTTTGATCAAGTAGGAATTGGAATTCTGGCGGCGTTTTATACGGGGTTTGGCTTTCATTATTTGGCGGAGACACGAAATGAAGGGCTCGAATATGTTATTTTTGCGCTTCTGATTGTTTGGGTGACGGATACAATGGCTTACTTTGTGGGACGTGCGCTTGGGAAGCATAAATTGGCGCCAAACGTCAGTCCAAATAAAACTGTAGAAGGATTTGTTGGCGGTATTGTATTTGCTGTTTTAATCGCTGGCGGGTATTATTTATATATAGGGCTAGATGGAAATCCGCTCGTTATTGCGTTATTGATCGCGATACTATCCATCTTTGGCCAGTTGGGGGATTTAGTGGAATCCGCGTTAAAACGTTATTATGGCGTAAAGGATTCTGGGAAATTACTTCCCGGTCATGGCGGGGTTTTAGATCGATTTGATAATTTGTTATTTGTGTTACCACTTCTTTTGCCATTACTACATATACTTCAAATTTTATAAAATAGAGGTGTACTGATGAGAAAAATTAATTTACTAGGCGCAACGGGTTCGGTTGGAAGCCAAACGCTTGCGATTGTGAAAGAACACCCTGAATTATTTCAAGTTGCCGCGCTTTCGTTTGGACGGAATATGAAACTAGGAATGCAGGTTATTCGGGAGTTTAAACCGGAAATTGTTTCGGTAGAGCATCGTCGTGATTATGAAAAATTAAAACTAGAATTCCCAACAATTAAAGTATATTATGGTGCGCTAGGTTTGCAAGAAGTTGCGACATACAGTCATGGCGATATTTTAATTAATGCTGTGATGGGAAGTGTGGGCTTACAACCAACGCTTGATGCGATTGCAGCGGGGAAAGAAATTGCGATTGCAAATAAAGAAACACTTGTGACAGCGGGACATTTAGTCATGCGTGCCGCGAAAGAAAAAGGTGTTCGTTTAGTTCCTATCGATAGCGAACATTCTGCGATTTTTCAATGCTTGCAAGGCGAGAATTCCGCGAATATTGATAAGTTGATTGTGACGGCTTCTGGTGGAAGCTTCCGTGATAAGACGCGCGAACAGCTGAAAAATGTGACAGTTGCGGAAGCTTTGGCGCATCCGAATTGGTCGATGGGGAACAAGATTACAATCGATTCAGCAACGATGTTCAATAAAGGCTTGGAAGTTATCGAGGCACATTGGTTGTTTGACATCGCGTATGATCAAATTGAAGTGGTCGTTCACCGTGAAAGTGTGATCCATTCGATGGTAGCGTTTAAAGATGGTAGTCATATTGCCCAGCTCGGTTTGCCGGATATGCGCGTCCCGATTCAATATGCCCTCACATACCCTGAGCGAGCGAGTGTTTCATTCCAAAAACCGTTTGATATTACAGAATTCGGCACACTTCATTTTGATAAAATGGACTTTCATCGTTTTCCAGCATTGAAATTGGCGTACACTGCTGGTAAAATAGGTGGAACGATGCCTTCCGTTTTAAATGCGGCAAATGAGATCGCTGTGGCTGGCTTTTTAAATGGGCAGGTAGCTTTTCAAGACATCGAGGCGCTCGTTGAAAATGCAATGAATCGCCATGAAGTAACACCCAACCCTGATTTGGAGACAATTTTCCAAGTAGATCAGGAAACACGTGCATACGTGAAGACACTTTTATAGAGGTGAAACAATGACAACCATTATTGCGTTTATATTTGTTTTTGGCTTAATCGTTTTCTTTCATGAACTCGGACATTTCTTATTTGCTAAAAGATCTGGCATTTTAGTTCGTGATTTTTCGATCGGTTTTGGACCAAAAATATTTGCTTACCGCAAGAAAGAAACACAGTATACATTAAGACTTCTCCCCATCGGTGGCTACGTGCGTATGGCGGGCGAGGATGGCGAAGTAGTTGAGCTTAAACCGGGTTACCGCGTTGGCTTAATTTTAAATGATGATGAAGTCGTTACCAAAATTATCATCAATGGAAAAGATCAATATCAAGATGTGCAACCTCTGGAAGTATCGGGGAGTGACCTTGAAAAAGAACTTTTCATCGAAGGTTATGAAGAATATGATGAGGACAAAATTGTTCGCTATAAAGTCGCGAGTGACGCTATCGTTGTCGATGGCAAAATAGAAACGATCATTGCACCGTATGATCGTGTGTTCCAATCCAAATCACTTGGCAAACGTGCGATGACTATTTTTGCGGGGCCGTTATTCAACTTTATCTTAGCTATTATTATTTTTACAATTCTTGCTTTTGTTTCGGGGAGTGTTCCTTCGAACGATCCTGAAATCGGACAGGTTATGGATAATGGCGCGGCACAACAGGCTGGGCTGAAACAAGGCGATGAGGTGAAGTCTATCAATGGTAAGGCGGTAGACTCATGGCAAGATATTTATTCAACGGTGGAGAAGAGCCCAAATAAAGAATTGGACTTCAAAATCGAGCGCGATGGCAAAACACAAGATATTGATGTGACGCCAAAAGCCGAAAAAGCACAAGATGGCACAAGCGTTGGAAAAATTGGTGTCGCGCAACCAGGTTCAGATTCCTTCTTGACGAAGATAACGTATGGCTTTACGCAAACGTGGTTCTGGATCACACAAATCGGACATGTACTAGGACAAATGGTGACAGGGGACTTCTCGCTGAATATGCTAAATGGTCCGGTGGGAATTTACACTTCGACACAAGAAGTAGTGAGCTATGGCTTCTTGACGTTGCTTAATTGGACGGCAGTTCTAAGTATTAACTTAGGAATCGTGAATTTATTACCATTACCAGCATTAGACGGCGGACGTTTGTTGTTCTTCCTCTACGAATTAATTCGCGGAAAACCAATCGATCCGAAAAAAGAAGGCATGGTGCATTTCATTGGCTTTGCACTACTGATGGTATTAATGCTACTAGTGACATGGAACGATATCCAGCGAGCCTTTTTCTAAAATAAATAGGGAGAATCTGAGGGCGTAATTGTCCTTTAGATTTTAAAGATAAAAAAATAGGGGTGTTAAAGATGCGTCAAACATTGAGTTTTATTCCAACATTAAAAGAAGTACCTGCTGATGCAGAGGTAAAAAGTCATCAGTTATTATTGCGCGCAGGTTTTATCAGACAAACAGCAAGTGGCATTTACAGCTATTTACCACTCGCTAAACTAACGTTACAAAAAATCGAGACCATCATTCGTGAGGAGTTAAATCGAATCGATGCGGTTGAATTATTACTACCAGCATTACAACCAGCAGAGCTTTGGCAAGAGTCTGGTCGTTGGGAAGATTATGGTTCAGAATTAATGCGCTTAAAGGATCGCAATGCGCGTGATTTTGCATTAGGGCCAACACATGAAGAAGTTATTACATCATTACTACGCGATGAGGTGAAATCATATAAACGCTTGCCTTTAACGATGTATCAAATTCAAACGAAGTTCCGGGATGAATTGCGTCCTCGTTTTGGATTATTGCGTGGTCGTGAATTCATTATGAAAGATGCCTATTCCTTCCATGCAACAGAAGCAAGTCTGGATGCAACTTACGATAAGATGTACCAAGCTTATTCGAACATTTTCACACGTTGTGGTCTAGATTTCCGCGCGGTTATTGCGGATTCGGGTTCCATCGGTGGAAACGAGACGAAAGAATTTATCGTGTTATCTGATATTGGCGAAGATACAATTGCTTACAGTGATGCTTCGGATTATGCAGCCAACGTTGAAATGGCACCAGTTATGCATATGGAGAAGAAATCGCATGAAGAAGCAGGTGAGCTTACGAAAGTAGAAACACCAGATCAGAAATCGATTGCCGATATTGTGTCATTTTTCGATATGCCAATGGAGAAAACAATCAAATCGATGCTTTATGTGCTTGATGAAGAAGAAATTATCATGGTTCTCGTTCGTGGGGATCATGAAGTGAACGATATTAAAATTAAAAATGCACTATCGGCTACAACAGTGGAGCTCGCAACGAATGAGCAAGCAATCGAATTACTCGGTTCAGGTTTTGGTTCACTTGGTCCTATCGGTGTACCAGAACATGTGCGTATTTTTGCCGATAATGATGTGCAAGATATTGTGAACGCAGCAATTGGCGCCAATGAAGAAGGGTACCACATCATTAATGCACAACCAAAACGCGATTTCAATGTGCATACGTATTTCGATTTGCGCTTAATTAAAGAAGGTGACCTTTCACCGGATGGACACGGCGTAATTAAATTTGCAGAAGGAATTGAAGTAGGCCATATCTTTAAACTGGGTACGAAATACAGTGAGGCGATGGACGCTACGTTCCTAGATGAAAATGGGCGCAGCAATCCGTTTATTATGGGCTGTTACGGTATTGGTGTTTCACGCTTGCTCTCAGCTATTGCAGAGCAGCAAGCAGATGAAAACGGTCTTGTTTGGGATCGTAGCATCAGTCCGCTTGACCTTCATTTGATTCCAGTAAATATGAAGAGTGAAGAGCAAGTATCATTTGCAGAAGAACTGTATGCTTCCTTGCAAAAAATGGGCTATTCTGTTTTGTTAGATGATCGCACAGAGCGCGCAGGCGTGAAATTTGCGGATGCAGATCTCATCGGCTTGCCAATGCGTGTTACGGTTGGTAAGAAGGCTGCTGAGGGGATCGTTGAAGTGAAGATTCGTAAAACAGGCGAGATGATCGAAGTTCGTAAGGAAGAGCTGATGAACACATTACCAATCCTTTTAGGTGAGAATGCCTAATGTTTTAACTAACCGATCAGATGAATCGGCGGCAAAGGTTCGTCTTCGTCTGATTGTGTAAGTTATAAGTTTAGAAATAGTGAAGAGAAGAGCCGTCTTACGAGTGAAATACAGTCAGGTGTTGTATTTCAAACTGGGAAGACGCTTTTTTTGTTAAGAAGTTTGAAACGAAAAGGAGTTGTCGGGAGTTGTCTATTACAGATGCAGAGAAACAAGAGCGATTCCAAATTTTGTTACAGCAAATTGGATTAGGAAATGATGCCGTATTTCAAGATTTTACGAAAGATGGGAAAATCGAGAAGTTGGTTGTAGATAAAGCGAATAAAATCTGGGAATTTCACTTGGATGTCGCACAAATTTTGCCGTTTGAGTTATTTCAAATGATGCGAGTTGGGATGAACCAAGCGTTTGCTCAGATTGCGCAGACGACAATGCGGATTCATGCGCGAGACGAAACCGTGACGGAACGATTAGTAGACGATTATTGGAACGATACCATTACACCGTTTGCCAAGCAGTCACCGATGATTGGACAGTTACTCATTGAACAGAAGCCAACCTTTGTGGCACCGAATTTCATGGAGGTTCGTGTACATAATGAGATGGAGCAGACGACGATTGCGCAACGTTTTCAGCCAGCGATTGCTGAGAGCTTACGTGAGAAAGGTTTTCCAAATATGATGTTGCGCACGAATTTGCTAGAGCAGTCAGAAACGGAGCATTACAAGGCTTTTGTGGAAGCGAAGGAAAAAGAGGATCAGGCGAAGGCGCTTGAGGCTGTGCAAGTGATGCAAAAACGGGCGGAGCAACAGGCGAATGGCGAAGGTGGCAGTGGACAGGCACCTTCTGGACCGTTCCAAATTGGCTATAAAATTAAAGATGATGAGGAACGCAAGCCTCTTGGAGATATTCATGACGAGGAGCGCCGGATCACCGTAGAAGGCTATGTTTTCGCATCGGAAATTCGTGAGTTGCGCAGTGGTCGCAGTTTGTTGCAATTCAAGATCACGGATTACACAAGCTCGATTATTATAAAAATGTTCTCGCGTGATAACGACGATGCCGCGATGTTCCAGAATATGAAAAAAGGGATGTGGGTGCGCGTTCGCGGAAGCGTTCAGATGGATACATTTGTCCGTGATCTGATCATGATGGCGCAAGATGTGAATGAAATTGCCGGTGTGAAACGCCTAGATACGGCGGAGGAAAAACGGGTGGAGCTTCATGTGCATACACCGATGAGTCAAATGGATGCGACGTCTTCTGTGGCAGATCTCGTGAAACAGGCCGCAGATTGGGGCATCCAGCAATCGCGATTACAGATCACGCAGTGGCGCAGTCCTTCCCAGAAGCTTACGGTGCTGGAAAGAAAAACGGTGTCAAAATTTTGTACGGAATCGAAGCAAACCTGATCGATGACGGCGTCCCAATTGCTTACAATGAGCGCCATACAGCTCTGAAAGACGCAACGTATGTTGTATTTGATGTGGAGACTACTGGCTTATCAGCGGTTTACGATACAATCATCGAGCTTGCAGGCGTCAAAATGAAAGATGGCGAAATCATTGATAAATTCGAAGCCTTTATTGATCCAGGTCACCCATTATCGGCAACAACGATCAACCTGACAGGAATTACAGATGACATGGTGAAAGGCTCCGATCCGATTGAAGTCGTATTAAAGAATTTCAAAGCATTTTCAGCGGATGCGATTCTGATTGCACACAATGCCTCATTTGATATGGGCTTCATCAACACGGCTTACGGAAAAGTAGGTATTGAAAAAGCAGAGAACTCGGTTATTGATACGTTAGAATTGGCACGTTTCCTCTATCCACATTTTAAAAATCACCGCCTAAATACACTGACCAAAAAATTCAATATTATTTTAGAACAGCATCACCGAGCGATTTTTGATGCAGAGGCGACAGCTTATCTTGGGTGGAAATTGATTAAAGATGCAAAAGAAATGCGCGATATCGATTTTCATGATCAACTCAATAATTTCAGGGGAGAGGGAGACGCATATAAACGCGCCCGTCCGTTCCATGCCACCATTTACGCAAAAACAGATGTCGGTCTAAAAAATCTATTCAAGCTTGTATCTATGTCACAAATCAATTATTTCTTCCGTGTTCCAAGAATTCCGAGATCTGAACTGAACAAATTGCGTGAAGGTCTAATTATTGGTTCTGCATGTAATCAGGGTGAAATTTTCGAAGCGATGATGCAAAAAGGAATGGAAGAAGCTGAGCGTATTGCTGCGTTTTACGATTTCATCGAAGTACAGCCAAAACCAGTTTATGCGCCACTCATTGAACGCGAATTAGTTCGTGATGAGAAGGCGCTCGAAGAAATCATTGGTAACCTGGTCAAAGTCGGTGAAAAAATCGGTAAACCTGTTGTCGCAACTGGAAATGTGCACTATTTGAACCCCAATGACAAAATCTATCGTAAAATTTTAATTCACTCGCAAGGTGGCGCCAATCCGCTTAATCGTGCGACGCTTCCAGATGTACACTTCCGTTCCACAGATGAGATGCTCGCCGAATTTGCTTTTTTAGGAGAAGAGAAAGCGAAGGAGATCGTTGTGACGAACTCGAATCTCATTGCCGACTGGATGGAAAATTTGAAGCCGATCAAAGACGATTTGTACACGCCGAAAATTGAGGGCGCAGAAGATGAAGTGCGCAATATGAGTTACACGATGGCGCGCAGTATTTATGGCGATGAACTGCCAGAAATTGTCGAAGCTCGCCTAGAAAAAGAACTGAAAAGTATTATCGGGCATGGTTTTGCCGTTATTTACTTGATTTCGCACAAACTCGTGAAAAAATCGCTGAATGAAGGGTACCTCGTAGGTTCTCGTGGATCGGTCGGCTCGTCGCTCGTCGCCACCATGACGGAAATTACGGAAGTAAACCCATTGCCGCCGCATTACGTGTGTTCTAACTGTAAGCATTCCGAGTTTTTCGATGATGGTTCGGTTGGCTCCGGTTTCGACTTACCAGATAAGGAGTGCCCAGAATGTGGTACGGCATTTACGAAAGAAGGGCAAGATATTCCTTTTGAGACTTTCCTAGGCTTTAAAGGGGATAAAGTGCCAGATATCGATTTGAACTTTTCTGGGGAATATCAACCAGTAGCCCATGCCTATACAAAAGAGCTGTTTGGTGAGGATTATGTGTACCGTGCTGGGACGATCGGTACGGTCGCTGAGAAGACGGCATTTGGCTATGTGCGGAACTATGAGCGTGATATGAACATGACGATACGTGGGGCAGAGGTCGATCGCCTCGTGCAAGGTTGTACGGGTGTGAAGCGAACGACAGGTCAGCATCCCGGGGGAATTATTGTTATTCCAGATTACATGGATGTCTATGATTTTTCGCCGATTCAGTTCCCAGCGGATGCGACGGATTCCGAATGGAAAACGACCCACTTTGATTTCCACTCCATTCATGATAACGTGCTGAAACTCGATATACTGGGGCACGATGACCCGACCGCGATTCGGATGCTCCAAGACCTAAGCGGTATCGATCCGAAAACGATTCCGACGGATGACAAAGAAGTGATGAAATTATTTGGCTCGACAGAATCACTTGGTGTCAAACCAGCGGATATTGATTCAAAAACGGGAACGCTCGGCATCCCTGAATTCGGAACGCGTTTCGTACGACAAATGCTTGAGCAAACCAAACCAACGACGTTCTCCGAGCTTGTGCAAATTTCAGGATTATCTCACGGAACCGATGTATGGCTGGGGAACGCAGAAGAGCTCATCAAAAATGACATCTGTTCGCTCGCTGAAGTTATCGGTTGTCGGGATGACATCATGGTTTTCTTGATTTACCAAGGACTCGATAGTTCCCTTGCCTTCCAGATCATGGAGTCGGTGCGTAAAGGAAAGGGGCTTACGGAAGATATGGAAGCCGCGATGATCGAGAATAAAGTGCCAAATTGGTACATCGATTCGTGTAAAAAAATCAAATATATGTTCCCGAAAGCCCATGCTGCGGCCTATGTGCTTATGGCTGTAAGGATTGCCTACTTCAAAGTCCACCACCCACTGTTTTTCTACGCAACGTACTTTACCGTACGTGCTGATGATTTTGACTTAACTGCGATGGTGAATGGGAAAGAAGCCACGAAAGCCAAGATGCAAGAAATTAACGCAAAAGGCTTAGAAGCTTCGACAAAAGAGAAGAACTTGTTGACCGTTCTTGAAATTGCTAACGAGATGCTAGCACGCGGGTTCTCCTTCCAGAAAGTAGACCTGTATAACTCGAGTGCGGATGAGTTTATTATCGACGGTGATCAGTTAATTCCACCGTTTAACGCGATTCCAAGTCTTGGTACCAACGTCGCAAAATCGATTGTAGAAGCCCGTGCAGACGGCGAGTTCCTATCAAAAGAAGACTTGCAACAACGCGGAAAAGTATCAAAAACAATTATTCAATACATGGATGATCAAGGGTGCTTGGACGGTTTGCCAGATCAAAATCAACTGTCCTTATTCTAGCGATATTGGCTCTATACAAGGCGATGCAAGATCTAACGTTTGCGATTGCGAAATGTTTGTGTTATAGTTAATAATGAAATTACGATAACTCAACCAAGAGTGGGCCGATGCCCACTCTTTCATTTTGCAACTTTGCAGGGTTAGATTGTCGTAAACCACTGGCAATTATAGCTTTGTCAGATATGTAGAAGGAGGCTAAAATGAGTAAAGTTCTTGAACAAATCGAAGAAATCGTGTTGCCCATCGCGACCGAACTTCAACTAGAACTGGTCGATTTAGCGTTTGAAAAAGAAGGAAAGCACTGGTATTTACGGGTATTTTTAGATAAAGAAGGCGGCATTGATATTGACGAATGCGCCTTGGTTAGCGAGAAACTGAGTGAAATCTTGGACAAAAACGACCCGATTACGCAAAATTACTTTCTGGAAGTATCATCACCAGGCGCTGAACGACCATTAAAAAAAGAAGCAGATTTTGAAGCAGCTGTGGATAAATGGGTCTATATCACAAGTTACGAACCAATCGCGGACCGTAAAATGTGGGAAGGTACATTGACAAACTATGATGGCACAACGCTCACTGTCGAAATTTTGGACAAGACACGCAAAATTGTTTGTGAAATTCCAAAGGACAAAGTGGCAAAAGCAAGACTAGCAATTAAATTTTAAAGCAGTAACTTAAAGGAGCTGAAAAAAGAATGAGCTCAGAATTATTAGATGCTCTTCATGTGTTAGAACATGATAAAGGAATTTCACGTGACGTGATTATTGAGGCAATTGAGGCGGCGCTCGTGTCTGCTTACAAACGTAATTTCAATCAAGCACAAAATGTACGAGTAGATTTAAACCTAGATAAAGGTTCGATGCACGTGTTAGCGCGCAAAGATGTGGTCGATCAAGTATTTGATTCACGTCTTGAGATATCGGTGGAAGAAGCACATAAGATCAACCCTGCTTTTAAAGTTGGCGATGTTGTGGAGCTTGAAGTAACACCAAAAGACTTCGGTCGAATTGCAGCGCAAACGGCGAAGCAAGTCGTGACGCAACGTGTTCGTGAAGCAGAACGAGGCATCATTTACGATGAATTTATCGATCGTGAAGATGATATAATGACGGGCATCGTAGAACGCCAAGATTCTCGTTTTATCTACGTTAATCTGGGTAAAATCGAAGCGATTCTTTCTCAAAATGAGCAAATGCCAAATGAGACGTACCGCGCACACGACCGTATTAAAGTGTATTTGACAAAAGTTGAGAAAACAACAAAAGGGCCACAAATTTACGTATCACGTACACATCCAGGTTTATTAAAACGACTCTTTGAAATGGAAGTTCCGGAAATCTATGAAGGCATCGTAGAAATTAAATCTGTTGCTCGTGAAGCGGGTGATCGCTCGAAAATCTCTGTGTATACAGAAAACCCAGAAGTTGATCCAGTTGGGGCATGCGTTGGGCCAAAAGGTGCTCGTGTGCAAGCCATCGTCAATGAACTAAAAGGTGAAAAAATCGATATTGTAGAATGGTCTGCTGATCCGTTTACATTTGTAGCAAACGCGCTTAGCCCATCCAAAGTATTGGACGTTATCGTGAATGCGGCGGAGCAAGCAACAACGGTTATCGTTCCTGATTACCAACTTTCCTTAGCAATTGGTAAAAAAGGGCAAAATGCACGACTTGCTGCCAAGCTAACTGGTTGGAAAATCGACATTAAAAGTGAAACAGTAGCAACAGAAGCTGGTATTTATCCACGTCCAGATGGCCCAGTCATTGAGCGTGTCGATATCGATATGGCAGATGAGGTTGCAGAAGACGAAGAATAAAAGGAGTGACCAACGCGAATGCGTAACAAAAAAATTCCCTTAAGAAAATGTATTGTAACCGGTGAACGCAAACCAAAAGGCGAACTTTTACGTATTGCCTACTCCAAAGACGGTGTACTTACGATAGATCCTAGTGGAAAAGCGCCTGGTCGTGGCTTTTATATCATCATTGACAGCAAGGTTGCTGAAAAAGCAAAAAAGAAGAATAGTATTTTTCAACAGATGAAGATGCCAGAACAAGACGGTTTTTACGATCAATTAATTGCATACGTAAAGACGATTGAAGGAGCAAATCATGGATCATAACAAAGCTTATTCCTTGCTTGGAATCGCTTATAGCGCTCGCAAACTCGTGACTGGCGAAGAACTAGTTTTGAAAGAAGTGAGACGTCAAAAAGCACGTCTAGTCATCATTTCAGAAGATATATCAGAAAAAACCGAGAAAACAATCCGTAACAAATGCCAGTATTACGATGTCCAGCTTGTGAAAGCCGGCACCCGTGAACAGCTAGGCGGTGCGATCGGCAAAGATGCAAGGGCCATTATTGCAGTAATGGATAAAGGATTTGCGGCAAAATTAACGGAATTACTCGGGTGAAATCTTAACGGAGGTGTGTCACATGAGTAAAGTTCGTGTATATGAATACGCAAAAGAACACCAATTACCTAGTAAAAAAGTCATCGAAACACTACAAGCGTTAGGCGTTGAAGTCGCCAACCACATGTCTACCATTAACGAAAATGCATTACGACAACTTGACAAAACATTGCTTGGACCGAAAAAAGAATCTGCCGCGCCAAGCAGCCAACCTAAAGCACCAAACGAAGCAGGTCAAAGTAAGGGGTCTAATAAACCAAATATGAATGATAAATCAAATCAATCGAAACCAAATAATAATTCGAATAAACCAGCGTCACAAGGCGCAGCCAAACCAGCAGCAAGTGCGAACAAACCAACGCAAGGCGGGCAAAATCGCCCGAATAATAGCGGTGGACAAAGCCGACCGGGTGGAAACGCACAAGGTGGAGGAAATCGTAGCCAAGGTGGCAATCGCAACAACCAAAACCGCGGTCGCAAAAACAACACCAAATACAAAGGAAAACGTAATCACAGTACAGTACCACCGACACCACCGAAGCCAAAAGAGCTTCCAGAAAAAATCGTATTCTCAGAGTCACTTACCGTTGGCGAACTAGCGCGTAAATTATACCGTGAGCCATCAGAAATCATCAAAAAACTATTCATGCTCGGTGTCGTAGCAACGATTAACCAAGGTTTAGACAAAGATGCCATTGAACTTGTTTGTGGTGAGTATGGTGTAGAAGTAGAAGAAGAGATCAAAATTGACATCACAGATCTAGATGTTTATTTTGAAGAAGCACCTGAGGAAGATAAAGGTAAAGAAGTAGAGCGCCCAGCTGTTGTAACAATCATGGGTCACGTCGATCACGGTAAAACAACATTGCTTGATTCCCTGCGTAACACGAAGGTAACACTTGGGGAAGCCGGCGGAATCACGCAGCATATCGGTGCTTACCAACTAGAAGTGCACAACAAAAAAAATTACATTCCTAGATACACCTGGTCACGCAGCCTTTACAACGATGCGTGCACGTGGTGCGAAAATTACCGATATTACAATCCTTGTTGTAGCAGCAGACGATGGCGTTATGCCACAAACAATTGAGGCGATCAACCATGCGAAAGCGGCGGAAGTTCCAATCATTGTTGCTGTAAACAAAATCGATAAACCACAAGCCAATGCAGATCGCGTTATGCAAGAATTAACCGAGTACGAATTAGTTCCTGAAGCATGGGGTGGCGACACCATTTTCGTGCCAATCTCGGCGAAATTCGGCGAAGGACTGGACACGTTGCTTGAAATGATTCTGCTTGTTTCCGAAGTAGAAGAATTAAAAGCGAACCCAGACCGTCTGGCTATCGGTAGCGTTATCGAGGCAGAGTTAGACAAAGGTCGTGGTTCCGTTGCGACACTTCTAGTACAAGATGGTACGCTGAAAGTCGGCGATCCAATCGTTGTCGGTCATACATTTGGACGCGTTCGTGCGATGGTCAATGATATTGGACGCCGCGTGAAAAAAGTTGGACCAAGTACACCCGTTGAAATCACTGGACTGAGCGACGTACCACAAGCCGGTGACCGTTTCGTAGTCTTTGAAGATGAAAAAACAGCACGTAGCGTTGGGGAAGCCCGCTCAAGTCGTGCCGTTGTAGCCCAACGTTCTGCGACAAACCGTGTGAGTTTGGAAAATCTATTCGAGCACATGAAAGCTGGAGAAATGAAAGAAGTTAACGTTATCATCAAAGCGGACGTACAAGGATCAGTTGAAGCATTAGCTGCATCCCTACGTAAAATTGAAGTAGAAGGCGTTAACGTAAAAATTATCCATACGTCCGTTGGTGCTATCAACGAATCAGATATTACATTGGCTTCAGCGTCAAACGCTATCGTCATCGGTTTCAACGTTCGCCCGACAACACAAGCACGTGAAGGCGCTGAAAATGAAGGTGTGGATATCCGCTTACATCGCGTTATCTATAAAGCCATCGACGAAATCGAAGCGGCGATGAAAGGAATGCTTGACCCAGAATTCCAAGAAAAAATTATCGGGCAAGCCCAAGTTCGCCAAACAATCAGCGTATCCAAAGTGGGTACAATCGCGGGTTGTTACGTTACTGATGGTAAAATCACACGTGACAGCGGCGTTCGTGTTATCCGTGATGGCATCGTTGTTTTTGAAGGTGAAATCGGCACATTGAAACGCTTTAAAGATGATGCTAAAGAAGTTGCCAAAGGTTACGAATGTGGTATCACCATCGATAAATTTAACGACATTAAAGAAGACGATGTGATTGAAGCTTACATCATGGAGGAAATCGAGCGTAAATGATCCGTTACGTCGAATCCGAGTGGTTTTTGCAGACCCCACAAACATTGAAACAAAAGCGAGCCATTTTAAAACGCGTTCTAACACGCGCTGGCCAAAAATTTAATATCTCCATTGCTGAAATTGGATTCCAAGACAAATGGCAGCGCGCCCTCATCGGGTTCGCTGTTGTCAGTGAATCACATAATCAAGCCGAAAAAATGGCGGATACTGTCCTTGTTTTTCTCGACTCTTTCCCAGAGTGGGAGCGAGGCAAAACAACGATGGAAAGTCTGTAAAATGAGGTGAAAACATGAATGTCCGAGCTAATCGTGTAGCAGAGCAAATGAAAAAAGAACTTGGGGACATCCTTAATCGTAAATTAAGAGATCCGCGCATCGGATTTATAACCGTCACAGGTGTCGATGTCACAGGAGATCTGCAACAAGCAACCGTGTTTGTTTCTGTTTTAGGTGAAGAAAGAGAGCAAAAAGATGCTCTGGCAGCCTTAGAAAAAGCACACGGTTTATTCGCTCTGAAATCGGAAGTCGCATTCGTTTACGCAAAGTACCAGAACTATTTTTTGAAATAGATCATTCTGTTGCTTATGGTAATCATATCGACGACCTATTGCGTGGTCTAAATGATAATGAATAAGAAATAAGTGGAGGGTAGGTGCCGTTTTTACGGATGTCTATCCTTCTTTATGTAGGAAAGGAGTGATTTGCGCGATGGACGGAATTATCCCCTTATGGAAAGAAAAAGGCATGACAAGTCATGACTGCGTATTCAAATTACGCAAAATTCTTCAGACAAAAAAAGTAGGACATACTGGTACGCTTGATCCGGATGTGGAAGGGGTACTACCAATCTGTATCGGACGCGCTACGAAGCTCGCTGAATACATTACAGATGAAGGTAAAACGTATGAGGCGACAGTCACATTAGGAACAGCAACAACGACCGAAGATGCGAGTGGAGAAGTCGTGGCCTCGAATGCGATCACCGAAACCATTCTACCAATCGATGTGGAAAAAGCAGCAAAGTCCTTCGTCGGCGAGATCGAACAAATTCCACCAATGTATTCCGCCGTCAAAGTAAAAGGACGCAAATTGTATGAATATGCACGAGAGGGTATGGAGGTAGAGCGACCGAAACGCAGGGTGAATATTTATGCAATCGAACTCCTAAAGCCTTACGTACCAATAGATCCAGATCAGCATACCTTCCGGATTCGTATTACATGCGGAAAAGGAACATATATCCGAACATTAGCCGTGATGATTGGCGAAAAACTTGGATATCCGGCACATATGTCTGCATTAAAGCGCACACAAAGCGGTATTTTTACAGAGGAACAATGTTTTACACTGGCTGAAATTGAAGACTTGCGAGCCAAAGAAGAAGAGGCGAGCTTCCTATACCCATTAGAGGATGGCTTATCTGACATGGTTAAACAGGATATTTCCGATACCTTATACGAAAAAGTACTCAACGGTGTCGTCTTGCCAGAACAATTTATTAAAGAACGTAGCAAAGGTCGCGTAGCCTTGTTGCACAAAAACAAACTCACAGCAATCTATGTCCAACATCCGGAACGTCGTGATTTTTGGAAACCAGAAAAAGTCATTGAACTACGACCTGGTAAATTAAACTAAAAATGGCATAACGAAAAGAAGCTCCCCATTTTTTAAAACGTGGTAGCTTCTCGTAACTCCGTATTGATTGCGCAGTATAATTTACCCGTGAATTCGCGAGGTAAACATAGCGAGAAAAGAAAGAGAAGGGGATTTCATGGAAACGTATTTTTTGCACCATCCGCCAGAAAAAATGAATCGTGATCCAAAAGTGATGGCACTTGGTTTTTTCGACGGATTGCACCGAGGGCACCAAGAAGTTATTAACACAGCTAAAAAAGAAGCTGAAAAGCGTCGCATAAAAACGGCTGTTTTAACCTTTGATCCACATCCGTCTGTTGTGCTCAGCCAAATGCGTAAGCAAGTGAAATATTTAACGCCACTCGAAGAAAAGAAACGTAAAATGGCAGAGCTCGGCGTTGATATTTTATACATTGTTCGATTTACAACCGCTTTTTCGAATTTAAGCCCTGAAGATTTTGTATCAAATTACTTAATTGGCTTGAATGCGAAGCACGTTGTAGCAGGATTCGATTATTCGTTTGGACGTCAAGGAGCAGGTAAAATGACGGCGCTTGCTGATTATGCACAAGGCCAATTTGACGTGACAATCGTTCAGAAATTGGAAGATTTGCATGATAAAGTGAGTTCGACAAATATTCGCAAATATATTGCAGAAGGCCAACTAGACGAGGCAAACCGACTGCTAGGTTATCCATATACGATTACAGGAACGGTTATTCATGGTGATAAACGAGGTCGAACTATCGGGTTTCCCACTGCAAATATCGCTGTGGATGAAGGATTTCTAATTCCGAAGTTAGGTGTCTATGCCGTTCGATTTAAGGTGAATGGAAAAATTCATCTTGGTATGGCGAGTATTGGCTATAATATCACATTTAAAGACGATCAGGAGATGTCAATTGAAGTGTATATTCTAGATTTTCATCAAGAAATATACGGCGAAGAAATCGAGATCGAATGGTTCCATTATTTCCGTCCAGAACTGAAATTTAATGGTGTTGAAGGTCTGATTGAACAGTTGAAGCAAGACGAAGTAGATACACGAGCATATTTCGCATAAAAACTCTGGCTATTACTTGCTTTTTACAGTGAAATAGTGTATCTTTAACTCTGTACGAAAAAGAACCCTTACTTGGCTTTTTGCGAGTCACCAACGCTTGGCTCAGTATGTGGGGATTAGAAAAGAAGGAGGTGTGTAAGAAATGGCATTGACACAAGAGCGTAAAAATGAAATTATCGCTGAATATCGTGTACATGATACGGACACTGGTTCACCAGAGGTTCAAATCGCTGTTCTTACTGCAGAAATCAACAGTTTGAATGAACACGTTCGCGAACACAAGAAGGATCACCATTCTTATCGTGGTTTGATGAAAATGGTCGGTCATCGTCGTAACCTTTTAACTTACCTACGTAAGAAAGATGTTGCACGTTACCGCGAACTTATCGGACGTTTAGGTTTACGTCGATAAACACAAGGAAAACGGGATATTTTTGTCCCGTTTTTTTTTGAAAAAATAAACAAGAAGCGTCCCACTAGTCATTGACATAGAAAGAAGCTTTATCGCATGAATCCAAAAACGTGCTATTACATAACAAAAGAAGACATTAACTCCATTCATTGAATCCACGGGTGCAAGCCTCAACTTGGTGAGAGAATAGTAGGTTTTTGGATTCATGCGTGTCTTTTAAAAATTTTAAAAGGCGTGCGTGAAGAATTATTATGCATGGTAAAGTTTCTATTGGACAGTGGACGCTCCTAACAAAAAGGAGATCAAAATATGTCTGAAAAACAAGTATTCAAATCCACATGGGCTGGCAAGGAGCTAGTTATCGAAGTTGGTCAAATGGCAAAACAAGCAAACGGTGCTGCATTAATTCGTTACGGTGACACGGTTGTTCTCACTGCTGCCGTTGGTTCTAGAAAACCAAGACCAGGTGATTTTTTCCCACTAACTGTAAACTATGAAGAGAAGATGTACGCTGTTGGTAAAGTACCAGGCGGCTTCTTAAAACGTGAAGGTCGTCCAAGTGACCGTGCAACATTGACAGCACGCCTGATTGACCGTCCAATTCGTCCGCTTTTTGCTGAAGGATATCGTAACGATGTTCAAATTACGTCGACAGTACTTAGTGTAGAGCAAGATTGTTCACCAGAAATGGCAGCGATGCTCGGTTCATCGATTGCACTCTCCATCTCGGATATTCCTTTTGAAGGGCCGATTGCAGGTGTTGATGTAGGTCGCGTCAACGGTGAATATATTATTAATCCAAGCGTTGCCGACCAAGAAAAGAGCGATATTAGCTTGACGGTAGCCGGAACAAAAGAAGCTATTAACATGGTAGAAGCAGGGGCGAAAGAAGTGCCTGAAGAAGCGATGCTAGAAGCCATTATGTTCGGTCACGAAGAGATTAAGCGCCTTATTGCGTTCCAAGAAGAGATAGTTGCAGCTGTTGGGAAAGAAAAAATGGAAATCGAATTATTCGTTCCAAACGCAGAACTTGTAGCAGAAGTGAAGGCTCGCGCAGAAGCAGATATGAAAATCGCGATCAAAACCGAAGAAAAACTAGCGCGTGAAGAAAATATCAACGTGTTAAAAGAAACCGTTATTGCGGAATACGAAGCGAAAGAACTAGAAGATGCTACCGAAGTGATCTCTGAAGTGAAGCATATTCTAGAACTACTCGAAAAAGATGAAATGCGCCGTCTTATTTCTCAAGACAAAATACGTCCAGATGGTCGTAAAGTGGATGAAATTCGCTCGCTATCATCTGAGGTTGGTATTTTACCGCGCGTCCATGGTTCAGGTCTGTTCACACGTGGACAAACGCAAGCACTTAGCGTATGTACACTAGCACCGCTTCGTGAACACCAAATCATTGATGGTCTTGGTTTAGAAGATTCTAAGCGGTTCATGCATCACTACAACTTCCCGCAATTCAGCGTCGGAGAAACCGGACCTCGCCGTGCACCAGGCCGCCGCGAAATCGGTCACGGAGCTTTAGGTGAACGTGCATTACAACAAGTTATTCCAAGCGAAGAGGATTTCCCATACACGATTCGCCTTGTTTCCGAAGTTTTGGAATCAAATGGTTCGAGTTCACAAGCAAGTATCTGTGGATCGACGCTTGCGATGATGGACGCTGGTGTCCCAATCAAAGCCCCAGTTGCAGGTATTGCGATGGGTCTTGTGAAACTTGGTGATGACTATACGATCCTTTCTGACATCCAAGGTATGGAAGATCATTTCGGCGATATGGATTTCAAAGTAGCAGGAACACGCGATGGTATTACTGCACTACAAATGGATATTAAAATCGATGGCCTTAGCCGTCAAATTCTAGAAGAAGCATTGACACAAGCGAAAGCGGGTCGTTTGCACATCCTGGAGCACCTAGAAGCAACGATCAATACACCGCGCGAAACGTTATCCGAATATGCACCTAAGATCGTAACAATCAACATCAAACCAGATAAAATCAAAGACGTTATCGGACCTGGCGGCAAACAAATTAACCAAATCATCGATGAAACGGACGTTAAAATTGACATTGAACAAGACGGTACAGTTTTCATCGCGTCTCAAGATGATGCTATGATTGAAAAAGCGAAAGCGATGATCGAAGAAATCGTTCGTGAAGTACAAGTTGGTGAAATCTATGACGGTAAAGTACGTCGCATCGAGAAATTCGGAGCTTTTGTTGAGTTGTTCAAAGGCAAAGATGGTCTTATCCACATTTCTGAATTAGCACACGAGCGTGTTGGAAAAGTAGAGGACATCTTGAAGATGGGCGATATCGTCAAAGTGAAAGTCACAGAAATCGATGACCATGGTCGTGTGAATGTATCACGCAAAGCCTTAATTGAGAAAAAAGATGGGGACACAGAACAATCTAGCCGTCCGCCACGTAAAGAAGGATACAAAAAACCTTACAATAAGGATAATAAATAAGTATGGAAAGCACTCGTCATTTCGGCGAGTGCTTTCTTTATAATGCACAAAAAAGCCCGCCAAATTGGCAGGCTCGTTTCCATCTATTATTTTTTTCGTGCTTTTAGATTGGACTTATATTGTGTTTCCAGTGCCTTATGAACAGCTTTCCATTTCTGCTTTTCTGCACGTTGTAAGACAGGGTCGTTTTTACGCTCAAAATAAGCCAGTTCTCGCTTTAATTTGAGCCAATTGGAATAATGAGAGTCTCAGGTAAACTACCGTCCTCTAGCGCACTTTGTACGGCGCATCCTGGCTCGCTACCGTGCTGGCAATTACGAAACTTGCAATTGTTCGCCAGTAACTCAATATCTTGGAAAGTTTCACCAAGGCCATGACTTGCTTGCCCGATACCAAGTTCTCGCATACCAGGAGTATCAATAACAAGTAAGCCAGTGGAGAGTCGGTGCAACTCCCGGTGCGTGGTCGTATGTTTCCCTTTAGAATCATCTTCTCTAATCTCACTTGTCTTCATCAATGTTTCTCCTGACAAAGCGTTGATAAAAGAGGACTTGCCGACGCCAGAAGATCCGAGTAACACGGTGGTTTCCCCTTGTTTCAGAAATTGCTCGATATCCTCGAATCCACGCTTTGACAAGTTATCCACGGGAAAAATAGGAACGCCATAAGCCACGAGCTCGATTTCCGTTACAATTTGTGTCACGTTATCGCTCAGGTCAGCCTTGGTCAAAATAACGACAGGTTTCGCGCCACTATCCCACGCGATGGTCAAATAACGCTCTAGCCGATTCATATTGAAATCATGATTGAGTGAACTAACAATAAAGACATAATCGAAGTTAGCAGCCACCAATTGTTCGCCACCAGCAGGATCGCTACGTTTAAAAACGGTTTTCCGATCTAGCACACCGTGAATCAAAGATGTGTCTCGCGGGTGACTTTCCAGTGCAACAAAATCGCCAACTGCTGGTAATTCTGTATTAATCGCCCCCATAAAAGCCACATGCTTTAATTTCGCTAAATGTTCGCCATCCTCTGAAACAACTTTAAAAAAATCCTTGAAAACAGCGGTGACACGTGCAGGAATAAGCCCGCTTTGCAATGTTTGCGACTCAAAAAAATCTGTAAATCCATAATTAATAATAGTCAATGTTTTCGCTCCTTTATAATAGGGGAGCTTTAAATCAAATTAAACACTCCCAAAATGTGATTGCTGTTTGTGTTTAGAAATTCTACAATAGCCATACTTCATCATCCTTTCATACTGGGAATTCTGAATCATTATAACACAAGTAGGGCGTTTTTGCTACAAAAAAACAGGAAAGCGTTGGAATCTGCTTACCTGTTTGACTCGTTAATTTTTATGTTGTAATGATTTTTGCGATTTGATCCGCAGTCATATTGCTTGTTAAAGCATAACTACCATCACGAACGTATTTCTCATAACCGTTTGCGCGCAAGAATTTATCAAACTCAGCGCCAGATTTGATTATACCGGCTATTTGTAATTCATTTCCTGCTTTGGAAGAAGGGTCACCTTTTTTGATAACCAATGTAAACTTCTTGATTTGTTTTGCTTTTTCTTCCTCTGCTTTTTTCTTAGCTGCGACTGCCTTTTGAGCTTCTGCGGCTTGAGATTTTGCTAATTCTTGAGCTGCGAGTAAATCTTCGTATTTCTTTTTGTAACTAGCGTTATTAGCTGATTTTGCTGTGGTTGTTGTTTTGGGCTCCGCCGATTTCTCTGCTTGTGCGCTTGACGAGAAGAATGTATCAAAGACAAGTAGTAGCACTGCTGAGATTAAAAAACCTAATGCCAGCATGCGAAGTGATTGTTTCATTGTATTATTTCCTCCTATGAATTCTCTAATTTAATGAGCTACGTATTCAGCAATTATTTCATTTACTTGGTCCTCTGAAAGCTCCGATTGTGTGACAATTTCTTCTATAGTGACACCAGACGTATACAAAGTGATGATTTGTTTTTTTCTTAAGTCACGAAGTTTCTTGCTAGAAGTGCGAACAGGTGTGACAGAATCAGCATCGACCTTCAATGTATTTTCTAGAGTAGACACGCGTTTTTTTTAATTCGAAGTTCTCTTGCATTAATTGAGATGCAATTTCTTCCATCTCGTTTTCTAACTGTTTGCTATTTCCTTTTTGCATAAATGAAAGCAAGAATAGGACGACAGAACAGGCAAGGAGAATTATGATTAAAACAGTCATTGTGTTAATAACACCTCTTTTCCCTAAACTCTACTTCTATTTATAGCATAAATTCCATCAAAAACATAGTCAAAAATAGATATTGTAAAGAAAATAAAAAAGAAAAGCTCAGGAATCCTTGCGTAAAGCCCTTAAAAATGATATTATAATACAGGTCTGATAAATAAAAAAATCAGTTTGATGAGAGTCTGGAGGGAAATAGAATGCGTGTTAATATCACTTTAGAATGCACTGAGTGTGGCGATCGCAATTATATCACTACTAAAAACAAACGTGAAAACCCGGAACGTATTGAATTAAAAAAATATTGTCCAAGATTGCGTCGTGTTACTTTACACCGCGAAACTAAGTAAGCAGCAGGATTTTCACCTGTTGCTTTTTTTATTGAAAAAACGATTTGGGAGGAGATACTGATGTCAACAAAAGCCTACCTACGTGAGCAAATACTGGAACAACTAAAACAGATGGATGAAGCTACATATAAAAAGCGTTCCCTCCAAATTGCAAATCAACTTTTTCAAGAAGAGGTTTGGCAAAGGGCTCAAGCAATCGGCATTACGATAGCACGCTTTCCAGAAGTGGCAACACAGTCCATCATCGAGCGCGCTTGGCTAGAAGGGAAATGTGTATCGATACCCGAAACAGATAACAAGTCAAAGACAATGCAATTCCGGGAGTATCGGTCCGATGATAAGCTTGTGAAAAAAACTTTAGGATTATATGAGCCGATGACAAAGGCACGGATTTTAGCCAAGGCAGAGATCGATTTACTTATCGTCCCAGGTGTTCTCTTTCGCCCTGATGGTTACCGCATTGGTTTTGGTGCTGGCTTTTACGACCGCTATTTAGCAGGATATGAAGGACGTACGATTTCTCTCTGTTACGCAGAACAAATATCGACAGATTTCACGCCAGAAGCTCATGATTTACCCGTTCAAAAACTAGTACTTGAAAATAATCTGAAATAATAGCAAAAAATCGGCGGAGATTGATTTACAATACTCGCCTTTTTGCGTATAGTAGTACTTATAAATAGGATTTTAAAAGAAAGCAGGGAATTTTTTGAGCCTCCAAGAACAGTATATTTTTTGGCGATTAACTAACTATTTTCTTATTGAGGAAGGATATCGATTGATCCACCTTCATGAAAAGAAGCAAGAATTATGGTTAGATAATCCAGCACAAAAGAAAAGACCAGTGATTCGAATTCAAATGAAGGAGCTCAGTTGGTCCAATGTCGTAGAACGTGATATTGAGCAAGTGATGCATGTATGCGAGGACTTGCGCAAACAGATGGGGCGTTTGAAATTGTCACTCATCAATATTTACATCACGCCTTTTAAACCAGTTGGGGATATTTCGGAATGGTTCGATAAGCCGCTTCAATCAGAGAACGAGAAAATAAGTTTAGATAATATATTAATCGATCAAGAAAACGCGAATGAACAATTGAACCAAATGTGCCTAGATTTAGGCGTACCACCAGAAACTTTTCACGTTCCAAATGAGCTAGATGAAGATAGGATTGCTAAAGAACGTAGCATTGTTATCAACTATATCACTACAAAAGTAAGCGAGGAACAAGTACAAGCTCGCAAAGAAAAGCCTTATGTGACATATATATTGTTAGCGATCCAAATCGCAGTATTTCTAATCATGACCTTCACCGGAGGAACGAGTAATAATACATTTAACCTTGTTCGCTGGGGTGCTAAATTCAATCCGCTCATATATGCAGGGGAATGGTGGCGTTTCATTACACCGATGTTCATTCATATTGGTTTGTTGCATCTGCTCATGAATTCTGTTGTTTTATATATCATTGGCCCGATGGCAGAGAAATTATATGGGAAATGGCGTTACGCCCTGATTTATGTCCTATCAGGTATTACTGGCGTCGTCGCGAGCTTTGTCTTCAATATCAATGTGGCGGCAGGTGCAAGTACGGCGATATTTGGTATTTTTGGCGCTTTGTTGTATTTAGTAGTGTTGAAACCGCATGTATATGCAAGATCATTGGGAATTAGTATCGCTGGATTGGTGGTTGTGAACCTTGTTGTTGATCTATTCTCACAAGGTATTGATTTAGCAGGGCATGTTGGTGGTTTAGTTGGTGGTTTCTTGATTGCAGGAGCCTTATCACTACCACATCAGTACTTCCATTGGCGCCGGGTTGTATACGGAGCCTCTGTTATTTTACTAACGGCATTCTTCCTATGGTTTGGCTTTAATAAAGGGCAAAATCCTTATGAACCACAGAACGCCAATGCCGTTGCAGGAGCCTTTATTCAACATGAGGACTATGCGACTGCGCAAAAAATACTTCAACAACTGCAGTCTTCTGGAAGTGCGGATGAGATCAGTTTTACAAATTTGGCAATCATCGCAACAATTAAAGGAAACGAAGAGGATGCTGCTAACTACGCACGTGAAGCCATTTCACAAGAACCGTTTAACCCGCACGCGCACTTTTTGCTGGCGAGAAGTTATGAAATGCAGGGGGATCTAAAGCAAGCATTGAAAGAGGCGACAATTGCTGTGGAGCAAGAAGACGCAGAAAATTATGTGCAGTATAAGCTATACTTGGAGAATAAAATTCAAACAAGATAAGAGGTATCGTTATGAAAACAGTCTATGATGTGGCTCAACTGCTGAAAAAATACGGCATCATCGTATATCTAGGGAAGCGACAATGGGATATCGAAATGATGGAATACGAGCTGACTGAACTGTTTAAACATAAATTGCTGGATCGTGAAGTCTATGCCCGCGCAAGATCTATTCTGAAAGTAGAATTAGACAAAGAGAAGGCTAAAAATAAAGTAGCAGATTAGGAGATATGTGAAAATGGAAAAGAAATTAATTGGTGTTGACCTTGGTGGTACAACTGCAAAAATCGCGATTCTAACAACCGATGGTACAATTGAAGAAAAATGGTCTGTCGAAACGGATATTTCAGATGAAGGTGGTCATATTGTCCAAAATATTGGTGATAGCATCAATCAGAAACTAAGGGACTTGCAATTAAATAAGGATATTTTCCATGGTATTGGAATGGGCACACCTGGGACTATTAACTATGAAACAGGTACAGTAAAAGGTGCTTATAACTTGAACTGGGCGAAGGAGCAAAAAGTTGCCACGGACCTTAAGAATATCACAGGACTAGATGTGTATTTAGATAATGATGCTAATATCGCAGCAGTAGGCGAAAGATGGCAAGGAGCGGGCGAGGGCTCAGCAAATGTGTTTTTTGTAACACTAGGAACTGGGGTCGGCGGTGGTATTTTTGCAGAAGGAAAGATCCTTCATGGCGCAAAAGGTGCTGCGGGAGAAATTGGACACATCACTGTGGATACAAGTCCAGAAGCGTATGCTTGCACATGTGGTAAAAAAGGTTGTTTGGAAACAATTGCATCTGCCACTGGGATTGTTCGCGTAGCGAAGGATTTAGCTACATCCTTCGCATCAGAATCAGAATTAAAAAGTATAATCAAACAAGGAACAGAGGAAACAACATCCAAGTTGATTTTTGATCTTGCGGCTAAAGGAGATAAGTTGGCAAGCCAAGTCGTGGCTCACATTTGCTTCTATTTAGGGCTTGCATGTAGTCATATTGGAAACATGTTAAACCCAGAAAAAATTATCATTGGTGGAGGCGTTTCAGCGGCGGGAGAAGCGCTATTGAAACCAATTCAAAGCTATTTTGAAGGAATGGTTTTCCCGGCTGTTCGAGAATCAACTTCCATTTCCATTGCTACACTTGGGAATGATGCCGGTGTCTTAGGCGCGGCTTGGCTAGCTTTACCAGCTGAATAATGAATGTATAGCTCTAGATGCATACTGGCGCTGAATTAACGGTGGTAATGCATCTAGTTTTTTTGCCTGTTGGAAGTTTGTTTCATCTTCTTAAAGTCAGGGTAAAATAACAGTAGCTATAAAGCAATTGGAGGGAGAGAGATGGATAAAATACGCATAGGTTTCATCATTACTATCCTTGGACTTTTATTTCTTTCCTATGGGTGTAAGAACGAGGAGATACCCGCCAACAAAGAAACACCAGCTACTACCAATAAAATTAAGACATCCAATATTCAATCTAAGGATTTTCAACGTGTGGTGGGCTGGATTGATGATGAAAATGTTCTTTTACAGTTACGAAAAGATAGAAAAATAATCTTTGAAAGCTTGAATGTATTCACTGGGAAACGGCATCAAATATATGAAACAGCTAATGTTATTTCAGAAGTAATCATCAGTCCAAATCGAGACCGTTTCTTGATTTATTCTGCCAAGAGTAAGGATATGGCTGTGCTAGATATAATATCGATGTCTGGATCGTTGATGAGCTCGAAAGAAGTAAAGCCGCAAAATATCGAGTTTTCTTGGAACCAAGATGATCAAGATAAGATGTTTATGACAACATTTGATACAGACTGGAACTATCAAGTTTTTCAATGGGATATTTCATCTGGTAATGTGGCTAAATTAAACACGCATTCACCGTTTATTTCATGGTACAGTGATAACTTATTTGTTTCTAATCAAAAAGCAACACCACAACAAGATAGAGGAGATCTTTTTTTAGAAGATGCCCGGGATAAGTCGGTTAAAAATTTGATAGTAGCAGATATTTACCAGTTTGCTGTTTCGGCTAATACACTTTTAACAACGGAACCGAGTAAGGACGAAAAATCTATGATATATAACTTTAGGACGATTGGATTTCAATCATATTATAAATACGAAGCTCCTAGAGTGTACGATGAGTTAGGCACATTTTTTCCATTCTATGATTTGAATGTAGAGCAAGAATCCTTTCTTACCTTCGAGCCATACGAGAGTAAGAAATTAACAAACCATGGTGGAGAGTTTAAACTTATAAAAATTGATCCTAAAGCTAAAAGTGCCAAAACGATTTTAGAACTGGTCAATAATGAGCCGATTTTGACATCACCTAACGGCGAATATTGCTTGTATGGCTATTTATTTGACCAGATTATTGACCTAAAAACAAGAGACATGACTTATTTGACTCAGCGTCGTGATAAGATGTATTAAAATGCCAGAGAATACTATCGTAAGGAGATAGTCATTCATCTGGCATTTTTGTTATATGCATTTAAACAGATACGTCTCTCTTCTGGAAGAATATAAAGGCTAGAGCCATAAAAATAAGGTAGTACACAGCTAAGATACTGATAGCTAGCTCTGGTGAAAGCCCTTTTACATCCATTCCTGCTCCATTAGCATTCATGCTGACGTAGTAGAGCGGTGCCATAAAGATATATTTGAACCATTGAAATTGTCCCACTAGCATGAGTGTTATGCCACCAGCAATGCTGTTAACGAATAGAAGGAACAGACCAATACCTACAGCTAATGCTTGGCTGCGTAGTAAAGAGGAGACCATAAAGGCAATTGATGTAGAAAATATAAGCTGTATTGTGAAGAAGCCAAGTTGCGAACCTAGGGCACTTGCTGCTGTTTGCCCACTATTAGTGATGGTTCCACTCTCAGAATAGGCTGGATTAGCGGTGCTAATATCTTGTGTGAAACTAGCAAAAGAAGTTAGTATACCACCAATAATATAAGTCATAATAAGAGTAAAAATAGTTAATAAAATGGCGTACATAAGCACGACGATATACTTTGATAAAAGTATTTGCCAACGTTTATAAGGGCGTATCAAAAGTAATTTTATTGTGCCATAGCTAAATTCAGAAGATACAACAGCACTCGCAATTACAATGGAGAACAGGGCAACTAGAAACATACTAATACTATTTATCGTTAACATCAGTTGAACATTGTTGAGGTCTGGAATAAATGATCTAAAACTTGCAGATAAAGCTAGGATAACAGCCAAAATAATAAGTGGATAAAGCCAAGTGCTGAATCGTAGTGTTAGTTTCTTTGTCTCGTTTGCAATTAATGAAATCATGCCATACTACCCCCATTTGACTTAGTTATTTCCAAGAAACGATCTTCTAATGTCTTAGTGTGTGCTTCTATTGTGAAAATAGAAATATCTTCGGATGCTAATTTCTTTACAAGCTCGGGAATATCAGAAGGGATGTATTGGATAAAGAAGTGAGCAGCTGCGTTGTCATCGAGTATGTAGTCAATATTCCAGTCTGTAAGCAGTTGTTTAGAAAGTTCAAGAGGCTCTAAATGCATACGGAATGTATGGATCAGTTCATTTTCAGTGGCGTTTTCCACTTTCATATCAGCAATATGTGTCAGTTCACCACGTTCGATAATCGCAAAACGATCGCACAACAGTTCCATTTCTGTTAGTAAATGTGAAGAAACAAGGATGCTCACACCTTGGCTAGCTAAAGTTTTCATTTGTAAGCGAAATTCTTTCATTCCTTCAGGATCTAAGCCGTTTGTAGGTTCATCAAAAATCAAAAGTTTAGGATTATGAATCAGTGCTTGTGCGACACCTAGGCGCTGTCTCATTCCTAAAGAATAGGTTTTAACCTTGTTATTTATGGCTTTATCTAAGTGTACTAATTGAATAATCTCATGAATGCGTTCGTTTGAAATTTTAGTGCGTGACATAGATGCGAATGTTTTTAAATTTTGTAAACCCGTCATGTATGGATAGAACTCAGGATTTTCTACAATAGCTCCAACGTGTTGGATGGCTTCCGTATAGAAGTTGTCGATATTTTTACCTAAGATTGTTATGTCTCCACTTGTTTTGCTGATGAGTTTGACAATGCTGCGGATAATAGTTGTTTTACCCGCGCCATTTGGCCCTAAGAGACCGAAAATTTCGCCTTCATTCACGGAAAATGAAATATCTTTAATAATCGGTTTAGAACCAATGGTTTTTACTAAATGATTTATTTCTAGTACTGGTTGTGTCATGATTTCTCCTTCCTTACTTGGAATTCTTTTTTTTATTTTTTTAGCAATTTCTTGTGGTGTTAAAAGATCTGTTTCAATAACTAAATGTGAGGTTGCTTCGTATAATTGGGTCCTTGAATCAAATAAGATTTTTATTTCTTCAGGACTTTTTTCTTGGATGAGAGGTCGTGTTGTATCGCCTTCTAGCCTTTTGAGAAATATATCAGGACTTGTTTTTAAGTAAACAACAAAATCTGCTGATTGAAGTTGGGCTCTATTTTGGGGAGAAAGAATAATACCTCCACCAGTGGATATAACAGCCTCCTGTTGTAAAACTTGCATCAGCATGTCGTGTTCTTCATTTCTAAAGACAGACTCCCCTAGACGAGCAAAGATCTCTGTGACCGACGATTGAAATTTTGACTGGATTTCTGTGTCAATATCAATTAAGGGGAGCGCCAAATTTTCGGCAAGGATTCTGCCAACAGTTGATTTCCCAGCTCCCATAAATCCTGTTAAGACAACTTGGTTCATATAGGTCCTCCTTTGTAATATTTTAATTTGGTAGAAGACTTATTTTTTGCGATTGGATATCCCATATCAGGCTTTGTTTCAGGAGATATCCATTATCTAGCTGTGTCACAGTATTATATCTAATAGTATCTTCCGTACTTTCCGCCCAATTATACCATAAAACAGTATTGTTGTGTTTCTCGGTAAAGGTTTTTTTGCCAGATTTAATTTTGGAGACATTATTATGAATCGATAAATTTAGCAACGTGGATGCGAGATAATAATTTTGTAATTGCTTCTCCATTTCTAGCTTGGAGCTATAGATACTGGTTGCTCCTAACATCATCATAATGCCTAGCAAAGTAATATAGAGAGTTAGAACATAAGTGAAGCCGTTTTGCTGTATCATATTATTTATTCCTCTCTGTATGAATGTAAAAACGTGCAGTTAATTCGTTGCCATCTTCAAAAAGGACCTCATAAACAAGTTGATTATCTGCTTTTTTGAACCATTTATCTTGTTTGATATTTGTTAAGAGTGGTTCGTGGCCTTTATTATCGACAGAACGCCGTGTCATGTTTTGATAGGATGCATAGGTTATTAGTTTTGATTGTGAATAGAAATCTATTTTGTGGTCTGACACGGTAAGTTCCGAACTTGTCATAAGCTCTTTTCTTGTTTGATTGAGGAAAAGTTGCCATTCATAATTCTTATCAATATCCATCACCTTTAATACAGATTGGTAACTTTGAAAGATAAGTGGCACAAAGGAGGCAATGATTACAAAGATTAGTAACGAAAACAAAGATTCCAGCAGTGTAAAAGCGTGGTTACTTCGTAGCATAGCAAATATTTTCTTTAGCATAAGTAGCGCAAAGTTGCTTCACCTCCTGATTGTAAGTTATTTGATAGCTTTGATTTTTGATGATGACGGTGTAGCTGGATGATAAGCTGTTGTTTATATGGAAGATGCTTTCTTCGGCGAGCAGTTGATAGGCTGTCGTTCGTTGATTTTGATAGTGCAAGTTTTCTTTTATCTGCATCATCATGGGCAGAAGTGATAAAATAATAAGTGACAACAGACTGAGTGAAAAAAGACTTTCTAGTAAGGAGAAACCATTATAGTTCATCGATGCGAAACCTGCCTTTCCCGATTTGGAAAATAAGTGCATATTTTTTGCTGTAGCCTTCGATGATGATCGTCTTGAATTTGCTGATATTCCCGAATGGTGGAGAAAAGCGAAAAGTTTGTTCGCTCTTCTCCTGAAACTGTAACGTGGGGGTTAATTTTCTAGATATGACAGATTCGTTAGGTGTAGATAGGCTTCCAAAATACGTATTATTCGTGCCGACGAAAACTAGACTCGTTTCTTGGTTCGCAGTGATTGCTTCTGCTTGCAAGTGCATGATATCTATTTTTAGCTGATCCAGGCTTTGCTTCTCAAGTACTTGTGTCAAGAGATTGCCTGCTGGAAAAATACTTATACTTAATAGAAGTAAGCTAATGGAGAGAACGAGAAGCATTTCGATTAGAGTGAAACCATTTTTTTTCATGGAGCTTCTGTCACTTTCCCACTGCTGTCAATGTTCACGTCTTTGCCGTTAGGGCATTTTTTCTGCTCACCTTTAAGATATCCTCCTGTTAGAAGGTCTTGAAGGGAAGGAACTTTGTTGTTTTCTAGTTGATAAGCCTGTGCTTGTCCCTGTACCATTGTTATGAACGCATCGCATCCCTTGTCGTTAATCGATTTACTTTGTTTCACAATGTTTGGGATAGTTAATAAAAGTAATACGCTGACCACAAGTAGAACGATTAACATTTCGACTAAAGTAAATCCTGATTCATCTTTCCAATCGATTTTTTTTAACATTGAAATCACTCCTATTTTTATTTTATTGTTTAGATGGAATTTACCATGCTAAACATTGGAAACAAGATGGACAAGTAGATCGAGACGATGAGGACACCGATAACCATGAAAACAGCTGGTTGTATGAAGCTGAAGACCTTCGCTATTTTTTCTTCTGATTTTTGGTGGCAAAGCACATAGTAAAATAATAATTCTTCAGCTAGTTGCCCGTTTTTTTCGCCGTGTTGAATAATATAAACCATCTCTTTTTCAAAAATGGAAAAAAAGGAAAGGGACTTAGTGAATGGTGTACCTTCTGCAAAGGATTTTTTCAATTTCTTGGCTAATATATTTGAAAAGTGGTGGGGAGTCTGGCAGGGAAAATACTTGTACCATATCATGAATGGATAGTCCGCTTTTAATTAGATAGCCGCACTCGCGAGCAAATAGTTGGGAATAGTGTAATTTCATGAATTTTTTTACAAAGGGTATTTTGCAATATAATTCGGCACGCTCATAGGAATTCTTTTTTCTCTGTTTAGTTAAGAAGAAAGTACACAGGAGAAAGAGTAGGCCAAGAAAGGCAAGGAAGAGCAATGGTAATTTCTCTAAAATAAAGTAGGTGAAGTTTGATGTTTGATTCTCGCCATGGGTTAGTTGTTGAAATAACATATCGAATTTTGGAAGTAAGAAAATGCGTAAGAGAAAAAACACAACGATAACCGTCATGAATAAAATCAGCGGATATTGAAAGATTTTGCGTAATGCTTTTTGCTGTTCTGCTTTTCTTGTTAAATGGTCGCCCGTTTCTTGTACGGTCTCATTGAAATAGCCATGTTTGCTAGCGTAGTGAAGTTGGGTACAGACAAAGCTTGGGAATTTAGCCTGTAACAGTGCTTCGCTAAAAGGAGCGCCAGAGGCTAGTGTCGCTATCATCAATGTGTTTCTTGAAGCGTCTTTAGGTGTGGTTATGGAAAGAAAGGAAATCGCTTCTTCCATTGTGAAGCCTTTGCTTAATAAATCGGCAAGTCGTATTAGAAACTCACCATCGGCACGCCAGTTATTGCGGAGAGAAAAAGCCATAACATGCTCCTTTCTTCATCTGGTTTTTGATAGTATTTGTTTGTTCGAGTTCTGAGGTGGTGGTGAAAAATTGATTAATCTGTTCTTTTTCTATAAATTCATAAAGTGCTGTTCTTTTTTGAGTGAGATGATTGCATAATGGGTGGCATCTACCTTTGCAAAACAAACAATAGAGGTGGCATAATCGTTGATGAGATATGCCAATTAGACATTGTCGTAGCTCTTCTTGATCCACACCAAGTTCAAGTAATCGAGATAGTACACCATATGTGCTATCTGCATGGACAGTGCTCAGTACAAGGTGCCCGGTTAATGCACCTCGAATAACCATCTTAGCTGTGTGGGCATCCCGAATTTCTCCAACCACTAGGATATCTGGATCGTGACGTAAGGTCGCTCGGATGATATCTGCGTAATCTAAGCCGGCTTTCTCATTTATTTGCACTTGCAAAAAGGAGGGCATTGGGCGTTCGACAGGATCTTCAATTGTTATTATTTGCAAGGGCTCCCGCAAACTTAAGGAATGCGCTAAACTATACATGCTAGAAGTTTTTCCACTTCCCGTTGCACCTGAAAATAAGAGTAGCCCAGTTCGGTTTTGTGCGAGAGATAAAATATGGTGTGTTATCTTATGGAAAATGCTACTTTTTTGAAAAAGTGCGATTTCTTGATCTGAGAAAACACGGATGACCATGCTTTCTACGAAGCGAAAATTAGGAATTGTTGCAAGGCGAACGGATACGTTATTCCCATGTATCGTTGTTTGGAAAGAACCGCTTTGTGGCTTTCTGGTTTCACTAATATCCATAAAACCGCGGTACTTCAGATGGGACAGTAAACGTTCACCGTTATCCAATGGTAAGAAGGTGAAAAATTGTAACCTACCACTGATTCGTAAAAGAATGCGGTATTTCTGCTCAAATGGAATGAGATGAACATCACTTGCAGAAAGCAGAACTGCTTGTTGTAATAGTGTATTAGCTAGATTTTGGATCATGGGGCAGGGCTCCTTATTTGTGTCTATGCTAAATGTATTCGCCATCGATCGCCAATACTCCTTTGTTCGCTTCAAGGGGACAATAGGATATTTGGGCAAGAAAGTTTGTGAAAAACAGAATTTAATCGCGAAATCTTTAGGAAAAAATTTCGATGCAGGGATAAAAAATTTTTTTTCATATTATTCAATTTGCTCTCGTTTTCACATACGTATAATAAAGTTGTTATTTATCGGTAAAGCCCTTTCATTCCGAACTATTATGCTTTATTTATAATTTTATCATCTGAAACTTAATTATTTGCCGAACGATAGGGTCTCGTGGTAACATATAGAAAAGGCAGCTAATACATAAAAGAGCGGATGAAAATAGACAGAGAGACTGCAGATTTTTTGCGGCGCCGACGGGGAAAGCATGTGAATGTGAAACTCTCAGGCAAAAGGATGTTTATGGGACGCAACTCTGGAGGCATTATTCCTTATTTTGGAGCACGACAGAGACTTATTTTAACGAGTAAGTCCTTTTAGTATGCAAAAAAAGAGGAGGATTCGCATGACTGATTTGAAGAAAACACCTGTTTTTCCGCTTTACGAGAAATACGGTGCAAAGACAATTGATTTTGGTGGATGGGATTTACCCGTACAATTTTCGGGGATTAAAGCGGAGCATGAAGCCGTACGAACGAATGCTGGGTTATTTGATGTGTCGCACATGGGGGAAGTTTCGAGTGGAGGGAGCTGGGAGTTTAGCCTATTTACAACGACTGCTTTCCAATGATATTTCGAAGTTAAAAGTAGGCAAGGCACAATATAATATTATGTGTTACGAAAACGGTGGTGTGGTAGATGACTTGGTTGTCTATAAAAAGGCTGATAACGAATATCTTCTGGTTGTGAATGCGGCCAATACAGAAAAAGATTTTAATTGGCTAGCCGAGCATGCAACAGAGGGAGTTAATGTTCAAAATGTATCTGAGGAATACGGCCAGCTAGCGTTACAGGGCCCAAATGCGGAAGCTGTTTTAAGCACGCTTACGAAGGCTGATTTGGGAGCGTTGACGTTCTTTGGTTTTGTCGATAATGTAGAGGTCGCCGGCGTTCCTGCTCTTGTCTCTAGATCAGGCTACACGGGTGAGGATGGCTTTGAAATTTACACGAAAGCGACTGATACACCACGTGTTTGGGAGGCTATCCTTGAGAAAAATGTTCTTCCAATCGGACTAGGTGCAAGGGATACGTTGCGTTTTGAAGCGAATTTAGCATTGTACGGTCAAGAACTTTCTAAGGATATTACGCCACTTGAGGCTGGAGTTGGCTTTGCGGTGAAATTGCAAAAAGAGGCTGACTTTATTGGAAAACAAGCTTTAATCGAACAAAAAGAGGCGGGATTATCTCGAAAATCAGTAGGAATTGAACTGGTTGATCGTGGTATTCCAAGGCATGATTATAAAGTTTTTGCTGGTGACAAGGAGATTGGAATTGTAACAAGTGGAACGCAATCGCCAACGCTTAGCAAAAATCTTGGACTAGCGCTTATTGATATCGATTATACAGTGCTAGATACAGAAGTAGAGGTAGAGGTTCGTAACAAAAAGCTCAAGGCGAAAGTAGTGCCAACTCCATTTTATAAACGCGTGAAATAATGAAGGGGGAAATAAGGTTATGGCTAAACATCGTTTTTTACCAATGACGGAGCAAGATGAGAAAGATATGTTAGATACGATTGGGGTTTCTTCTATTGATGAGCTGTTTACAGATATTCCAGAGTCGATTCGTTTTAATCGGGAATATAATTTAAAACCTGCAAAATCGGAACCAGCGCTTTTGAAAGAACTGGCAAAAATGGCAAGTAAAAACGCAGATTCTGTGGAATATGCATCTTTTTTAGGTGCAGGGGTATATGATCATTATATTCCGACGGTTGTGGACAGCGTGATTTCACGATCTGAATTTTACACGGCTTACACGCCTTATCAGCCAGAGATTTCACAAGGGGAATTGCAGGCCATATTTGAGTTCCAAACAATGATTGCTGAAATAACTGGTATGGATTTAGCGAACTCTTCCATGTATGATGGCGGAACCTCACTTGCTGAGGCTGCAATGCTTGCCAGTGCACATACGAAGCGCAAAAAAATCTTGATTTCAAAAGCGGTACACCCAGAATCCCGTAATGTTGTAAAAACATACGCGATGGGGCAACATATTGATGTTATTGAGATTGATGAGAAAGATGGCGTTACTGATTTGATAGCCCTAGAATCGCAGGTGGACGATACTGTTGCGGCGATTATCGTCCAATATCCGAATTTTTATGGTCAAGTGGAGGCGCTTCAGGAAATGGAACCATTGGCTCATGCTAATAAGGCGTTGTTTGTGGTTTCAAGCAATCCGCTGGCACTAGGGGCGTTGACACCACCTGGCGAGCTTGGTGCGGATATTGTTGTTGGAGACACGCAGGTATTCGGTTATTGCAGAAGCATTTGGTGGACCACATTGCGGCTATTTCGCGGTAAATTCGAAGTTGACGCGTAAGGTTCCTGGTCGTCTTGTTGGTGAAACAGTGGATGAAAACGGGAAACGAGGGTATGTATTGACCTTACAAGCTCGTGAGCAACATATCCGCCGCGATAAAGCAACTTCTAATATTTGCTCGAATCAAGCGTTGAATGCTCTTGCTTCATCTGTGGCAATGAGTGCACTTGGAAAACAAGGCATTACGGAAATGGCCCAACAAAACATTGATAAGTCACATTTTGCTAAAAAAGCTTTTCAGGACAAAGGTTTTGAAGTGATCTCTGGCGATGCTTTTTTCAACGAATTTGTCATAAAATTGGCGAAACCAGTGAAGGAAGTCAATTTGGAACTACTAGAACAAGGTATTATCGGTGGCTATGATTTGGGGATTTATGAAGAAAAGTATGCTAATCACATGCTTGTCGCCGTTACAGAAATGCGTACAAAGGAAGAAATTGAGATCTTCGTAGCGAGTTTGGAGGGTGCAAAATGAATAACAGTGAAACGATGCCATTAGTATTTGAACGATCTGTTCCGGGGCGCGTTGGGTATAGCTTACCAGAACGTGATGTGCCGGAGCTTGATTTAGCTGATTTATTTGGAGCGACTTATGTCCGAGAAAAACCACCAGCGTTACCAGAGTTGAGCGAGCTTGAGTTGATGCGCCACTATACAACGCTTTCAAATCATAACTTTGGTGTGGACTCCGGTTTTTATCCACTTGGTTCTTGTACGATGAAATATAATCCGAAAATTAACGAAAAAGTAGCGAGATTCCCTGGATTTGCTAATATTCATCCGTACCAACCAGAAGAATCTGTGCAAGGTGCGATGGAGCTGCTTTATGATCTTCAGGAAAGTCTTGTAGAAATAACAGGAATGGATGAAGTGACGTTACAACCTGCTGCAGGAGCGCATGGAGAGTGGACAGCATTGATGCTAATTCGTGCTTTCCATGAAGCGAATGGGGATCATCATCGTACAAAAGTGATTATTCCAGATTCGGCGCACGGTACAAACCCTGCATCGGCATCAGTGGCTGGTTTTGAGATTATCACAGTCAAATCTAATGCCAAAGGTCTTGTCGATATTGATGATCTAAAAGTGTAGTCGGTGATGATACAGCGGCATTGATGCTTACAAACCCCAACACGCTAGGCCTTTTTGAGGCGGATATTGTGGAGATGGCAGATATCGTCCATCAAGCCGGAGGGAAATTGTATTATGATGGCGCCAATCTAAACGCAATTATGGCTAAAGTGCGCCCAGGGGATATGGGTTTTGATGCAGTACATTTGAATTTGCACAAAACATTCACTGGACCTCATGGTGGCGGTGGACCAGGTTCCGGGCCTATCGGGGTGAAGAAAGATTTGATTCCGTTTTTGCCGACGCCAGTTTTGACGAAGAAAGAAGATACGTATACATTCGACTATAATTATCCGCAATCAATTGGGCGTGTAAAACCTTACTATGGTAACTTTGGCATTAATGTTCGTGCCTATACGTATATTCGTACGATGGGGCCTGATGGTCTGAAGAAAGTGACGGAATATGCGGTCTTGAATGCAAACTATATGATGCGTCGTTTGGAAGGTGACTACAATTTGCCATTTGATCAAGTTTGCAAACATGAATTTGTGCTATCTGGTAAGCGCCAAAAGCAATTGGGTGTTCGTACGCTCGATATTGCAAAACGCTTGCTCGACCATAATTTCCATCCGCCAACGGTGTATTTCCCGCTTATCGTGGAAGAAGCCATCATGATTGAGCCGACAGAAACAGAGTCAAAAGAAACGTTGGATGGGTTTATCGATGTGATGCTTAAAATTGCAAAAGAAGCCGAGGATAATCCTGAAATCGTTCAAGAAGCGCCATATAACACTTATGTAAAACGTTTAGACGAGACACGAGCAGCAAGAAAGCCTGTTTTACGCTATCAAGAAAAAGTAGAAGATGAAGTAACTAATTAAGAAAAAATGCCATGCCTCCCGCTTCAATTTAGGAGACATGGCATTTTTATTCATCTTCTGTAATCGTAATACCTAAGGCTCGCGCGAAACTAAGCGCTTGTTCAGAGGTGGCGCGACAACCACGCAATTTATCAAGAGATACTGTGATACCCTCAAAGTGATTGATGCTAAGATCGATGCTCTCCATCGCGACATTTGAAAAATTGGCTTCGTTTAGCTGGCAGTTCTTAAGCGCAGATTGCTTGAGTTCGCATTCATAAAAGTCAGCGTTCAGAAGGGCGCAATCCAACCATTCCACGTTTTTGAATTTGGAGAAACCTAGTGAACTCATCGTCATCAAGCAGTTTTGAAATAACGTATTATGTATCAGTGAGTCAGAAAGATCGGCACCAGTTAGTTTGCAGTCGATAAACTGGCAACGATGGATGACTGCCGAGTTAAATACAACATTGGACAAGTTGCATTTCTCGAAAATCACATCAGTCAGTTCGATATTTGGAAACGCTAGCGTCACGAAATTCACATTTCTCAAAATAACTTGATCTAGCACAATGCGTTCCATTGGATCTACATTGAACTCACGATCTTCGATGAGTACTTCGCGTAAGTAAATCTCTTCGGATAACCAGTTGGGGTCGTAAGCTTCTAGTTGTGCTGGTATTTTGGGTGTTTGCATTTTTTTTGACATGGGATATAAGCCTCCTAGAAAAAACCACCAAGCATGGGTGTGCTCAGCGGCTTTGTGTTTATTTTGATTTTGTTTTGCCTGACCATCTTTTGTAGCCGCCTTTTAATTGGAAAAGGTTCGTGTAGCCGTTTTTGTAAAGCATAATGGCTGCACGGTTGCTGCGTTGCGCGCCTTGACAATACAGATAAACCGGTAAATCTTGACGAATTTCTGCTTTTCGCGCCTTCATTTGGGACATAGGAATGTTTCTTGCTCCCAAAATATGACCAGCATCGAATTCATTCGGTTCGCGCACATCGATCAATTGCGCTTTTCGATAATCTTTTTTGAATTCTTCCTCGGTTAAAATGGTTAACGCTTTTTTACGCATGGTAAATTGATACAATTCATAGCCTAGCAAAATAACCAAGATGGCAATTGCTAAAACCCAACTCCAGTCAATATTCAAGCTGATATACCCCTTTCGATTCTTATCCTTCGTTTACTATTATAACTTATTTTTTCTTTCCATCAATGACTTTCAATGAAGTTTTTCTTTTTTTTTGTTTGTGGTTGGTTTTTTGCGCGCAATTTTTGTGATTGTTTCACTGCCGCTTGGTATTTGTCATCTTTTTTTGGTTGGTTACCCCAAAAGCGGAGTAGCAGCCAAAGAATGAGAATGAATATCACGGAAACGACAAGGCTACTAATCAAGCTTTTGAAGCCGACGTAGAAAATGCCAAGGATCGCAAAAATGGCGAGAATATAAAACCAAATGGGAAATCGACGCATTTGCATCACCTCATTCCAGTAGTTCTAAATTTTCAGGTAGTGTTTCTTCTTGTTTCGCATGTTCGACGCGATGTAATTCGTTAAATGATGCAATGGCAACTTCTATTTGATCATCTTGTGGTTCTTTTGTTGTCAAGAGTTGGAGCCATAAACCAGGAACGCCGAGGTATTTCAATATCGGGATGTTTCGGCATTTATTCGTCAGTTGTAACACTTCAAAAGCAACGCCGAGGACGACTGGAATAAGCAAAATTCGGTTGATGACGCGAACCCATAGTGGATCGGTAGGCACGAGCATGTAAATGAACATCCCGACAATGACCGTGAACAAGATAAAGCTAGAACCACAGCGGTAGTGCAGCCGCGATCTGCTTTGAACATTTGCAACGGTGAGCGGAAGATCTGCTTCATAACAATTGATTACTTTATGCTCTGCGCCATGATATTGGAAAACGCGTTTAATAATAGGTGTTTGGGAAACGGCGAAAATATAGCTGAGCAGTAAAATTAATTTGAAAAGAGTTTCCAACATGATTTGCCCCATATCACCGGCTACGATTGGTCGAAACAGGTTCGCGATAAACACGGGAATTAGCGTCATGACAAACTTGGCAAAGATGAAGGATAGCACTCCAACAACTGCGACGCCGAGCCACATCGTCAATTTCGATTCTTTTTTCTCGATTTTTTCGTTTTCTGTCTCATCTAGAGGGTCTTCGTCATAGCGATCGGTCGCGAAAGTGAGATGTTTGGAGCCAATTGCGCTAGATTCAATTAAAGCTACAATACCTCGGATGAAAGGGATGCGCTTCAGCATTTGAACCCAAGCAGGAGGGTTTTTGGTTAGGTAGAAGTATTCGATGGTGCCGTCTTTTCGCCTGATAGCGGTAACGGTCTCTTTTTTGCCGCCAAACATTACACCTTCGACGACGGCTTGACCGCCATATATTCCTTTTGTCTGTTCACTCAAAATCGTTCACCAGCCTTATTTAGTATACATCTGCTATTCTACGCTAATTTGTGAGTTTCGTATAGTTATAACGCATAAAAAAAGTTATTTTACTTCATTTGTGTTAGAATAGCTGTATTCGAGCGGAAAATCAAGTTACATAACATAAAAAATAGGAGGAATTGGAATGACAAAATTAGCAAAAATTCAAGCGTTATTAACAGATCATAAAATCGAAGCAATATTGGTGACAAGTGACTATAATCGTCGCTACGTAGCCGATTTTACTGGAACAACTGGGATGGCTTTAATCACACCGAAAAATGCTTTTTTTATTACGGACTTTCGCTATACGGAACAAGCTGCAAAACAGGCAATTGGTTATGAAATCCGCCAAAATAAAGGACCTATTTTCGAGGCGGTAGAAGGAATTATCTCAGAGCTTGGCATTAAAGTCCTTTCCTTTGAAGAGGCTTACGTCACTGTTGCAGAACACAAGTTGATGCAAAGTTATTTTTCGGCAAAATTAGAGCCGTTTAGCGATCTTTTGGAAGCTATGCGTAAAGTGAAGACAGCATCGGAACTTTCAGCGATCAAGACAGCTTGTGAAATTGCTGATGCGGCATTCAAGCACATCTTAACTTTCATCAAACCGGGTTTGACGGAACTAGAAGTATCCAATGAGTTAGAATTTTTTATGCGCAGAAACGGGGCGTCAGGGTCTTCTTTTGATACAATTGTGGCTTCTGGTCTGCGTTCTGCCTTACCGCACGGCGTGGCGTCAGATAAAATCATCGAAGTTGGCGATTTTGTGACAATGGATTACGGGTGTTACTATAACGGTTACTGTTCGGATATGACGCGTACAATTGCAATCGGAGAACCGAGTCCGAAACTAAAAGAAATTTACGCGGTGACATTAGAAGCGCAACTTAAAGTGATCGAAGCGCTAAAACCAGGCATGACAGGGATCGAAGCGGATGCTATTGCGCGTGATCATATTGCGTCTAAAGGGTATGGAGAAGCTTTTGGGCATTCTCTCGGACACGGTATTGGCTTAGAGATTCATGAAGGTCCAAATCTTTCGATGAAGAGCCCTAATGTTCTTGTGCCAGGGAATGTTGTTACAGATGAGCCGGGTATTTATTTGCCAGGGATTGGTGGCGTGCGAATTGAAGATGATATTTTGATCACGGAAACAGGAAATGAAGTTTTGACACACTCACCTAAAGAACTAATTATTTTATAGAATTGTATAATGGCGCGTTTTGTGGTTAAATAAGTAGGGATGAAACCAACTTAAAAGTAGGAGGATACAAAGATGATTTCAGTAAACGATTTTAAAACAGGTTTAACGATCGAAGTAGATAATGGCATCTGGCGTGTGCTAGATTTCCAACATGTAAAACCAGGTAAAGGTGCCGCTTTTGTTCGCTCTAAATTACGGAACTTACGTACAGGCGCGATTCAAGAAAAAACGTTCCGTGGTGGCGAGAAAGTAGCTAAGGCACAAATCGATAACAATAAAATGCAATATCTGTATGCAAGTGGCGATCAACACGTATTTATGAACACAGAAACGTATGATCAAATCGAGCTACCAGAAAAACAGATCGAGTATGAATTGAAATTTTTGCGAGAAAATATGGAAGTTCAAATCATGATGTACCAAGGAGAAACATTGGGTGTTGATTTGCCAAACACGGTAGAACTAAAAGTAGTGGCGACAGATCCTGGCATTAAAGGCGATACATCTTCTGGTGGCTCTAAGCCAGCGACGCTAGAAACAGGCCTTGTCGTTAACGTGCCTTTCTTTGTAAACGTAGATGATACGCTTGTTGTTAATACAACAGAGGGCGGCTCCTACGTTTCGCGCGCTCAATAAATAAAAATAGTCTGTCTATTCCTGTTTGGAGCCTACTTTTGTAGTTCGCTCAGGACAAGAATCGACAGGGCTATTTTTTTGCGAAAAAACGGTGTTAACCTAAGAGTTTCTATGAAAAGTATGGTACAATAATTAGGATGCGTGACGAATGCATTCGAACTTATATATATTGTATAGATGAATATTGAGGAGTGTTATAAATAATGTTATCAATTAGCGAGATTAAACAACTTGTGAAATTAGTCGATGAGTCTTCATTGACGGAATTCGAATATGAAACAGAACAAGGGAAAATTAGAATGAAAAAAGGTGGAGAACATATAGCTGCACCTGTAATCACGACGCCGACAGTTCAGGCGGTTCTTCCAGCACCATCAATCGAAAGTGAAGCGCCAGTTGTAGCCGCAGCACCTGAGGAAGATCTACACGTTGTCACATCACCGATGGTTGGAACTTTTTATAGTTCGCCAAACCCAGAAAGTCCGGCGTTTGTAGAAGCTGGTTCTGTTGTGAATACAAAAACAGTCGTTTGTATCATTGAAGCGATGAAGCTCTTGAATGAAGTAGAGGCAGACATCGACGGGGAAGTAGTTGAAGTGCTGGCGTCTAATGGGGAACTTGTAGAATTTGGTCAACCGTTGTTTAAAGTTAGAAAGAAATAAGGGGTAATTTATGATGATAAAAAAAATACTGATAGCGAACCGTGGAGAAATCGCTGTTCGTATCATTCGTGCTGCGAAAGAGATGAATATTGAAACGGTCGCGATTTATTCAGAGGCAGATGCTGAGAGTTTGCACATTCAATTGGCTGATGAGGCTTATTGTGTTGGACCCGCTTCTTCCAAAGAAAGTTATCTAAATATGTCTAATATTATTAGCGTCGCTGTTTTAACGAATTGCGATGCGATCCATCCAGGTTACGGTTTCTTAGCTGAGAATGCTGATTTCGCGGAGCTTTGTCAAGATTGTAATATCATTTTCATCGGTCCAAGTGCCAATGCAATCTCACAAATGGGCACAAAAGATGTGGCTCGTGAAACAATGAAAAAAGCAGGCGTACCAGTTGTTCCAGGTTCAACAGGTATTATTAAAGACGTAGAAGAAGCAAAGAAATTAGCAAAGAAAATCGGTTACCCAGTCATTATTAAAGCAACAGCAGGTGGTGGCGGTAAAGGGATTCGTGTGGCAGAAGATGAAGAAAAACTTGTTTCTGGCTTACAGATCACCCAGCAAGAAGCTGAAACTGCTTTTGGAGATCCAGGTGTGTATATTGAGAAATTTATCCAGGATTTTCGACACGTTGAGATTCAAATTATGGCGGACAATTACGGTAACGCGATCCATCTAGGCGAGCGCGACTGTACAATCCAGCGTCGTCTTCAAAAGCTGATTGAAGAAGCCCCGTCCCCAGCATTAGATGAGAAAATGCGTCAAAAAATGGGGAAAGCGGCTGTGAAAGCGGCGAAAGCTGTGAAGTACTCTGGTGCTGGAACGATCGAATTTATCTACGAACCGCATGAGAAATCATTTTATTTCATGGAAATGAACACGCGTGTGCAAGTAGAACATCCTGTAACCGAGTGGATTACTGGTGTCGATATTGTCAAACAGCAAATTTTGGTTGCATCTGGTGAACGTTTAGCGATGAAGCAAGAAGACGTGACTTTAACTGGTTGGGCAATTGAATGCCGCATCAACGCAGAAAATCCAGAGAAGAACTTCATGCCAGCACCAGGCGAAATCAAGTTTTATCTACCACCGGGTGGCAATGGTGTCCGCGTGGATTCTGCGGCATATCCGAATTACAAAATCCCTCCATATTACGATTCTATGGTTGCAAAAGTGATCTGCTATGGCGAAACACGTGAAGAAGCTATTGCTAAAATGAAGCGGGCATTGGGTGAGTTTGGGATTGATGGTATTCCGACGACGATTCCCTTCCATCTGCGCGTCTTAGATCATGAAGTTTTTCTATCCGGAGACTTCAATACGAAATTTCTTGAGAAATATGATGTAATGAATCTATCGTAAGGAGAGATAATCATGGCACTGACAAAAAAATAAAAAACGAGGAAACACTAGGTAAAATTGAAATTGCACCTGAGGTTATTGGTGTTATTGCAGGTCTTGCGGCGGCAGAAGTTGAGAATGTTGCTGGCATGCAGGGCTCGTTTACAAATGAAATGCGTGAACGTTTAGGCGGAGCAGTTAATCATAGCAAAGGTGTCAAAATTGATTTAACGGAAGCGGGTATTGTTATTGACGTTTACTGTTATATTCAGTTTGGTGCCACGATTCCACTACTTGCGCAGAATATCCAAGATAGCATTCGCGAAACAATTTTAAATATGACTGGGCTTGAAGTCATCGAAGTGAACATCCACATTGTGGGTGTCCACTTCGAGCGTCAAGAAACGGTATCATTTGACGAATTAGAAATTTAGTACGAGTTGGGCTAGGCCCTAATTCAGTAATAAGGAGTAGAGCTCTTAATGAAAAGACGAGAAGCACGGGAAAAGGCTCTTCAAATATTGTTTCAAATGGAACTTAATGAGATGCATTTGGATCAAGCGATAGCCAACGTGATGGAAGACGAAAGTGATGCCTACGTAGACAAGTTAGTTGAGGGCGTTGTGGCCAATAAAGCAGCTATCGATGAGCAAATCGCGGGAAATCTTGATAATTGGCGTATGGATCGATTAAACAAAGTCGACCTTGCTATATTACGAGTGAGCGTATTCGAAATGGTGTATTGTGAAGATATTCCGGACCGAGTAAGCCTTAACGAATCATTAGAAATCGCGAAAATCTTCAGCGATGAGAAATCGAGTAAGTTTATTAATGGCGTCTTAGCAAACATTGCGAAAGACGAATAATCCTGATATTTTTTTTCTTTCACACAGTTTCATTTTTAATTTATAAAACCTTTTGTGCAAGCAAGAGGCAGTTTCACTTTTAAAGTAATGTTACCTGTTTCGGGGCTTGTACAGGCCTCGGAATATAAGCAGGTTTCAGATAAAATTCAAGGGGGCTTTTTTGATGGGACAAATTATTGATGGTAAACAGCTGGCAAAGAAAATTCAAGAACATGTAGCAAATGAGGTGGCTGAGCTCGCAAAACAAAATTTACAACCAGGACTAGCGGTTGTTCTTGTTGGTGACAATCAGGCAAGCCGTACATATGTAAGAAATAAGCAGAAGCGCACAGAAGAAGCCGGTATGAAATCCGTTTTAATTGAATTACCAGAAGATATTTCCGAGTCGAAATTATTGGAAACGGTAGAAGCGTTGAACAAAGATGTTACAATCCACGGGATATTAGTGCAATTGCCGCTACCAAAACATATTTCTGAGGATAAGGTGATCGATACGATTATTCCGGAAAAAGATGTCGATGGCTTCCACCCGATCAATGTTGGGAACCTTTACGTGGGTAAAGAAGCTTTTGTTCCTTGTACACCAGCAGGCATTATTGAGTTAATCAAATCAACAGGTGTTGGCATCGAAGGGAAGCAAGCCGTAGTCATTGGTCGTAGTAATATTGTCGGTAAACCAGTCGCTCAGTTGTTGTTACAAGAAAACGCGACAGTTACTATCGCGCATAGCCGCACAAAAGATCTACCAGCCGTTGCTCGTACTGCAGATATTTTGGTAGTGGCGACAGGCCTTGCTAAGTTCATTAAAAAAGAGGCCATCAAACCAGGTGCAGTTGTCATTGATGTCGGTATGGATCGCGATGAAAATAATAAATTATGTGGGGATGTTGACTTCGATGATGTAAAGGATACGGCAGGTTTCATTACACCAGTTCCAGGTGGTGTCGGTCCAATGACGATCACGATGTTGCTAGCAAACACATTGAAAGCCGCGAAACGTATTTGGAATATCCAATTACAGACGAAATAAAGATATAAGGTTGTGGGATGATGGAACAAGATAAATACCTCAGTGTGGAGGCGCTAACTAAATATATCGAGAAAAAATTTGAAGTGGATCCGTACTTGAAGAATATTTATGTTAAAGGGGAAATTTCAAATTTTAAGCAACCTGTCAGTGGTCACATGTATTTTACGCTGAAAGATGAAGGTGCTGAGCTTCGCTGCGTGATGTTCCAAAAATCCGCAACAAAATTGGGTTTTAAGCCAGAAGATGGGATGCAAATTTTATTGACTGGTCGTGTCAGTGTATTTAGTAAAGGTGGTCGCTATCAGCTCTATGCGGAGTGGATGGAGCCAGATGGTATTGGTAGCTTATACATTAAATTAGAGCAGTTGAAGCACCAGCTCGAAAAGGAAGGGCTTTTTGCGCAAAATCGCAAACAGGCGCTTCCTTCTTTTCCTGCCAAAGTTGGGATTGTCACATCGAAAACGGGGGCTGCTATTCGTGATATGATTACGACGATTAAGAGACGGATGCCAGCCACTGAGATTCTGCTGTTTCCAACGATTGTACAAGGAGATACGGCAGCACCTAATATTGTCCGAAACATTGAACGTGCTAATTTTCGCAATGATATCGATGTGTTGATTATTGGGCGTGGTGGTGGCTCTATTGAGGATTTATGGGCATTTAATGAAGAAGTTGTCGTTCGAGCGGTGGCTGATTCGGCTATCCCGATTATTTCGGCGGTAGGGCATGAGACGGATACGACGCTCACCGATTATGTAGCAGATGTGCGAGCTGCCACACCAACAGCAGCGGCAGAACTCGCGGTCCCGGATTATCGAGATTTGCTAGAGCGCGTGGCGGAACGCCGTTTCCGATTAATTCAAACGATACGACAGCGAATTGACATTTCTAAGCAGGAAGTAGCGCGCTACCAAGAACGACTAGTCATGCATGGTCCAAAACGCCAAATGGAGCAATACCAAGAACGGATAGATTATTTTATGGAACGTTTGGAACGAGGATTGAAGCAACATCTTCTGTTGAAACAGCATGCCTTTGAGCGTGTCGCATTTCGGCTGGCACATACAGGGCTAGATCGTGAAATAGCGCAACAACAGCAACTTTTAGCTAGTTCAAGCAAAGATTTGAATCGCCAAATGAGTCGGCTACTCACAACGAAACGGCGTGATTTTTTGCAAAAAGTAGAAGCGTTGGAACATTTAAGCCCGCTAGCATTGCTAAATCGGGGATATAGCGTTGTTTACAAAGAAGATACCATTTTGACAAGTAACGAGAAGGTAGCGGTTGGTGATGAGATTACAGTGAGAATGGCTAATGGTCAGGTTCGAGCAAAAATTACGGAAAAGGAGGACAACTGATTATGGCAACGAAAAAAGTGAGCTATGAAGAGGCAATGAAAGAGTTAGAAAACATCGTCCAAGCGCTAGAAGAAGGCAATGTTTCGCTAGAAGATTCACTTGATATGTACCAACGAGGTATCGCGTTAACAAAATTATGCCAAGAAAAGCTTGCGGCTGCGGAAGATAAATTGGCTAAGGTAGTAACGGAATCGGATGAAGAAGAGCCGTTTCAGGCAGAAGAAGGTACTAAATAATGATGACTTTTGAGCAGTTTATGCAATATTATAAAAAAGAAGTCGAGCGTTGTATGGAGCATGCGGTTACAGCAACAGAATCGGATCAGAAAATAGAACAGTCGATGATTTACTCATTAGGAGCTGGTGGTAAGCGTATCCGGCCGTTACTACTACTGGCAACGATTATTGCTTTTGATGAAAAGCCGCAACTTGGTTACCAAACAGCGGCTGCGATGGAAATGATTCATACATATAGTTTGATTCACGATGATTTACCAGCGATGGATAATGATGATTACAGACGAGGTAAGCTTACGAACCATAAGGTATACGGAGAGGCGACAGCTATTTTGGCAGGGGATGCGTTGCTTACACAGGCATTTGAGCTTATTGCATGCGATACGACTTTGTCTGGCGAAACGCGGCTTCAGTTGGTACAACTATTTGCAAAAAGTGCGGGTTCGAATGGAATGGTAGGCGGACAACAAGCAGATATTTTGGGTGAAAATAGAACACTAACGCTAGCAGAATTAGAGTCTGTGCATCGCCGGAAAACAGGCGCATTGTTAACGGCTTCTGTGCTTGGTGGTGCGATTATTGCTGGTGTGCCAAAAGCGGATCAAGATATATTGGCTTCATTCTCCAACCATATTGGAATTGCGTTTCAAATTTGCGATGATATATTGGATGTCATCGGTGACGCTAAAAAAATGGGTAAAAACAACTGGTGGAGATTCTGATTTACAAAAGAGTACGTATCCAGCATTGTTAACCTTAGACGGTGCTAAAAAGGCGCTCGTAGAACATACAAATGCAGCGAAATTAGCCTTACAAAAATTAGATATAGACGCGACGTATCTGCTAGGATTAACGGATTTAATTGCTGTTCGTGAGTTTTAAAAAATTAAGTATGTCTAAGCGCATCTTCTACTGGTGCGCTATTTTTCTCGTTAAGTGGCTTCTAATACCTGTACAAAAAGTTACTTTATTTGATTGGTGCCGACAATTTAATAGTAATATCCTTTCAACTGGTTTATAATAAAAACAATGGAGACTTTTAAGGTAGCAGGCTTTTTTACGTGTACCAATCGATAATGATGGAGAAATCCTAGAAAGTGAGTTGTTTTGTTTGGATTTATTGAAAGTTAAGGATCCTGCGTTCGTGAAAGACTTGGACGTGACGCAAATGGAAGCGCTCAGTGCGGATATTCGCGAGTTCCTAATTCAATCGACTTCCAAAACGGGTGGGCATATTGGGCCAAATCTTGGTGTTGTTGAGCTAACTGTAGCACTTCACCATTGTTTTAATAGCCCTGAGGATAAGTTTTTATGGGATGTCGGACATCAGTCCTATGTACACAAAATTTTAACTGGTAGAGCAGATAGATTTGATACCCTTAGGCAACATGACGGTTTAGACGGTTTTCCAAAGCGTAAGGAATCGAAACATGACGTTTGGGAAACAGGACATAGTTCGACTTCGCTCTCCGCAGCAGCAGGTATGGCGATCGCACGAGATATTCGCGGTGAAAAATACCACGTCTTACCGATAATTGGTGACGGGGCTTTAACTGGTGGCATGGCTCTTGAAGCGCTCAATCATATTGGCGATATGGGGAAAAATGTGACCGTGATTTTGAATGATAATAATATGTCGATTGCACCAAATGTTGGTGCGATGCATAATGTTTTAGGTAAGTTGCGCACATCTGGTAAGTTTAAACGTGCCAAAAAAGATATTGAAACAGCGATGAAGCGTATCCCGACGGCCGGTGATAAGATTGCTGGTGCTGCTGAGCGAATCAAGGATAGTATCAAATATTTACTCGTGCAAGGAACGTTTTTCGAAGAGATGGGCTACACATATCTTGGTCCTGTGAATGGGCATGATTACAATGATTTGATTACGAATATGGAATTTGCGAAGAAGGTCAAAGGTCCGGTGTTAATGCACGTCGTGACGACCAAAGGAAAGGGCTATCAGCCGGCGGAATCTGATCGGACGGGTAATTGGCACGGCACAGGTCCTTACAAAATTGAAACGGGTGACTTTATCAAGCCTGTTGGTGGACCTCCTGCTTGGAGCGCAGTTATTAGTGATGCGATGTTGGAGTTGGCACAGGGCGACAAACGAATCGTTGCGATTACACCAGCGATGCCTGTAGGTTCTAAATTGGAAAAATTTGCGACGGCGTTCCCGGATCGCTTCTTTGATGTTGGGATTGCCGAACAGCATGCGACAACGATGGCGGCTGGACTCGCTGCGCTTGATATGAAACCATTTTTGGCGATTTATTCGACGTTTTTACAGCGGGCGTATGATCAAGTTGTACATGATATTTGCAGGCAAGATTTGAATGTCATGATTGGGATTGACCGGGCTGGTTTAGTTGGTGCAGATGGTGAGACGCATCAAGGGATTTTTGATATTGGCTTTTTGCGTGGCATTCCGAATATGACAATTATGATGCCAAAAGATGAGAATGAGGCGCGTCACCTTGTGAAAACAGCACATGAATACGACGCAGGTCCAATCGCGATTCGGTATCCTCGTGGCAACGGACTTGGCGTGAAAATAGACGCTGAAATGAAGGCCCTGCCGATCGGTTCGTGGGAAGTGCTCAGCGCGCCAGTAGACGTGGCAATTTTGACATTTGGGACAACGATTCCGATGGCAGCTGAAGCAGCGATGGAACTAAAACGTCAAGGTATCCAAGCTGGTGTTATTAACGCTCGTTTTATCAAGCCGCTGGATAAAGATATGTTACATGACCTCATGAAGCGCGGCATTCCGATTATTACTGTCGAAGAGGCGCTTTTAAAAGGCGGTTTTGGCACAGCGGTGCTTGAGTTTGCAGAGGAACATGGCTACGACCAAACAGTGATTCGCCGGATTGGTCTTCCTGATGAGTTCATTAGCCACGGTTCGGTAGATATGATCCTGGCAGAATACGGTATTTCCGCCCTTGGCATTTTAAGTACAATTCAAAAAATATTACCAGAAAAACAGATAAGGGCGTAGAGATGGCGATAAAAAAAGAGCGTGTAGACGTATTATTAGTAGAACAAGGGTTATTTGAAACCCGTGAAAAAGCAAAGCGGGCCGTGATGGCTGGTTTAGTATATTTAAAAGAAGAACGCGTTGATAAGCCCGGAGAAAAGTTTCCGGTAGAAGTCGAGTTCCAAGTGAAGGGCAAGGTTATGCCTTACGTGAGTCGTGGCGGGTTGAAGCTTGAGAAGGCGTTACAAGTGTTTGATTTGGCGGTTAAAGACAAGTTGCTACTCGATATTGGTTCATCCACTGGTGGCTTTACGGATTGCGCCCTTCAAAACGGTGCTAAACATTCCTATGCGCTAGACGTAGGCTATAATCAGCTCGCTTGGAAACTGCGCAATGATCCGCGTGTCACCGTGATGGAACGCACCAATTTTCGTTACGTTACACCAGCAGATTTTGAGCAAGGCTTGGCTGATTTCGCGACAATTGATGTCTCTTTTATCTCATTGAAACTTATTTTACCAGTCTTGAAAACAGTGCTTGTGAGTGGTGGCGAGGTCATGACGTTGATCAAGCCGCAGTTTGAAGCCGGCAAAGAACAAGTCGGCAAAAAAGGCATTATCCGCGATGCTAAAGTGCATCTGGAAGTCATAGAGAAAATCACCAATTTCGCGATAGCAGAAGGTTATTCTGTGCTTGCTGTCGATTATTCTCCGATTACAGGTGGCGAAGGGAATATCGAATTTATTGCTCACTTAAAATGGGATAATAAGGCTGAAAATCACTTGTCAGAGACGGCGCTCACAGAAATCGTTGCCGAAGCACATTCGAATTTAGAATAATTATGCATACCGAGTCGTCTGATCTAGATGGCTTGGTATTTTTGTATTTTCAGCGTATTTCCCATTATTTCAAGCCTTATTTTGACTTTTTCACATGCATAATGGCTTTCAGAAACTTTTTTCAAGTTAAATCCGTGACTTTATGCTCGTTTTGGGCTAAGATGTAAGAGAGAAAAAGTTCGTGAGGTGAGAAATTATGAATAAAGGTCATCGTCATATTATTATTAGAGAACTCGTGACATCCAATGAAATCGAAACACAGGAAGATCTTGTTGAGTTATTGCTAAAAAGAGATGTCAAAGTCACCCAAGCCACGATTTCCCGAGATATTAAAGAATTGCATCTTGTCAAAGTACCAACACAAACAGGAACATATAAGTATAGCTTACCCGCAGATAATCGATTCAATCCACATCAAAAGTTAAAGCGTTCGCTTGTCGACGCATTTATTAGTGTAGAAGTCGTCCAATTCATGTTGATCTTAAAAGTAATGCCCGGAAATGCCAACGCTATTGGGGCGCTCATTGACAATTTGAACTGGGAAGAAAAAGTAGGCTCATTGTGTGGAGATGATACATGTTTGATCATTTGCCGCAGTGAAGAAGATGCGAAAGTATTATCCGAGCGTTTTATCGAGATGCTCTGAGTTTGAGGTGAATAGATTTGTTACAAGAACTAACGATTAGAAATTTTGCTATCATCGAATCTTTAAATTTATCTTTTCAAGAAGGTATGACGGTATTAACGGGGGAGACCGGCGCAGGAAAATCGATTATTATTGATGCGCTCGGTCTTCTTGTCGGTGGCCGAGGTTCTGTTGATTTTATTAGACATGGGGAAGAAAAGCTTGAGATTCAAGGACTGTTTACGATAAACCCGCACAATAAAGGTTGTTTAGACGCGCTTCATAGTAACGGAATTGATGCCAGTGACGGCATGGTTGTCCTCGAACGTATCTTATTCCAAAGTGGCAAAAACACCTGTCGGATTAACGGGAAACTAGCAACGACCGTTGTTTTGCGGGAAATTGGATCGCGGCTTATCGATATCCATAGCCAGCATGAACACCAAGAATTGATGAACGATGAGTTTCATTTACAGTTACTCGACCGCTTTGCTTGGAATGACATCGCGTCTACTTTGGCGAAATATCAGACGAAATATGTGGCATATACAGAAATGAAGGCGAAATGGCGCAATTGGACCAAAAATGAACAAGAACTGGCACAGCGTTTGGATATGTTGCGTTTTCAACAAGATGAAATCACAAGTGCGAACTTACGTCTAGGTGAAGAAGAGGCTTTGATGGAGCAAAAGCATGTCCTTGCTAATTTTGAGAAAATCAATGAAAGCTTGCAGAATGCTTATACTGCGCTACAAGGAGAAGAACGAGGTTTAGAGTTTATTTCGGAAGCGATGCGTCATGTGGCTTCGGCGAGTGATATTTTACCAGAGTATAAGGCGTTAAGTGAGTCCGTCGCTTCTAGTTTTTATTTACTGGAGGACAGCGCGATGCAAATTCGTCAGGAGCTTGATAAACTGGAGTTTCAGCCAGATGAGTTAGATACGATCGAAACGCGTCTGAATGAATTGAGCCAGCTAAAACGCAAGTATGGAAAGACAGTGGAAGCGATCATTCAATATAATGAGGATATCGATCAAGAAATTGTGGAGCTATCTGATCGAGAGACACACTTAGACCAGCTTGAAAAAGACCTTGAAAAAGCGAAGGATCAGTTGCATGAGCTGGCAACAAAATTAACAACAATCCGTCAGAAGTCAGCAAAGCAATTAGAAAAACAAATCAAGGATGAACTGAATGAACTCTATATGGAAAAAGCGATTTTCCAAGTGAACTTTGCGACACAAGCGAACGAATTCACAGAAAATGGTGTAGATAAAGTCGCATTTTATATGAGTACGAACCCAGGTGAGCCTTTAAAACCATTGTCTAAAGTTGCATCGGGCGGGGAGCTTTCCCGAATGATGTTAGCGCTCAAAACGATTTTTTCGAGGCATCAAGGCATTACATCTATTATTTTTGATGAAGTCGATACGGGGGTTAGTGGGCGTGTCGCACAAGCTATTGCTGAGAAAATTTATGCGGTCGCGGTGGGGTCACAAGTTCTTTGTATTTCTCATCTTCCACAAGTAGCAGCGATGGCGGATCATCATTTCTATATTTCCAAAGCAACGACGGCGAATCGAACGATGACTTCCGTGACGCCGCTGTCAGGAGAGGAAAAAATTGAGGAGATTAGTCGGATGATTGCAGGCATTGAAGTAACAGATGTCACGAAGCAACATGCGAATGAGATGTTGACGCAAGCGATGAAAATCAAAGCACAAAAGCAAACGTAATCTAAAAATGAATTAAATAGCTTGCATCTCAAAAGAAATTTGCTTACAATGATGAGGTAGTATTTTTTATCACCTGGTCATAAAAACAACTACTAATTTGAGATGTAGGTTTTTTTCTGTGAAATTCTCAAAAATTAGGAGGCTTTTTATGACAAGGAAATCGATATTTGATCCGGCGGGACTACGCCAAAAGGTGACCGTTGCGATTGCTGGTGCGGATGACCCTATTATTTTGGAAGTGGTGGAGCAAGCCTTGGAACTTGGTATTGCGAATTTTTTACTGTTTGGTCGAGCGGAAGGAATTTCACTACGGTCGCCACATGTAAAAATAGTTGCCACTGATTCAGAACAAGAGGCCGCAGAAAAAGCGACGGAAGCTGTAGTAAATAAACGAGCAGATGTATTGATGAAAGGCAATCTGCCAACAGGGCTCATTTTGAAAACGGTTTTGAAACGAGAATACGAACTGCGCGAACGAGCATTATTATCGCACGTTTCTGTATTTGAAATACCGGCATATGATAAACCACTCATCGTATCAGATGTAGCAATGAATATCGCGCCAACAGAGGAAGAACAGATTCAGATTACACATAACGCGATTCGTGTAGCCCAAAAATTAGGCATTGAAAGACCAAAAGTCGCGATTCTAAGTGCGGTGGAAAAAGAGAACCCTAAAATGCGATCTTCGGTGCAAGCCGCCCAAGTAGCTGCTTATTTCAAAGCATTCCCAGATGGTGACTCACGAGTAGAAGGTCCATTGGCGTTTGATAATGCCATCTCGAAAACAGCAGCGTTGCATAAGAATATTGTGAACGATGTAGCAGGAGATGCAGATATTTTAATCGTACCTTCTATCGAGGCCGGAAATATTTTATATAAATCACTCGTGTTCTTTGCTGGTGCTAGGGTTGGTGGGATTATTGCCGGCGTAAAAGTACCCGTGATCATCGCCTCCAGAAGCGACTCGGTGGATAACAAACTTGCCTCATTAATACTAACAGTTGGAATGATCGGAAAATGATACAAAAATGTGAATAAAACGATTTCAACTGTTGGGGTGCAAAGCTTTTTAAGTTTGTGATAGGCACGTGTTACAATGGGCTGGAGAACAATATCAGATTCACATGGGAGGTAACTACGTGACATTTCAAGTTTTAGCAATTAATCCAGGTTCGACATCGACAAAAATTGCTTTATTTGCAGGAGAAGAAGTCATTTTAAAGCAGGAAATATCACATCCAAGAGAAAAAATCGCAACGTTTGACAGCATCTTGGCGCAGTTTTCTTTTCGCTATGAACTTATTAAAGAGACGCTTCAAAAAACGGATTTAAAACGATTAGCAGCAGTCGTTGGTCGTGGAGGGCTATTGCGACCTATGGCTGGTGGCACATATGAAGTAAACGAAGCGATGGAACGAGATCTGAAAATCGGCGTTTCTGGACAGCACGCTTCGAATTTAGGTGGGTTACTCGCTCGCAAAATAGCGGATGATCATGGACTTCCCGCGTACATTGTCGATCCTGTTGTCGTGGATGAACTTGCGCCCATCGCTCGTTATTCTGGAAATGCGCATATCGTGCGACAAAGTATTTTTCATGCGTTAAACCATAAGGCGGTGGCTCGGAATGTTGCGAAGTCGCTGAACAAAGAATATGCCACGCTAAATCTTATTGTAGCGCATCTTGGTGGCGGAATTTCCGTTGGTGCGCATCAACAAGGCCTAGTCATTGATGTGAACAATGCGCTGGATGGTGATGGTCCGATGAGTCCGGAACGCTCAGGCTCGCTTCCGATGGCAGGTTTTCTCGAATGGGCTTTTTCTGGTGAGATGACAAAAGAAGCACTACATAACGAACTTGTCGGGCGCGGTGGACTTGTTTCCTACAAAGGGACGAATGATCTGCGCGATATCGAGCGACAAATAGAAGCAGGGGATCAAGAAGCGCGTGCTCTTTTTGAAGCAATGGCTTACCAAGTCGCTAAAGAAATCGGGGCAAGTGCTGCTGTACTAAAAGGAAAAATGGATGTGATCGTGCTCACTGGTGGATTAGCCCGAAGTAAAGCCTTTATACAAGAAGTGAGCCAGTACATTCATTGGATCGCACCTATTATGACAGTGCCTGGTGAGGACGAAATGGCCGCACTAAATGGTGGGGCACAGCGGATTTTGCAAGGAATAGAGGAAGCGAAAGTTTACCTAGGGGAGGAATAGAAATGGCAAAAGAGTATGATGTAGTAGTATTAGGCGGTGGAACAGGTGGTTATGTTGCTGCAATCCGTGCCGCACAAAACGGGCTCTCAGTCGCCGTTGTTGAAAAAGACAGACTAGGCGGAACATGCTTACATCGTGGTTGTATCCCGAGTAAAGCGCTACTACGTTCGGCAGAAGTGCTGCAAACTGTAAGAAAAGCAGCCGAATTTGGCATTGATACACCAGAACCAACGTTTAATTTTATAAAAGCACAAGAGCGCAAACAAAAGATTGTTGACCAACTGGAAAGCGGGATCCAGCAATTATTTAGTAAAGGCAAAATCGATTTATACGAAGGAAAAGGCACAATTTTAGGACCATCTATTTTTTCACCAACAGCAGGAACGATTTCTGTTGAGTTTGCAGATGGTCGCGAAAATGAAATGTTGATTCCTAAAAACTTAATTATTGCGACAGGCTCTAAACCACGTGCTTTAAAAGGTCTTGCGTTTGATGAAACATCGGTTTTATCATCCGACGGTGCCTTGCAACTCGAAGCTTTGCCAGAGTCGATCATCATCGTTGGTGGTGGCGTTATTGGTATGGAATGGGCATCTATGTTGCATGATTTTGGCGTAAATGTCACTGTCATTGAATATAGCGATCGTATTTTGCCAACGGAAGATAGGGAAATTTCAAAAGAACTTCACAGCCTTTACAGGAAGAAAAAAATCAATATCGTGACGAGTGCGGAAGTACAAGCAAATACTTTTGAAAAAACACCGGATGGCATCGCGATAAAAGCAATCGTAAAAGGACAGGAGCAAACATTCACGGCAACCAAAATGCTCGTATCGGTTGGTAGAAGCGCTAATGTTGAGAATATCGGCCTTGAGAATACGGACGTGATTGTTGAAAATGGTGTGATTCAAGTTACTGATAATTTCCAGACGAAAGAGAGTCATATGTATGCTGTTGGGGATTGCATTGGTGGCCTGCAACTCGCGCATGTCGCAATGGAAGAAGGCATTATTGCAGCGGAAGATATTAGTGGAAATCCGCAACCAGCGCTGAATTACAATCACGTACCACGTTGTACGTATACATCACCAGAAATTGCAAGCGTCGGAATTACAGAGGAACAAGCGAAGGAACAAGGTTTTGAAGTGAAGACTGGGAAATTCTTTTTCCGTGGCATTGGAAAAGCGCTTGTTTACGGCGAATCAGATGGTTTCATCAAAGTTGTCGCGGATAAGAAAACCAATGATCTACTTGGTGTTTTCATGATTGGTCCACATGTGACTGACATGATTTCCGAAGCGGCACTCGCGCATGTACTGGATGCGACACCGTTTGAAATTGGTAGCACGATTCATCCGCATCCAACACTTGCAGAGGCATTTGGCGAAGCAGCACTAGCTGTTGATGGCCTTGCCATTCATGGATAACAAATAAGGAGGAAATTTGGCAATGGGATTAAGAGAAACAGGTTTATCAGATGAAACCTTATTAGAAATGTATAAAAAACTACTATTAACGAGACGCATTGATGAGCGTTTATGGTTGCTCAATCGCTCTGGGAAAATACCGTTTACGATATCAGGACAAGGACAAGAAATCGCTCAAATTGGAGCTGCATTTGCGTTTGACTTGGAAAAAGATTATTGTTTGCCGTACTACCGAGACTTAGCGGTTGTGCTTTCCTTTGGGATGACAGCGCGTGATATCATGCTAAGCGCTTTTGCAAAAGCCGAAGATCCAAACTCAGGTGGTCGCCAAATGCCGGCCCATTTCGGCCAAAAATCGAATCGAATTGTGACACAAAGTTCACCAGTAACCACCCAATTCCCGCATGCCGCTGGAATCGGACTTGCTGCTAAAATGAAAAAAGATCCCATCGTTGCCTACGCGTCTACAGGCGAAGGATCATCTAACCAAGGCGATTTCCATGAAGGTATTAATTTTGCGAGTGTGCATAAATTACCGGTGGTTTTCGTGATCCATAATAATCAATACGCCATTTCGGTTCCGGTCGAGAAGCAATATGCCGCGGAAAAGCTATCTGATCGTGCCTTAGGTTATGGTATTCCTGGCGTTCGCGTCGATGGAAATAACATGACAGAAGTATACTTAGCGTTTAAAGAAGCGACAGATCGTGCTCGTCGTGGTGAAGGTCCGACCTTGATTGAAACAATGACATACCGCTTCACACCGCATTCCTCTGATGATGACGATAGAAGTTACCGTACACTGGAAGAGGTCAACAAAGCCAAAGAGCGCGACCCACTTGCGGTTTACACAGAAGAACTGGAAGAGCTAGGCCTGCTAGATGATGCGAAAAAAGAAGTCTTCGAAAAAGAAGTGATGACGCTTGTCAATGAGGCTACAGACTATGCTGAGGCGGCGAGCTATGCTGATCCAGAATCAGCGTTATTACATGTTTACGAAGAAAAATAAAGGTTTTATTTACGTCAAGGGAGTTTACCCTTTACGAATTAGGAGGAATAACAATGCCTGTCATTTCATATATTGATGCCATTACGGCTGCGCTTCGTGAAGAGATGGAGCGCGATCCAAATGTATTTATTTTAGGAGAAGATGTCGGAAAAAAAGGTGGCGTTTTTAAAGCAACGGCTGGCCTTTACGATCAATTCGGCGAAGACCGCGTGCTCGATACACCACTCGCTGAATCTGCCATTGCTGGTGTGGGCATTGGTGCAGCGATGTACGGTTTGCGTCCGGTTGCCGAAATGCAATTTGCTGATTTTATCATGCCTGCTGTCAACCAAATTATTTCCGAAGCATCTCGGATTCGTTACCGCTCCAACAATGATTGGGATTGTCCGATCGTCTTTCGTGCGCCATACGGTGGTGGCGTACACGGTGCGCTTTATCATTCCCAATCGATCGAAAAAGTTTTCTCTGGGCAACCAGGCTTGAAAATTGTGATGCCATCCAGTCCATATGATGCGAAAGGTCTTTTAAAAGCAGCGATTCGCGATAACGACCCGGTTCTTTTTTTAGAACATAAACGCGCGTATCGACTCATTAAAGGCGAGGTGCCAGACACAGATTACACCGTTCCAATCGGAAAAGCCAATGTGGTTCGTGAAGGCGACGACCTAACTGTAATCACATATGGCTTAGCTGTCCACTTTGCCCAACAAGCTGCCGAAAAATTAGCAAGTGATGGCATCGAAGCAGAAATTTTGGACTTAAGAACGATTTATCCTTTAGATAAAACAGCGATTATCGAGGCTGCAAAGAAAACAGGAAAAGTGCTTCTCGTGACAGAAGATAACAAAGAAGGAAGCGTTATTGGCGAAGTAGCTGCAACGATTGCTGAACATTGCCTGTTCGATCTAGATGCTCCAATCAAGCGTCTAGCAGGACCAGACACGCCAGCGATGCCTTTTGCGCCAACAATGGAAAAATATTTTATGATCAATCCAGATAAAGTAGAAAAAGCAATGCGCGATTTAGCGGAATTTTAAAGGAGTGAAAAAGAATGGCACTTGAGAAAATCACAATGCCACAACTTGGTGAGAGCGTAACAGAAGGAACGATTAGCCAATGGTTAGTCGCACCTGGTGACCATGTCAATAAATACGATGCACTAGCAGATGTATTGACCGATAAAGTAACCGCTGAAATCCCATCTTCCTTCACGGGAACGATTAAAGAGCTGATTGCTGAGGAAGATCAGACACTGGATGTCGGCGCAGTTATTTGTATTTTAGAAACAGACAGTGACACAGAATCCGCACCAGAAGAAATAGCCACACAAGAAGCCACTATAGCCAAAAAAGCTCCGGCTAAACAAACGGCAGCAACTGGTCGATTCTCACCAGCCGTTTTAACATTGGCGGCGGAACACGGCATTGATTTAGGTCAAGTAAACGGTACAGGTCGTGACGGGCGCATCACGAGAAAAGATGTACTTTCCTATGTAGAAAACGGTGCACCAGTCGCTCCGAAACCAGCTACACCAACAGAGGTGAAGACTGTATCATCAGAACGGCCGAACGTACCGATGCCAACGAGCCAAGTCGGCGATCGTGAAATCCCGATTGATGGTATCAGAAAAGCCATCGCAAAACATATGTTGACAAGCAAACACGAAATTCCACATGCATGGATGATGGTAGAAGCAGATGCCACAGGTCTTGTTCGTCACCGAGATGCACTAAAAAATAAATTTAAAGCTGAAGAAGGCTATTCCTTGACGTATTTTGCATTTTTTGTCAAAGCAGTAGCACAAGCTCTAAAAGAATTCCCAATTTTAAATAGTACGTGGGCTGGCGATAAAATCATTGAGCGCGCCGATATCAACATCTCCATTGCTGTAGCGACGGACAGCCATCTGTTCGTACCAGTTATCAAAAATGCCGACGAGAAGTCTATTAAAGGTATCGCACGCGAAATCAGCCAATTAGCAGCCAAAGCACGCGCTGGTAAATTAACACAAGACGATATGTCAGGTGGCACATTCACAGTCAATAGCACAGGCTCATTTGGTTCCATCCAGTCAATGGGAATCATTAACCACCCACAAGCAGCAATCCTACAAGTAGAATCCATTGTGAAGCGTCCTGTTGTGATTGATGATATGATCGCGATTCGGAATATGGTTAATCTCTGTCTTTCGATTGATCACCGTATATTGGACGGACTAGTTGCCGGCAGATTCCTAAGTAAAGTCAAAGAAAATATTGAAACTATTACGAAAGATAACACACCAATCTACTGAAAATAAATAAGGTAGTTCCGGGGAACGGCTCATCAGAGTATCCAATGTTTAACAAGAAGAACAGCGGGTATTAAAATAATACATCTAGACCATACCCCTAAACTCCCTAGATGTCTTGAGTGGTACGTTTAAATACGCTATCGCTCTTTTTTGTTGGAAGCCTTTGAAACAAAGTGAATTAGGCTTCCAATATAAGAGTGAGCAAAGCGAACTGTTAATCCTAAAAAAAGCCTTGCAGCATATTAACTTATTCCACAATAAAAAGCCTATGCAAAAAAATACCAAACATAAGAGTAAGCAAATCCAGATTTCACTAACTCAACTGAAGACAAACAAAAAAACCACACAAAACAAGTGCGGTCTCTAAATCTCGTATTCAATCAACAATTATAGAAACATCAATACCCCTGTTAATACAGAAGAGGCTACAATTGCAACAAGCATCAAAATAACAACAACTTTAGCAATTTTTTTGTTAGTCATAAAGTGGATTGGCTCCTTCCAAATAAAATCTCGTTACATCCATCATACTTACTTTTAATGAGAAATTCAAGTAAAATTGGTAGGAAAACACTAATAATTTTTAAGAACAAGGCGGAGGTGACTAAATATGACACAATTTAACGTGCAAGACCTTTTTTTTAGAACTCATTGCTATCCCTTCTCCATCAGGACAAGAGCAGGAAATCATGACATACGTGCAAACCTTTTTTAAAGAAATTGGTATTGCCGCGAAGCTTAGCAAGCAACAGTCCGGTATTGTCGCGACACTTCCAGCAACAAATGAGGCCATGGAGCAACTACCGGTCATTGCTTTTTCAGCCCACTTGGACACGATGTTTTTCTCCGAGTCCCCCGAGGTTATTATAACAAATGGATATATCGAAACAGCTAACAAAGCTAATCTAGGTGCGGATGATAAAGCAGGCGTTGCAGCGATACTTGCCGCAGCTCGCTGGCTTACTAAAAATGATCAGCCGCACGGACCAATCGAGTTTCTTTTGACGACAAAAGAAGAAGAAGGTCTAACCGGGGCTAAGTTGTTTGATTTGGATATTGTGGACGCGAGTTTTGGTTACTGTCTTGATGCACCTGGAGCTGTTGGAGGGATGATTCATACAAGTAAGACGCATTTGCAACTTGATTTTTGGATGGAAGTGGGTGTTCCCCATGAGAAATCTGCTATCCAAGTTGCCAGGGAAGCAATGAAGAAAATCCGTACAACCTTTTCCCATGATGTTGGTATTGCATGGCAAGTGTACCATTTCGGCGGTGAAATTTTGGAGAACGGGAATGAAAAAGTAACGATTTTATCAGAGTTTGTCGCCGATTTTCCGCTACAAGAATGTCTGCCTTATGTGGAGCAGATAAAGCAAATCTTTATTGAAACAGGTGTTACATATAAAGCGGACGTGCAAGATGTGACACATATGAGCTACCATCATTTTAGCCTTCCGGAGACGGCGTATCTTTGCAAGCTCGCAATAAAGGCAATGCAGACGCTAGGAATTCCGGAAAAAGCATTGCAGCTAGAAGGTGGTACCGATGCCAATGTCTTTAACGATCGCGGGATTCCGTTTTTGGTCTTGTCTACTGGTTTTCAAAATCCGCATACGACAAGTGAACGAATTGCGGTAACGGAGCTTGAAAAACTCACGTCACTCATTCTAGAAATCGTGAAAACAGCGGCAAAGTGACAATAAATTCGCTAAATTCGGGTTTGTTTCGTTGCCGTAGCGCCAAAGTTTTGATATAGTTGTTAGTGTTGAGAAAATGGTAGCATTCATTTAACGAATGACTCGAGTGAGAAGGGACGAATGTTGAAAATGGCAAAACAAGAAATTGGCGTTATCGGAATGGGCGTAATGGGTCGTAACTTGGCTCTAAATATTGAAAGTCGTGGTTACAGTGTCTCGATTTTTAACCGCTCTAGCGAGAAAACGAAAGCAGTCGCAGAAGCACATAGCGACAAAAAATTGGTTCCTACGTATAATTTAGAGGAATTTGTAAACTCAATCGAAGTGCCGCGTCGTATTTTATTAATGGTACAAGCAGGTGCAGCAACAGATATGATGATTGATGCAGTCAAGCCTTTCTTAGCACAAGGTGACATTTTGATCGACGGTGGGAATACATTCTTTAAAGATACGATTCGTCGTAACAAAATGCTAAGCGAAGAAGGATTTAATTTTATCGGAACAGGTGTTTCTGGTGGGGAAGAAGGCGCGCTTAAAGGCCCTTCGATTATGCCAGGCGGTCAACGCAAAGCCTACGATTTAGTCGCTCCAATTTTGCAAGAGATCGCGGCTGTGGCTGACGGGGAACCTTGTGTGACTTATATTGGCCCAGATGGCGCTGGTCACTATGTGAAGATGGTGCATAATGGTATCGAGTATGGCGACATGCAGTTAATCGCAGAAGCTTACACGATCCTAAAAGAAATTGGTGGCTTAACAAACGATGAGCTTGCTGACGTGTTCACAGAGTGGAATGACGGCGAATTAGACAGCTACCTTATCCAAATCACGAAAAACATTGTTAAAACAAAGGATCCTGAAACAGGCAAACCAATTGTGGATGTTATTCTTGATAAAGCCGGTCAAAAAGGAACTGGTAAGTGGACAAGTCAAAGCGCGTTAGACCTAGGTGTACCGCTTTCGCTAATCACAGAATCCGTTTTCGCACGTTACATTTCCGCATTAAAAGAAGAACGTGTGCATGCGAGCACGGTATTGACTGGTCCAAGCAATTACTCCTTCAATGGTGATAAAAAAGCTTTCATCGAATCTGTGCGCCGCGCACTATACTTCAGCAAAATCGCGTCTTACGCACAAGGTTTCGCTCAAATGAAAGCTGCATCTGATGAATATGAGTGGGATTTACAATACGGTGAAATTGCGAAGATCTTCCGTGCAGGTTGTATCATCCGCGCGCGTTTCCTACAAAAAATCACCGATGCGTATAATAATGACAAAAACTTGAACAACCTATTATTAGATCCATATTTCAAAGATATTGCGCATAATTACCAAGGTGCATTGCGTGAAGTTGTTGCAGAATCCGTCAAAGCAGGGATTCCAGTACCGACATTCACAGCAGCAATTAGCTATTACGATAGCTATCGCTCTGAAGTGCTGTCTGCGAATTTGATTCAAGCGCAACGTGACTACTTTGGTGCGCACACATATGAACGCGTGGACAAAGCTGGAACATTCCATACAGAATGGCCAGAGATTGACGAGTAAGCTGAATCCAGGAATATAAGCCCTTTAGAGAACACGAGTAGTTGAGCATCTCTTCTTAGAGATGCTCAACTACTCGTGTTTTGCTTTATTCTGTTTCACCATTTTTATTTCGAAATCATATTCTTGTTATTCCTTTACCTAGCTCAAAGCAACAAAAAAGCCCTCATAATAAGCCTAACAATAAGAATCTGATGAAAATTAGGGAATAAATTGCCTAAACAGACTGTTATTAGTTGTTTTTACCGCTAATTTAGTTACAATGGTAATAGGAAGATATCTGGTTTTTGAAGGTGGGGATAGTTAATGAATAGAATATTAATTGTAGAAGATGAAAAAAATCTAGCTCGCTTCATAGAACTAGAGTTGCAACACGAAGGTTATGAGACGGCGGTTGCCAACGATGGTCGCACTGGTTTAGAGCTTGCCATTACCGAAGAGTGGGACGCCATTCTGCTAGATTTAATGCTACCACAGCTCAATGGCGTGGAGGTCTGCCGCCGTGTACGCCAAGTAAAAGAGACACCGATTATTATGATTACTGCACGTGATTCTGTTATTGACCGTGTATCTGGTCTAGATCATGGAGCAGATGATTATATCGTGAAACCATTTGCAATTGAAGAGCTTTTAGCGCGTCTTCGTGCCTTGCTTCGCCGTATTGAGACGAGTGAGAGCGAGATGAAGCAAACAACGCTTGAATATCGTGATATTGTAGTGGAGAAGGAAAGTCGAATCGTGAAGCGTGGTGAAGATATTATTGATCTGACAAAACGTGAGTACGAGCTGTTATTAACCTTGATGGAGAATATTAATATTGTGTTAACACGAGAAGTCCTTTTAAATAAAGTATGGGGTTATGAAACGGAAGTGGAGACGAATGTTGTCGATGTTTACGTCCGGTATTTGCGCAATAAGATCGATAATAAGGGCGACGATGAGAGTTATATCCAAACAGTTCGCGGTACGGGGTATGTGATGCGTACATGACAACCCCCAACACATTTTCTTTAAAAAGCCGATCCTTAAAATTTAAATGGACATTTGGCGCTAGTGCTGCCATTTTTTTGACCTTTTTCTTATTTTCATTCGCCATTTATCAAGGAATCGGTAGTATGCTTTTGGATGAGAAAAATGACACAGTGAAGTCAGCAGCTCTTGTATCTTCTCAAGTGATTTATAGTGCTAATTTAACTGTGGATTCGTCGAGCTTAACTGCTGCAAGTATTGGGCCAATTGTTCGGCAAAGTATTGATCTCAGCCAACGTTTAGAAGATCAGGTCCTTGCTTTTTATGATAAGGATGGGAAATTAATCAGTCAGTATACGGCAGAGCAAAATAATGTAAAACCGTATGCCAAATACGATTACAGTAGTTATCTTGTTAAACAACCAGCACCAACGTTCTCAAAGCCTAAGATTAATGGACAGCAAGTGGTCATTTACCAAGTTCCAATTGTCGACAGTAACGATAACGCAAGCATTATTGGCTATATTCAAGTGATCAATCCGATGACCTCGTACAATAGCATTATGGGGAAACTACTAGCAACGATGTTCTTGCTTGGCGCCGTAGCCTCTTTATTAGCGGGATGCTCGGATATCTACTCGCGCAAAACTTCTTGAATCCACTAACTAAAATGGCGAAAACGATGAACGATATTCGTGACAACGGTTTCCAAAAACGGATTGAGCCAACGGTCATTACGAAAGATGAAATCGGTGAGTTGACATTGGTTTTTAACGATATGATGGCTCAAATCGAACGCAGTTTTGAACAGCAAAAACAATTTGTCGAAGATGCCTCGCATGAATTACGAACGCCAGTACAAATCATGGAAGGGCACTTGAAACTGCTCAATAGATGGGGAAAAGATGATCCGGCAGTACTCGACGAATCATTGAATGCCTCTTTAACAGAACTAGAGCGAATGAAAAAACTCGTGCAAGAGATGCTAGACTTATCGCGTGCTGAGCAAATTTCGCAGACGAAAGAATTACAACTGGTTTGTGTGAATGACGTCTTAGAACAAGTGCGACGGAACTTCGAAGTGATGCATGAGGATTTCACATTTACGCTAAAAGAAGATGATAAAGACCTCCATGCGTTGATTCAGCATAATCATTTGGAGCAGATTTTGATCATTATTTCGGATAATGCCGTGAAGTACTCGGGTGACAGCAAGCAAATCGAGATGCACATCGGCAAAGACCAAGATAAAATAAACGTTTCTGTGAAAGACTACGGTGTCGGTATTTCTAAAGATGAGATTGATAAGATTTTTAATCGTTTTTATCGTGTGGATAAAGCGCGTAGTCGTGAGGTTGGCGGCAATGGTTTGGGTCTTGCGATCGCGAAGGAACTAGTCAGTGGTTACCTCGGTTCTATTCAAGCACAGAGCGAAGATAGCGTTGGCACTACTATCACCATTACGCTACCGCTGATTGAGAAGAAAGAAGAGTCCGCAGAATAATATTAAAAGACGTTTTGATGTGCCTCCCCTAAAGTTAGATTTTTTAACGCTAACTTTAGGGGGGCATGACAAAACGTCTTTTTTATTGTTATTTTTTATTTTGCTCGTGTTCCAACTGTTCGATTTCTTTTTCTTCTTTTTCCATCATCTCTACTTCTGGATGTTTCTTCATGTATAGTTTCTTGGTTAGTAGTGTTTGACCAGCTAGGAATAGTCCTCCAACGGCCCAGTAGAGCGCTAACGCGGATGGTGCAGAGAAGGAAACGAACAAGATCATCATTGGCGAAATTAAACCCATAATCCGCATCTGTTTTTTCTGTTCTGGTGTGTACCCAATGAGGGAGACAAAATATTGCAGCAAATACACGGCACCCGCAATGACAGCCATGATCATATCAGGGCTTCCAAGGCTAAACCATAGGAATTCGTGATGTGCAATGTCGGAAGAACCGCGAATCGCATAATAGAACGCCATCAAAATAGGCATTTGGATTAAGAGCGGTAAACAGCCCATTTGCAGAGGATTAATGTTGTATTTTGCATATACTGCGGTCATTTCTTGTTGTATTTTTTGTTGCTCTTCTTTAGAAGTAGTCTCTTTTTAGTCGTGCCTGAATTTCATCGATTTCTGGTTTGGCTGTCGCCATTTTTGACTGCATGCCCATTTGAGCTTTAGCAGTACGCAGGTTAAGCGGCATGATGATAGCCCGAATCGCGAGTGTGGTAACGATAATCGCGATACCGTAATTCCCGCCAAATATGGAGGCAATCCATTCAATAACCGATGTAAATGGCTTAATCAGGTAAATATAGAAGAAACCATCTGTGTTTTGTGAAGGATCTAAGCTACATCCTGCGAGCGCAAAGAACAACGCTGCAATCATAATAAGTAGTAATATATTTTTCTTTTTCAATGTCTTTCTCCTCCTAAAAATCAGTTCATTTTATGCTTGAATTAGGAAAAGATAAGGAAGCTTCATCGTCAGTATTTGAAAAGCGAGTCATTGCTTGGATGAGCCAAATGATAATGAAACGAGCATGATATGCCTCTGTTGGCTTCCAATGAATAACGGGAAGTGGCGTGATGCATAGATGTTTCGTATGCAATACCATTGTCGGTTTTACCATTGCTAAAACGGGCCAGTAACGCAAAACTGCCATCGTCATGAAAAAAGTAACATATAGCGAAACATACTCCGGGCCAAGCGCCATCTGGATTAATGATTCAAACACACGCCCTCACTCCTTCCATTACTAAATAAGTACAGCCTTAACTATAAGTGAAAACAGCTGTAAAAACAAGTCTCAATCAGTATTCGATATCAAAAGTTTTACGTTCCTCTACAGGTGCGTCTTTGTAGATGTAAACTTCCCCAATTCGCGCGGCTGGAGAGGGTCCTTTTTTTACGGCCTCAATAAATTTCTCTAAGTCTTCTTCTTCCGCGATGGCTTGAATTTCCACAGAGCCATCCTGCAAATTTTTGACAATGCCGCTAATATTCATTTTGTAAGCTAAATGTTTTGTGGTATAACGAAAACCGACGCCTTGCACCATTCCTGTTACGCGCATAATGACAGTTTTACGAGCCATAAGTCTGATCACCTATCCTTTTTATATTGATATCTTTAGTGTTAACTTTTTTTTGCGCACTTTTCAAAAAAATAGCATGCGAAAGAGCAAGTTAGAATGAGATCGACACGCCTTGTGCTATAATAGTTTTACATATTATGAAGTGAATGAAAGTAAGGTGTTTTTAGGGATGGATAAATTTCAAATCATTGTGACGAAAGGTGAGTATGAACCTTGGTGGTTTTTTGAAGATTGGCAAAAGGATATTGAATCTTCGTTTACGTATACAAATAAACAGGAGGCGATGGAGAAATATCAGATGCTAGCACAACAATTAATGACAACATACCCAAATAATGCCGTCAAAAAAGAGGTCTTATTAGCGACTTGGTCTGAGGAGGAGACTCAGTATTGTGAGGAGTGTGAAGATGACATTCAGACGTTCCATGGCCTCATTTTATTTTTGAATGAACGCGTATATGAACCAACAGCAGACGAATTGACAACGTTTTTTGCTTTTAAAGAGGAGCTAAATATGTCAAAGGACGCCTGATTTTTAGGTGTTTTTTTGATAGGAAGAGGAGGAATAGGGATGGAGGATCAACACAGATCGCGCCGCAAGGATGAACATATTACGCTTGCATATGGGCAATTTGATGAGGGGATGACGTCGTTTGCTGATGTCAGATTTGTACCGCAGCCCATACCGCATTTTCATACAAACTCCGTTTCACTACAGACGGAATTTGCAAATCAGCGTTTCGAATTACCATTCTATATCAATGCCATGACCGGTGGAAGTACCCGAACGAAGCAAGTCAATCAAAGCTTGGCGATTATCGCACGTGAAACTGGCATTGCGATGGCGGTTGGCTCACAATCAGCGGCATTGCAAGATCCGGATATGATCGACACCTATAGCATCGTTCGAAAGGAAAACCCGACTGGTAAAATTTTTGCAAATTTGAGCGCGAATAATTCAGTGGATAATGCTAGGAAAGCTGTAGAAATGTTGGAAGCGAATGCTTTACAAATACATATTAATGTGGCACAAGAACTCGTGATGAAAGAGGGAGACCGTGATTTCTCCAATTGGTTAGAGGCCATTCAGCAAATCGTTGCGCTACATGAATTTCCTGTGATAGTGAAAGAAGTTGGCTTTGGAATGAGTCGCGAATTAATGGAACAATTGCAAAACGTTGGTGTGAAAACGCTGGATGTTGGTGGTAAAGGTGGAACTAATTTCGCTAAAATTGAATCAGACCGGCGTCGTGACGGAGCGTATCGGTATTTAGAAGATTGGGGCTTAACGACGGCAGAATCTCTACTTGATTGCCAAAATAGTTCCGGAGAAATACTCGCATCAGGAGGCATAAAAACACCGCTAGATATTGTGAAATGCCTGGCGTTGGGCGCTAAATCTGTTGGTATATCTGGCGTTGTCTTACATCAATTGAAAAGAACAGATGTCGAAACAACCATCCAGATGTTACAAAATTGGCAGGGGGAGCTAAGAAGTATTATGACGCTTCTTGGCGCGAAAGGGATTCCTGAATTGGCTCAAAAAGCGATACTTATTGAAGGGGATCTAAAACATTTTGCTAAGCTGAGACATGTGCCCACCGATCATCTCGCGAATAGAACATAAAAAGAGAGTTGCTACCGTGATTGGTAACAACTCTTTTCTTCATTTATTTAGCGCTTATCGGTGTTTCGAGTGTTGCTAAACGCGCTTCTAAATCCTCTGGACTTAGTGCGTGTTTTTTGACATATAGGTTAGCTGGGTGTGTCCGGCATTCATGCGAACAGCTGCGTAAATATTTCTCCTCATTCTCCTCTGACGCGAGGATTTGCTTATTACAATAAGGATTAGCACAGTTGATGTAGCGTTCACAAGGTGTACCATCGAAGTAGTCTTTCCCAACAATCGTATGATCCACACGGTTGATTGGAACAGCGATACGCTCATCAAACACGTACATCATGCCATCCCAAAGGTCGCCTTTCACCTTCTCATCTTTTCCGTAGGTGGCAATACCGCCATGCAATTGAGAAACATCATCGAAACCAGCTGTTTTCAACCAACCGGAGAATTTCTCACAGCGAATGCCGCCAGTACAATACGTCACAACTTTCTTATCTTCAAATAATTCGCGGTTCTCTTCTACCCATTCCGGTAGATCACGGAACGTCTCGATATCTGGACGAATCGCACCACGGAAATGACCTAGATCAAATTCGTAATCATTTCTTGCATCCAGAATGACTGTGTTCTCGTCTTTTAAAGCCTCGCGGAATTCTTCAGGTTCCATATAATTTCCCGTAATTTCTAAAGGATTGACGTCGTTTTCGAGTGAAAGGGAAACAATTTCTGGGCGCGGACGAACGTGCATTTTTTGGAAAGCATGCTTGTCTGCCGCATCAATTTTGAATACCATGTCAGCAAAACGCGCGTCTGCGTGCATCGCCTCGATATATTTTTCCGTTTCCTCGACTGTCCCTGAAACAGTACCGTTTATGCCTTCCTCTGCTACTAAAATCCGTCCTTTCAGACCGATTTCTTTACACATAGCGAGATGTTCGGCTACGAATTGCTCAGGATTATCAATCGTTGTGTATTTGTAATATAACAACACTTGATAGCTGCTCATGTTCTAACCACCCTTAATTATTTTTTATTGGAAAAATGAATTTCCTAGTTTGCGCATTGTCTATGATACTATATTTATAGCCAATGATGCAAGAGGCAATACATTAACTTTCCATCTGAATAGTTCAATTTATGAAATAATTATTTAACCGACTACTATAATATGATATAATTTATAGTAGAGAAAAAATCGTATGGGAGTGGATAGCTTTTGCAATCAGTAGAAACTGCGTTAGAAGAGACGGTAGTACAAGAGGTATTTGTAAAAAAAACGCAACAAAACAAAAATGGCTGATCTATAAAATTCTGATGATCACGCTAGGTGCTATTTTGATGGGGGTTGGATTAGAGTTATTTCTAGTTAATAATCGCATTCTGGATGGAGGAATTGTCGGTATTTCCATCATTATTTCCCAGCTAACGCCAGCGCCACTAGGTGTTTTAACATTTGTTCTTAATATCCCGTTCTTCATCATCGGCTATCGTAAAATAGGGAAGAGTTTTGCACTTTTCACACTATATGGTATTGCCGTGATGTCGACTGTAACGCTTATATTACACGATTTAGAACCAGTAACAGATGATTTATTGCTCGCAACTGTTTTTGGTGGGGTTACTTTGGGACTGGGCGTAGGTATCGTAATTCGTAATGGTGGGGCGCTAGATGGTACAGAAATCGTATCGATTATTATCAATGGCAAAACACCTTTTTCTACCGGCCAAATTATTATGGCAATCAATATCGTGATTTTCCTTGTTGCAGGGTTAGTTTTCAACTGGGATCGCGCGATGTATTCCCTAATCACGTATTTCCTAGCCTACAAGGTAATTGACATTGTCATAAGTGGTTTAGATGAATCGAAAAGTGCTTTTATTATTAGCCAACACTACGAAAAAATTGGTGCCGAAATCGTCGATCAACTCGGAAAAGGTGTGACGTACATTGATGCATCAGGTGGTTATTCGGGTGATATAAAAAAAGTAGTTTTCGTTATTATCTCCCGCTTTGAAGAACCCAAACTAATTTCCATTTTGGACGACATTGACCCGGAGGCTTTCTTGGCCGTTGGGAATAATATGTCAGAAGTTCGTGGTGGCAAAATGATGAATAAGAAAACGCCGCATTTATGATGTGAAAAAAGATGTTTCCGAACAAGGGAATGTCTTTTTTACGTATAAGAACGTATTTTCGCATTTCGTACTAAAGGTGGAGGTTTATCCATCAATTTTATGTTATAATGAGTGGGATTTAAAAATAGATAGGGTGGGGAATTTGGCAAATCAAACAAAGAAAAAAATCATCTACGCTCGAAAAAAACGAACGAGAAAAGAAAAAGCAAACAAACGAAATCATACTCCTTTGAGATAAGTGGCGTGATCATTGCTGGTCTTAGCTTAATCGGTATTTTTAATCTGGGCTTTATTGGGCGACTTGCCTATGCGCTAGGCGAGTTTATCGCAGGGGACTTAGCGATCGCCCTCCTTATTGGATTGGCCATTCTTGGTATTTATTTTATCTTTAAAGGGGAATTCCCGCCTCTATTCACGAAACGCTTAAACGGTTGCTATTTAATATTTCTTGGCTTTTTGACGTTTTTTCAAATGTGGTATGTAACACATGTACTCGCAGATGGAGCGCCGATTTTTAGCACGATGTGGAAGCTACTCATTGAAAACCTGGGGCATCCGAGTCAAATCGATCAAGTTGGCGGTGGCATTATTGGTTCGGGAATTGTTACCGTTACATATTTTCTAATAGACCGTATTGGCACCAATATTATCGCGACAATGCTTGTGATTTATGGATTATCTTTGTTGACAGGAATCCCTCTAAAAACAGCCTATACAAAAGTAGTCGCCGTTTTGCATCCCCTCTTTGATAAAATGGATCGTCTTTTTGAAAAGGGCAAGAAGCGGAAGGTAAAGCCAAAGAAAACAGTGAAACCAAAACCAAATGTAAAAGAAGCTGAGCCGATTCTTGAAGTGGCAGAAGAGCCAGTGGAACCGAAATTACCGCCGATCATCTCTAACTTTCAGAAAGCACAAGAAACCGCTAAAAAAGAAGTGAAGTTAGAATCTACACAAGATGACGAAGCACCGCCGATCACTTTTCAGCAGGAATCTTTTGAGAATGAGATCTATCAGTTGCCACCAATCGATTTGTTAACACCAGCAGAACCGACTGATCAGAGTAAAGAGTACGACCAAATTAAGGCGAATGCGCAGAAGTTAGAATCGACATTTGAAAGTTTTGGTGTCAAAGCCAAGATCACGCAAGTCCACCTAGGTCCAGCGGTTACAAAATACGAAGTACAGCCATCTGTGGGCGTAAAAGTAAGCAAGATTGTTGGCTTGAGTGATGATATCGCTCTTGCTCTTGCTGCTAAAGACATCCGTATCGAAGCACCGATTCCAGGGAAATCAGCCATTGGCATTGAGGTCGCTAACCAAACCGTCGCGATGGTAGCACTTCGTGAAGTGTTGGAAAACAATCCGAATGATCGACCAGACGAGAAGCTACAAATTGCCTTAGGGCGTGATATTTCTGGAGATGCGATCGTTGCTAATCTTGATAAAATGCCGCATATGCTTGTCGCTGGGGCAACAGGAAGTGGGAAATCTGTCTGTATCAACGGCATCATCACAAGCATCCTATTACGCGCCAAACCACATGAAGTAAAAATGATGATGATCGATCCGAAAATGGTAGAGTTAAACGTCTACAACGGTATTCCGCACTTACTTGCGCCGGTTGTGACCAATCCGAAGAAAGCAGCACAAGCCTTGCAAAAAGTAGTGTCAGAGATGGAGCGTCGTTACGATTTATTCTCTCATACTGGGACACGAAACATGGCTGGCTATAATGCGCATGTACGTCAACAGAATGAGCAAAATGAAGCAAAACAGGCCGAGTTGCCGTTTATTGTGGTCATCGTTGACGAGTTGGCCGACCTGATGATGGTTGCCTCAAATGATGTGGAAGATGCGATCACACGATTAGCGCAAATGGCGCGTGCGGCAGGAATACACCTTATTATTGCGACACAACGCCCGTCTGTTGATGTCATCACGGGGGTCATCAAAGCCAATATCCCGTCTCGAATTGCTTTTGCCGTCTCGAGTTCGATTGACTCTCGAACTATTTTGGATATGGGAGGCGCTGAGAAGTTGCTTGGTCGTGGGGATATGCTGTTTCTCCCTGTGGGCTCTAGCAAACCTGTGCGAATTCAAGGAGCGTTCCTATCAGACCAAGAAGTCGAAGATATTGTTTCGTTCGTTGTTGCCCAACAAAAAGCACAGTATAACGAAGATATGATTCCTGATGAAGTACCAGATGTAGATATAGACGCAGAGGATGAACTGTACAACGAAGCCGTAGAGCTCGTACGCGACATGCAAACCGCATCGGTTTCCATGTTACAACGCAAATTCCGTATTGGTTACAATCGCGCAGCTCGAATCATCGATGAAATGGAACAGCGAGGCGTTGTTGGTCCACACGAGGGTAGTAAACCTCGCCGCGTGAATATTAGTGATATACCGGAATACGAAGAATAACTTTCCAAACAAAAAACGTAAAGCACAGAAATGGCGCCTTACGTTTTTTATTTTCTTCTTTTTAAAATAACGTTTTGATCTGATCTTTAATTTCTTTATGGTGATCGTCGTATTTTCGTTCGGTTCGTTCGAGTAATTCGTCAAAAAACGCAGGCAGCTTGTCTTCACTAAGCGCTACACCTTCAGCTGTAATCCCGCCTTTTGTTGCTACACGCTTAATTAATGAATGAAATGTATAGTCCTGCTCGGCCAATAGTTTAGATGTTCCAGCTAAGGAATTGCTAATCATTTGAAAAACTTCTGCTTCCGTTAAGTCAGACTTACGAACGGCCGCCTGAACAAATTGTTCAAAGATAGCAGCAATGAAACCTGGCGATGAACTCGTCAAATCACTAGCCAAATCAATATCCTCCTCCGCTACTTCGATGACAGAACTAAATGCCCCAAGCGCGTCATTCAACCACGTTTGGTTTGCCTCGGAAACAGATGCGTCATGATTAACTAAACTTGTTCCAATCCCAACAGATGTGGTTAATGAAGGGATTAATTTACTATACTGTGCATCCGTCGTGACATGCTTCAAATCATTGATAGATACCCCTGCAGCAATTGAAATTACATGCTTGTTGCTAGAAAGTGCCTGCTTATTTTCTAAGAGAACAGGCAAAACACCCAAGGGTAAAACGCAAAGAAACGTATGCACTGCTTGTTCAAATACTTCTTGACTCGTTTTGGCAATCGTCACATCGGGGAATACCTCATGAATATCTTTCAATTTTTCATTTTCTGACCGCGTGTATACAATTATTTCTGAAGGTGCCAGATCCGTATGCGCTAAAAACTGCCGCGTCAATAAATCTGCCATACTGCCATACCCAATAAAACCAACTTTCATGATAACCATCTCGTCTCTATTCAAAATTATGCTACCATTTGAAGCACATATACCTATTATGCTGATCTTTGACTTCACTTGCAAGCCATTTACTCTAAAAAAGAATTAATATTCAGAATATATTTTGAATATTTACTTTGAGCTTCGATATTTATTTATTTTACATTCCGTGGTATATTAAAAAGAGTTACAGTATCCGTTTTCAAAGAGGACTTTTAGATACGCAAAAGGGGAACATATACCATACATATTTTCTAATCGTTCGCATTTGGGGTGCTAATAACTATAATTTTATCTCTCGGGAGGGGTTTTAAGGTGAAAAAGCGTACATTTGCTTTAGCACTATCCATGATTTTAGCAACAGGCGTTGTGCTTGGGGCGTGTGGATCATCAGATGACAGTAAGAAGAGCAGTGGCGACAGTGATAAATTTACTGTAGCAATGGTAACAGATACTGGTGGGGTAGATGACCGTTCATTTAACCAATCAGCATGGGAAGGTTTGCAAAAGTTCGGTAAAGCTAACGGCCTTGAAAAAGGAACAGATGGCTATAACTACTTGCAGTCCGCTTCTGAAGCAGATTTCAAAACCAACCTGAATACAGCAGTCCGCAGTGGCTATGACCTTATTTATGGTATTGGCTACAAACTAAAAGACGCTATTGAAGACGTTTCAAAACAAAAACCAAAAAACAAATTTGCACTTGTTGATGATACGATTACAGATCGCGACAATGTTGTAAGTATCGGATTTGCGGACCAAGATGGTTCATTCCTTGTTGGTGTTGTTGCCGGTTTAACGACTAAAACAAACAAAGTTGGATTTGTCGGTGGTGTAAAAGGCGCTGTTATCGATCGCTTTGAAGCTGGATTCACAGAAGGCGTGAAAGCCGTGAACCCGAAAGCAGAAGTAAAAGTGCAATACGCAAATGATTTCGCAAAAGCAGATAAAGGCCAACAAATTGCAGCTGGTATGTACAATGGTGGCGTAGATATTATTTTCCACGCAGCTGGTGCAACTGGTAACGGTGTGTTTGCTGAAGCGAAAAACTTGAAGAAAAAAGATCCTGCACGTGCTGTATGGGTAATCGGTGTTGACCGTGACCAGTGGGACGAAGGAGCTGTCACAGCAAATGATGGTAAAGAGTACAACGTAACATTAACATCTGAAATCAAACGTGTAGACATTGCAGTGGATGATTTGGCGACACGTACAAAAGCTGGCGACTTCCCTGGTGGCGAGAAAATCGAATACGGTCTTGATAAAAATGCCGTAGGTCTTTCTTCAAGTCAAGATAACCTAAGCAAAGAAGTCTTAGCAAAAGTAGATGAATACAAGCAAAAAATCATTAACGGTGACATCAAAGTTCCACAAAAACCTTGATAAAACGTTAAAAGATAAAAACCGGTTTCTCAACCGGTTTTTATTTTTCATTAATGATCGGAGGATGTTTTTATTTTTTGTTCGTATTGTAAGCGGTTTAACCTATTAAGCGTTGGATTATATTCTCTAATCGTAGGTCAAAAAGCATATTTTTATAAAATAACGTCTATTTTTACGCTTTTTTTATAAAAATGAATTGCAATACGGAGCGTTTCGAAATAGAATAAGGTGAAGACTTTTTTGGAAGACTACATATCGCACTTTATTTGTCATCAAAAGGGAACTATTTTGCATAAACTTAGCGCTTGTAAAACGGTTTACATCAAAAAAGAAATCAATCCATTCAATGGATATTTGTTATTAGTAAAGGGAGTGAGACAGTGGATTATGTTATTGAAATGTTAGGGATCAGAAAGGAATTTTCTGGGTTTGTAGCAAACGATAACATCACCTTGCAACTCAAGCGTGGCGAAATTCACGCGCTGCTAGGTGAGAACGGTGCTGGGAAATCAACACTGATGAATGTTTTGTTCGGACTTTATGAACCAGATGGTGGCGAAATTCGCGTCAATGGCAAAACGGAGCTAATTCATAGTCCTAATAAGGCCAACGATCTCGGAATCGGCATGGTGCATCAACATTTTATGCTTGTCGATAAATTTACCGTAGCTGAGAATATTATTTTGGGGAAAGAGCCTAGTAAGTTTGGCGTCATCGAGAAGAAAAAAGCGCTGGAAGAAATACAAGCTATCTCAGATCGCTACGGCTTGAAAGTAGACCCCAATGCTAAAATTAGTGACATCTCGATTGGTATGCAACAACGTGTGGAAATTTTGAAAACATTGTATCGCGGGGCAGATATTCTTATTTTTGATGAACCGACGGCCGTGCTGACGCCACAAGAAATTAAAGAATTAATCTCGATTATGCGTACGCTAATTAAAGAGGGCAAGTCGATTATCCTGATTACTCATAAATTAAAAGAAATCATGGACGTGTGCGATCGCGTAACGGTTATCCGGCGCGGTAAAGGGATGGGAACTGTGAATGTTCCTGAAACAAGTCCACAAGCACTAGCCAATCTCATGGTTGGACGCGAAGTCGTTTTTACTACCGTGAAGACACCTGCCAGTCCAGGAAAAGATGTGCTGGAAGTGAAGGACCTTGTTGTGAAAGAAAGTCGTGGCGTGGAGAGCGTTCGTGGATTGAACCTCACCGTTCGAGCTGGTGAAATCGTCGGTATTGCTGGGGTAGATGGTAACGGCCAAAGCGAGCTTATTCAAGCGATTTCGGGGCTGACAAAAGCAACGACGGGCTCGATTTTGCTAAAAGGCGAACACATTGAAAACAAAAAACCACGCCGTATTACCGAAGCTGGGTTGGGACATATTCCTGAGGATCGCCATAAACATGGACTCGTTCTAGAGATGTCACTCGGTGAAAATATTGCATTACAAACCTACTACAAAAAACCAATTTCGAATAAAGGTTTCTTAAATCATAAGGAAATGTACGATTTCGCGCGTAAACTAATTGAAGAATATGATGTGCGTACAAGTAGTGAATACGTTGCGGCGAAAGCACTTTCTGGTGGAAATCAGCAAAAAGCGATTATCGCGCGTGAAATTAGCCGTGACCCAGATTTCCTGATTGCGGCACAGCCGACGCGTGGACTTGATGTTGGTGCGATTGAGTTTATTCATCGTCGTTTAATTGAGCAACGTGACGAGGGCAAAGCTATTTTGCTGATGTCTTTTGAGCTTGATGAAATTTTAAATGTGAGTGACCGAATCGCGGTTATTTATGAAGGTAAGATTGTGGCTATTGTGAAACCTGAGGAAACAACCGAGCAAGAACTTGGTCTACTGATGGCCGGATCATCTAAAGGGGAAACGGGGGAGAAAACGCATGTCTAAAAAAGTTCAAGCCCTTGTTATACCAGTTACGGCCGTTATTCTAGGCTTACTTTTTGGAGCTATTATTATGTTGCTATTCGGATACAATCCGATAGACGCTTACATTGCACTTTTCCAAGGCGCGTTTGGCGATTCTTTCTATCTTGGAGAAACGATACGTCAAGCAACGCCATATATTCTAGTCGGTCTTTCGATCGCGATTGCTTTTAAAGCAGGGCTTTTCAATATTGGAGCAGAGGGTCAGCTGTTAATGGGCTGGATCGGTGCTGTTGCAGTAGGTCTGAGTTTTGACGGATTAGATAAATGGATTCACTTGCCGCTTGCTTTGCTTGCTGGAATCGTGTGTGGCGCTTTCTGGGCTTTCATTCCAGGGATCTTAAAAGCTACGCTAAAAGTGAATGAAGTTATCGTGACGATCATGTTGAACTACACAGCGCTTTATATTTTCAACTATATCGTGCAAAACGTACTGACGAAACAATTGGACAAAACAAAAGAGGTTCCTGCATCCGCATCACTTCAATCACCGTTCCTACAAGAAATGACGCAATATTCGTCGCTTCACTGGGGAATTTTGATCGCTGTCGGTTGCGCACTTATCATGTGGCTCGTGATTAATAAAACGACATTTGGTTACGAATTGAAATCGGTTGGTTTTAACCAAAATGCTTCGAAATATGCCGGAATGAGCGTCGCGAAAACAATCGTTGTCTCGATGATCATTGCTGGAGGACTTGCTGGGCTTGCTGGCGCGATGGAAGGTCTTGGTAACTACGGAACAGCGTATGTATTACCAACATCTCCAGGTACCGGATTTGACGGTATTGCCGTTGCTTTACTCGGTGGTAATTCACCAATTGGTATTATCTTCTCCGCTATTCTATTCGGAGCGTTAAAAGTAGGATCGCTAAACATGCCTGCTGTCGCTGGAGTTCCAAATGAGTTAGTAAACGTGGTTATCGCGCTTATTATCTTTTTCGTTGCTTCTAGTTATATTATTCGCTGGGCAATGGATAAATTTGCGAAGGGGGCGAAAACAAAATGATTTCGACTTTAGCGATTATTGTCTCCAGTACATTGTTAATGGCTGGACCACTCATTTTTACAGCGCTCGGAGGCGTATTTTCTGAGCGAGCCGGTGTTGTTAATATCGGTCTCGAAGGTATGATGATCATGGGAGCATTTTCATCGATTGTCTTCAACTTAACGTTTGCTGATGTGTTCGGTGACTGGACGCCTTGGGTTGCCCTCTTTGCAGGGATGCTTGTCGGCGGTTTATTCTCACTCGTACATGCCGTTGCAACGATTAATTTCCGCGCCGATCACGTTATTAGTGGTGTTGCGATCAACTTTTTAGCACTCGGTATTTCCTTGTTCCTCGTTAAAGTGATTTACGATAAAGGACAAACCGATCAAATTAAACATTATTTTGGTAAGCCGGATATTCCTGTTTTGAAAGATATTCCTGTCATTGGCGATATTTTCTTCAAAAATGTGCCGGTTATGAGTTACGTCGCGATTCTTGTGGCGATTGCATCTTGGTTTATTATTTATAAAACGCGCTTTGGTTTGCGTCTTCGTTCTGTTGGGGAACATCCTCTAGCAGCTGACACGATGGGAATCAAAGTTCGCTGGATGAGATATCAAGGTGTCATTATTTCTGGTATTCTAGGTGGGCTTGGCGGAGCAGTTTACGCCCAATCGTTCACGCTAGATTTCGGACATGCAACGATCTCTGGTCAAGGTTATATGGCCTTAGCAGCGATGATTTTTGGTAAATGGAATCCACTTGGTGCAATGGGAGCTGCGATTTTCTTCGGATTTGCGCAGTGTCTGAGCATTATCAGTGGTCAACTACCATTCTTCAGCGACATTCCAGACGTTTACTTACAAGTTGCCCCATACGTACTAACGATTCTTGCGCTAGTGGGACTCATTGGTAAATCCGAAGCGCCAAAAGCAGATGGTATCAATTATATTAAAGGTAAATAAAAGCGAAAGCCCGGTTTCAGTTGTAACTAACGAAACTGGGCTTTCTAATTGTTTAGATGCGTATTATAAGGTACAATAACAAGGTTCAGTAAAATGAAGGAGGGATTTTTTATGACGACTCAAAAACAGGAATATAAAGAACAAGTTGGAGCGATTCAGTTAACGCTTATTCCTTCCGACAAATATAAATCCAATAAAATCGTCTTTAAATTTAGAGCGCCACTTGATCGCGCAACCACAACAAAACGGGCTTTGATCGCTGCTTTAATTGAAACAAATACCAAAAAATATCCGACGCAAACCGCATTTCGTAAAGAACTTGCAAGTCTTTATGGTGCCAATTTTTACGCATCGGTTGATAAAAAAGGGAATGAGCACATTATTACGGCCGTGCTTGATATGGTGGACGGCCAATTTGTCCCTGAAGGAGACGCATTACTACAACAAGCATTTGAGCTTATTCAAGAAATTATTTTTAATCCCAATGTGGCGGACGGAAGTTTTAATGAAGCAACCGTAGCACGCGAAAAGGAGAACTTGGCGCAGCGTTTAGAAAGCGTCTACGATGATAAAATTCGCTATGCCAACAAACGGTTAACAGAGATCATGTTTGCCGATGAGAATTATAAATATGGCGCGGCTGGTGTTTTAGAGGACATTGCTGGCATCACAGGTGCCGACCTATTTGAATACTATCAACAGTTTTTAGCGGAGGATACCATCGATTTATTTATCTGTGGCGATGTGCAAAAAGACGCGGTTATTCCATTGATTAAAGCCTTACCATTTGCCGATCGCGCTTATCGTGAGCTTGATGTGATAGCACCTATCCATCCTAAGAACGTTACTACTGTGAAGGAAAATCAGCCAATTAATCAAGGGAAGCTTGTGCTTGGCTACCGAACGAATATTTTATTTGGTGAAGATGCCTATGTCCCATTGCAACTGGCGAACGGTTTACTCGGCGGTTTTGCCAATTCGAAAATCTTTATTAATGTCCGCGAAAAAGCGAGTTTGGCCTATTACGCGAATAGCCGTATAGATTCATTCCATGGCTTCATGCTGATTTCTGCAGGGATTGACGAGAAAAATTACGATCAAGCCTTGGCGATTATTAAAGAACAAGTGGCGGCTATGCAAGCTGGCGATTTTACGGAAGAAGAACTATCACAAACAAAAGCGATGTTATCCAATCAGCTATTGGAAGCAAACGATCAAGCGCAAGGTTTAATTGAACTTGCCTATAATAATACTTTGAAAAAAGCGAATCTCGACTTAGCGAATTGGTTAAAACGAATCGCTGCTGTGACAAAAGAAGAAGTCGTTGCTGCTACAGGTTCATTTGAACTCGATACGATTTATTTCTTAAGCAAAGGAGCTGATTCCAATGAATAAAAAAAGCTATGATCAATTAAAAAGAAGCTGTATACTATGAAAAGTTAGAGAATGGATTGCAAGTATACGTCTTGCCCAAACACGGATTCAGTAAGACATTTGCAATTTTTACAACAAATTATGGCTCGATTGATAATGAATTCGTGCCAATTGGCCAAGAAGATTTTACACGTGTTCCTGATGGTATCGCGCATTTCTTAGAGCACAAGCTTTTCGAAAAAGAAGATGGGGATGTGTTCTTTAAATTTGGTGAAAAGGGCGCTTTTACCAATGCTTTTACATCATTTACACGCACTGCTTATCTGTTCTCAAGTACATCGAGCGTGGAAGAAAACTTAGAGACACTTGTTGATTTTGTTCAAGAACCATACTTCACCGAAGAGACAGTGGAGAAAGAAAAAGGGATTATCGGTCAGGAAATCCAAATGTACGATGATGATGCTGATTTCCGCGTTTATTTCGGTGCGATTGAAAACATGTACCATCACCACCCTGTGAAAATTGATATTGCAGGGACCGTTGAATCCATCGCTGACATTGATAAAGACTTATTGTACCTGTGCTACAATACATTTTATCATCCGAGTAACATGATTTTATTCATTGTCGGTAATGTCGATCCAGAGCAAGCGATTGAGCAAGTTCGTAATAACCAATCGAAGAAAACCTTTGCACCCGCAAAACCCGTGAAGCGTCATTTCCCAGAGGAGCCTAAATCTGTCGCAGTGAAGAAGAAAACATTGGCGTTCCCCGTTCAAATTGCGAAAAATCTGGTGGCGATTAAAGAAGATATCGGTTTATTACGAGGGAAAGAAGCGGTGCAACACGAAATGACTGCTGATATCATGTTAGAACTCTTATTCGGCACAACATCAGATGCTTACTTAGAATTATACGACCAAGGTATTATTGACGATACGTTTGGTTTTGATTATAGTTTACAAGACAGCTTTTCTTTTGTGCTCGTTGGTGGTGACGCAAAAGATCCAGATCTGCAAGAACGAAAAATTAAAGAAACATTTGCCAATGCTATTCAGACAGGCTTCAAAGAGGCAGATTTAGAACTAATAAAACGTAAAAAAATGGGGCAGTTTCTGCGTTCCTTAAACTCACCGGAATTTATCGCTAATCAGTTTTCGCAATACATCTTTGAAGAAGCATCACTATTCGACATTTTGCCGGCAATCGAAGCAGTGACAGTCGCGGACATAGAAGCATTTTTGAAACGGATCTATATGGAAGAACGTGTGACGACTTTTCAAATTGTACCGGAGTGACCATCAATTTTTTAATTTTAATAAAATAAATGGCATTTGGAGCCAAGTCATGCTATGATGAAAGAAATGGATAGAAGGGAATTATCGTCTTTGAGAAATGATACGAAATACGCGCTAGTCACTGGAGCGAGTGGAGATATAGGAAGAGAAATCGCGATTGCGCTTGCAAAACAAGGATTTCACTTATATTTGCATTATTATCGTAACAAAGAGGCGATACAGCTACTACGAGAAGAGTTACTTGTTTTCGATGTGGATGTTATCCCGATTCAAGCTGATTTTACTAATTCTGGCCAGATTACTTGGTTGCAGGAATCAATTTTTCAATTAGATGTATTTGTTCATGCTGCTGGAAATAGCTATTACGGCTTGTTTCAAGATATGCCTGATCAGGAAATAAAGAATTTATGGGATATTCATGTTCACTTTCCGATGCAGTTATTGCAGAAATGGATTCCGAAATTGCAACACAGTCAATCAGGACGAATTATTTTTATTAGTTCTATCTGGGGAGAAGTTGGGGCTGCGATGGAAGTGGCTTATTCGGCTGTCAAAGGAGCACAGATTGCATTTTGTAAAGCGCTGGCTCAAGAAATAGCTGCAACAGGCACGACTGTCAATATAGTATCTCCAGGAATGGTAGATACAAAAATGAATCATCTTTTTAACGAGGAAGAGAAGACAGCAATAATAACCGAGATTCCCATGCACAGATTTGCAAATCCGAGCGAAATTGGGGAAGTGGTCGCCTTCTTAGCAAGCGATCGCGCAAGTTATATGACTGGACAAACGATGCGTTTAGACGGTGGATGGTTTATGAGGTAAGAAAAGATTTTATGTAATGGTAGGTGTTTAAAATTGACCGAACTAGGTGAGAAACTCAAAAATGCAAGGCGAACAAAGGGTCTAAGTCTCGATGATCTACAACAAATAACAAAGATTCAAAAGCGTTATCTCGTTGCTATTGAAGAAGGTAACTATGCAGTAATGCCGGGTAAGTTCTATGCGCGAGCTTTTATTAAGCAATACGCAGAGGCCGTTGATTTAAATAGCGAAGAGCTTTTTCAAGAATTTGAGAATGAAGTTCCAGCTACAAGTCAAGAAGCGGTCGTAAACGAGCAAATGACGCGTGCACAGCAACGTCGTGCGCCACTTGCTGCGAGTCAGCCAGGTAATGATAACCCGAACACGACACATTCTGTCTTTGGGCTTGTTCCGAAGATTCTAATCGCATTATTTATCGTCGTTATCGGCTTTGTTATTTGGTATTTTGCAATTTATAATGCCGGTGGATCAGGAGACGAAGTAAAGAATACAAGTAGCAATGATTCTGCTGTCAAGGTCGATGATTCAACCAAAGGCACGGACACCAAGAAAGATACGACGAAGAAAGATGAGCCGAAAAAAGATACAACAACGGAGAAAAAAGACGAACCGAAGAAAACTGAAATCAAAGCAGATACGTCTGGAAACGCAACAACGTATACGGTCTCTAATGCTGATAAGCTATCCTTAACATTTACATTATCCGGCGGTGAAAGTTGGATCCAAGTTACAGATGATGCTGGCTCAAGTATTTTCGGTGGCATTATTGCTGACGGCGAAACGAAAACATTCGACCTCGCAAGTAGCAAATCTGCCAAAGTAACGGTCGGAAATGCAACACCGGTAGCAATGAAAATCAATGACCAAGCGGCAGAACTAGCGAAAGATTCCATTACGCAGAAATTAACGATTAACCTTGCAACAAGCACGGATACTGGCACGACTGATAGCAATTCAGACAGTAGTGATAGTAGCGCGCAATAACAAGCTCTAAATACAGCGTGGCGATAAAAGCTTACATTTTGCATCTAGCATAAGCGTAAGCAGTTATTGCTGCGCTGCGTTATTACATAGTAAAGAAGGGGTGGGGAAAATGAATTTACCTAATAAAATAACAGTGGCGCGCATCATCTTAATACCGATTTTTGTCGTATTATGTGTGGCTCCGCTTGGTCTAGGAACAGTTACATGGCTTGATTCCACAATTCCAGTATCAAACATTATCGCCGCTATAATCTTCATCGTTGCGGCACTGACAGACTGGTTTGATGGTCATCTAGCTAGGAAGTATAATCTGATTACTAATTTTGGGAAGTTTGCCGATCCATTGGCGGACAAGTTACTTGTAGCAGCAGCATTCATTGTTTTAGTAGAGCAACATATTGCCCCTGCTTGGGTCATCATCATTATTATCAGTCGCGAATTTGCAGTTACTGGCTTGCGACTATTACTTGTTGAAGGTGGCGAAGTAATGGCAGCTGGACAACTCGGCAAAATTAAGACTTTCACACAAATGATCGCGATTCCGTTGTTATTATTACACAACTGGCCGTTCGAATGGAGCGGTATTCGCATCGATTTAATTTTCCTATACGTTTGCACCTTCTTCACTGTTTGGTCAGGTTGGGATTATTTCTACAAAAACCGTAATATCTTTAAAGGTTCTATGTAATTATGCAGCGACTTATCTATGCTTAGATAAGTTGTTTTTTTTTGATCTCAACTATTAGTATTTTTCAAATAGAAGATGTAGTATAGAAGAATAGAGAGGACGTGTTTTCATGCGCAGTGCAGAAATTATTGCTGTTGGAACGGAGCTATTACTTGGCCAAATTGTGAACTCCAATGCCGCATTCATATCAAAAGAGCTTGCCGAGTGTGGTGTTTATGTATATCATCATACAGTTGTTGGAGACAACCCTGAACGTTTGAAAAAAGTGATTAAAATCGCCGAAAAACGAAAGCGATATTTTGATTTTCACGGGTGGTTTAGGCCCAACAGAAGACGACATTACGAAACAAGTTTTAGCATCATATTTAACAAAAGGAATTATTTATGACACAGACCATTTATCCAAAATTGAAAGCTTTTTTGCGGCAAGAAATGACAAAATGTCAGAAAACAACAAGCGTCAAGCAGAGATCATTGAAGGATCACATGTGTTATCGAACGAATTCGGCTTCGCGGCTGGCATGTTTTTAGAAACCGATTCCCACACCTATGTTTTACTTCCCGGTCCGCCTTCAGAAATGCAACCGATGTTTACAAAATATGCGAAACCGCTATTACTAAAAAATAGCGAGCACAAAATTGTATTAGAATCCAAGATATTACGTTTTTTCGGCATTGGTGAATCCAAACTAGCAGATGACCTGAAAGACTTAATTGCTACACAGACAAACCCAACGATTGCGACCTATGCGGGTGAAAATGAAGTCGTGATTCGGCTGACAGCTTCTGCAAAAACAAGAGAAGAGGCTTTACAGCTTATTGCAACATCAGAAGAAGAAATCATTAAGCGGGACGGAGCATACATATACGGCTCTGGAGAGGTCACCCTCGTTGATTTAGTGATTCAGCAGCTTATGGATGCCAACATGACTATTTCAGCAGCTGAGAGCCTCACAGCTGGCTTATTTCAAGCGGAATTAGGTGGCACAACAGGAATTTCTAAGATTTTTAAAGGTGGGATGGTCACATACAGTAATGAAATGAAACATGAGTTACTACACGTCTCCACAGAAACGATGGAACAAGAAGGCGTTGTCAGCCAAGCTTGTGCAATGGAGATGGCTGATAACATTCGCAAATTATGCAAGACAGATATAGGAATTAGCTTTACCGGTGTAGCAGGTCCAAAATCATTAGAAGGTCATCCAGTTGGCACTGTTTGGATCGGTCTAAGCGTTGTAGAGCATCCCACGCTTGCCTATCGCTATACATTCAACCGAGATCGCAATTACAATCGTCGCCGAGCTGTAAAAGAGGGTTTTGCGCTGATTAAAGCTTTTTTGGATGAAAAATTAGAGAAAAGAGAGAAATAAGGGGTTAAAACTGGATCCAATAGGGATAAAAAAAGGTTAGACGAAACCTTGTAAACCCGCTATAATAAAGGCATGGCGAGGAAGCGAATTTGATCAGTATGAGATGGAAATGGTGAGCAATAAAAAAATACGAACAAATATTCGCTTTTTGCTTGTATATCTTAAAAAAATAAGGTATAGTATCTATAGGCAATAAAAACAGACCGTAAATCAACACGTCACTTCTATCACAAGGAAGCGCGCAAGTTGATGCATACGTTGAAGATTGTTTTTATGGATTAGATATTATAGATAAAGACTAGGAGGCAATAATGTGAGTGATCGTCAAGCGGCCTTAGATCAGGCGTTAAAACAAATTGAGAAACAATTCGGTAAAGGTTCCATTATGAAGTTAGGGGAACAATCAGACCACAATATTTCTACAATATCCAGTGGTTCATTAGCACTTGATATTGCATTAGGAGTCGGTGGTTATCCACGTGGGCGTATTATCGAAGTATACGGACCAGAAAGCTCAGGTAAAACAACCGTTGCGCTACACGCGATTGCAGAGGTGCAAGCACAAGGTGGGACAGCCGCATTTATTGATGCTGAGCACGCGCTAGACCCAGCTTATGCGAAGAACTTAGGCGTTAACATTGATGAACTACTATTATCGCAACCAGATACAGGAGAACAAGCGCTAGAAATAGCAGAGGCGTTAGTTCGTAGTGGTGCCGTTGATATACTAGTTATCGATTCAGTAGCAGCACTTGTGCCACGTGCTGAAATCGAAGGTGAAATGGGAGATTCTCATGTCGGTTTACAAGCACGATTGATGTCCCAAGCACTGCGTAAACTATCTGGTGCTATCAATAAATCCAAAACCATTGCGATTTTCATTAACCAAATTCGTGAAAAAGTAGGTGTTATGTTTGGTAACCCTGAAATAACACCAGGTGGACGCGCGTTGAAATTCTATTCGACTGTTCGTCTAGAAGTAAGACGTGCAGAACAGTTGAAACATGGTACAGATGTTATTGGTAATAAAACCAAGATTAAAGTAGTCAAAAACAAAGTAGCACCACCGTTCCGTGTTGCTGAAGTGGACGTTATGTATGGCCAAGGTATTTCGCGCGAAGGTGAACTTGTTGATATGGCGTCAGAAATTGATGTAATCAATAAGAGTGGTTCATGGTATTCTTATAATGAAGAACGCATCGGTCAAGGTCGCGAGAATGCTAAACAATATTTGAAAGAACATCCTGAAATTCGCGATGAAATTTCCAAACGTGTTCGTCAAGAATACGAAATCGATGTAAAACCTAACTTTACAGAAGACGCTTTACCAGAAGAAATCGATTTACTTGATGAAGATAAATAAAAGAAGTGAAGAAAAGCCACCCAATCGCGTGATGACTGGGTGGCTTTTTTGATATAATCTCTTAATTTAGTGAAGTTTTTTTTGATTCCGTTTACATCTTAGCGCTTTCCTTGACAATAGATGGATTGACCTATAGAATTAAATTGTATATTTTACATTTAAAAATGAAAAAAATACACGCGTGTCAGGAATATTTCTGGCAACCGACATAACCATTAAAAAGAATTGAATAGCAAAGGAGGTGTAAGGATGGAACTCGTAATCACAATCATCTCCAGCTTGCTTTTCTTGATCGTCGGTCTGGTTGTTGGTTCTCTAATTTATAAATCAAGCTCCGAACGGAAATTGGCAGCTGCCAGAAGTACGGCTGAATTAATCACGGAAGACGCTAAAAAAGAAGCAGAAACCATGAAGAAAGAAGCATTGCTTGAAGGAAAAGAGGAGAATCATAAGTTACGTACTGAAATCGAAAATGAACTTCGTGGGCGAAGAGGGGAACTACAAAAATCAGAAAATCGCTTATTGCAAAGGGAGGAAAACCTCGACAGAAAAGATACTTCTTTAAGTAAAAGGGAAGCAACTCTTGAAAGAAAAGAGGAGAGTATCAGTAAACGTCAACAACATATTGAAGAAAAGGAAAGCACAGTTGAAGAGATGATCGAAAAACAACAAGTAGAGCTAGAAAGAATATCTGCCCTTACAAAAGACGAGGCGAAGAATGTTATCTTGAGCCAAGTAGAAGAAGAGTTAACACATGATACAGCCGTGATGGTAAAAGAATCTGAAACTCGGGCAAAGGAAGAAGCAGATAAGAAAGCGAAGAACATTCTTTCTCTAGCGATTCAACGCTCTGCAGCAGATCATGTTGCCGAAACAACAGTAAGCGTTGTGAATCTACCAAATGATGAGATGAAGGGTCGAATTATTGGGCGTGAAGGCCGTAATATTCGTACACTCGAAACACTCACTGGTATCGATTTAATCATCGATGATACGCCAGAAGCAGTTATCCTTTCCGGATTTGATCCTGTTCGCCGTGAAATCGCGCGAATTGCTTTGGAGAAACTCGTACAAGATGGACGAATTCACCCAGCGCGGATTGAAGAAATGGTCGACAAAGCTCGTAAAGAGGTAGACGAACATATCCGTGAAGTCGGAGAACAAGCGACATTTGAAGTTGGTATTCATTCCATTCATCCAGATCTAATCAAGATTCTCGGTCGTTTACGTTACCGTACAAGTTACGGACAAAACGTCTTGAATCACTCATTAGAAGTTGCGAAGTTAGCCGGAATTTTGGCTAGTGAGCTTGGTGAAGATGTAACAATGGCTAAGCGTGCTGGACTCCTTCATGATATCGGTAAAGCTATCGATCATGAAATTGAAGGCAGCCACGTCGAAATTGGTGTAGAACTTGCGACCAAATATAAAGAAAATGATATTGTTATTAACAGTATCGCTTCCCACCATGGAGACACAGAAGCAACATCTGTCATCGCTGTTTTAGTAGCGGCAGCAGATGCCTTATCAGCCGCAAGACCAGGCGCTCGTAGTGAAACACTAGAAAACTACATTCGCCGCTTAGAAAAATTAGAAGAAATTTCCGAGTCTTATGAAGGCGTAGAGAAATCGTACGCTATTCAAGCCGGGCGCGAAGTTCGTATCATTGTGGAACCAGATTCTATCGATGACCTTGCTTCTTACCGACTTGCACGAGACATTAGAAAACGGATTGAAGAAGAACTCGAATACCCTGGTCATATTAAAGTGACCGTTATCCGTGAGACTCGCGCTGTAGAATACGCGAAGTAACCTCACGTAACCAAAACACGCAGGATCCATATCGGAGCTGCGTGTTTTGGTGTGTATGGAGCACTTTCCTTGCTTCCCGTTTAGGAACAGGGCTATAATATGCAGTAATCTAAGAATGGGAGATTTGATATGATGACAAAATGGGAAATCAGAAATTTTCAAAAAAATAATTATTCCGACATCGCACGCATTTACCAAACAGGCATTGACGGGAAAAATGCAACGTTTCAAAAAGAAGTTCCAACTTTTGCGGTATGGGATCAGAAGTATTTGGACGCTTGTCGTTTTGTCGTAGTAGAAGATAGCGTAACAATAGGCTGGGCAGCATTATTGGCGTTTTCAGCAATGCCTTCCTATCGTGGCGTTGCAGAACTAAGCATTTATATCGATCCGACAGCCGCTGGAAAAGGAATTGGAACGGCATTGATGGCACATATGATTAGCGAAAGCGAAAAAGCAGGATTCTGGACGCTACAATCATTGATTTTTCCAGAAAACACGGCTAGTATCGCGTTACATAAAAAATTCGGATTTAAAACGCTTTGTATCCATGAAAAACTCGGCGAAATGGATGGCATTTTCCGGGATGTGGCTTTATTGGAACGAAGAAGCCAACTGGTCGGGAAATAATATACTTAAAATAGTACGGGTATTTTTTAGTGTTTCGCGGTATAATGAACACATATAGAGATAGTGAGGAGCAAAACGATGGAATTATTATTTATTGGGGATGTTGTGGGGTCTATCGGTCGCGATATGATTACGGAATATTTACCACAGCTAAAAAAAGCGTACCGTCCGACAGTAACTGTCATTAACGGGGAAAATGCTGCGGCAGGACGTGGAATTACAGAGAAAATTTACAAACAGTTTTTAGAACAAGGTGCGAATGCGGTCACGCTTGGGAATCATGCCTGGGATAACCGCGATATTTTTGAATTTATTGATGATGCGAAGTATTTGGTGCGACCGGCGAATTTTCCGGAAGAAACGACGCCAGGTACAGGGCTTGTTTTTATTAAGAGTAACCAGTTGGAAGTGGCAGTTATCAACATGCAGGGTCGTGTTTTTATGTCGGACCTAGATGATCCATTCCGCAAAATGGACGAGCTGATTGCCGAAGCATCCGAACGTACGAATATTATCTTTGTCGATTTTCACGCGGAGACGACGAGCGAGAAACAAGCGATGGGTTGGTATGTCGATGGTCGCGTCACGGCGATTGTTGGTACGCATACGCACGTGCAAACGTCGGATAATCGGATTTTGCCACAAGGAACGGCCTATTTGACCGATGTCGGTATGACAGGACCGTATGACGGTATTTTAGGTATGGATAAAGAGGCCAGTTTGCGTCGTTTCTTAACAGCGATGCCTTCTCGGTTTGAAGTTCCAAAGACTGGCCGCGCTGTTTTATCAGGTTGCATGATTAGCATTCATGACACGACGGGCCGTGCGACGAAAATCGAGCGAATTTTGATTAATGAAGATCATCCATTCACGCTTTGATGAAGGAGGTACCTATTTTGACCTATCAAAAAGAAGATATCATCGCCAAGGCGCGCGAGTTAAAAGACGCCCTTCAAAAAACAGAAGCCGTGGAATTTTACCGTGCTGCCGAAGCGAAGATTAATACGAATCAAAAAGTAGCTGCGAAGGTGGGCGACATCAAGAAATTGCAAAAAGAGGCTGTTAACCTAGAGCATTATCAAAAATTCGGAGCGGTAAAGAAAACAGAAAATGATATTGATGCTTTGACAGCGGAGATTGATCACTTGCCGATCGTGCAGGAATTTAGACGTTCACAGGAAGAGGCGAATGATTTGCTACAATCGATTACGCGGGAGATTAGCGACAAAGTCACTTCTGAGCTACAAAAATAAGAGATAACGATGCAGCGTGCTTTTAAAGCATTGCATCGTTTCTTTGTATCTGAACCGGGCTTTTCTTCATGATTTTACTCTATTGTGCTATAATAATAAGACAAAATAACTTTTAAACAAAGAGAAAAAGGGTTGATTGGAATGGCAGTAGAAGTTACGCCGATGATGAAGCAGTACTTAGCAATCAAAGAAAATTATAAAGATGCATTTTTGTTTTTCCGATTGGGAGACTTTTATGAAATGTTTTTTGAAGATGCGATTCAGGCATCACAGATTTTGGAGATAACGTTGACGGCACGTGCTGGGAACTCGGATAACCCGATTCCGATGTGTGGCGTTCCGTACCATTCGGCCGCGGGTTATATTGATACGCTGATCGATAAAGGTTACAAGGTCGCGATTTGTGAGCAAGTGGAAGATGCCAAATTTGCAAAAGGTATGGTGAAACGGGAAGTAGTGCAGTTAATTTCTCCGGGAACGATGATGGAAGCAAAGGGCTTGAAGGAAAAGGAAAACAATTTTATTGCGGCTGTCTTTCAACACGAGGAGAAGGAGTACGGATTTGCGTATTGTGATCTTTCAACGGGAGAGCTGAAATCGACAGTGCTTCCCATGGGTGAGGACCGACTCATCAATGAATTGACGACGCTATCTGCGAAGGAAATGGTGGTTGGCATTGAGTTTAGTGAGGCGTTTCCAGAGGCTGTTCGTGAGCAGTTAGGGTTATTCATTTCGTATGAGAACAATAATGAATTACCTGATGGATACCATGCGCTTGTAACGAACACGATTCATCCGATTGAGAAGAAAGCAATTGCCAAGTTGCTAAACTATTTTATCGATACGCAAAAACGGGATTTGTCGCATTTGCAGAAAACAGTGCATTACGAGACCAGCCAGTATATGAAAATGGACTATTATTCAAAGCGAAACTTGGAATTGTCTGAGTCGATTCGTGGAAAAGGAAAGCAGGGCACATTGCTTTGGTTGCTTGATCAGACAAAAACTGCGATGGGTGGGCGTTTGCTGAAGCAGTGGATCGATCGTCCGTTAATTCATTTAGATGAGATTGAGGCGCGACAGGAGGATGTCAACAGCTTTATTAACCATTATTTCGAACGCATGGAACTGATGGAGCAGTTGAAACAGGTATATGATTTGGAACGTTTGGCGGGACGCGTGGCTTATGGTAATGTGAATGCGCGCGATTTGATGCAATTGAAGCACTCGTTATATCAGGTTCCGCTGTTGAAAGAGACGTTGAAATCGATGAATCGACCGAATTTGACGCGGATTATTGATGCCATTGATCCGTGTGGGACGCTGGCCGATGTTTTAGAGCGAGCCATTAATACATCACCTCCGATTTCCATTCGAGAAGGTGGCATTATTAAAGACGGGTATAACGAGGAGCTGGATACATATCGTGATGCCAGTCGTAACGGGAAAACGTGGATTGCGGAATTGGAGCGTCAAGAGCGCGAGTTAACGGGGATTAGATCGCTGAAAGTTGGTTTTAACCGCGTGTTTGGCTATTATATCGAGGTTACGAAAGCGAACATTGCTGCTCTGCCGGAAAATCGTTATGAGCGCAAACAGACTTTGACCAATGCCGAGCGCTATATCACACCTGAGTTGAAGGAGAAAGAGCGCCTCATTTTAGATGCCGAGGAAAAAAGTATCGAACTTGAGTATTCATTATTTATTGCGGTTCGAGAAACGGTCAAGCAATACATCGAACGTCTCCAAAAGTTAGCGAAAGTCATCAGCGAAATCGATTGCTTGCAAAGCTTTGCTAATATTAGTGAGAACAATCATTTTGTAAAGCCAATCATGAATAAAACGGGTGACTTGGAGATCATTCAAGGACGCCACCCAGTTGTGGAGAAAGTGATGGGCACGCAGAGCTACGTTGCGAACGATTGCGTGATGAATGACTCGCGTGGTATGTTGCTAATCACGGGGCCAAATATGTCTGGTAAGAGTACGTACATGCGTCAAATTGCGCTAACGGCGATCATGGCGCAAGTCGGTTGCTATATCCCAGCAGAACAAGCAATATTGCCTATTTTCGATCAAATTTTCACACGGATTGGTGCAGCGGATGACTTGATTGCTGGGCAGAGTACGTTTATGGTGGAAATGCTCGAAGCGCGTAATGCGATTGTGAATGCCACTGCGAACAGTCTTATTTTGTTTGATGAAATTGGGCGTGGGACGGCGACGTATGATGGTATGGCACTGGCCCAAGCGATTATTGAATATATTCATGAAGAGGTGCACGCTAAAACCCTGTTCTCGACGCATTACCACGAGCTGACGATTTTAGATGAGACCTTACCACAGATGCATAATGTCCATGTGAGCGCGGTAGAAGAGGATGGTAAAGTGGTCTTTCTCCATAAAATTGAAAACGGCCCTGCGGATAAGAGCTACGGTATTCATGTGGCTGAGCTCGCTAATTTACCGCAAAAGTTGATCGGTCGAGCACGCCATATTTTGGAACAGTTGGAGAGTTCGGAGGATAAAATTATCGTACCAGATCAGGCTGTCAGTGTCCCAGATATCCGAGAAGAGGTGCAGCTCTCGATGTTTCCGATTGAAGAAAAGACGGTTCGCACAAAACAAGAACAAACATTGATCAAGCTCCTTAAAAATATCGATTTGATGCATATGACGCCGATGGATGCGATGTCAACGCTTTATGATCTACAGAAAAAAGCAAAGGAATAGGAAGGCAGGTGGATCAGGATGCCTAAAATTATCGAATTAACCGATGCACTATCCAATAAAATCGCGGCGGGGGAAGTGGTGGAACGCCCAGCTTCTGTCGTGAAAGAACTTGTCGAAAATGCGATTGATGCGAAAAGCACTGTGATTGATGTCCTCGTTGAAGAAGGTGGGCTAAACAAGATTACAATCATTGATAATGGTGTAGGCATCCCTTCGGAAGAGGTTTCTGTGGCTTTTAAACGCCATGCAACGAGCAAGATTAAGAATGAACATGATTTGTTTCGTGTACACACGCTCGGTTTTCGCGGTGAGGCTTTGCCAAGTATTGCGTCGGTGTCGTATTTAGAAATGACGACGGCAACCGGTGATGGTGCTGGGACGAAGATTACGGTCGAAGGCGGTAAGGAAGTCGAGAAGCAGAGTGCTCAAGCCAGAAAGGGTACAGAAATTCAAGTGTCGAATCTGTTTTTCAATACACCGGCCAGGTTGAAATACTTGAAGAGTTTGCATACGGAACTTGGTAATATTACAGATATTATGAATCGGTTAGCCTTGTCGCATCCAGAAATCAGTTTCCTTTTTTCGCATAATGGGAAGAGTTTGTTGAAAACCAATGGAAACGGTGATTTACAGCAAGTGATGGCATCGATATACGGTTTGGCCGTTGCGAAAAAAATGATTCCAATTCAAGCGGAGTCGCTAGATTTCAAATTAACGGGTTACGCAGCGCTACCAGAGGTGAATCGCTCTAACCGAAATTATATTTCAACGATCGTGAATGGTCGCTTTATTAAAAACTACGCGTTAGTTCGCGCCATACAAGAGGGCTATCATACGTTGCTACCGATTGGACGTTTTCCAATTTTAGTATTACAAATTGAGATGGATCCGCTGATTGTGGATGTGAATGTGCATCCTGCAAAATTAGAAGTACGCTTGAGTAAAGAAGCAGAACTTGGTCAATTTATTGCGAGCACGTTGAAAGCGACTTTTCATAAAGAACAGCTGATTCCGGATGCCGCCCCTTCGAAACGACAAAAACTTGCTTCCGAGCAATTAGCGATGAATTTTGACGGTAGGCAAGAGGAGGCGCCTGATACTGATACTATGTCTGAGCAAACGGCGCCAGCGTATCAACCGACATATTCGACAGCGCCGAAATCAGCCGAAGAGCTACCAACAAGTGACGCGCTACCAGAGGAACCTCCACTTTTTATTAATGAAACGTTTGCAGAATATGATGTTACGAAGCCTGTCGTGCACACCGAATATGAAGCACCTGCTAGATCTAAGGAACGCATGCCAAAAATGTATCCTGTCGGTCAAGTTCACGCAACCTATATCGTGGCTCAAAACGAAATGGGGATGTATCTGATCGATCAGCATGCCGCGCAAGAACGCATTAAATATGAATTTTACCGCGAAAAAATTGGAGAAGTTGATCGAGAGTTGCAACAATTACTCGTTCCGATCGTGCTTGATTTCTCGACGGATGAATTTATTAAGTTACGCGATCAAAAAGCAAAACTTGAAGAAGTCGGTGTTTTCTTAGAGATTTTTGGACAAAATAGTTTTATTATCCGAGAGCATCCGACTTGGTTGCCCAAAGGAGAAGAAGAAAGTACGTTGCGAGATATTTTAGACGAGGCGCTCCATAAACCGCAGATCAGCATTCATAAACTACGAGAAGACGCGGCTATTATGATGAGTTGCAAGAAATCGATTAAGGCGAATCATTATTTAACGCAGGAGGATATGGAGACGTTGCTAGACACTTTGCGTGAAGCAAGTGATCCCTTTACATGCCCACATGGCCGACCTGTGATCATCCAGTATTCGACATACGAACTCGAAAAAATGTTTAAACGCATCATGTAATTTTTAAAGGAGCGAAAAAAAATGCCGTTTAAATGGTCAAACGATTATACCTGCTGCACATAATCATCGTGATGTGGAGAAAATTCTGAAGCTGGATGCAGAATATATGGTGATGTTAGAAACACAAGTCGGACAACTGAAGTCGCTCGTCCAATTGGCAGCTTCGGGAGGCAAAAAAGTGATTTTGCATGCCGATTTGATTCATGGCTTGAAAAACGATGAATATGCTGTGGATTTTCTTTGTCAGGATGTCCGCCCGGCTGGAATTATCTCCACGCGTGGCAACGTTATTTTAAAAGCAAAGCAACACAAAGTACTCGCGATTCAAAGGCTTTTCATGCTGGATTCGAGCGCTTTTACAAAAGGTACCGCACTCGTTCAAAAAGTCCAACCAGATTACATCGAATTATTACCAGGTATTTTGCCAACGATGGTGGAAAAGATGACGGAACTACTTCATATTCCAGTTATCGCGGGTGGATTAATTACGACGCAAATACAAATCGATGAAATTTTGGCAGCAAATGCTACAGCTATCACGACATCTCAAAAATCACTTTGGAAATGAGGGATTAGCAAGATGGGGAAAATTGTTGTTATTGGGAGTATTAATATGGATATCGCTACAGAGCTATCCGAAATGCCGCAAATAGGTGAGACGGTGAAAGGGAACGCTGCGGTGATATCACCAGGTGGTAAGGGCGCCAATCAAGCGGTTGCTGCAGCAAAGCTCGGCGGGGATGTCATGATGGTCGGCATGATTGGAAATGATGCTTTTGGAGCAGATGCGCTGGCTAATTTAAATTCCGTTTGCATTGACGTCACGCATGTTCGAAGTATCGATGCTACGACAGGACTGGCGATGATTTTGCGGGAGCGTGGAGATAATCGGATTATCGTTGCTCCTGGCGCTAATCACGCTTGGCCAAGCGATCTGCCATTAACAGAGATCATTTCAGAAGCATCAATCGTTCTACTGCAAAATGAGATTCCATTTCCAATCATTGAAAAAGTGGTCGATATAGCAGCGCGCTACCATGTTCCAACTATCTTTGATCCCGCACCTGTGGACCATTTCCCAGTATCATTTTTGCGAAAGATCACGTATTTGACACCAAATGAAAGTGAATCCAAGCAACTACCGGACGATATGCTCCATGGAAAAACAGAAGCTTTGCTCGTAACGCTAGGAAAAGAGGGCGTTCAGCTCTGTTTGCCCCATGAAAAAGTAACGATTCCAGCCGTTCCGGTGGATGTAAAAGATTCTACTGGCGCTGGAGATACGTTCAATGGTGCCTTTGCTGTTGCGATTACATCAGGAAAATCATTGCAAGAAGCTGTTCGTTTCGCAAATAAAGCCGCAGCGATTAGTACAACAAAAATAGGCGCACAATCAGGAATGCCAATATTAACTGATATAGAAAGCTAATCTCGAAAAGGGGTTAGCTTTTCTTCGTTTGTAACAGTTTATGTAAAGTCATTGTGTCCCAATGTTTAGCGATTTGATACAGAATCAGAAGAAATATATCTGTATTATAACAGAAATAACGATTCTCAATAGTACAGGAATATTATTGTATTGCATATAAATTATTTTCTAACTTATTTAAGAATAATGATAATCTAGAAAATATGTGATACCAATGACTTAGCGCTAAAAAAAGAATGAAAGCACTTTATTATATTGGGAAAACGATGAAATTTTTATGTGAAAACTGTAGCATTATTTTTAATTTGTGGTATGATAACAGTATAGAAGTTACTTGGGTAGCTTTGCTCAGCTTTTAACGCTCATAAATGAACAATAAAACGTAGGAGGTTTCCGTGATGAAAGAACAATGGTTTGAATTTACAGGTGGTAACTGGGAAAATGAAATTGATGTAAGAGACTTTATTATGAAGAACTACAGATTGTATGAAGGTGATGACACTTTCCTAGTAGGTCCTACAAATGCAACATCGCAATTATGGGATCAAGTTATGGATTTAACAAAGCAAGAACGGGAGAATGGTGGCGTACTGGATATGGATACAAAAATCGTATCAACGATCACTTCGCACAATCCTGGATACTTAAATAAAGATTTAGAAACAGTAGTGGGCGTGCAAACAGACGTACCGTTTAAACGCTCATTACAACCTTTCGGCGGAATCCGTATGGCAGAGCTAGCGTGTGAAGCATACGGCTATGAAGTCGACAAAGAGATTTCAAGCATTTTCAGAGATTGGCGCAAAACGCATAACCAAGGTGTTTTTGATGCCTATAATGACGAAATGCGTGCCGCTCGTAAATCTGGTGTCATTACAGGACTTCCAGATGCATACGGACGTGGACGCATCATCGGTGACTACCGTCGTGTCGCTTTATACGGTGTAGATCGTCTAATTGAAGACAAGAAGAAAGACCTGAAGAATACAGGACTTCGCACAATGAGTGATGATATTATTCGTTTACGCGAGGAACTAAATGAACAAATCCGCGCATTGGGTGAGTTGAAACAACTTGGAGCGCAACACGGTTTTGATATTTCGAAACCAGCAACAACAGCGCAAGAAGCTTTCCAATGGTTATACTTCGGCTATCTTGCAGCAATCAAAGAGCAAAATGGTGCTGCCATGAGCTTAGGCCGTACATCAACATTTCTTGATATCTTCGTAGAACGCGATCTTCGCAACGGTACACTAACAGAAGTGGAAGCACAAGAAATCGTGGATCACTTTATCATGAAACTACGTCTTGTAAAATTCGCTCGTACACCAGACTATAACGAATTATTCTCTGGAGATCCAACATGGGTAACAGAATCAATTGGTGGTATTTCAGAAGATGGGCTACCGCTTGTAACGAAAAACTCTTTCCGTTTCTTACACACCCTAAACAACTTAGGACCAGCTCCTGAACCAAACTTAACCGTACTTTGGTCGACACAATTACCATCAGGATTCAAGAAATTCTGTGCTAAAATGTCTATCAAAACCAGTGCTATCCAATATGAAAACGACGATGTTATGCGTCCTAAATGGGGCGATGACTACGGAATCGCATGCTGTGTATCCGCAATGCGTATTGGTAAACAAATGCAATTCTTTGGCGCGCGTGCCAACCTTGCGAAAACATTGCTTTACGCGATTAATGGTGGTATAGATGAGAAATCAAAAGCACAAGTTGGTCCAGCATTCCAAGCCATTACTTCCGAAGTATTAGATTACGAAGAAGTTATGGTGAAATATGATGAAATGATGGAATGGATTGCCGAGTTGTATCTCAATACATTAAACGTTATCCATTACATGCATGATAAATATGCGTATGAACGTTTGGAAATGGCGTTACATGATACACACGTGTTACGTACGATGGCTACAGGTATTGCCGGACTTTCCGTTGCAGCCGATTCCTTGAGTGCGATCAAATATGCACAAGTAAAACCAATCCGCGATGAAAATGGTATTGCGGTTGATTTTGAAATCATCGGTGACTATCCTAAATACGGAAACAACGATGATCGTGTGGATCAAATCGCTGTGGACCTTCTAAAAGCGTTCATGACGAAAGTAAGAAAACATAAAACATACCGTGATTCCGTTCATACAACATCTGTTCTTACCATTACATCGAACGTTGTATATGGTAAGAAAACTGGTAACACACCCGATGGACGCCGCGCTGGCGAACCTTTCGCACCAGGGGCAAATCCAATGCATGGTCGTGATACAAAAGGTGCCCTAGCATCACTTTCATCGGTTGCGAAACTTCCGTACGAATATGGTCAAGATGGAATTTCTAACACCTTCTCCATTGTACCAAAAGCGTTAGGCCGCGAAGATGAGTCGCAAATCAATAACTTAGTAGCCATGCTTGATGGTTACTCCACAAAAATGGGCCATCATTTAAATATCAACGTCTTCAACCGTGACACATTGCTTGATGCCATGGATCATCCAGAAGAATATCCGCAATTAACGATTCGTGTATCTGGTTACGCTGTTAATTTCATTAAACTGACGCGTGAACAACAATTAGATGTCATCCATCGTACCATGCACGAATCTATGTAAGTTAGCGAAACGAGAAGCGAGGAAATAATAATAGGGATTGTGCTAGTTACAATCCCTATCTGTTGTAAGGTAGTCAATCACGAAAGGAAGAGAAGTACAATGTCTGAAGTTATTGGTCGAGTTCATTCCGTAGAAACAATGGGGACTGTTGACGGTCCTGGGATTCGTTTTATTGTTTTTATGCAAGGTTGTTTGTTGCGTTGCCAATTTTGTCATAATCCGGATACTTGGAAGATTGGAATTGGGGAGGAAAGAACTGCACAGGACGTTTTTGAGGAAGCTTATAAGTATAAGGCTTTCATGGATGCTTCAGGCGGAGGTATTACTGTCAGCGGTGGAGAACCATTGCTACAAGTAGACTTCTTAATTGAACTCTTTACTCTTTGTCAAAAAGCAGGAATCCATACTACTATCGATTCTTGTGGTGGTTGCTTTACAAGAGATCCTGAATTTATCGCAAAGCTAGATCGCTTAATGAAAGTAACAGATTTGATTTTGCTGGACATTAAACAGATTGATCCTGCGAAGCATTTGAAATTAACGACGCGTCCAAATGCTCCAATTCTTGATTTTGCACAGTATTTAGCAGATAAAGAACAACCGATTTGGATACGCCACGTATTAATTCCAACAAAAACAGATGATCCGGATGATCTTACTAAATTACATGCGTTCATCACGGCGCTTCCCAATGTGGAAAGAGTAGAGGTACTGCCTTATCATACGATGGGCGTCTACAAATGGGAGAACCTTGGAATCAGATATCCTTTAGAAGGTATTGAAGCCCCTGAAGATGATGTGATAGATATGGCAAATCGTATTTTAGAAACTCAAAAATATAATTAAAAAACAAAAGCGGCGTAAATAACATTTTGCGTCGTTTTATTACTTTTAAATTACAAAAAAGTCTATTATATTTCAAAAAATGATATTTAAGACAGATAATGCTTGAATTATCATGAAAATTATGTTTAAATTGTTATAGTAGAGGAATAAAAAGGAGGCAGTAAGCAATGAGACAAAGTAGAAGGTCGCAAGCAAAAAACATCCAGTCGTCAAAGTTGAAGTGGCTCATCGCTATCATCGCAGCGACAGTTGTGTTGACAATTGGGGGGTTAGTTGTCACCAATAATTTATTTACACAAAGCGCCTCATCTAAAGAATTACTGGTACTAAAAGCAGAAGCCGTTTCTGTGCAACATTGGAAGGTGCCAGCGAAGAAACAACCAATTAGTGCAGCTCCAAAAGACCCACCTGGTCCAGCGCAAGGCAAAAAAGTCGTTTATTTAACGTTTGATGATGGACCGAGTGCTTACTTAAAGCAGTTTTTAGAGATACTTGAGAAAGAAAAAGCGCCTTCTTCATTTTTCTTTGTGGGAAATGAATTTCCGAATAGTGATAAGGCAACCTTCCAACGAATGGTTAGTAGTGGATTTGTGATTGGTTTACATAGCTACACACATGACGCTAAGCAGCTATATCGTAAGAAAAATCCTACATTTATTAGTGAAATGAGCCGTGAGCGAGATAAATTTGAAGAATTGAGTGGCATCCGCACGAATTTAATACGTGCACCTTATGGCAGTACGTATTTGACAAAACAGCAAGTTGAACAAACGAAACAGAATGGTTTCCGATTGGTTGATTGGAATATTGATAGTAATGACTGGCGCTATAGCTCAGGTAACTCTGGTGCGGTGTATCAGAACGTACTATCACAAGTTAATGCTTATGCTGGTAGCAATGAGCCGCTAGTTATTCTATTCCATGAACGTAAAAATACACTAGAAGCATTACCGAAAATTATTAAAATGTTACGTGAGAAAGGATATGTATTCCAAGCATATCACGAAAACGAGACTTTACACGAAAATTTTCACAAAGACCCTAATTTATGATTTGTAAAAAACATGATTTGCCTTTAAAATAAGGGAATCATGTTTTTTTATGGCATTTAGGAGGATATAAAGCTTCTTATTGGAGTAGCAGTCGGAATTTGACATTTTTGTACGGTAGACGTTTTTTAGTTGAATGGCTTAAAATCCTTTAGTTGTATCCATTTACAAACGATACACTGACTCTTTCTCATTGTTAAAGAGCAAAAGAGGGTGCCGCTTTAAAACTTAAACTTTTAATGTACCTCGTAAAAGTTCCTTTTCAGGATGGCATACATGGGATAATTTGTGCAAGTGAATATAGCCATTATTTTCAAAATTAATCCACCCAAAAACGGCATATAAATGTAACAATTCTGTGTTACTCTTTTAAAGTAGTTATCAATACTTTTCTTTCTACAATTTTGAACTTAGTATTTATAAATCGCTAAAATACATGCAAGAGGAGGATTTTATGAAAAAATTAATTATACTTCTATTTGTTTTCTGCGGATATACGATAGGGATAACTTCATTTTCTAATACTGCCAGTGCAAGTAGCGAATTGACACCTGCACTAACAAAAATTGATTGGATTGGAAATACGTACTACAAGAATGTCCTTGAGCATGGAAATATTAAAAGATTGAAATATAATACTTTTAATACTGATTTATTTAATGTATCGGGTACAAAAAATGGCGAGCCGATTAGAACTGATATAGAGCCAATTTATTTCGGAGAAACAAGTAAGGGACTGGTTAATAATACTGATGAAGAACAAACGTTTAGTGTGCCTTCTTTTAGTAAATCTGTTGCTTATTCAAAGTCAACGTCAATCTCAAAAAATGCTAGTTTTGGCTTGGGTAAAGTTGAGATTCCTTTACTTAATGAGCTTTCTGCCACAGTTAATACGTCAAGCACCGATACCAATACAGAAACAGAGACAGTCACAGTTACTTCACCTTCACAGTCAGTAAAAGTACCCGCGCACAAGACTTATGGAGTGAAAGTATATTTAAATAGAATTAAATATACAGGCCAATTTAAATTGAAGGCTTCGACATGGAGAAATTATGAAGAAATAACTGCTACAGTGGTAAGAAGAGTTCCTACGGGACATCACACAGGATATCTAGATGAAAAAATTACTTATCCGATTGATTACGCATATTACAAAAATACTGCTAACTTTAAAGAAAATGGAGTAAACTATTCATCAAACTCAACTAGTTTAGAAGATGCTCAAGAAAAATATAAAAATGGAACATTGCGTACAACACTTTCACTTGAAGGTGACGGCGAGTATACAATTGAAAATGGAACTGATTTTCATGTAGTAATTTATGATATGAGTAACAATAGAACCATAAAACAATATGACAAATCAATTATTGAGTGAAATAGGAACATGCGAAAAGTTTCTGTATAAAAACGAATGCTAAATTTGAAAATTAAACTCAGCATTCGAGAGTGTAAAAAAACTGCATAAATAATGAACCTAGGAGGAACTTTCATGGGAACGCCCGTTTTTCTTACTTCAGATCAAAATTTAGATTTGATATCTATGCGCTGCTGCCGTTTTTACCGTACGTTACCCCTTATTATTCAATAATAACTTCCTATAATATATATTATGTAAACTAAAAAACGATAAAAGAAGTAAGGAGCAATTGGCTCGCTCTCCTTACTTCTTTATCCACTCACATATGATGCTATCAAGTCTTTAAAGTGGCAATTAAAATAGCAGCATTGTTTCATATTTTTTAGCTGTCCAAAGACGAAATTTCATTAAACGCATTACTCCATTTAATATCGCAGAAATAATTCCTTGTTTTTTAGGGATCGGAACTTCTTTATAGCTTAAATTAGATGCGTCTTGGATAGTAAAATTAAGATTTTCTGGTTTTTCTTTTGCACGGGCAATCATTTCTGCTGAAAAATCACTTGCTCCCAGTGAATGACAAAATTGGGCCAAGTTTAACGCCAAAGACCCTGTGCCAGCGCCAAGTTCCAGTCAGGATTGGATCTGCGGTAGCGTCCTTTATCGAAACTTTTAGCTAATATATCCCAAAAACGAGCCTTCATTTCGAGGAACTTTCCAGACACTCATAGACTGCCATCATTTCTTGTTTATTTAACTCGCGAATTCGTTTGAAAATCTCGATACCTGAGAGAGCTTCTGTACGCGCTTCTTTTGCTACGGCATCGCTCACTTTGCCTGTTAGCCATGTTTGGACATCGATACCTTCGATGACTTCTTTGCGTCCTTCGTCATTGACTCCACTCGCGTAGCAGCTGACACAAGGAATGGATAGTTTGTACACGCCATCATGTAGCCCATCTTCAGAAATCACTTTTTTTCCTTTACAGAATGGGCATGGATGACTTTTTTTGACTTTGTTTATTTGCGTTACGATTTTTTTATAACCGAATGCTTCGTAAACGTAAGTCAGTTTTTTATATTTTCCATTTGTGAAATATTTATCAATGATTGTTTCTCGTGTTTCATTGATATTGGCAAAATCGCAAATCGTTACTTGGTTTTTCTTGCTGATCGTTTCAATACTTCCTTGGATTAGCTCCCAGAAAGGTAAGGTGTTTTGCAGTACCATTTCGTAGCCGACAAAGCTTGCTTGTTCTAGTTCTACCATTTTTAGCGCGACTTGGGATTCTCTTGGAAGTAAATCGATATCTTGTGTCAATGTCATGTCACCGCCAACGATGGCCTTTATTTTTTCAAGTACTGGAAGGTTTCCTACAGTTTGTATCACTTGATCGACTGGTTGTTGGATGATGTCGCGGATGTCGATGCCGTTAAACATCAGTTTTTTGTGATGGCCAAGTACCGTTCCCTCGCAAATGGGGCATTCGACCATTTTTCTTGTTTCCTTCATCTGTTCTTTAATGATGGATTTCGAGACGAACATGTAGCGGTTGATTAGGCTAGCGAATCCTTCCCATATTTTCGTGGATTTAGTCGCTTTATCGTAAAATGATTTTTCCCAGTAGCCGTATAGAAATGTATGTTTTTCTGCTTCATTCATGTCATTGAAACTCTTGCTAATGTCTTGACCTAGCTCGTTTTTAAGCTCATCAAACAGGAATTGAAGTCTAGCATGTTGATAATATTTTAAAACTTCCATAACGTCTGGATATAGCATACCATCCCAGAATGGTACCGTTTTGTCTTGAATGACTACGTCGAAATCAAATTGTTCCGCTACTCGGCGGCCGGAACAATACGGACAATGGTTTCTAGGTGCATAAAAGTCAAAACTCCTGGTATCTTTATTCGTTGGGTGTGATGCTACGATCTGATTGATTAAACCACCTGTTTCGTAAAGGAAACTATATTGACTGTATAAATGCCGTTCTAGATCGATAGCAATGACGGGTGCAATTTTTTCGGAGTTGTATTCACCATAAATGACGCGTGCTATGGAAGAAAGGCTCTTCAAAATACCCCCTTTATAGACATTCTCGGCATTTTTGAAATAGGCGATAGGGTCTTTTTCTAGATAATGAATCCCCTCCTGATGCTTGAGACTTGATGTGATTGGTGACGGGTCTACTTTGTCATCGCCGTTTTTTTGGCGATAGTATTCTTCATGGCTGAGTACGTCTAATTTTTCCACAGGCTCTAGTTGTCTTTTACCAAAATCTACAATGAAATCGGAGCTATCTAGCATGTAAGCGTTATGCTCGATCATCACGATAGAAATGGATTCGTCTTTTAAAATGTCACGGATGCTATCGATAAACTGGTTTAAGATGTTTTGAGATAAACCTTTCGATGGCTCATCAAAAATGAATAAAGTATGCGGATTACGCGTGTTTGCAAATAGTTCTGAGACTAGATGAACACATTGAAATTCTCCGGTTGACAAGGTTTTTGTTTGTCTTTCGAGCGTTAAGTAGCCGAGCCCAAGTTTGATAAGTAGGCTGAGGCGTTTATGGGCGATATCTTGATTAGGTAGTTCATCAATAATATCTTCAATTGAACGTTGGAATATGTCGTCAATATCGTCACTGTATTTTGTGAGTTTCTTTTTAATATCCATAAAAGTTGCGACGGTTGACCTGCTCGTGATGGATTGATTACGGTTTTGTCCTACTAAAACAAGCTTATCTTTAGGATGGCGCTTCACGAAATCTTTGGCCATACATTCGTTGACGAGCGTTGATTTTCCGCAACCTGATTCACCCGTGAACGTGACTACCCGGTTTTGAGGAATCTCGATTTTATCCATTTGAATATTACGGCAGTGTAGATCTTTGAATTGGTAGTTTGCTGTTGGTGCCGCTAGATTTCGATCCCACTGGATTGGTTTTGGCCGTGGTGATTCTTCGACGATTTTCCCACCATACTTCCCGCTTCCAGGTCCAAAAAACACTTGCTCATTCGTGATATCAAGCACTGTATCAGAGTGATCGATCAGCCAAATTTGATTTTTAAAGCCTAATTGTTTGATTTGTTCTAAGATTTTGAGTAACGTGTGGTGGTCTAGCCCTACTGATATTTCATCAATGATGATAACCGTATTTTCACTTGTGGCCATAAACTCGGCTAAGTAAAGTCGCGTTAGTTCTCCCCCGGATAGCGTACCCATGATGCGGTTTAAGCTAAGGTAACCAATGTTCATGTTGATGATATTTTCAAGAATATGCTGCTTCGGCTCGCTAAGGCGGAGCTCTTCTTTGTAAGAAAGGATTTTTTCAATGCTCCATTCATTAATATCCGAAATGCTATACAGCTTACCCGATAACTCGATTTTATGCGTTTCTACTTCTTCATTAAATCGCTTTCCGCCGCATTTTTTACATTCTATATTTTTCGATGAACCGCGCCCTTTGCATGTTTTACACCAGCCCAGTTCGTTATTGAATGAAAAAACTTCTGGTGACATATCAAATTTTTTCTGCCATCCGCTCTCGAATTTCCGTAAATACAACGGTATGCGTGCCGATCGTCGAACGAGGATTGGACGAAATGGAAGATTTTCCGAGAAAAAGTACTAACGGCATGTTCTCCATTTGAATTGCGCTAAAGTTTGTTTCCATAACGTTAGGAAATAAATATTGATACTCCGCTTTTGGCAACAAAGAAACAAGGCGTTTCTTGGATTCTTCACCGATTGTCTGGCAAAATGTCGTTTTTCCTGATCCTGATAAGCCTGCAATTCCAAGCGATTTATCCGTCGGGAGTTCGGTATCTAGCTTGTTGATGTTGTTTGCTATTAATTGATTGATTTTCATAGTGTTGTCCCCTTTACATAAAGATAGAGCGCAATTCTTACGTACGGAATTGCACTCTATTTTTGTTTATGCTAAAACTTTTGCCAAGTTGCTACCCATTTCAGTCCAAGCGTATTTAGCGCCTTCGATAGCTCCTTCACGTGCTTTAGTTTCTTCACTAAATCCTGATTGATCTAAGCGTAAGTTCACTTTACCGTCATCTGTTTTTGCGACAGTCCAAACAACTGTTGTCGTTTCGCCTGCACTAGCCCATGTGTAAGAGATCGAATTCGGCTCATCGATCGTAAGTACTTCGCAATCTACAATGCCATCCCACCACTCAGAAGGCTCTGCACGGAATTGGAATTTGTGTCCCACTTCTGCTTTGAAATCGTTATTCCAGATCCATTTAGCAAGCATAGCAGAATCAGTTAAAGCATTCCATACCTGTTCAACGGAATTTGTGAATTGAAAATCTAAAGATACATCTGGTTTCATATTTATTTCCTCCAATAATTGATTTAGTTTGATCATTCTTTTTTTCCAAAAGTCTTCGTAAAAAGAAACCCAATCTTGAATTTCTTTCAGCGGAGCGGCGTGCAACCGATATCTTGTTTCTCGGCCAACCTTCCTAGTCACGACTAAATTTGCTTCTTTAAGGATTGTCAAATGCTTCGAAACTGCCGTGCGCCCCATTTGAAAATGTTCCGTTATTTCATATAATGGTAACTCTTCAACATCTGCCAACATTTCAAGTATTTTTCGCCTCGTCGGATCGGCAACAGCGTCATAAATATCTCTCACTTGACTATTTTTATTAACATTCACCCCCTCCTTTTTCGGTAGATTTCGTTCAAATAAAATAGGACACCTTTTATTGTCTTATTTATTATACGACACCAAACAGTGTCTTGTCAAGTTCTCGTGATACAAATGTAACGCTCTCAATAAGTCAGTGACTACAAAATCAATCTCTATGCCTATCATCGCAGTATCTTCTCTGCTTTTTTACTATTATACCATTTTTCTTTATGAAAGATATTAAAAATCTAAAGGTGAGCATTGAACAATCTATTTTTATTGTAAAACGATAATTTTTTTGTTAGAATCAATATAGCATGAAAAGTAAATAAATGAGGTGTTTTTTATGAAGCGAGGCTCAACAACATTTTTGAAGCTGGTTGTTCTTCTGATTGGAATAGTAATGCTAGCGCTATGTATCGTCGGATTACCTTGGATAGCCATCCATGCGAATGAAGATACGCCTGCACTTAATCGCGCTCTATATCCGATTTTGATCAGTATGTTTATTTCGGCGGTTCCATTTTTTATTGCGCTATATCAGGCGTGGAAAGTTTTAGCTTATATTGATAAAGGGCAAGCATTTTCGATGTTATCTGTCACAGCTTTGAAGCGGATTAAATATTGTGCGGCAATCATTAGTGGGCTGTACTTGCTTACTTCGCCACTCTTTTACTACTTAGCACAAAAAGATGATGCGCCAGGAATTCTGCTTATCGCGTTGATCATCATGTTTGCTTCTATCATTATCGCGACATTTGCTGCACTTCTTCAGAGACTTTTACAAGAAGCGATCGATATAAAATCAGAAAATGACTTGACGGTCTGAGGTGATAGTATGGCAATTATAATTAATATTGATGTAATGTTAGCTAAACGAAAAATGAGTGTCACGGAGCTATCCGAAAGAGTTGGGATAACGATGGCAAATCTTTCAATACTGAAAAATGGGAAGGCAAAAGCGGTGCGTTTATCTACGCTTGATGCGATTTGCGTGGCACTCGAATGCCAACCTGGCGATGTTTTAGAATATAGACCTGATAATACCGAAGCGTGATAAAAAGGCTCTGCATCCATAAATGCGGGGCCTTTTCTATCGTATATAATACATTTAAAAAATTTATTCTTTGTGATTATTGCGGCGTCCTAATTTTGCTTTTACAAGTGGGTATTTTTGCATCAATCGTAGTGAATAGACAGCACTGGAAATCCCGATTAATGTCCAATCCATCCATGCTGTTGCCCCTTCTTTTTGTGCGAAAGACAGGAAGAAGAACATGTCTTTTAACGCATCATGTACGAAGGCATCCACCATACTTTCATGTATATTGAGGTGGAGCAAGAATGCAAGTAGAAATTTCGCTAAAATAATGCCCACCCAACCTAGCAAATATCGCATGCCGCCCTTTACTAACACTTCTTTTTTGTAGACAGGTAATTCTTTTCCTGCCACCTGAGTAAAGCCGATCTGCGTTTTTGATTCCTTCACTTTAGCAGCACTTGCTTGAAACAAACCAATGGCAGCACCTAAAATGAAAACGAGCACCACGACAAAAATTGGCGTACCACTTTTCATATCTGGCAATGTTTGTGTAATTTGGTAAATCGCAAAAATAGGAATCGCAACATAGGTGATTCGGCGGATTTTTTCGTATTCAAATTGTTGATAAATAAAGTATCCTAATACTAAAATAATGATAATAATCGGCATCATTTTCTTCCTTTCATGCTGTGGTTAGCTCATCAGTGCTTGGTATTTATCAAATAATGCTAAAAATTCTTCTTCCGTGAATGAAACATTTTCATTTTCTAAAATACCGCGGATTTTCTGCAAACACATGTACCAACCAGCAATATCACGAGGTGTGTGCGTTGTCAGCTCCACGATATCTTCTGTGAATCGCAGTATCGTCCCTGTTCCTTGTTGTAAAAGCTCGAACCGAACCATGTTCTTATCCCAGGTGTATTGCAAGACAGATTTGGCTCATAGGCCGTAATGGTCATCTCTTCGTATTCCCCATTTCCGAAATCAAAAAGAATAAGACCATCCACACCAGATTCACCAATACTTAATTCCGGAAACCATTGGGCGAATCCCTTTGTGGTGGCGATAAGTTCCCATACTTTTGAAAGCTCGCTATTTAATTCCAGTTCGAATGTCATAACACCAGTATCTTCTGTTATTCTTTGATAATTTTCCTTCATTTTTTCATCTCCTAATTGGATTAGTGACTCTTACATGTTATATCTAGAACAAGCGGTCGCTTCAGTCTTTGTCAGAGCTGAGCGGGCCGTTTCACCTTTTCATTCTTTACAAATAACAATAACACACCGCCTATTAAAAATAAAACGACGAGCTTGCGACGCCGTATTGTGTGTGGCCTGTGACTTGGGCGATAACTCCCATCAGAGCTGGTCCCATAATTGCTGAAAATTTGCCAAAAATATTGTAGAAGCCATAAAATTCATTGGATCGCGATTTGGGTATGATTTTCCCATAGTAGGAACGACTAAGCGCCTGAATCCCACCTTGCGAAGTACCTACTAACATGGCTAAAATCCAGAAATCTGTCGCCGTCTTCATAAAAATAGCATAGACACAAATAATAATGTACACCGAAATCGCGACAAGAATCAGTGCCTTTCCACCAAATCGCTTGGCTAACTGCCCATAAATAATCGTGAATGGAAATGCAACAATTTGCGTGACGAGCAACACAATAATAAGTGTTGTGTCTGAAATGCCTAAATCAATACCGTAAGCAGATGCCATCCGGAAAATTGTATCGACACCGTCAATATAAAAAAAGTACGCGACTAGAAATAAAACAATATTCCGATACTGTTTTATATTTTTAAGTGTTGATCCAAGTCGGATAAAGCTACTCCTCACTGGTTTTTTGTCATGTGGAATATAATAAACTTGGTGCACATTTCGCCATAATGGAATCGTAAACACAGCCCACCAAACCGCGGTTAATAAGAAAGCGCCATTGAGCAACGTCGTCTGGCTAACCGGCAAAACCCCTGTTGCCTGGCAAATAATAAACGCCACAAACGGAATACAACTGCCTAAATAACCAAATGCATAACCATATGATGAAACTTTGTCCATGCGCTCGTTCGTCGTCACATCAACTAGAAATGCATCATAAAAGATATTCGCACCGGAAAAGCCAATAAGTGAGAGCATATAAAACAGCAATAGCAGCATCCATTGATCGTTTGGTACGAATACAAAAGCAACCGTAAAGGCGATACCCAACCATGTAAATAAACTAAAAAATCGTTTCTTAAAAAACTGATAATCCGCAATCGTTCCGAGTATTGGTGCTAACAATGAAATAAATAGTGTCCCTAGCGAGTTAGCATAACCCCAGTACGCCGTCGAAACATGATCAGCAATTCCCGCGTTACTCGCCACCCCTTTAAAATAAATCGGTAAAATCGCTGTCGTGATCATAATCGAGTAAACGGAATTACCCCAATCTTGGAAAACCCAACTCTTCTCTTGCTTTGTTAGTTTCATCTAGACGTATCTCCTTTTCCTATTCAAAAATGCCTTTGATTACGGAACCTGCAGTGTTGCGCAATTCCAAATCTAAAATAGTTGCAAATGTTGGCGCTTCATCGATAAGTCGTGCTTGTGGAACAACGGCACCCTTCTTTATCCCCTTACCGAATGCGATCATCGTAGTTGCATAATCTGGCTTTCGTGGGGAATAACCGTGCACGGCACGATAGAAATCAGGATTTCCAATGTCTTGTGCGGCGACTTCTTGAACGGTCATTCCAACACCTTCATCTTTGAAATAATAACCGGATTTTGCTTCAATCATCAACAAGCATGTGGGGTCTGCTCCGAAGGCTTCGGCTTCCTCTTGCGTATAGATTTTTTCAATCCCTTCTACACCCTCGATCGCTTTTCGAATCACTAGCGCTTGCTCTGTATTTTTTGCATAGATGTAGCAAGAACCATCACAACTTTTAGCGTAGACATCCCATTCTGTAATCTCACCATGCTGTATATTTAACCAGCCCTGCGTAGCGAACAATACGTTGAGTCGAATAACGGAATGGACATCGATCTGATAATGATCGCCTAGTACGATGAACGTTGTATCATCATATGTACCTGCTTGTTTCGTCGCCTCCATAATCCGTCCCATTCTAGCATCATGGCGAACAAGTGCATCTCTCGCCTCTTGTGACCTTACACCGTGCGCGTGCCGCATACTATCCATATCGACAAAATGCGCCAACGTTAAATTTGGCTTTTTTCGCAAAAGGGTATCTTCCACTGCAGCAATCAAAAAATCATCTAATTCCGGCTGTGCAATACCGCGTCGCAGTTTTCCAAACCGATGATTCATGTCCATCAAAAATGCTGTAGAACTGCCCCAGAGAGAGACCATCACTTGATTCAGCCAAAAGCGGTTCGGAAAAATTTCTGCAATATTATAATCGATCTGACTTCGCGCAGCCACTGGCCAAAGAAAAGCCGCTGTCGTAAGTCCAGCTTCTTTTGCCACATCATAAAGCGTCGGCACCTTAATTGCCTGACGATACCAAAACCAATCTGGTGATCCTTTTTCAGGCTGGATTTTCGTATTATTTATAATACCGTGTGTTTTCGGGTAATGCCCCGTTACGATCGTTGTGTGCGCTGGATAAGTTAGCGATGGATAGATTGTTTCCATGCGCTGCACATGCGCCCCATTTGACTTCAAGAAAGCAAGCGTTGGCAAATTAGCGAAATCAGTCACATCCGCCGCCCCCAACGCATCTAATGAAATAACTACTAAATAGCGACTCATACTCCGTTTCCTCCCATTAAAAAAACTGAGAAAATTGCTTAACAACCCTCTCAGCTTCGACTTACTTCTGCTCTGTTTTTTTGTCTGGATGAACCATTACTTCATCTTTGTTAATGACGCCCAACACGTCCAAGAAGAACATGAAGACTGGTATTCCTACGATCAGTCCCCAGATTCCGAAGAAATGTTCAGAGAAAATAAGGACGATAAATGTGTAGAAAACTGGTAAATCTGTTTTGGCGGACATTAGTTTTGGATTCAAGACATACGATTCCAATGCATGAATGATCACGACCAAAACAAGAATAATTAAGACATAGTTTACGCCGCCGATAGTGTAGGCAATAATCGTCAATGGAATCATCGAGATAATAACCCCAGCGACTGGGATTAGCCCGAGTAAAAATACCATAATAGCTAGCGAAAATAGTTGCGGAAAGCCCATAATCCATAGCGCGATTGTCGTTAAAACACCGTTGACAAGAGCGATCATGAATTGTGCCTCAATCACTTTCCCGAATGTTTCATTGAACTTAGAACCGAAGTATTTCACTTCATCATAAATGAAGGCAATTTTACTTTGACCAAATTTACTCGTAAACAAGATGAGTTGTTCTTTTCCAAGGGAGAAGAAGAGACTTAGAATCAGTGCGATAAAAATGTTCATCGCCACCACACCGATGTTTGCTAAATAAGCGAATAGGAATTGAATACCGTCGTTGGCATATTTCGTAATTTCGAACTCTTTGGCGAGCGACATGATATAATTAACCGTTTCGTTGTTTCCTGGTTTTGCGTAAAATTTATTGATCGACTGAATGAGTTGATCTAGTTGCTCAATTAACATCGGGATATATTTAACAATAAGCAACGTAATACCCAGTGCAATAAATGCATACAGGATAATGACGATAATTTTTCGATAAATAGAAATGCGTTTTAAAATAAAATTCTCCAACCTGTTGATTAGGAAAGAAAAAATGAATGTTAGCAAGATAATGTCTATCATGCTTCTAAGTAAGTACAGCACAAACGCGATTAAAATAAAGACGAGTACGCGCCTGAAGCTACGATTTTGAAATAGTTTTATAAAAGCATCCAAGTGAAATCCTCCTAGTATCTGTGACTCCTTCCATTGTAACAAAAAAAAACGCGCGTGTGCATGCCTAAACTTACAAAGAAAACAACTCTTTAAAAAGCACTAAACGCTTTCTAAAGAGTTGTTTCGTTACTTATCTTCACCAATAATCTTGACTTCAGTTTCTAGCATGATACCAGACGCTTCGAAAACCGTTTTTTGGACGTGTTCAATAAGCGTCATGTAGTCGGTTGCCGTGGCCTTGTCAATATTTACAATGAAACCGGCATGCTTCCTAGAGACCTGCGCCCCACCTATTTGATAACCTTGCAAACCAGCTTCTTGAATGAGCTTTCCTGCAAAATGACCTGGTGGACGTTTGAAAACACTGCCGCACGATGGATATTCAAGTGGTTGCTTGGATTCACGCGCTTCGGTCAATTCGTCCATTTTCAGACGGATGACTTGTTTATCACCGAGCGCTAGTTCAAACACCGCTTCCAGTACAATATAGTGTTTATCTGCGATGGAGCTTCTGCGATATCTGGCTTCTAATTGATCTTTTTGCAAGTGCTTTAGCTCACCAGTGCTAGTGAGGACAGTTGCTTCTGTAAGGACGTCTGAGATTTCGCCACCGTACGCACCTGCGTTCATATAAAGCGCTCCACCGACTGAACCAGGAATACCGCAAGCAAACTCAAGCCCGCTCAGCGAAGCATCCAAAGCAAAGCGTGACACATCGATAATTTTTGCACCACAACCGGCAATTATCTTTGCACCTTCTCGCTTGATTACGTTTAGTGCATCCAAATACATGACAATGCCTCGGATACCTCCGTCTTTAATAATTAAATTCGAGCCATTTCCAAGTACCGTGAGTGGAATTTGATTGGTATTCGCAAAAGTAATCGTCTTTGCAGCTAAATCATGACTCGTTGGCATCGCAAATATATCAGCCTGCCCACCTGTTTTTGTGAATGTATAAGTCGCTAAATCTTCCTTCTGCTTCACAATAAGTGCGGGAATCTCTTGTTTTAATTGTTCTATAATTTGAGTTGTATACATACGCCTAACCTTTCTTATTTCGAATTAAAGGAAGAATTTTGTCCATCGGTGGCTCGTAAACGCGACAATAAGCTTCATATAATTTGCCGTATTCTTTCACACGCGCGTGGATTTCCTGATGACGATTCAAATGCAAGCCATTTTCAAGCATCGGAATCAGTGAAATAATCTGATCGAAAATATGGCCTGCTTGGGCTTCACTCAGAGCAAAAGCCAACTTAGACAAGGTACGTCTTGGCTCTGGAGCTAGCATTTTGCCATGTAGTTGCGTCCATTTTAGCATTTTTTTACGCGTCTCACGTGTTTTTTCTAAATACAGACTCTGTCCATAAGCCGCAATAGCATAGGCAAGTGATAAATCTTCCGCATGATTCCAATCTTCCTCAAGGATTTCCTGTTGCGATTCAATCTTTTCATTAAGAAGCGTGATATCCTCCTGATAAATATCTAGTTTACGTTGCTGTTGTTTGTAAACTTCAAGCGCCAAATTCAGCTGATCAATCTCAGGTTGCATCTTCTCACCAAATAAGCCCTTCTCATTCAAAATTCGCTGCACACCTTCAATACGTTCTGCAGTGATGCTGTCGCGCTCTTTCACAATTTGGGCACGCTTTTTCAAGTAATCAAAGTAAAAACTATATTTCTGTACTTCGATAATGACTTTCTTCGCTGTTTCAAGATCTACGGTGAGCCCATTTGGATCCGCCACAATAACGCCTGCAATTTTTCCAAGCATGGAATAGACAATCACCTCGAAAAGCTGGCCGTCAACGCGAACTTTATATGGCAATGTATGATTACTCTCTAACATTTTTTTATATACTTTGGGATTCTTATTTACCATCCATATCACCTTCACTCAGCATTTCTGTTTCTATCTTCTATTATAAATGAAAATGGTGAAAATGTCAGGGGAAAGTTTTCACGAATCTCATTTAGTTTACATAATTATATTATCGTATATTTAAATGCAATAGTGGCGGCTTGCATAACTGCCCCCTTTTAGCTATACTTGCTCTTGTAAGGAGTTGGGACAGAACATGCCTAAAAATGAAAAATGGAAAGCGTTCGTCGATGTTAATATTTTATTTATCTTGTTTGGTTACATATGTTTATACGTGATGTACAACGGCAACTGGCCGGAAAGTTTGCTGTTTATCGTAGCGATTTTAATGGCAGCTTCAGGGTGTCTCGGGTTTTACTTAAGCATTAAGGGCATGCAGATGAAACGCAAGCCGATGTATCAAATTTTCCTGATGATGGCTTCTATTATTCCTGCTGTGATCGGCGCTATATATGTGATTGTTTATTTTATTACGCTGTTTTAGAATGACGTACTAAAAGCTATGCCTCTTCTTTATGGTTATGGCTTTTTTATGTTGTTCGGATATGTATCTTTATTACTTTGGAACGGATATCAAAGCTTGTCTAATATAAGCATTATAATCTCTTCTTCCGACTGCTTTTCGGTGAGTATGATTTCATTTTCCACGCCTAATTTGTCATTTATAAGCCACCAAGCTTTCAATTTCTCTATGCCAAATTCGTGTGCCTTATCTTTTGTTTGATGTCTTTTTACAGTTTCAGCAAATGGTAAGTCGAAATAATAGACATCCGCTTGGTTATCGAAAAATTGAATCAGATCCTGAAGCATGCCCTGATAAATTTCTCTACCAAGTATGCCCTCTACAATGACGTAAGGACATATATTTTTCCCGTAAGAGGCGATGTTTTGAATAAGATTGATGCTTAGATTTCCACGACGGTCTCTCACATGAAGCATGTCACGGCGCACGATATCTTGTGACACGAGCAATGTCCCATCACCGAGCGTTTCTTGTAATTTTTTCGCGATGGTTGTTTTGCCACTTCCTGAATTTCCACGGAGGATGATTAGTTTTGATTTCATTCGGAAGCCTCCCTCTATTCCCGAACCCATTTATATTTCCACTAATAAAATACATGATTTACGATGTAAAAACGAACTATCTAGCCCAAAATGACATGATAGTTCGTTTTTTAAGTTATAGTACTTCTACAAATTTTTTCTTTTTGTTTTTCACTGGATTAAGTTTTCGTTCCACCCAGCCAAGTAATACGTCCGCCATGACAGCCATGAGCGCTGTTGGAATTGCGCCTGCTAATATAATTGCGGTTCCGTTTGTGGCGTTCGTTCCACGTACGATGATGTCCCCAAGTCCACCAGCACCAACGAATGTTCCGATTGCTGCAACACCGATTGCGATAACAAGAGCATTTCTAATTCCCGCCATAATAACCGATAGCGCTAATGGAATTTCAATCATGCGCAGTACTTGCCATTTCGTCATTCCCATCGCTTTTCCTGATTCGAGTAACGCTCCATCGACATTTTGAATGCCGGTATACGTATTTTTTAGAATCGGTAAGATCGAATAGAGGAATAAAGAGAGAACTACTGTGTTTGTTCCAAGCCCCATCACAAGCATAAGCATTGCAAGTAAGGCTAAGGCTGGAATCGTTTGGATAACGTTTGCGGTTTGAATGACCCAGCCTGCTAATCTTTTCTTGCGTGCAATATAAATGCCTAGCGGAATCGCCACAATTGCCGCGAAAATAACGCCGTAAGCACTCATCAAGAAATGCCGCCAGAATGCTTCCATAACATATGTTGCGTTGGTTTGATAATAGTCAATGAGTTGTGAAAATGTATCCATTTTGTCGGGCACCTCCTTATTTGTCTTCAAAGTAATTATTGTTTTTTCAAGAAGTCTTCTGCAACGATAGACGGTTCTTTTAATTCCCCATCTGCTTGGTAGTTCAGCTTTTGCATTTCTTCCGTTGAAATCGTGCCTACCAATTTGTTTATCGTCGTTTTTAGTTCAGGATGTTCTTTTAGAATAGCATCTGTAGCCATCGGTGAAGCGTCATACGGTGGGAAAAAGTGCTTATCGTCTTCTAGTACGGCCAGGTTATATGTCGGAATACGGCCGTCTGTCGAGTAACCTAGCGCAACATCCATTTGATTATTTTTTAGGGCCGTATAGATCAAACCTATCTGCATCGGGAAAATTTTCTTGAATGTGATGTCATAGTCTTTGGAAAATGCTTTGTAACCGTCGCCGGCACGCTCCATCCATGAGTTATCGACACCTGCAACAAGTTGATCTTCCACGGCACGCATATCGCTAATCGTCTTCAAATTGTATTTCTTCGCGGTATCTTGACGTACCATGAAGGCATACGTATTCGCAAAACCATAAGAATCGAACCAATATTGGTCAAAACGCTCAGAAAAACCTTTTTGCACAGCTTTTAGTGCTTTTTCAGGGTCTTTTAAGGGCTCTTCGCCGAGTGGTCCAACTAAATCCGTCCCTGTATAGCGTGTCGCCGAAATATCAATATCACCGTTCACCATCGCTTGATGTTGCACAACGGAAGAACCGAGATTGTTTACCATCTCTACTTTTAAATCTGTATCATGTTCAATCATTTGTTTCACAATATTGCCGACTATTTGTGACTCTGTCGTGGACATTGTCCCAATTTTAATCGTGCCATCCGTGCTACCGCCAAGCCCTGGCAATGCACACGCCGATAAAAGAGATACGCCAAGCAGGATGACAGCGGCAAGTGTTATTTTTTTCTTCATTTTACTGTCCCTCCTTACATATTCTCTTTCGCAGCCCGGATTGCTTTTGGTGTGATTTTCACTTCTAATTTGCCTAGGAAAAATTCAACCAATAGCGCCAAAATCGTAACAGGAATCGCACCGCCGAGTATTAAATCTGGTCGATAGAGGTTCAGCCCATTAAAGATAAAGTCTCCGAGTCCTCCGGCGCCAATGTATGAGGCAAGTGTTGCCCAAGCGATGATGTATACGGCAGATAAGCGAATTCCAGCCATGATGACCGAAATGGAATTCGGGAGCTCGATGTTTTTGACCAATTGCCAAGACGTCATTCCCATACCGCGTCCCGACTCAATTAGATTTTTGTCGACACCGCGCACCCCGATAAACGTATTTCGCATAATCGGTAGTACGGAGTAAATAAATAGAGCTACAATCGCCGGTATTTTACCAACGCCTAGAATTGGAATAATAAAAGCCAAGATTGCAAGTGACGGCACTGTTTGCAGTACACTAACAATCCCAATCACAAAATTTGCGATTTTTGGCGAGCGTGTCAAAAGAATTCCCACAGGCACAGCCACAACGATCCCTAAAATTACCGCCGAAAGCGAAATATAGAGATGTTCCCACGTTTTTACTAGCAGGTCATGGCCGTTGTCTTGAAAAAATTGCGTAATCGCGTCCATTAAAAATAACCCCCTATTTTATTCGTGCACTTCTTCTTTTTCGAGTTCTTTTGTGGCTTCGGCTTGCTCTGCGGCAACCTCTTCTAAATCACCCCAAATAGAGTCATAAACAATATCAACAAGGCTGGCACGCGTGACAATCCCAACCAGGCGATTCTTCTCGTCCACAACCGGCACATATTTAAAGCCACGTTTTAAAATCCGTTGCATCGTGTCGCGCAACAACGCATCTTTGCGCACATAGAATACATTCTTATCCAAAATATCAACAACTGATGTCGCAGTTCGGCGATTATGCTCGATCGCTTCCACATCGATGATCCCTTTCAACACATTCTGATCATCTGTCACAAGTAGCGTATCCACCCGACGTTCCTTCATCAATTGAATCGCCGCTTGCAGTGATTTATCCGCCGTAATCGAAACAGGTGTATTATTCATGATTTGCTCCACATTCGTCACATTTGGACGCGCCTCAATTAAGCGGTCTTTCCCAATAAAGTCCTCAACGAATTTATCGGCAGGATTGCGTAAAATTTCGTCTGGTGTATCAAATTGGACAACCTCGCCACCTCGCATAATCACGATCCGATCCGCAAGCTTGATAGCCTCATCCATGTCATGCGTTACAAAAATAATCGTCTTCCCAAGTTCCCGTTGTAAATTCTTGAATTCCTCTTGCAAAGAGTCACGCGTAATTGGATCAAGCGCACCAAACGGTTCATCCATCAAAATCAAATTCTGTTCCGCAGCTAGTGCACGAAGCACACCAATCCGCTGTTGTTGTCCACCACTTAGTTCATATGGATAGCGATCCAAGTACTCCTCTGGCAAATCCACGAGCTTAATTAGTTCCAGTGCCCGCTCATTCTTCTTTTCTTCTGACCATTTCAAAAGCTTCGGAACAAGCACGATATTTTCACGAATCGTCATATGCGGCATCAACCCAATTTGTTGAATAACATACCCAATCGAACGGCGCAATTTCACCGGATCTTCCTTCATAATATCTTTGTCGTTAATAAAAATTTGGCCACTGCTTGGCTCAATTAAGCGGTTAATCATTTTCATCGTTGTTGTCTTCCCGCAACCACTTGGCCCGATAAAACAAATAAATTCGCCACGATCAATATCCAAGTTCAGATCATTGACCGCCGTTTTACCGCCCTTGTAAATTTTTGAAACATGCTCAAATCTTAGCAATCTAGACACCTCCGAGTTATTTTAGAGTACAGAGCATCCTGCATTATTTTCAGGTCTGCCCATCACTCACCCTAGCTTTGAATCAAATACCCCTTTGACCCACGACGTATGTATTCCCACCTTTATTCATAATAAAACACAATAAAACACAAAAATAAGATGGAAAAACTTATCAGTAAAAAGAAATAAAAGTTGGGAAATTGGTGCTTCTCAACTTTTAACTGGTTGTATGATTGAAAACGCAGTTATAGATGAGTAGGAAATCAAACAGTCGATTCTATTCCAACAACACAGCCCTTTCTTAATAAGCATTATAACGTAACTAAAATTAAAAAGCGAACCAATCCACCTTATATATGCCTATTTAAGCAAAAAAAAGCTCCACCAAATGCACTACTCATAGGCACTTAGGGAACTTTTGAAATTTCTTCATTTATTTATTTGACTAGCCACTGTTTTAGGCTGAAAGACAATTGTATCTATAAATTTTTTCTAATAAACTCGGTCTTTAAGGGTTAATCTTGTACGCATTTTTCGCAAAATAATGTAGCCAAGGATTGCCGTATAAAGCCATTTTTTTAAATACATGATTATTTAGGCAAAAATAGTTTTGGCGTTGTCTTCATCAATATGGTTACAACAATTCCTGCCACAACAACGGTCGCGATACAACTAGCCCCATTCATCACAATCGAGAAAATTTGTGCGGACCAGCCTTTAAAAGCATAAGCGCCCCAGAATAGCACGCCAGCAAGATAATGCCAGAAATACCTCGCAACACCACCAATAATCATCGTTCCCCATGCCCAGCCAATCGCCTTACCAAGCTGTCCCTCTTTTAAATACCCACGCACTTGTAGCGCAAAAACACCTGCAAACGCGATGAATAGGAAAGCAACAATATACTCGATAAAACCTTGTAGCGGACTCAAAATATAGGCTTTTCCAGTTACAAAATGAAGCAACCCCCACAGTAAACCTGAAAAACCAGCAGCCCAAAAGCCGCGTCTAATTGCAACGATATACATTGGAATCATGCCAAGCGAAATCGAAAAAGAACTTCCAACATCGAGCGGAATAAAACTGAGCACCATTGCCAATGCTGCAAAAATAGCACATTCTAACAACGTCAATAATCGCGTATTACGCATAAAAAATACCCCTCTCTTTTTTTGGTAAAAAACGTACCGCAGAAGAAAGGAGTCATATCATCTAACTATGTATCAGATACCACTTCATTCGCCACAATCCCTACGCTCGTATTAACGAACAGGTTCAAAGGGTCAGATCTAAAAAAAAGATCAATCTCAGCTAAAAGCCCCCCCTGTGGTAACGTCTTATTCATGAATAGATTATACTCTAGGTAAATTGGCCACAAACGCTCGCATTTCACTAGTTTTGCGGTCTATCGTTCAAAGAATACTTTCTAATCATGGACATCCAAATAAACGAGCCTAAATTTGTAGTCTAGGCGACTTATTTGTTTATCTGATTTTTATTATAACAGCATTTTTTAGAAAGTCCAGTTCCCTGCTCTTTCCATACATGCTCATTCGTGATAGAATAGGAGTAATTGCGTTTTTAGCATTCAATATGAAAATTTCAGCTGAATACGCGCGAATTTGGGAGGACGAAAATGTTAACTGTAAATAATGTATCTTTACGTTTTGGCGATAAAAAATTATTTGAAGATGTTTCAATTAAATTCACACCGGGGAACTGCTACGGCTTAATCGGTGCGAATGGTGCTGGTAAATCTACGTTCCTAAAAGTACTATCTGGTGAGCTCGATTCACAGAGCGGAAATGTCCATATTCCAGCTGGCGAACGCCTAACTGTTTTGAAACAAGATCATTTCCAATATGATGAGGAAGTTGTTCTAAAAACCGTTATTCGTGGCCACGATCAGTTGTTCAAAATCATGGAAGAGAAAGATGCCATTTACTCTAAAGAAGATTTCAGTGATGCGGACGGTATTCGTGCTGCGGAACTTGAGGGTGAATTCGCAGAGCTCGACGGTTGGGACGCTGAACCAGAAGCTGCTGTTTTACTTAGCGGCCTTGGTATTACGACAGATCTACACGATAAATTAATGAAAGACCTTACAGGTGGCGACAAAGTGAAAGTTTTGCTAGCACAAGCGCTGTTTGGTAAACCTGATATCTTGCTTCTCGATGAGCCTACCAACCATCTGGACATCAAAGCGATTCACTGGTTAGAAGAGTTCTTGATCAACTTTGAAAATACAGTTATCGTTGTTTCCCATGATCGTCACTTCCTGAATAAAGTATGTACGCATATTGCCGATCTTGATTTCAGCAAAATTAAGCTATACGTCGGTAACTATGATTTCTGGTATGAGTCTAGTCAATTGGCACAAACAATGATGGGCGATCGCAATAAGAAGAAAGAAGAGAAAATCAAGGAATTAGAAGCCTTTATCGCACGTTTCTCGGCCAACGCTTCGAAATCAAAACAAGCGACCAGCCGTAAAAAAATGCTCGATAAAATCACGCTTGAGGATATCCAACCTTCTAGCCGTCGTTATCCATTCGTACAGTTCAACCCTGACCGCGAAGTTGGGAACGATCTACTCACGGTTACAAACCTATCAAAAACTATTGATGGCGTGAAAGTTCTGGATAACGTGAGCTTCATTATCAATCGTAATGACAAAGTTGCCCTTGTTGGTGACGATGAAGTTGCAAAAACGGTATTCTTCCAAATCCTTGCTGGCGAAATGGAACCAGATGAAGGTGAATATAAATGGGGCGTAACAACAACACAAAGCTACTTCCCGAAAGATAACTCGGAATTCTTCGAGGAAAACGATTTGAACCTTGTAGAATGGTTGCGTCAATATTCCCCACAAGACGATAGTGAAGCATTCTTACGCGGTTTCTTAGGCCGCATGCTTTTCAGTGGCGACGAAGTATTGAAGAAAGTTCGCGTGCTTTCCGGTGGTGAGAAAGTTCGTTGTATGCTATCGAAAAACATGCTTTCCGGTGCGAACGTACTGTTGATGGACGAACCTACCAATCACTTAGACCTAGAATCCATTACGGCTTTAAATAACGGTATGATTCAGTTCAAAGGCGCGATGATTTTCGCATCACACGATCACCAATTCCTACAAAGTGTGGCGACTCGCATTATCAACCTTTCGAAAGAGCAATTCTATAATAAAGAAGTTACGTATGATGAATATCTTGCAGAAGCATTGCATGTAACAGAATAAATAATTGAAGCCGTGGAACAGTCCCGATGAATGGGTATTCCACGGCTTTTTATGTCTTTCTGCTCATATGCTATACATAATCTGCTCCCTTCTTCTATCAAACAAAAAGCACTTTCCATTCGATGTACCGAATAAGAAAGCGCTATTTGTCATTTCTTTAAATCAAGCCGTCCTGTGTCACTCTTGATTAACTTATCTTTATTATACGTCGACCATGAAAATTGGAACCATTTGATATCCGTTACTTTATCGAGTTTATCGAGCGGGAACACGATGGTACCCTTGATCGTTGCTCCAGGTTTCATTTTACCATCGACAAGGTCCGATAAAATAATGTCTGCTGCTAGTTGTTGTCCATTTTCCGTGACTAATTCGCCTTGTAGTGGATAAGATAACAGTTCGTTTTTTGTATTATTTTTGATCTCAATTGCGATTTTCAGCGTGCCAGGCATGTCTTTATCTTCCATCGTGGAGTGGACCACTTTTTTCTCGACGGTAACGGTAGAAATTTTCTTATCCATTCCGTCTGCGTTATTATGCCAATTCACGTTATACGTCTCTTTTCCTTCTGATACCGTTTTTCCTGTTTTGCTATCAGTGGAATAGCTTGCGACACGTTCTTGCAACTTGTTATAGTTGTGAAATGAGACAAATACACCGATGATGGAAGCGATAATTAGAATACTAGCGCTACTTACGATATAAATACCGATTTTTCGTTTGGATTGGGCGAATAGCATGATAATACCTACGATAAATCCTAGGAAAGCTATACCCATTAGTGTGAACCAGATAGCCATATTTCAAACTCCTTTTGTTGTGGATCTTCAACAGCTTAGTGTGCTGATTTAAATCCTCAATATGCGTAGGAACGAAATGAAGTATGTAATCCTTCCGCGTTTAATCCACGAAAAATCACAAAGTAAAACTTACAATTCCTAGCTATTTGATTTTAAATGTTACTATGTTTTATGATAACACATGTTTGGGTTCTAAGGAAGTGGAAAAATTAACGCAAAAAACATCACTAGATCCGCCTTGTTGAAAGGAAGCTTAGTGATGTTTTTTGTTGTGGCATTACTTTTCGATTTAGAAGCTCGATATGCATAAAAATACAGCCTTCGTATCCAGAACTTCACGCTCTTTTCCACAAATTTTGCGGCGGCTAGTTCAACATTTCTTTATACTTCCATTATTATCGGTAGTATCATTGGTCTGCGTTTTGTTTGTTCAAACAGGTACCTGTTCAGTTGGTCGCGGACGTCTTGTTTTAGTTTAGCCCACTCGAATTCTTTTTCTTGTAGGTTTTTCTCTACAATCTTCGTCACTACTTCGGATGACTTCTCAATTAGATGCTCGGATTCGCGGACGTAGACAAAACCGCGGGAAATGATTTCTGGTCCGGATATGATCGCCTTTGTTTTGCGGTTTAGCGTGATAACAACGATGAAGATACCATCTTCGGATAGCAATTTGCGATCGCGCAATACGATGTTTCCTACGTCGCCAACGCCTAGACCATCAATTAAGGTATTACCCGCAAACACACGATTACCAGCACTCATACGGCCATTTTTATATTCGATTACTTCGCCTTTTCCAGCTACAAATACGTTGGATTTCGGCATACCAACTTGATAAGCGAGCTTGGCATGGGCAATCAACATCCGGTATTCACCGTGAACTGGGATGAAGTATTTTGGTTTCATCAGGTTTAACATTAATTTTAAATCGTCTTGACTACCATGACCAGACACGAACAGATCACGATTCATCGTTAGGACTGTCGCATCAGCTTTGTACAACATGTCAATCGTTTTCGCCAAAATTGTTTCGGACGATGGTGATGGTGTCGATGTAATATAGATCGTATCGCCTTTTTGAACGTTTACTTTTGGATGTTTGCCCTGTGTCATCAGTTGTAGTGATTGGATTGGTTCTCCAAGATTCCCTGTTTCGATAATCACTAGCTGGTCATCGTTCAATTTCTTCGCTTCTTTTAGCGGGATAACGAGGTCCTCGGTTTGTAATTGAATTTTGTTTAATTTCACGGAGATATCAAATACGCGCTCCAATTCTTTACCAACGATAGCTACTTTACGATTTGTGGCAGAAGAAGCGTCAAGAACTTGTTGTAAGCGAACGAGATTGGACGCCACGCAGGCAACAATAACGCGGCCTGGGGAGGAGCGAAACGCGTGACGGATTTCTTCATCGATTAAACTATCGCTCGATGTTGTCCCTGGATGTTCTGCCTCAGAACTATCGGAAAGCAAGGCAAGAACGCCTTTTTCGCCGATTTCAGCAATGTGGCCAAGGCTCGTTTCATACCCTACTTTTGCAGATTGGTCGAATTTAAAATCACCGGTGTAAACGATCGCGCCTTCGCTTGTATTGATTACAATCCCCACGGAATCAGGAATAGAATGCGTTGTACGGAAAAATTCTACATCCACATTCGGGAATGATAGGCCGGTTGCTTCATCGATGACATGGAAATCATTAAAACGTACTTTTTTATGCTCCTTGAGTGCCGCTTTTGCAAGGGCGATTGTGAGTTCAGTTCCATAAACTGGGGCTTTAAGTTTGGCAAGGACGTATGGCAAAGCTCCGATTGCGTCTTCATGACCGTGCGTTAGAAAAATAGCCTCGATCCGTTCTTTATTGTCTTCTAAGTATTTAATATCGGGAATAACAACGTCAATGCCCAGCAATTCATCTTCTGGGAACTTTAGACCAGCATCCATAATATAAATAGACTCATCTACCTCTACTACGTATAAATTCTTTCCACTTTCGTCTACTCCGCCAAGTGGGATAATCTTGATTTGTTTTGCTTTTTTAACTGTCAAAGGTTATTCCTCCTTCCTCTTATTTTAAATAATTTTTGTATGCTGCTTCGATTGTTGCTTCTTCTTCTTTTGTTAGCGGCGCGAGTGGCAAACGTAGATGCCCAACATCAACGCCGAGTTTGTTTAACATATGCTTCACAGGAGCTGGGTTTGGTGCGATGAATAACGTATTCATAAGTGGTACAAGTTTACCATGAATTTCTGCCGCTTGCTTCGTATCACCTTCGTCAAAAGCCTGCAGCATCGTTTGCATTTCTGCTCCAATCACGTGACTCGCAACAGAGATTACACCATTTCCACCAAGCGCATAAATCGGCAAAGTAAAACTGTCATCTCCACTATAAACCGCGAAATCATCACTCGTTTCAGCAATAATTTTCGTGATATTATCAAAATTACCACTGGATTCTTTGACCCCAACGATGTTATCTATTTTGGAAAGTTCAATGATCGTCTCTGGTTCAATATTCACAACCGAACGACTCGGAATGTTATAAATGACAATTGGTAACGTGATCGCCTCTGCAATCGCCGCAAAATGAGCATAAAGCCCAGCTTGATTTGGTTTGTTGTAATATGGCGCTACGATTAAAACAGCGTCGATTCCACCGATTTCTTCTATTTCTTTCGTGAAGCTAATCGTTTCAGCAGTATTATTCGACCCAGTTCCCGCAATGATTTTCACGCGGCCTTGGTTGGTTTCCACGACTTGTTTAAAGAGTTTGATTTTCTCTTCATGCGAAATGGTTGGTGACTCTCCGGTGGTTCCCGCCACAACAAGGCCATCCGAGCCGTTTTCAATGAGGTAATTGACTAGGCGATGAATCCTTTTTTTACAAACTTTATCTTTCTCGGGATTATATGGCGTTACCATTGCTGTAACTACTTTTCCAAAATCCATAGTGCTATTCCTCCTCGAACTCATTTTCAATGCAAAATTCGTCATGAAGCGCGTTGACCGCTGCGATTAGATCCGCTTCTTCGACTAAAATCCACACGGTTGTATGGCTATCTGCTGATTGCAAGATAGCGATATTTTTCGCGGATAAGGCGGACACAATTTTGGCGGTAACACCTGGCACGCCTGCGATTCCAGCTCCGACAATAGAAACTTTTGCGCAATCTTCGGTCGTATGTGCATCATATGAGGCTTCTTTCAAAAGTGTCAACACGTGTTCGCGCTTTCGTTCCGGCACAGTAAACACGATCTCGTCCGTCGAAATATTGATAAAATCAAGACTGATAGCCGCTTCGGCAAGAATCGCGAATGCTTGCTGCTGCGTATGAACACTCGTTGTTTTGACGCGAATCTGCGTTAAATTGGTGACATGCGCGATTCCCGTTACGAGGCGTTCTTTCACATCAAAACGGCCGCTAACCTCCGTTTGCGAAGTCACGAGCGTGCCTTCTCCTTCTAAGTATGTCGAGCGAATCCGAAGCGGAATCTTGGCCTGCATCGCAATCTCAACGGCACGCGGATGGATAACCTTAGCGCCTTGATAAGCCATATTGCTTACTTCATTATAGCTCACCGTTGGCAACGAGCGCGCGTTTTTAACAATACGCGGATCAGCGGTAAACATCCCATCCACATCGGTAAAAATATCCACACGTTCAGCAGCAAGTGCAACACCAAGTGCTGCGGCAGAGGTATCGCTACCACCCCGGCCAAGCGTTGTGATATCGCCATTTGGAGCACTACCTTGGAAACCAGCAACAACGACAATGTCCACCGTCTCTAATGTCTCACGTAAACGCGTCACATCGACTTCTAAAATTTTGCCAGCGGTGTATTCATCGTTCGTTCGGATACCGGCTTGTGCGCCTGAAAATGCGGCTGCTTTAATACCCGCTTCGAGAAGCATATTCGTAAACACCGCTGTCGAAATCGTTTCACCGACAGAAAGCAACATATCTTGCTCGCGTAACGATAACCGGGTTTCTTTCGCGCCAATGAGTTCCAGCAATGTATCCGTTGCATACGGATCACCTATTCGCCCGATCGCCGACACAACAACGACAACTTTATATCCCTTATGGATCGAATTTCGTAAATGATTAAATGCAAGCTGGCGGGATTCAGCGTTTTGCACGGAAGTCCCACCAAATTTTTGCACGATAATTTTCATTGTAACACCTCAATTATTTCGCGTTTTTTCAGATGATTTCCTGTTCAATCAGCGACTCAGCAATTTGGATCGAATTCCAAGCAGCGCCTTTTAGCAAATTATCCGAGACGATCCACATGTGGAATCCTTTCGTATCATCCAAGTCGTGGCGAACGCGCCCAACGAAGACTTCCTTTTTGCCAGCAGAACTTGCCGCGTGCGGATATACTTGGTTTGCCGTGTCATCTTCTAAGACAACACCTGGCGCTGTCCGGAGCGCTTCTTGAATCTCAGAAACCTTCACATTATCCTGCTCGACCTCGATGTACACCGACTCCGAGTGACCCGTAATAACTGGAATGCGCACACACGTCGCCGCAACCTTGATCGACTCGTCTCCCATGATCTTCTTCGTTTCATTGACCATCTTCATCTCTTCGTATGTATAGTCATTATCCGTGAAAACATCGATCTGAGGCAAGGCATTAAACGCGATTTGGAAATGCTTCTTATCACCTTTCACAGGCATCACAGCAGGCGTAAAATCTTCCCCATTCAAAATAGCTTGAGACTGCGTTTGGAGTTCACCAATCGCTTGAATTCCAGAACCAGAAACGGCTTGGTATGTCGAAACAATAATCCGGTTTAAGCCGTAAGCCGCACGAATCGGTTGAAGTGCTGCCACCATTTGGATGGTCGAACAGTTCGGATTTGCGATAATGCCCTTATGATCACGCAAAGCCTCAGGATTCACCTCAGGAACAACAAGCGGCACATCTGGATGCATTCGGAATGCACTCGTATTATCGATGACAATCGCGCCATGCGCCACAGCATCTTTGGCAAAACGCTCAGAAATAGAACCGCCAGCACTAAATAAAGCAATATCTACACCCGCGAAACTTTCAGGTGTTGCCTCTTTAATCACAACTTCTTCCCCGCGGAACGTCAATTTCTTACCGGCCGAACGCGCCGAAGATAAAAATGAAACTTCCTTTATTGGAAACGTCACATCTTCCAGTAATTGAATCATTTGAGTCCCAACCGCGCCAGTCGCACCAACAACGGCTACATGATAACTTTTTGTCATTCTATTTCCCCCTTGGATTAGCTATATTTTGTCGAAAAAGGAAAACAGAGCTCCTTCCTCGGACTTCGTTTTTTCATATTTAACTTATCATACCATAATATCCGCCATTTATCAGGTTTTTGCATGGGATTTTGAGGAGAAATTGAAATTTTTTCATTTGTGAGGGATCGTACTAAAAGCATGATGTAATTTTGGTAGCCATTTCATTGTGAATTTCCAAGATTAAAATAAGCTTATTTTACATGGACCGATAAAAACATCCCGAAATTAGAAAATTGCTCTAACTTCGAGATGTTCATCCTTTTATTAATCATTTAATTTAGATTGTGCCGCCGCAGCTGCTGCTTTGTTGTTGATCGGTTGATCTACCTTGGATGTGTCTTTACCTGCTTTTGCTCGCTCTTCTTTCAAATCATAATAAGCTTTAAATACTTCCTCAGAAATCTTCAAATTAATTTTTGAGTCACTACCGCCATATTTACGATAGCCCCAAGGAACTACTACGGCAATTGAAATTTCAGGTTTTTCCGCTGGAGCGTATCCAACAAAAGTTGTATTCCAAACTTCTGTCATGGCTTCACCTTTCTTAGGACCATCGTAGAAAGCTTCCGCAGTTCCGGTCTTACCTGCAACTTCTACACCTAAGTCATTAAAATAGGCCCGACCTGTACCACTACTGCCGTGAGTTACCTCATAAAATCCTTTTTGGACTTCTTTAATCGCAGAACTTGGTGCACCGATACGATTCAGAATTTTAGGTTCAATTTCAGTTGCTACTTTACCAACCGTATCACCTGTTGTACTTGGATCACGTATTTCTTTTAGCATGGTTGGTTCGATCCGATAACCACCATTCGCAATAGTTCCACCATACTGAGCTAATTGTAAAGGCGTATAAGAGTCATATTGTCCAATTGCGAAATCCAGTATTTTACCAACCGTGTCATCGGGACCTTTATAACCGATTTGTTCTCCAGGTAAATCTATTCCTGTTCTCACGCCTAAACCAAATTGATTGTAGTAATAGCGCATAGTATCAAAGGTTTCGGGTGAAGCTCGGAATGGACCATCATAAACATACTTTGCTCCAGCCATTTTCATGGAAACTTGATACATGAATGAGTTGGAAGATATCTCTAAAGCTCCGACTGGATCTAGAGTACGTCCACCCTCACCGCTTCTATTAAACCACGAGCTTTTTGCTTTTGTGCCTTTAAATTTAATTGGTTGATCAAAGAAAGTTTGGTTTTCTGAGATAGCACCATCCATGATTCCACCTAATACCGTCGCACCTTTAACCGCTGATCCCATGTTATAAGCTGTTGTGAAGTTACCTAGCGAGTAATCTTCAAATCCACCTTTATCATCGAATTTTTGCCCGGCAAGTGCAAGAACTTGGCCTGAATAAGGATCTGTTGCGACTACAAATGCACGGTCAAACAAATCTGTACCACTGTAGCCTTTATTAATCTGCATGTTTTTCCTTATTATCTCTTCAATTCGCTTCTGCAATTCAACATCCACAGACAAGACTAAATCCTTACCTTTAGAACCTTCATATTTCTCAACCGTCTCAATAATATTCCCATTACTATCTAGAACACTATTCGACTTCGATTTTTGGCCGGCCAGCACAGATTCATACTGCGCCTCCAAATAACTACGACCAACACGGTCATTCCGGCTATATCCTTGTGCTAAGTAATAATCCACTTTATCACTTGGTATACCTTGTTTTTCCGTCGATACGCTGCCTAAAATCGAACGCAATGTTTCATCATACGTATAAAAACGATTCCAGTCTGTCGTCGTATCCACACCCGGCAGGCTTTCCAAGTTTTCGCTTACTTTTGCGATTTCTTCGTCCGTCACGCCTTTACTCTTAACCGCAACTTGTGATAACGCATAGCCTGTCGTCATTTTCTTGTAAATTGTCGCGATACGTTTATCGTCCTCGGTCAAACTGTCCAAATCATCTTTTGTCACGCCTGCAATTTGCTTCTTATATACTTTACCGCCATCTAAATTTTTGTCAGCTTTGCTAAGTCGTGCCATTGATTCTTTCTCGTTTGTCAAAATCCAATAATCTTGTAAATCGCGTTCTGTCAGCTTCTCTGGTGTAATTGCGATCAGTTTATCCAACTTCTTCGCAACAGAAATCATCTCGGATGGTGGTGTCTTCTCGCTACGAGCATACGTGATTGATTTTACTGCCGAATTCCCTACCAAGAGGTTGTAATTTCGGTCGTAAATAACACCACGCGGCACGTTCTTCGTTACACTGACATCGTCTGTTTCCTCTAATTGTCGTTTATATGTTTCTCCTTGAACGATCTGTACCACTCCTAAGCGCAAAATCAAGGCGGAGAATAATATAAATATCACGAAAAATAGGATGTTCAAACGCAACGGAATGACTTGCCTTTTCTTCTTTGGTTTGTCTGTTTTCTTAATAAATCTATTTTTCACTCGTCACAATCCTTCCTTTTTCAGCACTCATCTACTTCTATTGTAGCTGAATTTTGGTAAGATTACCACTAGAGTTTGATGAGAAATTTATTAAGAAAAGTTAAAGGCCTCTTTAAAAATGCTGAATTTCAATTCCAAGCAAAATAAAACCGCATGCACACATGGCATACGGCTCGATTTTTTTTTAAATTATTTCGCTGCGTCGAAGTATTCGCCAGCTTTGTTCCAGTCTACTACGTTCCAGAAAGTTTTGATATAGTCTGGACGAACGTTTTGGAATTTCAAGTAGTACGCGTGCTCCCAAACGTCAAGACCGATAACTGGTGTGTAACCATCTGTAATCGGTGAATCTTGGTTTGGTGTAGAAATAATCGACAATTTGCCGTCTTTCAATACAAGCCACGCCCAACCAGAACCGAAACGTGCCACGCCTGAATCAGCGAATTTCGTTTTGAACTCTTCGAAGCTACCAAATGTAGCATTGATTGCATCTGCTAAAGCACCGGATGGTTCGCCGCCACCTTGAGGACTAAGAATGGTCCAGAAGAATGAATGGTTCGCATGTCCGCCACCGTTGTTACGAACAGCAGTGCGAATGTTTTCAGGGACACTATTTAAATCAGCAACCAAGTCCTCGATAGATTTAGCAGCTAAATCGTCATGTCCTTTAAGTGCATCATTTAATTTCGTTACATAAGTATTGTGGTGCTTCGAGTAGTGAATCTCCATTGTTTCTTTATCGAAATTCGGCTCCAAAGCATCGTATGTGTAAGCTAATTTTGGTAATTCGTATGTCATAATAAAAACTCCTCCTTGATATATATTTGAAAAAGCAAACACTCCTAAATAGCTACCCGATCCAAGTCGAGCAATCCATTTAGAAAATCTAACTTCTTCCTACAACTATAAGATTATCACTAGGCGGCAGGGTAATGCAATTTAAATGCTTACATGGAAAGCAGAAATAGGCCATTCCCGCAGAGAATCTAGGACATTGCTACTATTGGATTTTAATTGCATCCCATCTTCTCCTATCCTTGCAATCCTCCCAATTTCAAGCTATTATATAGAAAGAAAACCAATCTTATACAGAAACGGAAGATTTGCGTTTCCTCTCTGTATAAATAAACCAAGAATGAGGTGCATCACAATCAAATGAATATTTTCAAACGCTTTGCAAAAAGTATTTACTCTCCAGAAGATATCGCGACATTCCGTGCGGACAAAATATGGAAATCGATCCTTTACATAATTTTAATTTCGATTCTAATCTTTTTACCAATCGGCTATCACACTGCCACTGCCGCGAACGATGCGATGAAAGTTGGCGCGGACACAATTAAAAATGACATCCCTGATTTCACTGTGGAAGATGGGAAGCTCGTCTCGAAAGCGGATAAACCTATCACGATCGATCAAGGAAGCGTCTTTTTCTACTTTGACTCGACCGACAGTCTAACTACGGACAAAATCGACAATCAACTTGGTTCAGCAGATAGCGCTATCGCCTTTTTATCTGATAAAATTTACATCAAAGCTCCCGGCGTAGATCAATCTGTGAGCTATGCGACAGCGGGAATTGAATCAAAAGCTGATCTCGTGAGCTTTTACCAGTCGATGGAGGACATGTCGAAATACTTTATTCCGATATTGCTCGGCATCATTTTAGTCGCGATGATCCTTATCACCTTCTTCAAAGTAGCGCTATATGCCCTATTTGGTTACATTATGAGCGGTTTTGGCCGTATGGGTATTAGTTATTTCAATAACTGGAACATTGCGGCGTACAGTATGACACTTGCTGCGGTCTTCACCATGATTATGTATTGGTTCCAAATTACGGTGCCATATCTTTCAACAATCAACATGGCCGTTAGCTTCATCATCATTTTCCTAGTTATTCGACAAATTCCACCTACGGATCAAAAACAGCCTGTAAAATAGTTCAATCGGAAAAGACTGTATCTTGCGCAATGCTAAGCGACTGGATATAGTCTTTCCATTTGATATAGCTATACAATAAGTTGGTGCTAAAAATTCCTTTTTTAGCCTTTTCAAATTCTTATAATGGTGACACAATGCCATTTTCTCACCAATTTCTAATAAACAAGATGGATGATTTTTCACACGAATAGTGGTATCATTAGTAATGCATTAATAATAACAAATCCTACACGTTAGGATTATAAGGAGCGAATCGCTTTGACAGAAAGAACACATCGATCAAATACACGACCTGTAAAGGTTGGTAATTTGACTATAGGCGGTAGTAATGAATTATTTATCCAGAGTATGGCTACAACGAAAACGCATGACGTGGAAGCGACTGTTGCTGAAATTCATCGTCTTGAAGAAGCTGGGTGCCAGATCGTTCGTGTTGCCGTCCCTGATGAGCGCGCGGCGGATGCCCTTGCAGAAATAAAAAGTAGAATCTCTATTCCTCTTGTTGCTGACATTCATTTCGATTATCGTTTGGCATTAAAAGCAATCGATGCGGGTGTTGATAAAATCCGGATTAATCCAGGTAATATCGGTCGTCGTGATCGTGTTGTGAAAGTAGTGAACGCAGCCAAAGCAAAAGGTATTCCGATTCGTATCGGTGTTAACGCCGGTAGTCTTGAGAAGAAATTTATCGAGAAATACGGGTATCCGACGGCGGAAGGTATGGTGGAAAGCGCACTTGACCATATCAAAATTCTTGAGGATCTTGATTTCCATGACATCATCGTGTCGCTTAAGGCTTCTGATGTTAACTTAGCAATCGAAGCATACGATCTAGCATCTAAAGCATTCGATTACCCACTTCATTTAGGTATTACAGAATCAGGTACCCAATTTGCCGGTGGTATCAAAAGTGCTGTCGGGCTTGGTGCGATTCTAAGTAAAGGTATCGGGAATACGCTTCGTGTCTCCCTATCTGCTGATCCTGTGGAAGAAATCAAGGTAGCGCGTGAAGTGCTGAAATCATTCGGTTTATCATCGAACGCAGCGACACTTATTTCGTGTCCAACATGTGGTCGTATCGAAATTGATTTGATCAGCATCGCAAATGAAGTAGAAGAATACATTTCCACAATCAAAGCTCCGATCAAAGTAGCTGTGCTTGGCTGTGCCGTAAATGGACCAGGAGAAGCGCGTGAAGCGGACATCGGTATCGCTGGAGCCCGCGGAGAAGGACTTCTTTTCCGTCACGGTAAAATCGTTCGTAAAGTACCAGAAGAAACCATGGTTGAGGAATTGAAGAAAGAAATCGATATCCTTGCCGAAGAACATTTCGCGAAAAAAGCTGCCGAGGAAGCCGAAGCTGCAAAATAATTCAAATAAACGTCGATGCTGATTGTTGCGCATCGACGTTTTTCTGACGTTTTATTCCTTACCAGATTTCAACTTTTTGAAAATGAAGTATTTCAATGTCCACGATGCTGCAACCAATAAAACAAGACATAGAAATTGTAATTCAAAAGTGAATTTTATCCAAATTTTAAAGGAAATTAAAATAACGACAATAATAAATCCTACCATAAAACCATTTTCCTTCTTCATGTCATTTCCCTCCGTGTATTTCCTAGTTAGACGCGCGATACGTCGTTACGTAACTTTATCCCAGATTCCATCATTGAAACATCTTTTCAATATATAATAGATCTGACAGCACTCCAAGTTGTAGCTCATTTGCTTTCACCGCCAATCTTTGTTACCATAGTTAAGGTCAACTATTATACAAACCTGAAAGGAACGGATTCGCCGTTTCCTTCTTGTTTGCTTGCTAGACGCTACACAGAAACTTATCTAGCAATGAAAGTGAGGAATTATGGGAACAAAAAAGGAAACTTCGCACAAAATTACAAATGTCTTTTGGATCACGCTTGCCATCACATTGGTCTTCGTGACAATTGGAATTTTAACACCGAAAGGCCTTGCTAGCGTCACAGCAAACATTCAAAATTTTATTACGACAACATTCGGCTGGTATTATTTGATATTCGTATCAGTCCTCGTTATTTTCTGCTTCTATTTGATTTTTAGTCCGATCGGTTCGATTAAACTTGGGAAGGCTGGGGAAAAACCGAAATATTCAACTATTTCCTGGTTTGGCATGTTATTCAGCGCCGGAATGGGCGTAGGGCTCGTCTTTTGGGGTGCAACAGAACCACTATCACATTATGCGATTTCAAGCCCGGAAGCATCACCTGGATCGAATCAAGCATTGATGGACGCATTTCGCTTCTCCTTTTTTCATTGGGGCATTCATGCGTGGGCCATCTATGCATTTGTTGGCTTAACACTAGCCTACTTCCAGTTTCGCCATGACAAGCCGGGACTAATTAGCGCAACACTTGATCCGCTTCTTGGAAAATGGATGAAGCCTTCTGTCCGCGTTACCATTGATGTTATCGCTGTTTTTGCAACGATTGTCGGTGTCGCAACAACGCTTGGCTTCGGCGCCACACAAATCAACGGCGGGCTTTCGTTCTTATTCGATATTCCAGTCGATTTTAAAGTACAAATCATCATTATTGCCATCGTAACTGTACTCTTTCTAACATCAGCAATGAGTGGTTTGGGACGCGGCATGAAGTGGCTTAGTAACACAAATATGGTTTTAGCAGTACTGCTGATGATCATCGTGATTGTCGTTGGTCCAACCTTACTTACGCTCAACATGCTCACCGACGCAACCGGCGCTTACATGCAAAATTTTATCGGCATGAGCTTCCGTACGGATCCTGTGAATGCAGCTGGTCGTGAATGGATTAATAGCTGGACGATTTTCTATTGGGCCTGGTTCATCTCTTGGTCCCCATTTGTCGGTATTTTTATCGCGCGGGTTTCCAAAGGCCGTCGGATTCGTGAGTTTCTAGCTGGTGTTATCCTGTTACCAACGCTACTGAGTGTTATCTGGTTCGCTGTTTTTGGAACGGCTTCTACATCTGTTCAGCGCGCTGGTTTTGATTTAACACAATTGAAAACAGAAGAGGTCCTATTCGGGACATTCAATCATATGCCACTTGGTTCTATTCTCTCTGTTATCGCGATTTTCCTAATCGGTGTCTTCTTCATCACTTCTGCAGATTCAGCCACGTACGTGCTCGGTATGCAGACGATGAACGGTGTCATGAACCCTGCAAATCGCGTGAAATTTATTTGGGGTATTATCCAGTCACTGATTGCCTCGATTCTACTTTTCAGCGGTGGTTTAGAAGGGTTACAAAACATGCTTATCATCGTCGCCTTACCGTTTTCATTTATCATGCTACTGATGATGCTCTCCCTGTCCAAGGCCTTGCGAAAAGAACGTCGCGATCTTGGTCTCTACATCAAACCAAAATCCTTGCGCAAGTCAAATTCGTAGAGGTATGATGGTGAGTGAAGGAGTGAAAACTAGATGAAAAATTTGAACTATGTCGTCCTTGATTTCGAAACAGCCAATGGTTCGCGTACAAGCCCCTGTTCGATCGGGATGGTCAAATATGTGAACGGCGAAAAGCACTCGGAATACTATCAACTCATCAATCCTGAAGAAGACTTCTACCCTTCCAATATTCGCGTCCATGGCATTTATCCAGAAGATGTGTGGGAATCACCAAATTGGTTAGAAGTATATCCAAGCATTATGCAATTTATCGGTGATCTTCCGGTTGCGGCTCACTTTGCCACATTCGATATCAACGTTTTTCGCGCCACGACAGAAAAATATGGGCTTCCCTTACCGGAAAATCTCTATTTCTGCTCCTGTGTGTTATCTCAGAAAATTTTACCGCTTCGTTCGCATAAATTGAACCTGGTAGCTGATTACTTCGGTATCTCATTTGAGCACCATCATGCGCTAGAAGATTCTGAGGTCGCTGCCGATATCGTGCGCGAACTGGCGAATATTCAACAAGTCGACACGATTGCTGAACTGGTGGATTCTATCGGTTATCAATTTGGTCGAATAAATGGCACGAATTTCGTTATGAAAAAGAAAACGCGGTCCCGTTGATGGGGTCGCGTTTTTTATGCATCTATCGTACTCTAAGGGCGCGAGGAAAAGTCTATCCTACTTTAGCAAGACATTCCGGACATTTACCGTATACTTCGAACTTATGGCCTTCCACTTGGTATCCCGGCAAGGCTTCTTCTAAAAAATCCATAGGGCACATGCGAATTTCACGCGTTTTTCCACATTCCATGCAGATGAAATGGTGATGATGCTCCTCATGCGCACAGGACAATCGGAAATGTTTCTCACTCGACAGCTCCGTTTCTTCAAACAATTCTAATTCGACAAACAAAGATAAATTACGGTAAATCGTATCGAAACTAATGCCAGGGAAATCTGCTTTCATGCATTCTAAAACTTCTTTTGCCGTCATATAACGATTTTTCCGAGCAAATAAATGGATGAGGAATTCTCGCTTATCTGTATGTTTGTAGCCTTTTCGTTTCATTAATTGTAACGCTTCGTTAGCTGTTAGAGACATTCGATTCACTCCTTTTTTCCGCAATCGCCATTTTTTGCTTCATTTTTTGAACGCTGATAGTTGTGACTAAAATAATGACGGAGATGATAACAATGGAACCACCTGGCGCTAAATCGAGATAAAAAGCACTGATAAGACCACCGATTACGGAGATTTCACCGAACAGAATCGAGTAACCAATCGTTTGCTTGAACCCTTTAGCAATCCGGATCGCCGCTGCCACTGGTAAAGTCATCAATGAGGAGACAAGCAGAATCCCCACAATGCGCATGCTAGACGCGATCACAAGTGCCACGAGCAACATGAAAATCACATCGACTATCTTCGCAGGAATTCCTGATGCTTTGGCATACTCTTCGTCAAATGATAACAAAAATAGTTCTTTATATAAGAAAAATACGGTGAATAAAACAATACATGCCGTTGCCAAAATCGTCCACATGTCCGACCGGCTCACTGCGCTGACGCTCCCGAACAGGTAACTAAATAAATCGGTGTTAAAACCGTTAGCCAACGAAATAAAAATAACACTGAAACCCATACCGGCTGACATAATGATCGGAATCGCCAATTCCTGAAACTGCTTATAAACATTGCGTAATTTTTCCATCAAAAGCGAGCCACCAACTGCAAAGCCAAAGCCTAGATAGAGCGGGTTTAGTGCCACGAGTGGGAGATACATCTTGCTTAAATAAAGGCTCACTGCAATGCCCGCCAGACTAACGTGACTCAGCGCATCCGCCATTAAAGACAGGCGTCGTACAACAATAAAACTTCCTAAAAGCGGTGCAACAATGCCAATCACAATTCCAACAATAAACGTATTTCTAATAAAATCATATTCAAACAGGTTCGCAATCACAGTACGTCACCCCCATCCGACTCACTTCTAGTGCCTCAAGCTCACGTTCTTCTAAGTATAATTGATAATCCACCGCGGTACCATCAAATAACACTTTTGTATTCATGTTAACAATATGATCCACATAGGAGTTCACTGCCAAAATATCATGCGTCACAAGGAGCATCGTGATATCTTCTTTTGCATTTAGATCCTTCAACAACTCATAAAAAGACGTCACACTCTGCGCATCAATCCCAACCGTCGGCTCATCCAAAATCAGCATCTCAGGCTTGCTCACGAGCGCTCTGGCGATGAAAACACGCTGTTGCTGTCCACCAGAAAGCTCCCCAATATTCCGCGTCGCAAACCGCCTCATATCCACGGTTTCGAGTGCTTCGTATACCGCGTCAAAATCGCGACGATTCAATCGGTGGAATAAACCTTTCTTTTTAACTAAGCCGCTCGACACGACTTCCTTGACAGTAGCTGGGAAAGCACCGTTAAACGCGTTTGATTTTTGTGAAACGAAGCCGACTTTAGACCAATCTTTGAACTGGGCTTGTGGCTTACCAAATAAAGTAATCTCTCCTTGTTGTGTTTTTAGGAGGCCTAGAATCAATTTCAACAGTGTAGATTTTCCAGAGCCATTTGGGCCGATTATTCCTGTGAAACTACCTTTTTTGATCGATAAGTTAATCTGTTGGAGCACTTCTTCTTTATCATAATGGTAGGAAATGTTCGCTACCTTCAATATTTCATCCATACCTCAAAAAACTCCTTCTACACTTAAAAAATCTTTACTTGCTCTAGTATACATAAAAAATCGCCCCTTGTAAATCGTAATGAATCTTATTTATAGGAAACTTAAAAAAATCGGAGAAACCGTAATGGCTTATCCGATTCACTACATTATTTCTCCATCCAAAATAACTTTTCGCATTTGAATTTGTTTGGCTACCTCAGTAAAACCATTTTGCAACAATATCGGGATAAACGCTTTGTCCGTTTCCTGATTACTTATCATACAAGGAAGTGCCCCATACCGGTTAAAGAATGCTTGTAACCCATCTAAGATTTGGCTGCTATCATCCAAGTTTATTTGCAGCAAAGTAATGCTCTTATCAGAAACCCTATAAATAATATCTCCCAACAATTGACGATTGCGCCATATAGAGGCAGCTTGCGTTTGTTCGGAAATCAAGTTTTGCCATGGTGTTTCATTCTTTTCGAAAAGAGATTCGCTTACCCTCTTTTTAAGTTGGATACCTGCCTTGCCATAATCCTGCAAATTCCCATTCAAAAAGATAAGATCCGTCGTTTTTTGGTAGCCAAGCGACTCATACAAACGAATAGCTGCATGATTATTTGAGATAACCTCCAACCATGATTCTGTGACATTCTCCTTACTATAAGTGGTAATTAGTGCTTCCATAAGTTGGCGAGCCAAACCTTGTTTTCTGAACCTTGGAATGATGGCGATACCACCAATCCACGCAATCTTTCGCGATTGAAATATACGTGTCCCCGTGAGTGCAAACCCTGCAAACTCGCCATCTATTTCAACTACTAATGAGTCGTCTGCTGATAAATACAGACTCGCCATTCGTGCTTCAAAACTAGCTTCTGTCAATGTAGCTGGAACAAGATAATCTGCAAAGGCTTCATTCCAAAGTGCGACTTGTTGCGATTTTGCGAGTTCTGCTAAACGCAATAGTTTCATAATTTCCCTCCTCTAGATAGAAGAAACAGCCCCTATGAATAGAAGCTGCTTCTCGTTACATGTTATTTTGAAAATATGTCTGTTAAAATCGGCACGACTTGCTTCTTGCGAGAAACAACACCAGCAAGCGGTGCAACATTTGCGGCAAAAGTGATACCATAGGCAGCTTCAACTTTGTCCGTCTTGCTTCCAAGCGCGATACCTACAGAATCGTTTGTTAAGATATTCGTCACCACAAACAGATATAAATCTAAGCCTTTATCAGCAATACGCTGGTTCATCAATGCTTCAATCTCTGCTTGACGCACCAACACGTCTTGCTCGTCTACTACATTGATTTGTGCAATCTCTACTTTAGAACCGCCCATTTCAAACTCTTTGGCATCAAGTAATAATTCTTCGACTGTTTTGGTGGAAACATCAGCACCTGCTTTTAACATATCTAAGCCATATGTAGCCGTCTCAATACCTGCAATCACAGCAAGTTTTTCTGCAACTTCTTTGTCCTCTGGCGTGCATGTCGGTGATTGATACAAAAGCGTATCGGAAATGATTGCCGAAAGCATCAATCCAGCCGTCGTGTTGGAGATTTCAATGCCTTTTTCCTGGAACATTTTATAAAGAATGGTTGCCGTGCATCCAACTGGCTCTGCGCGGTAATACAAAGGATCTGCCGTTTCAAAATTCGCGATACGGTGGTGATCAATGACTTCCAAAACGGTAACATCAGCAATATCATCTGCGCTTTGTTGCTTCTCATTATGATCTACAAGGCTAACCGTTGTTACTTCATTTGCCACCGTCGCAACAAGGCGCGGCGCTTCTACTTTAAAATATGCAAGCACGAATGCTGTCTCACTATTCATTTCGCCAAGACGAACCGCTTCGATATCTTGACCTTGCGCTTTCTTTAGCTCCGCATACGCAATCGCAGAACAAATCGTATCTGTATCTGGGTTCTTATGTCCAAAAACGAGTGATTTTGTCATGTTTTTATCTCCTTTATTAGCGCCTTATTCAGCTGCCATGATTTTCGTTAAAAGCTCTGGATCAAATGTCTGACTGCGAAGCATCGCAATTTCATGTTTATACGGCGGTTTCTTATTTTTCTTATCTTCACCCACGTAAGGCGTTTCAAGAATTTTCGAAATGTCATCTAAATGCGGATGATGCACGATATAGTTGAGCGCATCAAAACCAATATGACCAAAACCGATATTGGCATGCCGATCTTTATGAGCACCTCGTTTCGTTTTTACTGTCATTGATATGGAGCACTTTTAAGCGATCCAACCCAATAATCTTATCAAAATCGTTCAGTACACCATCAAAATCATTGACAATATCATAACCTGCATCATGCACATGGCAAGTGTCAAACGTTACCGACAAAAGCTCATTATGGGTGACACCGTCCATAATCGCGGCAATTTCTTCAAACGTCCGTCCGATTTCGGTCCCTTTTCCCGCCATTGTTTCTAGCGCAACTTGTACGTTTTGATCCGGTTTCAAAGACTCATTCAAGCCTTTAATAATTTGCTTGATGCCTGTTTCTGCACCTTCGCCAACATGTGCACCTGGATGAAGTACAATCTGCTTCGCACCGAGCGCCGCCGTCCGTTCTATCTCTGATTGCAAAAAGGTCACGCCGATTTCAAATGTCTCTGGTTTCACAGCATTTCCGATATTAATAATGTACGGCGCATGAACCACGATATCCGTGATCGTATGCTCCTTCATATGAGCAAGTCCTGCTTCAATATTCAAATCTTCAATCGGCTTGCGTCGTGTATTTTGCGGCGCTCCCGTGTAAATCATAAATGTATTCGAACCATAAGATGCAGCTTCCTGACTCGCAGCAAGCATCATCTCCTTACCACTCATCGAAACATGTGAACCTAATCTTAGTACCATAGTTACCTCCCGCGTTTGTTCATTTTACGTTCGCGACGCTTAATTTCGTTCATTTTGTAGTTTAGTTTCTTTTTATAATTTGGTTTCCCTTTTTGTTTCGCTTTTTTACGCATCCCAATTTCGCGTGGATCCGCGGCTTCGCGTTTAGGCTCTCGCTTTTGACGACGATTGCGGTCATCCGTATCGACAAATTCGCCATTCTTAAGATCAACGTGCTTGAATTCGATGTTCATTTTTTCAAGTTGGTTTAGCGCATCCTCATCCGATGGTTCGTAAATTGTTAACGCAACACCAGAATGCCCTGCGCGTCCTGTACGCCCCGTTCTATGGATATAAAAATCAAGATCGCTTGGCAACTCGTAATTGATGATGTGACTGATTCCTTGAATATCGATACCACGCGCGGCTAAATCTGTCGCGACCACGTATTGAAATTCCAAGTTCTCCAGCTGCTTCATCGTACGCTTACGTTCACGAGCCTCTACACCACCATGGATTTTTGCAACTTTCAAACCGCGTTCCGTTAAACCTTTTGCAACTTCATCAGCCATTGCTTTCGTATTTGTGAAAACGACCGCCAAATATGGTTGATAGGCTACAAGCGCATTTTTAAGAATATCTACCTTGTCCTTACTGCGACGCGCAATCAACTGATGCTTCACATCTGTATTGGCCAGTGCTTGCGGTTGAATATGTTCATAACGCGGATTTTCCATATATTTCTTCAAGAAGGGTTTTAATTTTTGCGGAATTGTTGCTGAGAAAACAAGCATTTGCAGATTTTCTGGCATTTTACTCGCAATTTGATCGACATCCATCAAGAATCCCATGTCTAGCGTCATATCAGCTTCATCGACAACAAAAACTTGCGTCGTATGCACAAGTAAAGCCGTTTCGCGAATAAGATCATTGATTCGACCTGGCGTACCAACAACGATATGCGGTTGTTGCTTCTTCAAGCGATCGATTGTTCGTTGTTTATCCGTACCACCAATAACGAGTAGCGAGCGAATCTCATCATCGCTATATTTGATAATTTTTTTAATCTCGTTATGGATCTGCGTCGCAAGTTCGCGGCTAGGTGCTGTAATAACTGCCTGCACACTGTCTTTGTCCGCTTTAATTTTGTTGATGATTGGCAGAAGGAAAGTATGTGTCTTCCCAGTACCCGTTTGGGATTGTCCCACAACGCTTTCGCCCTTCATAATCGCCGGTATTAATTTCTGTTGTACTTCTGTTGGTTCATAAAAACCTAATTTATCAATGGCAAGCTGAATAAAAGGTTGAAAATGAAATTGATCAAACCTTGTTTTTTTGTTCATTTTTCCACTCCGTTCTGTTCCTAAACGTTATTATATCATAGTTTCTAGGTCAGGTCAGCAAGAAAAGCTAACCGTTTTTCACTTTAGCAAAATTCAGCCAGTTGAAACCCTGCCAAATCTGGCTTATAATAGAAAAGTAGACGGCATTTTTAGTTGTGTTGCCCAGCTACTGCTACACCTTGAGAAATTTAGGAGGTTTAACATTGGAAATTATTAAGATTGCCCCTCGTGGTTATTGTTACGGTGTGGTGGATGCGATGGTGATTGCGCGTAACGCATCACTTGATCCGAATCTCCCCGCCCAATTCATATACTCGGCATGATCGTTCATAATCAACATGTCACAGAAGCCTTTGAAGACGTTGGGATTGTTACACTTGACGGCCCTAATCGAGAAGCTATTTTGGACCAAATTGAGAGCGGTACTGTCATTTTCACAGCACACGGTGTTTCACCCGCCGTGAAAGAACGTGCCAAAGCGAAAGGCCTGACAACGCTTGATGCTACATGCCCCGACGTCACGCGCACCTACGATTTAATTTTAGAAAAGAAGCATGAAGGTTTTCATGTCATTTATATCGGCAAAAAAGGCCACCCAGAGCCAGAAGGTGCAGTTGGCGTAGCGCCTGACATCGTGCATCTCGTAGAAAATATGGAAGATGTAGATGCGCTTGGCCTTACTAATGAGAAAATTTTTGTGACGAATCAGACAACGATGAGTCAATGGGACGTGATGGATCTAATGGACTACATCCAGTCTGTTTATCCACAAGCAGAACAGCATCAGGAAATTTGCATGGCTACCCAAGTTCGCCAAGAAGCCGTTGCAAAACAAGCGGTTGGCGCAGATGTGACGATTGTTGTCGGTGATCCTAGAAGTAACAACAGCAACCGTCTTGCCCAAGTATCGGAAGAAAAAGCCGGTGTTCCCGCCCATCGCATCGCCAATATTGAAGAGCTTAATCTCGATTGGATTAAAGACGCGAAGAAAGTCGCAGTAACAGCTGGTGCCAGTACGCCGACACAAATTATTCGTGAAGTCCTTGTTTTTCTAGACGATTATGATCCGGAGAATCCAGCAACTTGGGAGCGTAAGCACGATGTTGATCCAGTCAGCATTTTGCCGCGTGCCCGCAAAAAAAATATCGAAAAACAACGCGCCGCTCGTTTGGAGCACTTGAAGAACGGCGGTAAATAATAAAGAGGATTGGAGCATATTCTGCGCTCTAATCCTCTTTTTCTAGTTCATATATATTGCTTCCAACTCCTTAATAAAACGTAAATGGATTCGTGTTTTGCTCGGATATAATAAGCTCAATCTCATAATTTTGCGCTTGCGTCGTCTCCTCGAATTGCTTTCGAAGGCTTGCTTTCATCACTTTTTCAATGTAATGGCCAGCATCAATCGTCGGCAGATCCAGCGCTAATAAATCATGTCCTGTATGGTAATAAATATCACCTGTAATATACACATCCGCGCCTGCCCGCTTGACATCATGGATGAATTTATTCCCATCGCCGCCAATAATAGCCACCTTACGAACAGAACGATTGGTATTACCAATAACACGCACATTCTCCATCGATAATTTCTCTTTTACTAATCCAATAAAACCTTGAAGTTCCATAGCTTTCGGCAAATTACCGATTCTTCCAAGCCCCATAGCAGATTCTACATTTTCAATTGGATAAATATCGATCACTGGAGCCTCATATGGATGCGATAATTTCACCGCCTTAATAATTCGATCCATTTGGGAATGTGGAAAAATAGCCTCTATCTTCACCTCTTGAACAGCCTCAAGATCTCCGGGTTTACCGATCGTTGGATTTGCTTCATCCCCTGGAAGAAAACGCCCCGTACCATCTACAGAAAATGTACATTCCGAGTACAGATCTGAAAATTTTCCAGCCCCGTTATTGACTAGTGCCAAGCGAATGGATTCCTCAGCAAAATCGGGCGTATATACTGCAATTTTGCTATAGCTTTCTTTGTATGTAGGCACAATTATTTTCGTATCCGTCAAGCCGAGTAGCTCACTTAATGCATCATTGACGCCACCATCAGCAATGTCTAAATTTGTGTGCGCCGCATAAACGATAATATCATGCTTAATTAATTTTTTCACAATTCGTCCTTCTGGTGTCGAAAAATCGATTTTCTTTAGCGGTCTGAAAAGTAATGGATGATGTGCAATAATCATATCTACGCCTTTAGAGATTGCTTCATCGACCACATTCTCAAGCACGTCTAATGTAAACATAATCTTGCGTACTTTACGCGCCAAATCCCCAATCTGTAAACCAATAGGATCACCGTCCATAGCATATTTTTTCGGTGCAATACCTTCCAAAATCGCTACATATTCGTAACCATTCGCTACTTTCATCGTAACACATCCTCTATTATCTTTATTTTCATCGCTAACTCTACCAATTTCGCTTCATTTTTCGCATTACTAGCATCAATTTGGGTCTGAATTTCTTTCCAATTAGCCAATTCATGCTCCCATTTCGCTTGAAAAACAGCAGATTTTTCTTGCATCAAAAATGGTCCAAGCAAGCGTTCGCTATCTGAATAAGATACTTTCTGTTCACTCGGCTCCAAAACCAGGATTTCATAAATCTTATTATCTTCACGTAAAATGCTTTCCGAGACCAGCGCCCATTGGTTCGCTTCTCCCCATTCACGCAGTTGATGTGCCGCAATATTTGGTTGCAATATCAGATGCGTGACACCCGTTAGTTTGTTCGAGTCTGCTTCCAAAATGGAGCGAATCAACGCACCGCCCATGCCAGCAATGACAATTGTATCGACCCGATCTGCCATCTCGATAACCGCTAAACCATTTCCTTTACGGACCGCTATTTCCCCTGTCAATCCAAGGCTTCGGACTTGCTTTGTCGCTGATTGAAATGGACCATCCACAACTTCCCCGGCTATAGCAAACTCAATTTGGCCTTTTTGAATCGCATGACAAGGTAAATAAGCATGGTCACTGCCTATATCCGCAATCCGTGCACCTTTTGGTATATAAGAAACTACTTTTTCTAATCGTTCTGATAATTGTTGTTCGTTCAAAAAAACCATCCTTTGTAAAAAAGAGAGCGCGACTGTTACGCACTCTCCTCTGAAATTTTTATTCTAAGAAATCTTTAAGCTGTTTACTGCGACTCGGGTGCCTTAACTTACGTAACGCTTTTGCTTCGATTTGACGAATACGCTCGCGTGTGACACCAAATACACGGCCAACTTCTTCAAGCGTGCGCGTACGACCATCATCTAGACCAAAACGTAAGCGAAGTACATTTTCTTCACGGTCGGTTAAAGTATCAAGGACATCTTCTAGCTGCTCCTTTAATAGCTCATATGCCGCATGATCTGATGGCGACGTTGCTTCTTGATCTTCAATAAAGTCCCCTAGGTGTGAATCATCCTCTTCACCGATTGGCGTTTCCAAAGAAACTGGTTCTTGAGCAATTTTTAGAATCTCACGCACTTTCTCTGTTGGTAGATCCATTTCTTCACCAATCTCTTCTGGAGACGGATCACGACCTAAATCTTGTAACAAGGAACGCTGCACACGAATTAATTTGTTGATCGTTTCAACCATGTGGACAGGGATACGAATGGTACGCGCTTGGTCGGCAATCGCTCGGGTAATCGCTTGGCGAATCCACCATGTTGCATACGTACTAAATTTGAACCCTTTATTAAAATCAAATTTCTCAACAGCCTTCATGAGCCCCATATTACCTTCTTGAATTAAATCAAGAAACAGCATCCCGCGTCCGACGTAACGCTTAGCGATACTGACAACAAGACGTAAATTCGCTTCTGCCAAACGGCCTTTTGCTTCTTCATCACCTTGCTCAATACGTTTGGCAAGCGCGATTTCTTCGTCAGCAGAAAGTAGATTGACACGACCGATTTCTTTCAAATACATTCGAACAGGGTCATTAATTTTGACACCTGGGGGCACACTCAAATCGTTTAAATCAATTTCTGCCGTCTCTTCTTTAATCAATTCAGCTTCATTCGGATCTGCGTCTTCCTCTTCGTCTGCCACCTCAATGGATAATTCCGTTAATAGCTCTAAAAAGTCATCCATTTGATCGCTATCTAAAGTAAATGGAGCTAGTTTTGCGGCAATCTCAGCGTACGTTAGAGACCCCTTCTTTTTGCCATCTACAATTAATAATTCTTTTGCTTTGTCTAAATTTAAATCTTCTGGTTTCGATTCTTGCGGTTTTTTAGCCATAGTCTGCATGTCCTCCTTCCAAAATAACCGTCATAGGTCTTTACCTCTTTGTCCGGTTTTAAAACACCTGGCCTGCGGACGAGCATAGCTCATCTCCGTCGTTAAAGTCTGCGTTACGGTGCTCATGTACATAAGTACACTCCGCTCCGGTACTGGACTTCGCCTAGGATCTAAGCCATGCTCGTCCGCAGGTAGTTTGGTAATACTTTCTTGCCTGAGGCGAGGTCGCTTTGTTTAGAAAATCCGTCGTTAAAGTCTGTGTTACGGTGCTCATGTACATAAGTACACTCCGCTCCAGTACTCGACATTGCCTAGGATCTAAGCTATGCTCGTCCGCAGGTAGTTTGGTAGTACTTTCTTGCCTGAGGCGAGGTCGCTTTGTTTGGAAAATCCGTCGTTAAAGTCTGTGTTACGGTGCTCCTGTACATAAGTACACTCCGCTCCGGTACTCGACTTTACCTAGGATCTAAGCTATGCTCGTCCGCAGGTAGTTTGGTGGGTACTTCTTTGTATGCGGGGTTGCTTCGTTTGAAAAAGGGTTTCATAAAAATGGAACCGTTGAACAAAAATGGTTTCTCCGCTTATTTTGACTGTATTTTAGGTACGCGTTTTTGTAGTGTAGTATGAATTAGGTGTTATTTTTTAGGTTTGCTCGCATTGTTGTGATCGTTCTGGCAAGTTCTAAAGCCAACGTCATCTCCCCTTGCTGCGAGGCTATCTGTAACTGTTGTTCTTTTTCTTTGATGTCGCGTTCAATGCTGGCTTTCTTTAGGCTAAAAACGTAATCTTGATATTCTTCTGTCGAGACGTCTGTATTTAAGATCATCATTTCCAGTTCGCTGACCAAATTTCGCGACATATCATCGGGAAGTTGATCCATTAAAACTAATGGATTAGCGTCGTTTCCTGAGGCATAAAAACCAATGAGGTGGGTATATAAAGCCTTATAATTATCATGATAAAAGTCGATCTCCTGCTCCTGCATCATATTACGTATTTGGATAAAGGCATCACGATCTTCTACCATGTATTTCAACAGGCGTTTCTCAGAGGTCAGACCTGCAGATGGCGCTTGGCTCGGCGGCTGAAAACTAAATTCTTCATAAACCGGTCCACCGCCACCATCAAACACTGGATAATCACCATACTCTTCTGGTGGAGGTCCGCCATAATCGCGCGGTTTCGCCCTTGATGTAGAGGCCACCGTTTGTTGCAATTGCTGTTTCAATGCATCCATCGACAACTCGAACTCAGAACCTAACTGTTTCAAATAAAGTTCGCGTTCCACCGCCTGATCTAATTTACCAATTTCAGCCAACGCTTCACCGAGGTAAGCAATTTTTTCTGTCTCATTCTGAAGATTGCGGTTTCGTCTCAAAAATTGCAGTTTGAATGCTGTCCATGTCAACCGTTGATGCGCATAGACTTCCGCAAATTTCTCCACACCTTCCGAGCGGATAAAATCATCTGGATCTTTTCCATTTGGTAATTGCAAAACGAAGACTTCCAAACGATGTTGCTCTGCGAGTAATGTTCCAGCTTTAAAACTAGCCTCAATACCTGCTCGGTCACCATCGTAACAAATAATCGCCCGGTTTGTCACGCGTCGTATCATCTGCACATGTTCTTCTGTTAAGGACGTTCCCATCGAAGCGACACCATTGTTAAAATTTGCCAAAACACTAGAAATAACATCCATGTATCCTTCCAGCAACAGGATTTCTTCTTTCTTACGAATTTCTTGTCGCGCATCAGAAAAATGGTATAAAATATTTCGCTTATTAAAAATGGGCGTTTCTGGACTGTTTAAATATTTCGGACCGTCCTCTTGGTTAAAAAGGCGTCCCGAAAAACCGACTAATTGTCCGCGATCATTCTTAATCGGAAACATAATCCGATTACGGAACCGATCTACTATATTACCATCATCACGCTCCGTAAGCAACCCGCATTCTACCGCAAGTGGCAAGTCTACCTCTCGCTTTTGCAAAAATGTTGTCACCGTTGAAGCATGTGCCGGCGCAAATCCAATCTCGAAAAGATCCAATTCCTGTTCTGACATTCCCCGATCCAGCAAGTATTGTAACGCCTCTTGCCCTTCTTCTGTTTCCATCAATAAGTAATGGTATAGTTTACTCGTCAGCTGGTGAATCTCGATCATCTTGCCTTCTTGGCTATCTGGTCGAACGCTTGCACTGCCATCTCCAGAAGAAATTTCAACATCCAGTGGAATGTGCGCCATATCGGCTACTTTCTTCACAGACTCTACAAAAGACAACCCATCAATCTGCATTAGGAATGAAAAAACATTGCCTCCCTTACCACATCCGAAACAATGGAAAATCTGCTTCTCCGGTGATACAGAAAAGGAGGGTGTTTTTTCGCCATGAAAAGGACAAAGCCCCGTGTAATTGCGCCCTTGCTTCTTCAGCTGGACATAGCTACCAACCACGTCCACGATATCTGCCTGGGAGCGTATCTCATCAATTTTTTCTTCTGGAATCCGTTGCATCTTTTAATATAACCTCACTTCAATAAACGTATCCAGCCTCTGTAAAAAATTCTCGTTATCTTGAAAACTCATTGCTCGTGGACCTTTACTATACTTGCCTTGCCTGCGCTCTTTCGCATGTAAGTAGCGCATATCAAGCATCATCGCCATCTCACTCTCATGGTACTCTTCTCCACGATTAGAGAACGCTGCGACATCCTTTGCAATCAGCATGCTTGCAAGCCCAATATCTTGCGTGACCACAATATCTCCGCTCTTTGCCAAATTAAGAATACGTATATCTGCAGACTCTTTATCTGTGTCCACAAAAATCCACTCCTCACCCGGCGGTAAGTTTATAGAAAAATGGTTATATGACGCAACAAAGGTTAGAGAAAGATCGTACTTCTTCGCAAGCTTCCGCAATTCATCTTTCACTGGGCAGGCATCCGCATCAATAAATAACTTCATTTATCTCCTACCTCCTCACATCCGAGAACAAAAGCAGTTCACATACAAAAATATATTATAGGCGATTAAAACGCAAAACTCTAACGTTTTAATCGCTATAATATATATATTCGCCACAAAATCTGTTTTTCCTTCTATAATTCTAAATTTTCATCAACAATTTCTCCGATATGCATTAAAATATCATTTGCTGTCTCTTCAATCGCTTTATTAGTCACATCTAACACATAACAACCGAGCTTATTCGTTAGCTTCGTAAAGATCTCCAATTCCTCATCTATCCGGTCATGGCTCGCGTAATTTCCCACACCACTAAGTCCAATCGAAGCCAAACGTTTTTCACGAATTTGGTTTAATTTTTCCTTGCTAATTTTCAGGCCGATGATTTTATTTGGGTCAATTTCAAATAGCTCGTCTGGAACTTGTGCTTCAGGAACGATCGGTACATTGGCCACTTTTAAACCTTTTAGTGCCAAATATTGCGACAGTGGCGTTTTCGATGTTCTGGAAATACCTATCAGCACGTAGTCGGCTTGCAATAAACCGCGCGGATTCCGCCCATCATCGTTTTCCACGGCAAACTCGATTGCTGCCACTTTGCGGAAGTAAGCTTCATCAAGCGATCGCACCATTCCTGGTTCTGAAAGTGGCTTAATTTGGTAAGTCTCCTCCAGCTGAGCTAAAAGCGGCCCGAATATGTCAATGATTGGAACGCCAAAACTTTTCGCCGTTTTATTTAATTCATTGCGAACTTCCTCGACAACGATGGTGTGGACGATGATGCCGTTGTTTACCGCGACTAGATCCACAATCTCCTCGATCATATCCGGTGTATCCACATGATGGAACCGATGAATGAACTGCGGACTTTTACCAAATTGCATTAAAGCTGCTCGGGTTACTAGTTCTGCGGTTTCTCCCGTTGAATCTGAAACGACATATACTGCTGGTTGTGTCATAAGTAATAGCTCCTTTAACTCCAAAAATTTCTTATGCTTATTTCACGTTTATTTCTTCAATTTGGGCAAATTCCTTAATAAAACTCGCAAGTTCAAACAATAATGCCAGACGATTATTGCGAACCGCCTCATCGTCACTCATGACTAATGTATTATCAAAATAAGCATCAATCGCTGTACGCAAGGCAGCAAAAGCTCGTAATCTATCCACGATGACCAATGTCGGATAATCTTGTTTCAACTTCTGAACGGCATCAAATAATTGCTGCTCTGACTCATTTTCAAAAAGAGCTGGATCAATCGTCACATCACCTTGATGCTTTTTAGAAATATTGACAACACGTGCAAGAGCTTCCATTGTTGGACGGAACCACTCGGCATCGCGATTTTTGTTGAGTAGCTCCGCTCGCTCGATAAGCTCCGGGACAATATTGCTACCAGCGCTCACCACCGCATCGATAATATCATGACGAATTTGTTGATCAGAAAGAATAGCCCGTAAGCGATTTTGCAAGAATAATTCTACCTGTTCGAAAACTTCTTCACTCGGAATTGTGTTCAGGCCTTCTGCTCGCTCGATGTCTATCGTATCCGCTAATACGCTAAGCAGACGAATATCCCAGTTTTTCGCTTGAATAATGCGCATAATTCCCAGTGCGCTACGGCGTAAACTAAATGGATCCGCTGAACCGGTCGGCACGATGTTCACACAGAAAAATCCAGTCAACGTTTCTAATTTATCCGCAACTGCTAGAAGTGCTCCGATATCGCTTTGTGGTAGTTCGCCATCCGCTGATGTTGGCATGTAATGCTCTCGAATCGCCGTTGCTACTTCTGCATCTTCGCCTTGTAAAAGCGCATATTTTTCACCCATAATACCTTGTAATTCAGGAAATTCACCGACTAAATTCGTCACTAAATCAAATTTATAAATATCCGCAGCACGCGCTATTTTCACTTTTTGCGCCTCTGTCATTTGTAGTTGTTCCGCAATGATTAGCGCTACTTTTTTCACCCGAATCATTTTTTCCGTTAATGTGCCTAGTTTTTCGTGGAAAACAATATTTCCAAGCTTAGCTACCGCCTCATCAATCGTAATTTTTAAATCTTCCTGGTAGAAGAAATCTCCATCAGATAAGCGCGCTCGCAACACTTTTTCATTTCCTTTTGCAACGGTTTCAAGATGTTCGTGATTTCCGTTACGGACAGTAATAAAATATGGCCGCAAGTTGCCAGCCTCGTCAACCACTGGGAAATACCGCTGATGCTCCTTCATCGTCGTAACCAGCACTTCCTCAGGCAATTTCAAGTACGCCTCATCAAAAGTACCATGCAGTACGGTCGGATACTCCACCAAATTCGTTACTTCTTCCAACAGGTCCTCATCGATTGGAATCGTCCAATTTTGCATGCCTTCGATCTCTTTGATTTGGCTTACAATCGCGGCTTTCCGTTTCGTTGCATCTGCAACAACAAACTGGCTGAGCAAAGTCTCTTCATAATCAGCAGGGCTTGCAACCAAAGCCGAGCCACCAAGAAAGCGATGCCCGCGCGTTTCGTTGGATGTCGACACGTTCGTTATTTCAAACGGAATTACGCTATCTCCAAACAGTGCAATCAGCCATTTAATTGGACGAATATATTTCATATCATAGTCAGCCCAGTGCATACTAACTGGAAAAGTCATCGAAGTAATGATTTGGCGCATCTCTGGCAATAAATCTATCGTTGCCGCACCTTTCACTTCTTTCGTTAAATAAATATATTCTACGCCGTTGATTTCGCGGAATTCGAGCGTTTCAGGATCAACACCTTGCCCTCTTGCAAAACCTTGCGCCGCTTTGGACCAATTGCCATCTGCGTCCTTCGCAATTTTTTTCGCTGGGCCTTTTGACTCTTCCACACGATCTGCTTGTTTTTCAGCTAACGCTTTCACAATAACCGATAAACGGCGCGGGCTCGAATAAACTTCCGTTGCTTTATATTCCAAATCATTTTCTGCAAGCCATTTTTCAATCCGTTCTTGTAGTTGTTTCACAGACGCAGTAATGTATTTCGCTGGCATTTCTTCTAAACCAATCTCTAATAGAAAATCTTTACTCATGATCTGCGCCCTCCTTTTTTTTCAGCAGTGGGAATCCCAATTTTTCACGCTCATTGTAGAATGTCTTGGCAATGCGACGCGCCAAATTACGAATTCTAGCGATATACTGCGCGCGTTCCGTCACAGACACGACGCCTTTTGCATCCAATAAGTTAAACGTGTGCGAACATTTCAACACATAATCATACGCCGGAAAAACAAGCCCTTCCTCCATTTGGCGACCTGCTTCACGCTCGTACGTATCAAAAAGAGACAACAACATATCACCACTTGACGTTTCAAAGGCATACTTCGAGTTCTCATATTCCGCTTGATAGAAAATATCACGATATGAAATCCCTTCTGTCCATTCCAAATCAAACACGTTTTCTTTTTCCTGAATATAAGAAGCCAAGCGCTCCAAACCATACGTGATTTCCGAAGTCACTGGCGAACACTCGAGTCCACCAACTTGCTGGAAATACGTGAATTGTGTGATTTCCATCCCATCAAGCCAAACTTCCCAACCAAGCCCTGCGCAACCGAGCGATGGATTTTCCCAGTTATCCTCAACAAAGCGAATATCGTGCTCTAACGCGTTAATACCAAGCTTTTCAAGTGATCCTAAATATAGCTCTTGAATGTTATCCGGTGACGGTTTCATCACAACTTGAAATTGGTGATGCTGGAATAACCGGTTTGGATTTTCCCCATATCGGCCATCAGCAGGACGACGCGAAGGCTCCACATAACCCGCTTTCCACGGTTCAGGGCCAATCGCCTTTAAAAAGGTATACGGGCTCATCGTCCCCGCACCTTTTTCCACATCGTACGACTGCAACATAATACAACCTTGCTCGGACCAGTAATCTTGCAGCGTTCGAATCATCGTTTGTAAATTCATTCAATCCACCTCCATAAAATTAGGCATATAAAAACCCTCGTCTCTATGCCTCCTTAAAAAAGAAAACATAGGGACGAGAGTCTTGCTCACGCGGTTCCACCCTATTTGGATAGAGCATACCCGATGTAAATCGGCGGCAAACTCACATACCACCAATTCTGTTCGATCTGTGTAAAGCAGCTTCTACCGCTTACCCATTTTTAAAACAAAAACAGGCTTAGCGTTGCTTTACAGTTTACGAAAGGGCATTCTCAAATCCCACCTTGATTTCGATCGTGCTCAGGAAGGCCTTCTTAAAAAGATTTACGCTCGGCTTGCACCATCTCCGAACTCGCTTAGAAAAGAGCTTTTTAATACTAGTTTTCCGTCATCACACCTACTCGATTATATCTTAAAATTTACCTCATTTTCACGCAAAAGTCAATCGCCATCTTCTTTCTCTGGCTTATTTTTCAATAGTTCATCCCAGTTTTTCATATTGTTGAGGAACTTCTTGCTTTTCAAATAGAGACCCGAATACTGTTCATAATACGTGTCAATCGCGCGCTGTACCTCTTCTTTCGTCTCCTGCTTCACGTTTATATTTCCCAGTCGATCCAATTGGAAAATATAAAATAGACGCAGTAGCTTCACTGATTTTTCCGTCATATGAAGCCGGTATTTATCTCGTTCAAAACAGCGGTGGCATACAATCCCATTCGCATACGCTGAAAAATCAAAACGCCCTTCTGTTTGGCCACAAATCGCACACCGATCCATCGTCGGATATAACCCCAACACCGAGAGCATCTTCATCTCAAAAATTTGCGTCAAAACCTGCGGATCATACCCTTCATCAATATGATGGATAATTTGGTAAAACAAGTTGTAAAGCGGACCATTGGCTTGCTGTTCCTCTGTCGCCTTATCAAGTAACTCGCACGCATATGTCGCATACGCTGTTAGAAAAATATCCGTCTGAATCGATGCAAAAGAGGTTATCGCTTCGCCTTGCTGCAACGTGCCCAACCCACGATTTGGATAAAACGTGAAAACACCATTTGTGAATAACTGAGTCACTGCAGACAGTCTGCTCTTCGTTTTTTTTGCACCACGAGCGACCAGACCGATTTTGCCGTATTCTCTAGAATAGATGACCACGATTTTATCAGATTCACGGTAATTAGTCGTTCGAATGACAATTCCTTCACATTTTTCCATCTCGTTTCACTCCTTAACTTCCATTATACAACACCATTTTGAAAAAAAGATAAATTTTCGTTTATTTAATGCCATGACTATTGTACAATGGTGATAATAACTAAAAAAGGGAGCGTTTTTACATGATAACAGCAATGATTTTATTTGTATGTTTTTTCTTATTCTTATGCTTAGCTGGTTTGATTGTCGGTATCATATTACTAATCGTTAGGAAAAATAAGTTACCTGGAGCAATTATGACCTCTGCTTCGATGTTTCTAGGCATTATTTTTAGCGGTGTTTTAGTGAGTGGTCTTATTTTTGGTGGTGTTGCCTCGGATGTCTCCGTGGATCGTTCGATGATGCATGATAATTTAATGGACGGCTCTACATATGACGACACTGGTGGTGAAGATGAGCCTTATGACGAGTACAATAATGATGACGAAGGCGACTATGACTATTTTTCCGATGATTATACCCAGTATAAAGTAGGCCAAGTTGCTGAATTCGAAGACAACGTTTGGGTCAATGTAACGAAAATCGAAAAATGGGCAGGCGACAAAGAATTAAATAGCCCCATGGCTGGATACTATGTGAAAGCAACAGTGACTATTGAGAATAAAGGAGTACGATCTGTCACCTATTATGCCGATGATTTCTTAATTTATGATAAAGATGGGCTGGAAGGCGACAATGCCTATAAAGAAGATTGGCGCGCGATTGTAAAACCTGCCACCAAGGTAACGAAAACCGTTTATTTTGACGTTTATGGGGATGGTCCGTTTCATATAGCACTCTATGACGTATCATGGAGCGGCGCAGCGAAATAATACAATAGAACGCAAAAACAGAACTGACTTGTTTGGAGTTAGTTCTGTTTTTGCGTTCTATGATTAATACTCGTCGTGATCAAATCCATAATCATGAAGATAATGTTCCTTATCACGCCAGCCTTTTTGAACCTTTACCCAGATTTCTAAGTAAACTTTTGATCCTAGCAAAAGCTCGATTTCTTTACGCGCACGCATCCCGATTTGTTTTAACATTTGACCTTGTTTCCCGATCAAAATACCTTTTTGCGTACTGCGTTCAACAATAATCTGAGCCATGATGTGCAGTTTTTGCGTCTCCGGATTAGTTTCGATACCCTCAATCACAACTGCAACCGAATGCGGAACTTCTTCGTGTGTAAATTTTAATACTTGCTCACGAATCAATTCGCCAATGATAAACCGTTCTGGGTGATCGGTAATCTGATCTTCCGGATAGTACATCGGTCCTTCTTGTAAATACTTTGTCGTTTCTTCAAGCAATGTCGAAACATTATTTCCTTGAAGCGCCGAAATCGGAACAATCTCCTCAAAATCAAGCATCTCGCTATATTTTGCAATTAAATCCAACAATGCTTCTGGTTGCACCAAATCAATTTTATTAATCAATAGAAAAATCGGTGTTTCCTCTACTCTTTTCAACTTCTCAATAATAAATTCATCACCGCGACCAAATCCTGCTTCTGCATCAATCACAAAAAAGATCATATCAACTTCACGGAACGTATTAAGCGCGATTTTGACCATGAAATCGCCTAATTTATGCTTTGGTTTGTGAATCCCTGGTGTATCGATGAATACAACTTGTGCTTCATTTGTCGTATAAACACCCTGGATTTTATTGCGTGTTGTTTGGGCTTTATCACTCATAATCGCGATTTTTTGCCCAATAATTTGATTTAACAATGTCGATTTACCAACATTTGGACGGCCGACAATCGCCACGAAACCTGATTTGAAAACATCACTCATTTATTTAAATCCCCCGGTGTAAAGGCGCCTGGAAGCAATTCGGAAACGGTAACTTCCGCGATATCACCTTTCATATTTGTTAAAACTACTGGCATTTCGGGTGCACAAAACTCGCTAATGACTTGACGGCACGCGCCACATGGAGCCACTGGTCCTTCTGTATCCGCCACAATGACCAATTTCTTGAAATCGTGTTTTCCTTCTGAAACAGCTTTAAAAATCGCCGTTCTCTCAGCACAATTCGTCAGACCATAGGAAGCATTTTCGATATTACAACCCAGCACAACTTCGTCTTCTGTCGTTACCAAAGCCGCACCAACTTTAAATTTAGAATAAGGCACGTAGCATTTTCGCGCGCCTGCTTTGCCAAGTCAATTAAATTATTTTCTTTCATCAAAAAAAGCTCCTTTTAAAATAATTTTGGTATGAAAATAAACAGTCCTACTACTGCCGAGCAAATCGAAGCTAGTAAAACTGCGCCAGCCGCCACATCTTTCGCTTTCTTCGCGTAAGGATGGAAGTCTTCTGTCGCCACGTCTACCGCGCGCTCGATCGCCGTATTAATCATTTCAAACGTCAACACATTAAAAATCGAGAAGATCAGAAATAACCATTCAATCTTCGTCACTTTGAAAAAAACGCCACAGATAATCACAATCATTCCAGCAGTAATATGGACACGCATGTGGCGCTCTTCCAAAATCGCTGTTTTAACACCTGTCACGGCATGGATAAATGATTTTCGAAAGCGCCGATTGCTCGTTGCCTTCACTCTATCTTTCGAGTCCATAAGCATTCAACACTTCTCTTTGTAATGAAAACATCTCGTCTTCATCCTCGGGTTCGATATGATCATAGCCTAGAAGGTGTAGGAGGCCATGTAACGCTAAGAAGCCTAGTTCGCGATCGAATCCATGCCCGTACTCGTTCGCCTGCTCTAGCGCGCTCTCTGTGGAAATAACAATATCTCCAAGAATTCGCGGTGCTTCCATATCTTCTTCCCACACAATTTCAGTTTCATCTTCACCCATTTCTTCTAAGGCAAACGAAATCACGTCTGTCGGCTGGTCTTTATCACGATATTCGCGGTTAATCTCTTGAATCCGCGCGTTATCCACAAACGTTACCACTAATTCGCTGTCGTTTTGAATCTCTAATTTTTGGGCGGCAAACTGTAGCAAATCCTCGACTAAATCCAGTGCATCAGGGGCTAATTCTTCTGTTTCATCTATCATATCAAGCTCTAAAGTCATTGTCTTCCTCCTTGCTTATCATCAGGATATTGAATGCGTTGATGATAAATCCCATTTAGCGTTGCACATAGCGTCGCTCGCACAATCTCTATTTCTTGAAACGTAATATCACATTCGACAAACTGTTTATCCTGCATGCGATCCTCAATAATACTGTCCACGATCGCCTTAATCTTCTCTTTTGTTGGTGCATCACAAGATCTTACCGCTGCTTCTACACTATCTGAGATATTAATAATCGCAATCTCCCGTGTATGCGGCTTCGGACCAGGATAGCGAAAATCCGCTTCTGTGACATCTGGATTTTTTTCCTTCGCCTTATAGTAAAAATATTTCACAAGCGTGGTCCCGTGATGCTCTAGCGCAATGTCAATGATTGGTTGAGGGAAATGATTATCACGCAAAATGGCCGCACCATCCGTCGTATGCGCAATAATAATATCGCGACTCTGTTCTGGCGTCAATCGATCATGCGGATTAATCCCGTGTAACTGATTCTCCACAAAATAGGGTGGTCGTAATGTTTTACCAATATCATGATAAAAACAGCCAACTCGAACGAGTAAACTATTTCCGCCAATTGCATCCGCACAAGCCTCCGCCAGATTGGCAACCATCAAGCTATGGTGATACGTTCCTGGTGCTTTCATCATAATTTTCTTCAACAATGGATGATTCGGATTAGCGAGTTCCACCAAACGGCTCGTCGTAAGCATCCCAAACATGGTTTCAAACAATGGAATTACACCAATGCCAAGTACAAAGGAGCCGATCCCACCTAGAAAAGCATACCCAACCGGCACCCAAAACGCAAGCGTGAGTAGCCCTGAATTACTGATGAGTAACAGCAAGAAGACAAACGCCATGTTCGCGAGCCCAACAATAAAGCCTGCCAATAAAATCGCGGAACGTCGGCTATAATCACGCAACACCACAATACTTGCGAGCCCACTAAGCAAAATAAAAGTGGAAACAGTAACATTGACAGCAGCCGTAGCATCCCCTTGAAAAACGAAGAAACTCGTGACCGATGTAAAAATCGTGATCATAAACGCAAACTTCTCATTCAGTAATATTTTAATAATCATCGGGCCAAATGCCGCGGGAAATAAGAAGGAAATATTACTAATATCCACGCCTTCTAAAAAGCGGATAATCATCAACATCAGCAAAATCCCGATGTAAACGGAAGAGAAGACAAGCGCGTATTGATTTTTCTTTTGCCGATCTAGCGACTTCTGCTTATTTGTGAAAAAATATAGCATCGTGCCAAGCGATAACAATAAAAGTGCGAATCCAGCATACTGTTTAATTGGCATTTTTTGATCCAACAAGTGAAGTAGCGCCAGCTGTCGATAAATTTCTCGATCAATAATCTGCCCTTCCTGCACAATAACTTGTCCTTGTAATATTTTCACAGGAATTACATTAGCTGCTGCTTCCTTACGTCTATCTTCTGTTTGCGCCGCACTGTACACTTCATTTGGAACAATCGCATAAGATAGTATGGCCTTCGCAACCCCCTTATAATTCGCAGGTATGCTAGAAAGCTCGATCGTGTCGCGCGCACTTACCTTTACATCCGTCATATTATCTTTACGAACGCTCTGATCCATCGCCACTTCAAGCGCACCGGTGACTTCTCTTTCAACGGCTTGCAAATCTTTCGCATTCATTTGAAGCAGCGTCGTCAACATAGCGCTGTTCACGCCGTCCATAATATTTTCCGATACGTCTTTGGAAAGCTTTTCTTTCAAAGATGCCAACTTTTGATCAAGAGAGGTCGACCTTGGCAATGGTTTATCCGCATCTGCCGCCGCTTTCTTCGTTTTCGCATCATTTTCTGCCGCCGCTTGATTGACCTCAGCCACGTAGGCAAACAGCGATCTAACAAGCGATTCCCGATTCTGTGCCGTTTCGCGGTTGAAAACATACACATCATCAACATCTGTTGCCGCTTTTGTCTGTTCTTCTGTTGTTTTCTGCGTATCTTCAATCGTTTGCGGCGAACGAATCGTCTTTTCAGCCACTTCAAATAACTTTACATTGTAGGATTCTGGCTTGACCATCTGGCAAATAAGTACGAAGGCAATGATGAAAAAGCAAATCAGAATGACTGGAGTTACATACTTTTTTCCCGTTTTGTAATACCAAGCCGTCCATTTTTTCGTATACTTCATATGTGCCCCCTTTGATCAAGATTTTTGAAATACCAATTACTTCAACTTACCTTCATAAGCTTTAATAATCTCGGCAACAAGTGGATGACGAACCACATCAAAATGCTCAAAATACACAAAACCAATATTTTTAACATCTCGGAGTACTGTTTCCGCATTCACAAGTCCACTCGTAGCCCCCTTTGGCAAATCGATCTGAGTCGTATCACCATTTACAATCATCTTGGATTCAAAACCGAGCCGCGTCAAAAACATTTTCATCTGTGCAACCGTCGTATTTTGTGCCTCATCCAAAATGACAAAAGCATTATCGAGCGTTCGCCCACGCATATAAGCAAGCGGCGCAATTTCAATCACACCGCGATCCATCAATCGCGTTGTATGCTCCACACCAAAAATATCATAAAGCGCGTCGTATACAGGTCGCAAGTAAGGATCTACCTTCTCTTTCAAATCCCCCGGTAAAAAGCCAAGGCTTTCTCCAGCCTCTACCGCCGGACGTGTCAAAATAATTTTGTTCACAGTGCCCTTCTTCCAAGCAGCCACTGCCTTCACGACAGCTAGGTAAGTTTTTCCCGTTCCCGCAGGACCTATCCCAAAAACAACATCATATTTATCGATCGTACGAACATATTTACGCTGTCCAAATGTTTTCGGCCGAATCATTTTACCTTTTGCATTTACCGTAATTTCCTCATCATAGAGACTTGAAAAATAAGCTACAGTACCGTTTTGTTCCATTTTTATTGCTTGGGTTACATCGCGTTCATCGACATGAATTCCCTTTAATATCACGTTGATTAGCGCTTCCAAAACCGCTGCTCCATGCGCTTCATTTACTTCTAATCCTTGCAAAGTAATCGATTCCCCGCGAGTGATGATTTGTAATTCGAACGCTTCTTCAATTAAGTTTATATGTGCATCGTTATTTCCAAACAGTTCCCTAGCATCAAACCCCTCTGCTAGAGCAATCTTTCTATTATCATGATCTGTTGGCATCCAAATAACCCCTTCACTCTAAAATTAACTTCGTGTGACTACATTATACACGAAAGCGCGTAATTTTGGTATTATTCGGCGCGTCTATGTAGATGAATGTTCCTCTGTGGTTTATTCTACTCTTTTAAATGATTCACCGCTCACCTTATTCGCACCTATACTCGAGTGTAACGGAACCATTCCAGCAAAAAAAGAGCCAGTTTCCCAGCTCTTTTGATTTTGTTTATGAAAGATATTGCTTCACGAATTTGTTTACTGCGTTTCCGTCTGCTTTACCTTTTACTTTCGGCATTACAGCGGTCATCACCTTACCAAAATCGGCTGGAGATGTTGCACCAACTTCTTCGATCGTAACTTTTACAATTTCAGCGATTTCTTCCTCGGAAAGTTGCTTCGGCAAATAGCTCTCCACAATCACGATTTCCTCTTGTAACTTCTCAACAAGGTCAGAGCGATCTGCCTTCTCAAATTCGTTCAAAGAGTCGCGACGTTGTTTCATTTCACGGGAAAGAATAGTCACTTCGTCGTCAGGAGATATATCATCTGTACCTAGACGAATGGCTTCATTTTGCAAAGCCGCTTTCAACATGCGGATAACGGAAAGTTTATCTTTCTCTTTCGCGCGCATCGCTTGTTTCATATCCTCATTCAGTTGGTCAAGGAGACTCATGCTTTATTTCGTCCCTTCGATTAGAATTTGCGTTTTCTTGCTGCTTCTGATTTCTTTTTTACGTTTTACGCTTGGTTTTTCATAAAATTCGCGCTTTCTAACTTCTTGCATTGTACCTGTTTTGGAAACAGTACGTTTAAAGCGACGAAGAGCATCTTCAAGCGATTCGTTTTTACGAACTACTGTTTTTGACATCTCTCTTTCCCTCCCTCCGACACTTAAATGGACAAGGATGTCCTAAGCTATTTGAACACCTCGCACAAGACTAGCCTGTGAATGAGTCCAAAGTAATGCACATACTATTTGCATTCACTCACTAAAAATTATAAACCAAACGGCTAGGCGAGTCAATATGCAATCGTTAACTTTTGCTGATTTATTTTCGAAAGATGCTAACAATCTACTTCCCTTTTACCCATTTTTGGAAAGTTCAAACGCATACGAAGCCGCTCCTAAAAAATAAAGTGGCGCCGTTTCTGTACGCAAGATACGAGGTCCTAGCCCCACTTGCACGGCTTGATGTGCTGCTAATTTATCCACCTCATCCGTTGCAAAACCACCTTCTGGACCGAAAATCGCGAGCACAGATTCTCCAGGCTTCACCTTGCCAAAAAGTGTGGCTAATGCGGATTCCTCACCCGATTTGGCACTTTCTTCATAGGCAACAACGACGTGATCGTAATTCGCACTTTCCTCTACCAGCGCTTGAAACGACTCTAAATGTCGGAAATGCGGTACAAAATGACGATGTGATTGTTCAGCAGCTTCTAACGCAATTTTGTCTAAGCGCTCTACTTTTTTCTTCACTTTTTTGCCGTCCCACTTGGAAATAGAACGCTTTGCCGGGAAAGATAAAAATTGCTTTGCACCAAGTTCTGTCCCTTTTTGAGTAATCCATTCTAACTTATCACCTTTAGGCAGACCACTCGCGATGGTGATAGCGATAGGAAGCTCAGAAGACTCGTTCTTCCATGATAAGACGGTTAAGCGTATAAAATCCTCACCTAGCTCTTTAATACTAGCAATCGCCGTACGTTCGTCTGGAGTGACAAGATATACTTGATCCTCCAGTTTCATTCGCATAACCCGAACAATATGATGAAAATTATCTCCCGTTATTATCGCGGTATCATCCTTGATTTCATCAATAAAATATCGTTGCATCTTTATTCACCTCGCTTGGCGTAAATAGCTACCCAATCTGTTATTTGTTCCACATGATACACCGTTAAACCTGCTTCAATCAAGGCTTCTGTCACAATTTCACGTTTCGGTTCAATAATACCAGACGCAATAAAAATTCCATTCGGTTTTAGCGCTGCATGCACATCTTTTGGAAACAGTAAAATGACTTCTGCTAAAATATTGGCTACAATAATATCCGCCTTTTGATCAATACCTTTTAACAAATCATTTTGCTGGATAGTGACGATGTCTTCACAATGGTTCTGCGCGATATTTTCGCGAGCCGCACGAACAGCCACCTCATCAAGATCCGTAGCTAAAACACTTTTCGCTCCAAGTTTTGCACTAGCAATACTCAAAACGCCGGAACCTGTACCGACATCAATGATTTCATCGCCAGGCTTCACGATTTTCTCGAGCGCTTGTACACAGAGTTGTGTCGTCGGGTGCGTCCCTGTTCCAAATGCCATACCCGGATCGAGCTCAATAATCATTTCATCCGCATTTTCCGGCGTGTAGTCCTCCCAAGTCGGAACAACGGTAATTTGATCCGTAATTTTAACCGGATGATAGTATTTTTTCCAAGCTGTTGCCCATTCTTCATCATTGACCTCATTTACCTGAAAAGTAAGGTCTCCAAGCGGTATATCAAACTGGGCCAAACCGCGGATACGAGCCTCGATCTGTGGAACCCTCTCTAAAAAATCTTCCGTCGTTAAAAAGTAAGCCTTGATAATCACACCCTCTGCTGGATAATCGGCAGCTTGCAAATCATAAATTTCACCGAAACGATCCTCATGCTCGCGTGTCAAATCTGCGGAATCCTCAATGGAAACCCCGCTGGCTCCTGAATCATTTAATGCATATGTAATTGGCTCTACCGCATCGTTTACAGAGTGAATCTCAATCTCTGACCATTTCATTTTGAATGCCTCATTTCTAAGTTAAAAGGCTCGGCATTACTGAATACGCAATATCCGAGCCTTCTCATCTATTTATTCACCTTTAAAAGCTTTTTTCATCTTATCGAAGAAACCTTCGCTGTTTTCGTCTACTTTATCACCTGTCGTTGTCGCAAATTCACGTAAAATGTCTTTTTGCTTCTCATCCAGTTTTTTCGGAACGATCACTTTGACGATGACGTGTTGGTCACCAGTTCCGTTACCGCGAAGATGCGGAACACCTTTGTTGCGTAAGCGGAAAGTCGTACCCGTTTGCGTACCAGCAGGGATTTTCAGACGAATTTTGCCATGAACGGTTGGGACATCGATTTCATCGCCGAGTGCGGCTTGAACGAACGTCAGTGGAACCTCCACATAAATATCGCTTCCTTCGCGTTCAAAGAATTCATCATGTGCTACGACGAAGACAACGTAAAGATCACCGTTTGGTCCGCCGTTAACGCCACCTTCACCTTCGCCAGCAACGCGCATTTGTTGCCCGTCATCCACACCAGCAGGCACTTTTAGTTTGATTTTCTTCTTCTTCGTTACCCGACCAGAGCCATGACATGTATCACATTTTTCTTTGATCTCTTTCCCAGTACCATTACAATATTGGCAAGTCCGTTTGTTGACGATTCTACCGAATGGCGTGTTTTGCTCGACGTTAACCGAACCTTTTCCGCCACAATGAGAACATTTTTCAGGATGTGTGCCTGGTTTCGCACCACTTCCATCACACGTATCACAGCTTTCTTCCCGCGGTACTTCAATCTCCACTTCTTTACCAAAAATCGCTTCTTTGAATTTCAAACGCATCGTGTACTGCATGTCACTCCCTTGACGAGGTGCATTCGGGTCTTGCCGAGAGGAACCACCACCAAAGAATGTATCAAAAATATCTTCAAATCCACCGAAACCTTGACCGCCAAAGCCGCCGCCTCCGTATGAACCGCCACCACCAAATCCTTGGTTCGGGTCAACATGCCCATATTGGTCATACTGCGAACGCTTAGATGCGTCAATTAAAACTTCGTATGCTTCGGATATTTCTTTAAATTTCTCATCAGCGCCAGTTTCTTTGTTAATATCTGGGTGGTATTGCTTCGATAGCTTACGATAAGCTTTTTTTATCTCATCTGCCGAGGCGCCTTTGGAAACGCCAAGCACTTCATAATAATCACGTTTTGCCATTTTTTGCGTCTCACTCCTTGTCCTTCTCGTATTTCTCTTAACGTATTGTAACATATGTTTTAGCGAAGTAAAACAATGATTTCCCGAAAAAATCGGGAAAAAGCCAAAGCCAGTTAGACTTTGACTCTTCGTCCCCACTATTTCTTAATACTTATTTTTTCTCTGCGTCGTCATCTTTTACTTCTTCAAACTCAGCGTCTACAACATCGTCGTTTGCAGCAGCTTCAGGATTTTCACCTTGTGCTGCTTGTTGCTCTGCCGCTGCTTGCTCGTACAACTTAACAGATAGCGCTTGGACAATCTCGTTTAACGCATCTGTTTTCTCTTTGATTGCGTCGAAATCTTCGCCTGTAAGGGCTTCAGACAATTCATCACGAGCCGCTTCTGCTTTCTTCACTTCTTCTTCGTCTACTTTGCCTTCTAATTCTTTCAATGTTTTATCAACAGTGAACACTAATTGATCGGCGTTGTTACGAAGTTCTGCGTTTTCTTTGTTTTTCTTATCTTCTTCTGCATTTAATTCTGCGTCTTTCACCATTTTTTCAATCTCTTCGTCTGTTAAACCTGAAGAAGATTTGATCACAATATTTTGCTCTTTACCAGTTCCAAGGTCTTTCGCACGAACTGTTACGATACCGTTTTTATCGATGTCAAAAGAAACTTCGATTTGCGGGATACCGCGTGGTGCTGGTGGTAAATCTGTTAATTGGAAGCGACCAAGTGTTTTGTTATCTTTCGACATTGGGCGCTCACCTTGCAATACGTGAATGTCTACTGCTGGTTGATTGTCAGCCGCTGTCGAGAATGTTTGTGATTTCGATGTTGGAATCGTTGTGTTACGTTCGATAAGTGGAGTCATTACGCCACCCATTGTTTCAATTCCTAGAGAAAGTGGTGTTACGTCTAGAAGTACTACGTCTTTCACGTCACCCGTGATGACGCCACCTTGAATCGCCGCACCCATCGCTACAACTTCATCTGGATTTACACCTTTATGCGGCTCTTTGCCTAGTTCTTTTTTGATTGCTTCTTGTACTGCTGGAATACGAGTCGAACCACCAACAAGGATAACTTCATCAATATCGCTTGCAGAAAGTCCAGCATCTTTAAGCGCTTGACGCGTCGGTGCAATCGTACGGTCTACTAAATCATGTGTTAATTCGTCAAATTTAGCGCGAGTAAGCGTTACTTCTAAGTGAAGTGGGCCAGCTTCTCCAGCCGTAATAAATGGTAGTGAAATTTGCGTGCTAGTCACACCAGAAAGGTCTTTTTTCGCTTTTTCAGCAGCATCTTTCAAGCGTTGTAATGCCATTTTGTCTTTAGAAAGGTCAATGCCATTATCGCGTTTGAATTCAGCGACTAGGAAATCAATAATTTTTTGGTCAAAGTCGTCCCCACCAAGCAAGTTATCGCCGGCTGTTGAGTGAACTTCGAATACGCCATCGCCAAGTTCTAGAATAGATACGTCAAAAGTACCGCCACCTAAGTCAAAAACAAGGATTGTTTGGTCTTTATCGATTTTGTCCATACCGTAAGCAAGTGCTGCTGCAGTAGGCTCGTTGATAATACGCTCTACTTCAAGACCTGCGATTTTACCAGCATCTTTTGTTGCTTGGCGTTGTGCATCATTGAAATATGCTGGAACTGTGATAACCGCTTTGTCTACTGTTTCACCAAGATAGTCTTCCGCGTAACCTTTTAAGTATTGCAAAATAATTGCGCTGATTTCTTGTGGGGAATAGTCTTTATCTTCCACGGTTTCCTTGTAATCTGTACCCATGTGGCGTTTGATTGATGCCACCGTATTAGGGTTTGTGATCGCCGCACGTTTCGCAACTTCCCCAACTTGACGTTCACCGTTTTTGAAGCCGACAACAGATGGTGTTGTGCGTGCGCCTTCTGGATTTGGGATAATTTTTGCTTCTCCGCCTTCTAATACTGCCACTGCAGAGTTTGTAGTTCCTAAGTCAATACCGATAATTTTACTCATAATTTAATTTCCTCCTATTGTTACCAATTGCTTATATGCAACTGGATTCTTGTTTTATTGGTTTACTTTTACCATCGATGGACGGATGACACGATCTTTCAACTTGTATCCTTTTTGTAATTCCATCGTGATTTCATTGCTTTCTTTTGTTTCATCACTATCTTGCATGACCGCTTGATGGAAGTTCGGGTCAAATTGCTCGCCGAGTGCTGGGATTTCTTCCAAGCCTTCTTTTTCAAGTGCTGTCATGATTTGACCATAGACCATCTTCATGCCCGTCAAGAGTGCTTCCATTTGTTCCGAGTCACTTTGCGTGTCCCAGTGCTTTTTGGAAACCATCCAGCGCTGGCAAAAGTTCTTCCGCGATACTTTGCGAACGATATTTCTGATTCGCCGTACGCTCCGCGATGTTACGTTTTTTCACATTTTCAAAATCAGCCTGGAGTCTCAAGTAACGATCCTCAGATGCTTCTAATTTTTCTTCCAACTCAAGCAAACGATTCTCATCTTTGTTTTCGACTTCTTCATTGTGAGCTTCCATCTCTTCTTCCACGACACTAAGTTCCTCTGCCGCTTCTTTTTCGATTTCTTGCGCTACTTTTTCTTTTTTTGTTTTTTTTGTTCAGACACGTTTGTCACCTCTTCTATTTTTGATTATCATGATAAAGCCTTGTTAACACAGTTGTTAAATCCCGACTTACTAGGTCAACTAAGCCCATCATGCGGTCGTATTCCATCCGTGTCGGGCCTAGGAGGACGATGCCTCCTACATGTTCATTGGCAATGCTGTACGTCGCAGTAATAATACTACAATCGTCCATCAAATGGTTATTTATCTCCGTACCAATTTTAACATGAAGGCCTTGAGGTATGTCAGAAAAGAGCTGGTAAACATCTTTTTCCTGATCCATCAACCGTAGCAATTCTCGTACCTTGGCAAAATCGTGAAATTCTGGCTGGTTCAAAATATTAGTTTTCCCGCCAAAATACACTTTTTCCTTACTGATTTGTTGGAACGAATCCTTCAAAATCGAAAGCATTAACTCATGATTTACCACGTTGCTCCGCAGTAAATCGGACACTTCTGCTGGAATCATCGAATTCATTTGATCAATCGGGAGCCCAACTAAGCGCTCATTTAAAATGTTGACGACTCGCTCCATATCACTCGGTGTCATCGTTTCTGGAATTGTTACCACGTGGTTGTCAATATGACCTTGATCGGTAATCAGAATTAACATCGCTTGATTTCTGTTGATTGGTACAAATCGGAAACCACTCAATCGATTCTGCTTTGACGCAGGACCGAGTAAAATCGATGTATAATTCGTTAAATCAGATAACATCAAGGCTGACTTTTGAATAAGCTGCTCCATTTCAAAGTAAGTCTCTGAAAAAAGCGATTGAACAGACATAATATCCTGCTTCTTCAACTTCTGTGGCTCAAGTAAATAATCCACGTAAAAACGATAACCTTTCTCAGATGGGATACGTCCTGATGAAGAATGCGTCTTTTCAATAAATCCATATTCTTCTAGCACACTCATCTCATTACGGATCGTCGCTGAGCTAAACGGTAAATTATTCTCCTTCAGCAAATTCTTAGATCCAACTGGTTGCACAGTCTCGATGAAATGGTCGATAATGGCACGAAAGATCAACAATTGCCTCTCGGTTAACATATCTATCACCTCTTTTTAGCACTCGATAGGTTTAAGTGCTAAATACAATTATAAATTTACCACTCCGATTGTCTGCTGTCAACAAAAAACACTCGATTTCAGACTAAAGTAGTAATTAGCCGAAACCAAGCGCCATTATAAAAATTCTTGAAAAACGTTATTGCCCAAAAAGCGTCCTCTTCTCGTGAGTCGCACACTTTCTTGCGTCGATTCTAGCCACCCTTTTGTGAACGTTTTATCGATGGCATGTGCAAATGTTGTATCTAATGACTGACCAAATTTCGTTTGAAAATGCGCCTTATCCACTCCAGCGACTTTTCGCAAACCGAGAAACATCTCCTCTTCCATCTTTTCTTTCAAGGTCAACTCTTTTTGTTGAAAGATCGGTAATTCATTATTTTGTAGCGGTTGCATGTATTTTTTCAATGGGCCGTAGTTCGCATAGCGATTTTCGCCCACATAGCCATGCGCCCCAGCACCGAAACCATAGTAGTGCTCGTTGCTCCAATAGACGATATTGTGCTTGCTTTCAAAGCCCGGTTTCGCAAAATTACTGATTTCATACTGTTTGCGACCATATTTCTCCATCGTGTTCATCAATGTTTCATACATATTCGCCTCCGCATCCTCACCAGGGAGGAGGAGCTTTCCTTTTTGCATCAAGTTGTAGAAAATTGTCTTCGGCTCGATGATGAGCGAATACGCCGAGTAATGCGGTAAATCCAGAGCAAGCGCCTTCGTCAATGTGTCTTCGAAATCCGCTTCTGTCTGACCAGGCAAACTAAAAATAAGATCAATACTGACATTCTCGAAACCTACCTGCTTAGCGTTATTCACCGATTGGTAAACATCATCGACTGTGTGGATGCGCCCAATCTTCTTGAGCAATACATTATTAAAACTCTGAACCCCCCATGCTAAGCCGATTCACACCATGGTCTTTCATGACTTGCAACTTGCTTAGGGAAAGATCCCCTGGATTCGCTTCAAAACTAAACTCCGCCCCTTCCACGATTGGAAAAATCCGCAAAATAGCAGAACAAAGCTTAGCTAACTGCGCCTCGGTAAGCGTCGTCGGTGTTCCGCCCCCCACAAAAACAGTCTCCACAGGGTCCATTGATTGCTTGTCGGTCACCATTTCCATCTCTTTAATCAACAAATCAACATATTCATCGACCGGTTGCCCCTCTAAAAAAACCTTATTGAAGTCACAATAATAACAAATATGTTCGCAAAAAGGGATGTGGATATATACCGCAGTCATTTTTATACACTCTTTTCTTTAAGGAGAAAAAGCGAACTTCGCATGCCCCACGTGAACAAGTTAAAGTCGCTTTTTCCGCCGATTCTTTATTTATCGTCCATTTTCAAGATTGCCATGAAGGCTTCTTGTGGTACCTCTACGGAACCAATGGATTTCATACGTTTCTTACCTTCTTTTTGTTTTTCTAAAAGTTTCCGTTTCCGTGATACATCTCCGCCATAACATTTAGCCAATACGTTTTTACGGAGCGCCTTAATCGTTGAACGTGCCACAATTTTCGTACTGATCGCTGCTTGGATTGGCACCTCAAACTGTTGCCTCGGAATGAGTTCTTTTAGTTTTTCAACGATGATTTTTCCGCGATCATAAGAGAAGTCTCTGTGTACAATAAAGCTAAGCGCATCGACTTTCTCATTATTTAGCACGATATCCATTTTCACCAGTTTCGATTCACGGTAGCCAATCAGCTCATAGTCAAACGACGCATAGCCTTTTGTACCGGATTTCAACTGATCGAAAAAGTCATATACGATCTCTGAAAGTGGCATTTCATAAATAACGCTCACACGGATATCATCGAGGTACTCCATCGTCATAAAGTTCCCACGCTTATTCTGCGCAAGCTCCATTACCGCACCAACATAATCATTTGGCACCATAATCGTTGCTTTGACATAAGGCTCTTCCACAGAATCAATCACGCCGGGTTCTGGCATTTCAGCAGGATTATCAACAACCGCCTTCGAGCCATCTGTTAAGTTCACGTGATAAATAACACTCGGTGCTGTTGTAATCAAATCAATGTTAAACTCCCGCTCAATCCGTTCTTGAATAATTTCCATATGGAGCAAGCCAAGGAAACCGCAACGGAAACCAAAACCTAGCGCCTGAGAAGTTTCTGCTTCATACTGTAATGCCGAGTCATTTAATTCTAATTTTTCAAGAGCATCACGTAAATCATTGTATTTTGCTGAATCAATCGGGTACAAACCGCAGTACACCATCGGATTTAACTTCCGATAACCAGGTAATGCTTCTGCTGCCGGATTGTTGGCAAGCGTAATCGTATCCCCAACACTCGTATCACTAACGTTCTTGATTGCAGCCGTTAAATACCCAACATCCCCGACCATCAATTGGTCTCTTGGTGTGGACTTCGGAGTAAAGACCCCAACCTCAGTTACTTCAAATTCACGCCCATTAGCCATCATTCGAATCTTGTCGCCAGCCTTCACGGAGCCTTCCATCACACGAATATTCGCTATAACACCACGGTAGGCATCAAAAACAGAGTCAAAAATAAGCGCTTTTAACGGAGCATCAATATCTCCCGTTGGTGCAGGAATTTTTGCAACGACTTGTTCTAGAATATCTTCAATACCAATCCCTGATTTCGCGGAAGCAAGGACAGCATCCGACGCGTCGAGTCCAATCACATCTTCAATTTCCGCGCGAACCCGTTCTGGTTCTGCAGCTGGAAGATCGATTTTATTAATAACCGGCATAATTTCCAGATCATTATCGAGCGCCAGATAAACATTAGCAAGTGTTTGCGCTTCGATACCTTGTGCCGCGTCCACTACTAAAATAGCACCCTCACATGCTGCTAAACTACGCGATACCTCATATGTGAAATCGACATGCCCTGGTGTATCAATCAAGTGAAAGATATATGTTTCGCCGTCTTTGGCTGTATACGATAATTCCACCGCGTTCAATTTAATCGTAATACCACGTTCTCGTTCTAAATCCATCGAATCGAGCAGTTGCGCCTTCATTTCACGATGTGTGAGCGCATTTGTCATTTCTAAAATACGATCGGCAAGCGTTGATTTACCATGATCAATATGTGCTATTATCGAAAAATTTCTTATTTTCTTTTGTCTTTCTAGCATTTCTTCTTTCTTCATTTCTCCAGCTCCCGAATTCGAACTCATCTTATTAAAACGATGGCAAGCTAAGATAGATTATATCAGTCGCGCTCGCTATTTTCAATCACTTCCGCCTTTTTTTACAAAAAAATAAATAAATTAGTAAAGTAATATTGCAATATCTGCTGTGTTTAGGTATAATAACATTTGTTCTAGTGTAATTTTGAAGGGTATGGTATATATTATAGATACTACCTCATAATTTTGGGCGGAGGTGAATGAAATGCCAAATATTAAATCAGCAATCAAACGTGTAAAAACAACTGAAACTCGCAACAGCCGCAACACATCTCAACGTACTGCGATGCGTACAGCTGTTAAGAAATTCGAACAAGCTGTAGAAAACAATGCAGACAACGCGAAAGATCTATATGTTGAAGCTAGTAAAAAATTAGACGGCGCGGTTAGCAAAGGTCTACTTCACAAAAACAATGCAGCACGCAATAAATCTCGCTTAGCTAAAAAACTAGCTAAATAATACGATTGTAAATCGCAAAAACATCGCACTGTCGTGTGGTGTTTTTTTGTTTGTCTAGGGACAGGAAACCCTAGACAAAACCCAACGATCACTTCACTTGTTTCTGCTTCTGGTCTTGTAGCGAGAACAAAAACCATTCTAATTTCTGTGCTTTATCCCCGTAACCTGTCTTCATTTCATAATCCATTTCTGCCAACCTTTCGAGTGTTGCTGTCAATTCTTGATATGAAAAACTTTTTGCTTGTCGCGCACCAATTTTGACTCTAAATGGGTGAACTTTCAATTTTTGAGCAACCTGCTGTTGGCTGAAGCCTTGTTTTTCTAATAATTTAATTTGAGTCAGCAAACGGAATTGACTAGCAATCAGCGCCAATATTTTTATTGGCTCTTCTTTTTGCTTTAGCAGATCATAATAAATACTTAGCGCCCCACTTATGTCTAGAGCGATCATTTTGTCGAGCAACAAAAAGATATTTTGCTCGAGCGATCGCACAACAAGTCCCTCCACATCTGAAACGCGGATTATACGCTCCTCTAACTTATAGAGCATTAGTTTATCTAGCTCATTCATCACTGTTGTTAATTGGCCACCTGTCAGCTCTATTAATCGATCTGTCGCAACACTATCCATTTGAAAATCATTTGTGTTGCTGATTTCTTGCAACCATTTCTTTAACTCGGCTTCATTAGGTCGCTTAGCATCAATGACTGTCGCTTGTTTTTTTAGCAGTTTTGTCAATTTTTTTCGTTCATCTAGCTTTTCTACCCGAGCGATGATGACCAAAATGGAGTAATCTACTGGTTCATTCAAGTAATCTTCTAATCGTGCAGTCCGGTGCTCTATTTTACTCTTCGCCTTCTCCGTTGTCACAAAAGAAGGATTAGCCGCAATGATGAGTCGACGGTCACCGAAGAATGGTATTGTTTCAGCTTCCTCAATAACTTGCTCAATTGCCGTTTCATCTAAATCAAAATTGGCATAATTAAAATCAGTATCTTCTGCATCTAAAATATTGGCAACCAGACGCTTCTTTGTTTCGTTGATAATATAGTCTTCTGTTCCAATAATCAAGTATACAGATGCAAATTGTTTTTTCTCTATCTTCTTCCATTCTGCAATCATGATTCGTCCTCGCCTTCTCAATAATATCTCTATCCATCGTAAATCAAGAAGACGTATTTCGCAAGTGCTAAATCATTCTAAGCCAAAAGTAAAGCCTTTTGAAAAAGTGTATATAATCTCTCCTTGTAAATCTGTACGGTAGATGGTTGTATTTGCTTTTTCTAGCGTTTCTAAAGTTTCTTCTCGCGGGTGTCCGAAGCGATTATTCAGTCCGCAAGAAATGATAGAGATTGTTGGTTTTACCTGTTCGATAAAGGCTGGTGTCGTAGATGTTTTGCTGCCGTGATGCGCAACTTTTAAGATATCAGCCTTTATTAATGGATTTTCGAGTAATGCGAGCTCCGTTTCCTTCTCAATATCTCCAGTAAATAGCCATCTTTTATTATCTAGAACCGCTGTTATGACAATGGAATCGTTATTACCACCTTCGCCTTTTTGTATAGGGCTAATAACTTGAAACGTAGCATCCCCTTTCATCCAACTATACCCTGCTAATACCGCTTTTTGAGGAATCTTTGGGAGTGCTTTTAAGGCTTTTTGCATAATACTTTTTGTTTCCCCACCTTCTGCATAGACTAGTTCTTTAATATGCATAGCTCCGCCGACATCAATCAGTCCTTCCATGTGGTCTGCATCACTATGCGTCACAATTAACTTATCTAGTGTCGAAATCCCATTCGCTTTTAAAACGGGCGTCACGATGTTCTTTCCAACCGAAAATGGCTCTTTTCTTTCTGCCCACTGCTCTTTTTCAAAAGCCATTTGGCCACCTACGTCAATGACATAATTGCCCCTATTCCAAGGAAGTTGGATCAAGACGCTATCTCCTTGACCAACATCAATAAATGACACTTTTCCCGTAAAATTAAACGTGCCTAAAAAAAGGCATATACATACAGGGATTAAATAACGATATGCTTTTCCTGTTTTCTCCCATTTGTAAAAGAAATAGAAAGTGAGCATAATGAGCAATACCAACGAAATATTGCTAGGCCTGCCTGTAATCCAGGTTGTAAATGGGATCTTTTGTAGCACGGTGGCAAGTGCTTCAGATACGGTAACCGCTACTTTCATCATAGTTGATGGTATAGCGAGCATGATTGGCATTAGATTCATGAAAAATATTGCTAGAAAACTAAGCGGTAAAAGAATAAAGGTAAATAGCGGTACATACAAGATATTTAGAAATACACCAACAATAGAAAATTCATAGAAATGGTAACTCATGATCGCAATTCCAGATACGGTAGAGATCAAGGATATATAGAGGGTATTTAGTAGGGTAGAAGACGTCTTTCGCATGATCTTTCGCCCTGATAGAATAATTGCGAAAGAAACAGCATACGAAAGCTGAAATCCGATTTCGAAGACACAATATGGATTGAATAAAAAGACAAAAATAAAGCTAAAGCATAGCGCTTGAAGCGATGTAACTCGAACTGGTGATAACCTGCCAGCCATTAAGCAAATTGTCATAATTGCAGCACGAACAACTGGTGCATTGCCGCCGGTCATGAGGCAATATAACGGCAATAAACAGATCATCATGATCGCCGTTTTCTCAATTTGAAATCCTAGACGACGTAGTACTAATAAAAAGCCAGCAACAATAAGATTAACATGTAACCCAGAAATAGCCAATAAATGAACTACTCCCAAGCGTTGATAGCTTTCATAAACCGATGTATCTACATAAGATCGATCGCCGTAAACAAGTGATGCTACATACGGTGATATTTTATTATCCATTTCTGCATCTATTTTTTCCAATTGATTTTTCCGAAAATTTTTCAAAGTATAGAGCCATGTGGCGCTTTTCGAAGTAACTGGTTGGATCATATTTGCTTTGAGTAGCCAGTGAATGTGCTTCCTATACAAGAATGCTTGGTAGTTGAATTGGTCTTGATTCCGATTCTTTTCTGGTGCTTCTAATTCGGCATTGACATGTAGCTGATCACCGTATTTCAGCTTTTTAAGCGCTTGTTGCTCTTGTTCACTTGTCATTTTGTAACTTAGTTGAAATCGTTCATCTTGATATACCACTTGTGCTCGAAAAGCATCGCCATCAATTACGATACCATCGCTTAAAGTGACTACAGCTTCCAGTGCACCAGCTTCATGCTGCGAACGGTTCTGACTATCTGCAAACCAGAAAAAAAACGCCTGCTACAAGCGTAAGGCTGAAAAAAACTACTAGCTTAGAACGCTTAAAAACGAGCGAAATAATCAGTAACACGCCAAGTAACAGGAGGGTTTTCACCGAGATAAAAACACATATTACAGCGAGGATAATAGCGATTGTTGCCGTCAAATATAGACGCTCTATAATCCTCACCTCACTTTATTTCAAAAATTGTTGTCGTAGCCTATCTTCTAGGTGTAAAATAGTCTCTTGTGAAACGTCTTCTTGTTGTAAAACTTCTTGCACAGTCTGGATAACGGTCTGTTCCATCTGAGCCGTATTGTTTAGCACGTGTTCATCGAAGGGCACTTTTTTAACAACGACACCGGCACGCTCAAAAAGTTCAATCGCATAAGGATGATTTTTATAGTCTTTCGCATAATAAACCGCTTTAATCCCTGCTTGTATAATGGATTTACAACAAGCAACACAAGGAAAATGTGTGACATACATCTCTGCATTATCCGTCGATGCACCAAATTTAGCACATTGAAGTATCGCGTTCATTTCGGCATGGATCGTACGAATACAATGACCTTCCACGACGTAGCAGCCCTCTTCATCACAATGATCCCCACCAGCGATCGAACCGTTATATCCACCTGCAATAATACGTTTATCACGAACAATTGTTGCTCCGACCATAAGGCGTGTACAAGTACTTCTAGAAGATATTAGATGGCTTTGCGCCAAAAAGAATTGATCCCAAGCTATTCTTTGCATATTTGTCGCTCCTTTAAAGGTTGATGCTTTAAGTATATGCTTTTCGAATTCGCCTCGTCAACAGCTTTATCACTCGACTGTAATATGTTCGCTTAATCGTTCTACTGTTTTCGCACCAATTCCTGACACTTTCGCAAGGTCTTGAATGGTCGTAAATAGCCCTTCTTTTTCGCGGTAGTCTACGATAGCCTGTGCCTTGACCGCTCCGATTCCCGGAATGGTTTGTAGAGCCGTAATATCTGCTGTGTTGATATTTATTTTTTGAGTATCACTACTAGTGGTTGTGTCCGATCCCGCCGTTGTTACTGGCTGTAGTCCTTCTTCCCCTACTTTCCCAGCGTAAATAACCATTTCATCTGTTACTTTTTGCGCCATATTAAGGAGCCGCACATCAGCTTCTGGAGACAATCCTCCTGCTTTTAAAATCGCGTCCTTCACACGGCTATCCGCTGCCAATTCATAGACTCCTGGCTTGTTAACAGCCCCTTTCACATCTACAATCAGCTTCTTGTTTGCAGCGATTTCGGGTGTTTTCTCCGCTTTTGTTGTAGGCTCCTCTTTGGCTACAACGGATGTCGGCGCAACAGGTTGTTCTTCTTGATCTTGCGCAAAAAAGAACAGACCAACAGCAACTAATAACACACCTATACCAATGATGTATTTCTTATATGCTTGCCATTTCTCCATCATATTTATCACCTGCCTTTAGTATTTATATTCGCTCTTTCTTCCATTTATCCTTTGTTGTCGCAATTTCCCTTCCAACATAAAAAAAAAGAGAAATGACAGGTAAAAGTCATTTCTCGCATATGAAAAAGATTCTTTCGCTTGTTTTTGTGGGTTCAAAATCCGTAAAATCAGCGCAAATTTTTATTTTACTAAATCCAGCATCATGGATCGCTTTTTGGTACCATTCCACAGGATACGTACGTTCTTTATGTAATTCATCGTATCGATGATAGCTTCCATCTAGATTTTGTTTAAAAAACGTCAGCTCATGTTCCACTGAATGAGGAAACTCACCTTCGAAAGAGTTCCAAATACAAGAAATTTCTTCGTCGCTATCCCCATAACTATAATTTTTAAAAAGATGATCGATTTTGTAAACAGAATGGACATCAAATAAAAAAACACCATCCGCTTTTAGGTTCTTGTAGACGCTCAGCAGAGTGCCATGCACAGCTTCCTCGGTTTCTAAATAGTTCAATGAATCGCAAAAGCATGTGACCAAATCGTAGTCGCCCAGTTGCTCCATTTCCGACATGTCTTGTTGTAACAATAATATCGAGACATCTTCTTGAAACGCTTTGTCACTCGCTACACTCAGCATTTCTTCTGACAAATCAATGCCTGTCACTTCGAAGCCACGCTTAGCCATACGTACAGCAAGCTCAGCAGTCCCACAAGCGACGTCAAGCACTTTTCCACCTTTCCTCGGTAAATAAGGCGTTGCGAAGGTAAACCAGTTGTCGTACAGCTCCTCGTCCATCAGAGCGTCATAGAAATTTGGAAAATATTCATAACTCATATGTAATTTCTCCCTTCGTAACAAAAAGTCAGGGACATAACTCAAATAAACCGGCGACAAGCTCTCGCATTTGGGGGGATTTGGCGGACTTACCGCTTAACTTCTCACATGGTCGGAAAAACTACTCCCTCCTATTGTCAGTCAGCATGTACAGCACACACTCTGTTTTCGGCTTACACCAAATCCCCTGAATACAAACGCTCTCGTTCGATTTGCGACTAGCAAAATTCACGTCCTACCCGAAAAGATGGGATTCGTGATTTTCTGCTTATTTTGTCAAAAAATGAGGTTTGTCCCATTCTCCTTCGTTTTAATTATATCGTGAAGGCTTCGCGTACATCTTCTAACGGAGCGTCTCCCCAAAGTTTTTCTAAATTATAGTAGCTACGTTCGTCTTTATGGAAAACATGGACTATCACATCGCCCAGATCAAGTAAGACCCATTTAGCAGCGTCAAAGCCTTCTAAACGTTTGATATCTACGCCATTTTCATGCGCTTGTTCTTTAATCTCTTGGGCAATAGCTTGTACTTGTTTGTCGGAATTACCGTGACAAATGACGAAATAATCGGCAAATGCGGATAGCCCTTGCATATTTAACGCCAGAATGTCCTCTGCGCGCTTGTCGTCCGCCGCTTTTGCGGTTAACATTAATAAATCATGACTTTTCAATAGTTATACCTCACCTTCAAATTGTAAACGTGCAAAATAGTTGTAAGCTTCGAATGTATCTGGAAAAATGGGTTGTCTTTTCGTAACTAAAAACGTGATTGTATTCGACAAAGCAAATAGCATAGCGTTATCTAAAGAATCAAAAGAAAGTCTGCGAGCTTTGTATACGCCTGGAAATGAGCGATTTGGTTCTGTGTAGTCTGCCAAATACAGAATTTTATCCAATGTGCTCATCGCTGCGTTACCAGTTGTATGACAAGCGATTGCACTTAGGATAACCTCGTCCTCTACACCAAATTTTGTTTTCGCGAAAAACGCGCCAACTGGTGCATGCCACAATTCTTGATTGTACGTAAACAGTTTCGGATCCATTTTTTGCTCCACCATGATGCCCATCATTTCTTCTTTGTTCATGTATTTTGCATAATCATGTAAAAGAGCTGCTGTGCTTGCTTGATCGCGGTCAATTTTGTAATGATCAGCAAGTTCTAGCGCTGTTTTTTCGACGCCAAGCGTGTGGACATAACGTTTCTCTGGCATTGCTTCTCTCAGTGCTTCCAATACTTCTTCTCTATTCATATAAATGATGCTCCTTTATATACTTGCTTACTCGATTTGGAACGTAGTAGTCGATCGGCAAACCGGCTTTCAAACGTTCCCGCAACATCGAGGACGAAATATCCATCGCTGGAACACGAATCTCCGCAATAGCATAGAGCGCATCCCCATCGTAATGAGTCGATTAACGCCAACAAAGTTCACAAGTTTTATCAGTTCATTAATATGATACCACTTCGGCAGATATTCAACCATGTCTCCGCCAATTATAAAGGAAAAAGCGGCATTTGGAAACTCCTTTGTCATCTCAATCATCGTATCATACGTATAAGACTTGCCAGATCGGCGCATTTCGCGATCATCCACTTCAAAAAAAGGAATTATCTGAAATAGCGAGTTCGATCATTTTTAATCGATTGGCATTGCTTGTAAGCCCGCTCTCTTGTTTGTGCGGGGGAATCGCATTCGGTAAGAAAATAATTTTCTCAAGGCCTAGTTTAATACGAGCTTCGTTCGCGATTATTAAATGGGCGTGATGTGGGGGATCAAACGTGCCACCTAAAATACCGATTTTTGCTTTCAAATCAGAACACCTTCTTACGGCAGTTGGATTTGTTTTTTATTTTTTGACTCTTTGTAAAGAATAATCGTGCGACCGATAACTTGGACGACTTCGGAGCCAGAACGCGCACTGACCATTTCGGCAACCTCTTCTTTTGGTTGCTCGCAATTTTGTAAAATCGAGATTTTGATTAATTCGCGAACTTCAATGGCTTCTGCGACGTGTTTAACCAAATTTGGCGATACCCCACCTTTTCCAACTTGAAAAATGGCGTCGATATCATGAGCTTCTTTACGTAAAAAACGTTTTTGTGTATTTGTTAGCATTATTTTCCTCCTATTTCTTGCAATACAATGTTTCGCATGAGATTGCGGTCTGCTTCTATTCCTGTCCATAATTGGAACGCAATCGCTGCTTGGTTGACGAACATCGGTAGACCATTTTGAATCGTGGCACCGCGCGACTTCGCTATTTTTAAAAATGGTGTTTCCGCAGGATTGTAGATGATATCGGAAACAATGGTTCCAGCAGTTAGATTATCTAATGTGATCGGAAGTTCTGCGTTCTCTTCTGTGAGCCCAGCTGAGGTTGTCTGAATAACGATTGTAAAAATAGCGAGATTCGCTTCGGCCTCGGATAAACGCATGGCTTGATGTCGCGTCCCCACCACCATTTTCTCTGCTTTTTCCACTGTTCGGTTCGCCACCACAATATTGGCTTCTGTATGGTGAGAAAGTGCTTGAAATATCGCCTTGCTTGCACCACCAGCACCAAGTATTAAAATTTGATCGGCGTTTGTAATCGGTCTAATACTCCTCAATCCTTCTAGGTAACCGGCACCATCCGTATTGTAACCCGTCCAGCGACCGTCTTTTACAACGACCGTATTTACCGCAGCACAAGCTTCTGCTTCAGGATCAAGCACATCTAAAAACGGAATAATCGCCTCTTTGAACGGGCTTGTAATATTAAAACCACTGATACCAAGCGCCTTCAAGCCTTGAATAGCGGCAGTGAAAGTTTCTTTTGTTATTAAAAATGGAACGTAACTTGCGTCCAAATGGTTCTTTTCAAGTAAAGCAGTATGCATAGCAGGCGACAACGAATGCGCAATCGGATTTCCGATGACACAATATAACTTTTTCATAGACGCGAAAGCCTCCTTATACAATTGAGCGACGAATGCTGACGTTAACACCTTCTGGAACCCAAGCAGTCACTTTTGCGCCGCCTTCTAGGACGGTGATCCAACCAAGTCCAGAGAAAACGATATCGGCTTTTTCTTTGACCGAAAAAGTGTACGGAACAAGCTTCGGCAAAGTCTCGATATCCGCTTCACCCGGTGGTTGTAGCAGTTTCCCGGCCTGTGTTTCATACAGGTGATCGGCCTTTTCGAGCTTCGTTCGGTGAATCATCAGATTATTAGACGTGTAGACAACAAAAGATCTTCTACCACCACTTGTATAGTCAAATCGTGCTAAAGCGCCAAGGAAAAGTGTTTGTTCTTCGTTGAGTTGAAATACGACAGGTTTGATTTCTTTTTTCGGTGATACGATTTTGAGTGTGTTAGCATCGATCACGTGCGCGATTTGGTGATGATTGATAATTCCCGGAGTGTCTACAAGAACACTACCATCTGAAAGTGGAATTTCGATTTTATCCAGTGTTGTGCCTGGGAATTGCGATGTCGTAATCACATCATTTTCCCCCGTCGCAACTTTAATAATTCGGTTGATAAGTGTTGATTTCCCAACATTCGTACAACCGACGACAAAAACATCACGACCCGCGCGCTCTTCTTCAATTTTCTCAAGTAAGGCGTCAAAGGAATGCCCTTTTTCCGCGCTAACTAGTACGCAATCCGTTGGTGCTAGGCCGAGTTCGCGAGCACGACCACGCATCCACTGCGTCAATCGTTCGCGTTTCAATGATTTAGGCAACAAATCGGCCTTATTACCGACAAGCAAGACCGGATTATTCCCGACAAAGCGGTGCAAACCTGGCAACCAACTGCCGTCAAAGTCAAAAATATCGACCACGTAAACGATTAGCGCTTGTTTTGTTCCTAATTGGTTTAATATTTTTAAAAAATCATCATCGGTCAGCGGCACATCTTGAATTTCATTATAATGTTTCAATCGGAAACAACGCTGGCAAATAATATCTTCTTTCTCAAGTGATGATTCTGGCGCGTAGCCTGGTTTTGTTTTATCAGTTGTTTGAATCACGGCTCCACAGCCAATACATCTTAGTTCTTCGATCACAGAGAATCCTCCCATTTTAATTCTGATTTTTTAGCTAGTCTCTTTAAAATAATGCGCTCCATAAAGCGATTAAACTTCGTTGCAAAGCCATCTGTGTCTTTTACTGGTCGCACAAAGATGGTCGTCAATTTTTGGCGGTTACCACCGAATATATCTGTCATAATTTGATCGCCAATCATCACTGTTTCCTCCGGCGCCGAGCCCAGATCGTTCAGCGCTTTTTGAAACGAGGTAGAAAGCGGCTTTTTCGCTTTTGCTAAATAAGGAATCTTGGTTGCGATAGCCACACGTTTCACACGTTCTTCATTATTATTAGATACGATCATAACTTTGATGCCTTCTTCTTCTAAAACACGAAACCAGTTGGAGATCTCATCGGTTGCATCCAATTGATCCCAAGCGAGTAACGTATTGTCTAAATCTGTTAATACCGTCGTTTTCCCCATTTTTCGCAATTGGTCCGCGGTAATACCAAATGGCGATGTTAACATTTTATCCGGTGAGAAATTTTTTAGCAAAATAGGCACCTCTTTTTGTTTAATTGGTTAAAAAGCGAATTTGACATCGTCCAGCTATACGCTAGGGCAGTCACACTTACATCTAATCCTTATAAATTTTAACATCTTTCTGCTTATTTTACAAAAAAATCTGTGATAAGTGCTATAATAAAGTGGAAAATACCGAAATCTAGGGGGATTATTATGTCGAAAAACTATGCTTTAATCTGGGATTTAGACTCGATTTATTCGGGTGGTAGTGGCTCCGCGGCGCTCACCGAAACACTTGCCGACACAACGGAAAAAATAGCATTATTTAAACAAGCGGTCAGTGATTGGCCGATTCCTGAAAATAAAGATGATGTAAGCGAATTTTTACTGTTAATCAATCAAAATGCCGTGATTACAAAACAACTTATGAACGCAGCTGCTTTTCTTGAGTGTCTCTCATCAGCAGATACGCGCGATTTGAAAGCTGTCGAATTAACCGGCGACGTCTACCGACAATTATCGGACTTAGAAACGATCGAAAATGAATGGCATGAGAAATTCGCCCTCGTTCCTGACACGCTGTGGACTTCCCTGCTACAAGAAAATGGCTTGGATGAAATCGCCTTCGTCTTAAATGAAGCTCGCGACAACCGTAAGAAAAAAGGAACGCGCGAAGAGGAAGCGGTCATTAATGCGCTAAATGTGGACGGCTATCGTGGTTGGTCTGATCATTATGATACAGTAGTTGCGACTATTCGTGTGCCTGTTGTCATCGATGGGGAAGAAAAATTGGTCTCCGCCGGTCAAGCCTTGAATTTATTAAGCCATCCTGATCGAGCCGTTCGTGTCGCTGTTTTTGAAGCATACGGAAAAGCATGGCAGGAAAAATCTCAACTATTTAGCGATACGTTAAACCATTTAGCCGGTTTCCGCCTTGCTGTTTACCGTACGCGCGGATGGGATAATGTCTTATCTGAACCGTTAGATATCAACCGTCTTGACGAGAAAACGTTGACAACAATGTGGGATGTCATCGAAAGAAACAAACCAACTTTTGTGTCGTTTTTAAATCGGAAAGCCAAACTATTTGGCATCGAAAAATTAAGTTTCCATGATGTTTTCGCGCCACTTACCCTAGATTCCGAACCGAAAAAATATACGTACCAAGAAGGTGCCGATTTTATTTTGACACAGTTCGCAAAATTTAGTCCTAAAATGGCAACGTTCGCCAAACATGCATTTGAGCAGCAATGGATTGAGGCGGAGGATCGTGATAATAAGCGTCCAGGTGGATTTTGCACAGACTTCCCCGAAGAGAAAGAAAGCCGTATTTTTATGACATATGATGGCGCTCCTGGAACTGTCGCCACACTGGCACATGAGCTGGGGCATGCCTTTCATTCTCACGTCATTCGCGAGGAGCCTTTCGAAAACACCAACTACGCCATGAATGTAGCCGAAACCGCTTCTACTTTTGCTGAAATGATCATTGCAGATGCGTCTGTGAAAGAGGCCGCAGCAAAAGAGGAAAAAATTATTCTTTTGGAAGATAAAATTGGCCGGAGCATCGCCTTCTTCATGGATATTCGCGCTCGGTTCCTATTCGAAACACGTTTCTACGAAGCTCGCAAAGAAGGAATCGTATCTGCTGATCGCCTGAATGCTTTGATGGAAGAAGCCCAGCGTGAAGCCTATAAAGACGCGTTATCCGAATACCATTCACAATTTTGGTCATCTAAATTGCACTTTTACATTGCCGATGTGCCATTTTATAATTTTCCGTATACGTTCGGTTACTTGTTCTCCCTTGGTATTTATCACCAAGCACTTGCAGAAGGAAGTAGCTATGAAGACAAGTATATCGCCTTATTGAAAGACACTGGCGCGATGACAACCGAACAACTCGCACAAAAGCATCTTGATATCGATTTAACAAAGCCTGATTTCTGGGAAAGTGCCTTAGAAATTGCAGTTGGAGATGTGGAAGAGTTCCTTGCATTAACAAATGACTTGGTTTAAATAACGAATGCCCGCCGATTCTCAAGATCTAAATCGGTGGGCATTTTCAAATACCTAGCGTTACAATTGTTCCAACAGTTTCACGATACATGCAGAAGAATTTCTCGCTGCCGTCACCAAAAATTCGTCAAAAGAAACACTAGCCTCGCTATCCGCAACATCTGAAAGCGCACGAACAATCAAAAATGGTACATCAAACTGATACGCAACTTGGGCAATCGCGCAAGCTTCCATTTCTACCGCTTTGACCTCCGGGAAGAATGTCGTAATCAGCTCTCGTTGATCTGGGCGGTGAATGAAGGAATCCGTTGTCACCACAAGCCCGTATACCGCCTTATTTCCTTCCGAAAAATTTTCTTGGTAAATTTGCTGTGCTATCCGCATCGCCGCGTCATCGCCCTGATAGAGCGCCGGCATCTGTGGTACTTGCCCATATGTATAACCAAATGCGGTTGCATCCACGTCGCCATATGCTAAGTGGTCGGAAATAATCACATCCCCAACCTCCAGATCAGCCCCAATACCACCAGCAGATCCTGTATTTATAATTAATGAAATATCATAATGATCACACAATAACGTCGTCGACAGCGCTGCATTTACCTTACCAATTCCCGATTTTAGCAAAACAACCTCTTTGCCAGCTAGTTCACCAACATAAAAAACCGCCCCTGCAATCGTCGTCTCCACACGCTTCGTCATTTGATCACGTAAAATCGTTACTTCTTCTTCCATCGCGCCAATAATCGCTATTTTCTCCATTCTAATGTACCCTCCCATTTAAAAAAACTGTGCTTCGAAGGGATAATCATCCAAAGCACAGCATCTTCTAATTTTTCTTATCGTTCGTTTTCAGTTCTTCTACCTTCGTTGGTTTCCAGCCTTCGCCATCTACCCAAGTAATATATACGCGGAAAGCTGTGTCTGGGTCTGATTTGGTTGTGACAGTCCCAATCGATTGCGTGGCTGGGTCTTCACCGCGACCTACATACCAAATAGTCATATCACCCTTGTCAATGCCAGTGGCTTTCGAAAATGCGTTTACTTTTTCTTCCCAATCCTGACTCTTCATTTCATAGGAATTCACGTGATCGCCCTTTTGCTCCGTTCCAACAGGTTTCCAATCTTTTTTGATAACTTGTGACACATTGGGATCATCACTTTTTTCCGTCGTCTCTTTTGGTTTTTCGGCCTCTTTTGGCTTTGTATCGTCCTTTTTCGCCTCGTCTGCCTTTTGTGTCTGCTCCGTTTTTGATTTTGTCTCTGTCGGTTCTTTCGAATCATCAGCCGTTAAAAAAAAAAACAAGCCACAAAACACCAACAATTGCTAAGGAAACTAATATAATAAGTACATTCAATGTAATGCCTGTTCTTTTATGCTTGCTATTATGCTCCGAACGTGATGCCTCTACTTGATTTTCGGCAATGCGTCGCTGCTCATCCTTTTGTGATTTCTTGTCCATTATGCCACCACCTTACATCTGTCTGGGGAAGCGAGAACGGCTTATTTTCGTCGTTAAAGACCTCCGTTCCAGTGCTCACATACTCCAGTATGCTCCGCCCTGTTACTCCCCTTTGCCTAGAATCTAAGCCATTCTCGCTTCTCCAGAGGTTTTGCGTTACTTTCTTGTTTTCCTGTTGTTCATCGCTAGGAAAATTCCCCTCCTATGAATGCAAGCAACCGGATCTTCCTTATGTTAAGCGCTAATTTTTGTGATCTTGACGTTCATTTCGCCACCTGGTGTTTGGATCGATACTTCGTCGCCTTCTTTGCAACCTAATAATGCTTTTGCAATCGGTGAGTCGTTGGAGATAAGGCCTTCGAATGGATCTGCTTCTGCACTACCAACGATTGTGTACGTTTCTTCGTCACCATTTGGTAGTTCTTTGAAAGTAACAGAATTTCCTAGCGCTACCTCGCCACTCATCGCACTTGCATCAATGATTTGGGCGTTTCGGATCATGTTTTCAAGCGTTGTAATGCGACCTTCTACGAAAGCTTGCTCGTCTTTTGCTGAATCGTACTCGGAGTTTTCCGAAAGATCGCCGAAGCTACGGGCAATTTTAATACGTTCTACGACTTCTTTACGCTTTACTGTTTTTAAATCAGTTAGTTCATTTTCTAATTTTGCTTTACCTTCTAATGTCATTGGGAATACTTTTTCTGTAGCCAAATTCTTTCTCTCCTTCATCATTATGTTATTTAGAAAAGTACGGAAAGTTTTTGCCTCCCGCACCTCAACATGTATTTACTTTACGCCTGAAAGATTAACACGATTATCAGGAAATGTCCAGCAAATTTTTGTCCAATAGTGAAATTTTATCTTAATTCACGTGTAATTACAAGTCGTAGCGTTGTATCATCGCTTTGTTTCTAGAATTGCAGCTACTTTTGTAGTCATTAAATCGATGGCAACTTTGTTTTCGCCGCCTTCTGGTATGATAATATCAGCATACTTTTTTGTTGGTTCAATGAATTTTTGATACATCGGTTTTACCACGGTTAAATATTGCTCAATAACGGATTCCATCGTCCGACCGCGCTCGTTTACATCGCGAACCATCCTTCGTAAAATCCGAATATCGTCATCTGTATCCACATATACTTTGATGTCCATTAGATCGCGTAACCTTGGATCTTCCAAAATTAAAATACCTTCCAAAATGATAACTTCTCTCGGTTCTTGGTGTATAATTTCGCTCGAGCGTGTATAAAGTTCGTAATCGTATACGGGTTTATCAATCGCCTCATAATGTAATAGCTGTTTTACATGACGAATCAAAAGATCTGTATCAAAAGCGAGCGGATGATCATAATTCGTTTTTAAACGTTCTTCAAAAGCCATCTCAGCTTGGTCTTTATAATAAAAATCTTGTTCTAACATCAAAATCGAATGCCCTGTGAAATGATCATAAATCGCTTTGCTGACACTTGTTTTCCCCGAACCGCTACCTCCCGTTACACCAACTACTATCGGCTTTTTCTTCGTCACTTTGCGCCTTCCTTTCTGCGACTAATCGCAAGGCCATCCCCAAGTGGAACAGTCGTCGTAATGAAATCTGGATTTTGTAAAAGCCAATCATTAAACTCGCGCATCTTTCTCGAAACGCGCTGTTTCTGTTGCGCTCGTGGGGAATCGTGCAATGCCAACCCTTTGAAAAGTACATTATCACTATAGATCACGCCATTTGGTGCTAATTTATCGATATATACATTAAAAAACTTGGCGTACTGCGCTTTAGCTGCATCGATGAAAATCGCATCAAAATTCTCTTTCTCTAGTACGATCGAACTGTCTTCTAAAGCATCCATGAGCAGCACCTCAATCCGATTCTCAGCGCCAAAAGCCCGCACATTATGCCATGCTCGCTCATAACGAACTGGATCGCGTTCCATTGTAACGATATGTACATCCGGCAAGGCATCTGCCATTCGAAGCGCGGAATAGCCAATCGCCGTTCCTATTTCTAAAATCCGCTTAGGTTGCTGAATTTGCATAATCTGTAACATGAAATGCATCGAGTCGACTTCCATAATTGGTACTTCATTTTCCTTTGCATAAGCTTCCAATTCCATGAAAAACGGCTTGCGTTCTGGAATATGTGAAAGCAAGTAATTATGAATTAACGTATCATTCACTGCTCTAAATCCCCTTTAATAGACCAATGATAAGCGCCTGCCCCCCGCGCCCTATTCCAGACGAAAGACAAACGCTTATCATGCTATTTATTGATTGTTTGTAATGTGCTCTTCTTTTAATTTGTTATGTTCTTCCAGCGTTTTTGAAAAGTACACTTGACCCGTTTTTTGGTTCGCTAAAAAGTAAAGGTAATCCGTTTGTGTTGGATGTAAAGCGGCTTTCATCGATGTTTGACCGCTATTAGAAATCGGACCCGGTGGCAAGCCTTTATTTTTGTAGGTGTTATACGGTGAGTCGACCTTCAAATCCTGATACAACGTCCGCGATTTATGTTTGCCTAATGCGTAAAGAACGGTTGGGTCGGTTTGCAGCGGCATGTTTACTTTCAATCGATTGTAGAAAACACTCGAAATTTTGTTGCGATCCACATTGGCCGTCGCTTCTTTTTCTACGAGAGAAGACATGGTCAAGAATTTATGCACCGACATCTTTTGCTTAGTGCGCTCTGCTTTATATGGTTGAATGTTTGTGTCTGTTGCTTGAACCATATCTGATAACATTGTTTTGATATCCGTTTTATCACTATATTCATAGGTTGCTGGATAGAGATAGCCTTCCAATGGATGCTTAATGTTTGCCGCTAAGACATCATTCGTTACAGTATCTGGATATTTTGTGATTAATTCGTTAATAAACGCCTTATCGTCCATCGTTTTTAAAATATCTTCCTTTTTCAAGGTTGGTTGATAGTTGACCATGCGATCGGCAATTTGATCTAGTGTGTAGCCTTCTGGAATAATAAGTTTAGATGGCGCAATTACTTGGCCTTTCTTCAACTCATTCACCACTTGCTCCACCGTCATCGATGGACTTAATTTATATTTCCCGGCTTTTAAGTTCGTTTCGTTTTTATATTTTACATAGTACGTAAAAATCATACTGCTATTAATAACATTGTTTTCTTCGAGGATATCTCCAATTTCCGATATTTTGGAGCCTTTAGGAATATTGACAATCACTGATTTTTGGCTCGCGGCATTAACCGCTTGGAGTTGTGAATTAACGTAAAAGTAGCCCCCAACAGTGAGTGCAACCAATACCACGGCTATACTTGAGATAATAATCGTGATCATCTTGCTCTTGGATTTTTTCATATTTAAACCTCTTTCATTCGTCTCTAAAAAACATTACCTATTCCATTATAACGGTAATCACTACTAGAGTTCAACTAGATTATAATAAAAATATAAATTCGTGACGTTTTCGACAAATTTGGCTATAATGAGAGCTATAATTAAACGGTTGAATTTGAAGTGAAAGAAGGCTATCTATGTTACATTCTATTGTTGAAGCATTACAAAATTTTGTCATGACCTTAATCGACCTATTCGGGCACTGGGGAATCTTCTGGGCAATGGTGATTGAAAGTGTTTGTATCCCGCTTCCAAGTGAAGTCGTTATGCTCTTTGGTGGCTTCATGGCAGAAGCTGGTGACTTAAATTTCTGGCTTGTCGTCTTTGCAGGAATTTCCGGAAACCTCGTTGGCTCTCTTATCGCTTATTATATCGGAAAATTTGGTGGGCGAGCACTTGTTTTAAAATTCGGGAAATATATTTTCTTAAATGTAGGACATCTCGACCTGGCAGAGCACTGGTTCCAGAAATATGGAGCATCTGCAGTATTTTTCGGACGTATTTTACCGGTCATTCGTACCTTCATTTCTCTTCCAGCAGGTATCGCCAACATGAATATTTGGAAATTCGTCATATATACCATTTTAGGTTGCATCCCATGGAACATCTTCCTAACATACTTAGGCTACAAATTAGGCGCCAATTGGAGCGTGGTCGAACAATACACCCGTCCAATCAGCTACGCCATGCTCGCACTTTTAGTCGTGATTGTGGTATATTTGATCGTAAGAATAGTCAAAAAACGCAAAACTGGCGTAGAAAAAATGAAAGAAGACGGGCGATAGGGCACTGGGCTAGTGCTTACCGCTCGTCTTCTTTCTTCAAGTTAAGAATAACCTATTTTCAAACGCTAGACCTCAGAGGCGCTTTGAACGATTTATTCAGCGTCTTCGTCTTCTAAAAACGTCGCCAATACTTCTTCGATCATATCCCATTCTTCTTCTGTTTCTACAGGCTTTAATTCGCCTTGCGTCCCATCTTCATTTTCGATGAATGAAGAAGCTTGTAATTCAATTTCTTCTTCGTCTTCCGCGCTTTCAGGATAGTAAAGTACGTATGATTTCTCAAACTCTTCGGAATTGAACGAGAAAAGAACCGCGTAAAGCTCCTCGTTACCATCTTCGTCTACTACTGTTATATGTTCGTGATCATGTTCATGATTTTCTGTCATAATGGACACCTCTTTTTAATTAATTATTAGAATCTAAATAAGATTGCAATATCATCACGGCTGCAAGCTTATCGATGACTTTCTTACGCTTTTTACGACTAACATCTGCTTCTAGTAAAGTTCGTTCTGCAGCCGCAGTTGTTAGACGCTCGTCCCATAATACAACGGGAACACCAACGCGATTTTCAAGCACTTCGGCATACTTTTCAGAAGCTTCGGCGCGTTCACCAACCGTGTTGTTCATATTTTTTGGCCAACCGACCACAATTTTTGTGACACCGTATTCGGCTACAAGTTCTTTCACGCGATCGTAACCGAATTGCTTAGCGCGTTCATTTATTGTGATTGTCTCAATGCCTTGTGCGGTCCACCCCAGCTCATCACTAATGGCTACACCAACAGTCACCGAGCCAACATCTAATCCCATTGTTCTCATTTGTCACCAATCTTATTGTTTTTTAGGTATGCCTTTACTAATTCTTCAATAATTTCATCACGCTCTAGACGGCGGATCAAATTACGGGCGTCATTATGGCGCGGAATATAGGCTGGATCACCAGAAAGTAAATAACCAACAATCTGATTAATCGGATTATATCCTTTTTCTTCCAAAGCGACATAGACTTGCCCCATCAGAATTTTTACATCTTCTTCAATAGAATCATCGCCAAAACTATAAAACATTGTTTTATCAGAAGCCATTTTGATCAGCACCTCTTTTCCATTGTTATCACTATTGTCCACATTTCATTCTACACTAAGTAGCGGAAAATAACAAAGAAGATGCTGACCCAATTATTTAAAGTTTTTGTTGTCTAATCCGAGCATGACTTATAACGCCAAACCTCAGCGGAGCTTTTAGTGATTTATTGTTGCGCTGCCACCCATTCTGTTACGTAAGCCAAAGCCCCCGCAAGTTTCTTTGGATCTTTCCCTCCAGCTTGAGCTGTATCTGGGCGACCACCACCGTTACCACCGCAACGTGTCGCAATTTCTTTTAATAGTTTACCAGCGTGATAGCCGTCTTTAATTAAGTCTTCGGAAACAGCAGAAATCAGGCTCACTTTGTCATCATGTGCCGCTCCTAGAACGAGGATCCCGCTTGCTTTTGTTTCTTTCCAATTATCCATATATTGGCGAAGTTGGTTCATGTCTTTCGCATTTACTTGTTTTGCGATGACTGGTACGCCACCAACTTTCTCAGGATTGCTGAAAATATCTGCGCTCGCTGCACTTGCAAGTTTTGCTAATAAGGATTCGTTTTCACGTTTTAATTCGCGCATTTCTTGATGCAATTGTTCAACCTTTTGTGGTGATTCTTTCGGTGTTGTTTTCAGCAAGTGCGCCGTTTCTTTCAGGTAGTGTTCTTGTTGATTTAGGAAACGGTAAGCTGATTCGCCTGTAACGGCTTCGATACGGCGTGTCCCTGCTCCAATACCACTCTCAGAAATGATGTTGAAAAGACCGATTTCGGATGTGTTTTTCACGTGCAAGCCACCGCAAAGTTCAATGCTGTAGTCACCGATACGAACGACGCGGACAACATCGCCATATTTTTCACCGAATAGAGCCATCGCGCCAAGTTCTTTCGCTTCTTTAATCGGCATTTCTTTGATGTCAACAGTGAGTTGTTCCCAAATTTTGCGGTTAACAGCGTGTTCCATTTTTTGCAGTTCGGCTTCGGTAATTTGGCCGAAATGGGAGAAGTCAAAGCGTAAACGATTCGGTTCTACGAGCGATCCGGCTTGGTTGACATGCTCGCCCAAGATATCTTTTAGGGCCCGGTGAAGTAAATGTGTCGCAGTATGGTTTTTTACGATGCCACGACGGGATCCTTGGTCTACATGGAGCGTCACTTGATCGCCTTTATTTAAGCTACCTTCTTCAATGCGGACTTCATGAATATTTTGTTTGTTTGGCGTTTTTTGGACGTTCAATACCGCTGCGCTAAAACCTGATTTTTTAATGGTTCCTTGATCAGCGATTTGTCCACCACTTTCTGCATAAAATGGTGTTTCTTTGAAGATGACTTGTACTTTTTCACCACGTGATGCGCTTTCTGCTAAGCTACCTGATTTGATGATGTAAAGTACTTCTGTTGCAATCGATGTTGTTTCATAGCCAACAAAAACGCTCTTTTCAGTCAAACTTGTTAGAAGTTCTGTTTGAACGCTCATAGATTTAACGTCTGCACGAGCACTACGCGCGCGATCACGTTGCTTCGTCATTTCTGCTTCAAAACCAGCGTGATCTACCGTTAAACCATTATCTTCTGCATATTCTTCGGTTAATTCCACGGGGAAACCAAATGTGTCATAGAGTTTAAAAATGTCGGCACCACTCATTTGACCAGAATCTTTTGCAGCAGCCATCATTTCTTCTAAAATAGCCAAGCCTTCATTTAGTGTCTCGTGGAATCGTTCTTCTTCGGTGCGCACAATTTTTTGGATGAAATCGGTTTGTTTCTCTACTTCTGGGTAGTAGCTGTTCATGATTTTACCAACGACAGGCACTAATTTGTACATAAACGGCTCGTTGATATTTAGGTTTTTAGCGTAGCGAACGGCACGACGCAATAAGCGGCGCAACACATATCCGCGACCTTCATTCGATGGCAAGGCGCTGTCACCAATGGCAAATGCTACTGTACGTACATGATCCGCGATAACTTTAAATGCTGTGTCCGTTGCAGGATCTTGACCATATTTCACACCAGAAATCGCCTCTACTTCACGAATAATCGGCATGAATAGATCCGTTTCAAAGTTGGTTGGTGCGTCTTGAATGATCGAAACCATACGTTCAAGCCCCATCCCAGTATCAATATTTTTCTTTGGTAGTGGCGTGTATGTGCCATCTGCATTGTGGTTAAATTGCGAGAATACGAGGTTCCAAATCTCTAAATAGCGCTCGTTCTCACCGCCTGGATATAGCTCTGGATCAGTCGTATCGTTACCATAAGCCTCCCCACGATCGTAAAAAATTTCACTATCTGGGCCACTTGGACCCTCGCCAATATCCCAGAAATTGTCCTCAATCGGCACAATATGATCATCCGTCAAGCCAACCTTTTCCTTCCAAATCGTCTTCGCTTCTTCATCTTCTGGATAAACGGTAACGTATAATTTGTCAGGATCGAAGCCAATCCATTGTGGGCTCGTCAAAAATTCCCATGCCCAAACAATCGCTTCTTCTTTAAAATATTCACCGATTGAAAAGTTGCCTAGCATTTCAAAAAATGTATGATGGCGCGCAGTTTTTCCGACGTTTTCGATATCGTTTGTACGGATCGATTTTTGGGCGTTCGTAATACGTGGATTATCTGGAATCACACTTCCATCAAAATATTTTTTCAGCGTTGCAACTCCACTGTTAATCCATAATAAGGATGCATCATTGATTGGTACAAGCGGCGCACTCGGCTCCGCTTTATGGCCTTTTTCCTGGAAAAAATCAAGGAACATCTGTCTTACTTCAACACTCGATAATTGTTTCATTTTTATTCCTCCTTTTGGTTGGCGCGAGCATGGATACAAAACAAAAAGCCTTATATCGTCTCGCAATACAGGGACGAATATTTTCGCGGTACCACCCTGTTTGCAATGATATAAGACTTGATCATTACCTCTTTAGAATCCTTAACGCGGAAATAGACGAAAAATAGTTTAATAAACGTGAGTTAGCACAGAAAACGCCTGCTCGTTTGTGTTCTTCCAGCCAATGGAACACTTCTCTTGGAAACGCGCGTACTTCTTTAGGCTCACACTATTTTTAATTGTATGATACTTGAAATTATAAAGGATACGGCGGGTTCTTGTCAATTATTAATGAATTGACACAAATAATTGTGCGATTTATAATAAGTGCGCATACATAAAGCGCAGGAGGGAATGGATGGCTTGCCCATTAAGATACGGGCATGATGCCTCTCGCTCCACTTTTTTATTTATTTGTGGCGACACACAACTGTAAAACAATCACTCACAGAAATAGATTTAACGAAAGAAGTTGATTAAATGACAAAATATTGGATTGGTGTTGCGTCTGCAGATCATGTGGAGCTAGGCGTTGCGGGCGGGTTTTCACAGTTATGCCATGGCAAAGAAGCACCGCTGAAACAGATGAAACCGGGAGATTGGCTGGTTTATTATAGTCCCAAGCAAACGCTCGGAGGGGACGAGAAACGGCAATGTTTTACGGCAATCGGGCGTGTGAAAGGTGCAGAAGTCTATCCATTTGCGATGAGCGAAACGTTTGTACCTTATCGTAAAGATATTGATTTCTTTCCGGATGCCAAGGCGATTCCGCTGCATGATATCTCCACTTTAGATGCATGGCAAAAATACCGTTCCTCTCTTCGCTATGGTCATTTTGAAATTGATAAGGCGTTCTTTCTTGTTCTTGCGGAGAAAATGGGATTGCCTATGAAGTATGAATCGTGAAAGGAATGAACAGATGGTGCAAAGTGATGTTTTAGTGGTGATTGGTAGTGACGCTTGGGCTTTGATGCCTATGCTTGATGATAGGCCTACTGACATATATATCAACAAAACACATGCGAATTCCTTTTATAAAACGGCGTTACCGACTATCCTTGATAATTTAAATGTGCAGAAAATCGAATTTTGTGGTGCTCAAACGGAATATTGTGTGGATACAACGATCCGATTTGCGCATGGATTAGGTTATGATTGTTACATGACACGTGGATTGCATACAACGGCTGATAGTGACTTGCTAGATGCGAAAACGATCATGGCGCATCATAGCATGATTTGGGATCGACGTTTCCTTCACTTTTTTGAATAAATAAAGAACGCAAAGCTGGTATGAAAAGCTTTGCGTTCTTTGTTTATAGGACGGCTGCGACTTGCTCTTTCACATCAAATTGTCCATTCTTCATCGTGATTTTCACGTCGGATACTTTTGCGATTTCAGGATCATGCGTTACCATAATAACGCACTTACCTTCTTTGTGCGCTAAATCTTGGAACAATGTCACGACTTCTTTACTGGTTCTCTCGTCGAGATTTCCAGTCGGCTCATCTGCCACGATAAGGTCCGTTTCGCAACACAATGCGCGGGCAATTGAGACGCGTTGTTGCTGGCCGCCACTCAAGGTCAGGACTTTTTGGTGCGCCATTTTTTCGTCAATACCAACTTTGGCAAGCATATCGAGTGCGAATTGTTTTTTATCTGCCTGATTTACATGCGTGATTTCCATTGCGGTTGTCACGTTTTGAAGCGCGGTCATGTAGGTTAATAAGTTATAACTTTGGAACACGATGGAAACGTACTGGTTACGGTATTTGTTGAGGCCAATTTTTTTCAAGGACAGGCCTTTGTAGAAAATTTCGCCATCTTGTTGTGCATCAAGGCCGCCAGCTAAGGAGAGGAAGGTTGTTTTTCCTGATCCTGAGCTCCCAACAACCGTGTAGAAAACGCCTGTCGCAAAGGTGTAATTTATTTTATCCAAAATTGGATTGTCATTTTGTTTATAGGCATAGCTTACATCTTGGAATTCGAGAATTTTTGTCATCAGGGTCACGCTCCTATTCTTGTTTGGTTAAGATTGTTTTTGGATTCATGCGTAGTACTAGGATGGATGGGAGAAGTACGGAAATGAAGGCAATGCCAACGCCGATTCCGCCCATTTTCAGCATGTCTTCTAGGCTTACTTGGATGTCGAGTGATTTGATTTCAGCAGTGTTCGCTGTGAGTGATGAACCAAATCCTGGACCTCCGCCACCTGGGCCACCATTTCCCCCTGGACCTCTTTGGTTCGTTGTCGTTGATGTCGATTCTGATGCTGTTGCGTTTTGTTGGGTTAGAAGTTGATTTCCAACAACTTGCGCGACATAGTGACTGCTTACCGCAGCGATTCCGAACGATAGAATGGCCACCACTAAAATTTCAACAAGGAACTGGCCAACAAGTTTGGATCGTTTTTCACCGATGGCGAGTAAAACACCCATTTCGTATTTACGTTCGCGGATCTGCATCATCACGAGTAGTCCAAGGATTAATGCGCCTGCAATCGATACGATGTACACGACATTTTTAGAAAAAGCGGCTACGTTATTGATGGGGCCAATCATTTGTTGGTATGTCGCGTCATTAGCGTCTAATTTGAATGTGTCCCAATCCACAGCAGTCACTTTTTTCGCTGCTTTTTCGAAAGCGCTGATGTTTGCTGCATCATCCATGAAGTAAATCGCGGAATCAACAGTGTCTTTTGCATCGCTACCTTTGATTGTATTGGCAACTGTGTATGGTACGTAAATGGTGTTATATGGATTTAAGAATGAGAAGTTAGCTGCTGCGTCACTTCCTGCATCGGTTGTTTCATAGATACCTTGAATGGTTAGTTCGACCGTTGTTGCTTCGTCGCTCGATTGGATTTTTATTTTATCGCCAACTTTGAGGTCGTTCTCTTCCGCTAGTGTTTTTTCGATCATGACGACATTTTTGCCAACGTCGCTTTCTGTGATTGCTTTACCGGACACGAGTTTGTCTGTGCCTGCTTTAAATTTCGTCGCTGTCGCGGAATCAAGTACACCGGAAACGCTTAGGTCGGCTTGCACCATTTGTGGACGGTTGGTATCACTGCTATCTCCACCTGGACCTTGTTGCTGCGCTGAGGATGTAGAATCATCGGATTGCGATGTGTCGCTTGATGATGCGATTGGCTCAAATCCGGATGCTAGGGCTTGGGTGTTGGAATAGAGATTGTAACCCGCGACGTGATCCAGTTCTGCTAATTTCTTGGCTGCTGCGACTGCGACTGGCGTGGATTCGAACATGCGTCGTTCAGTCGTTGTACTGCTACTGCTTGATGACGACTCTTTTTGTTGCGCCTCCATTTGTTTTTCGCGGTCGACGCTTAAGGTCACGTCCCCACCAAGTTCTTGTCTTGCTAGTTCGCTTGCTTTATTTGCCGCAGATTGAATCGTAAACCCGGAAAGAATAAGGACGCACACGATTGTAAAAATAAATAATTGCAAAATGGTTCTTCCTTTTCTTGCTTTCATGCTAAGTATTGCTCGTTTGATAAAATTCATATCGTTTCCTCCATTTCGTCTTGCTCTTTCTATAGATTAGACGTAAGGTATGAAAAAAATATGAACAAATTGTGTGCGGTATTTTAAACTTTTGGGAAAAACATTATTTAGCTTGATTTCGTGGCGAATATAGTCTAATTTTAAGGGAGAGCTTTAATGAGAGAGAGGCAAAAATGATGAAACTATTGATGATAGAAGATAACGTTAGCGTTTGTACGATGATTGAGATGTTTTTTATGAAGGAAAAGATAGACGCCACGTTTGTGCATGACGGCTTGGAAGGTTTTGAGACATTTGGTAAAGAAGATTGGGATATCGTGATTATCGATTTGATGTTGCCAGGGATGGATGGCATGACGATTTGTCATAAAATTCGCGAGACGAGCGATGTACCGATTATTATTTTGACAGCAAAGGAATCGGAGTCAGATCAAGTGTTGGGACTTGAGATTGGTGCGGATGATTATGTGACGAAGCCGTTCAGCCCGCTCACGTTGATGGCGCGGATTAAAGCAGTGACGCGTCGCAAAGGTCAAGCGGTGGAAGTAAAGCCCGCGGATGATGATATTCTAGAAACAACCTATTTCAAAATTAGTAAAAAAAACGCGGGAAATGTATTTTGAAGGACGCTTACTCGAAGCGTTGACGCCGAAAGAATTCGATTTGTTATACTTCTTAATGAAGCATCCACGTCAGGTTTTCTCGCGGGAACAATTGCTGGAGCAGGTTTGGGGCTATCAGTTTTATGGGGATGAGCGGACCGTAGACGTTCATATTAAACGATTGCGTCAGAAAATCGCGACCGAAGCGCACCCGTTTCTTCATACCATATGGGGCGTTGGCTATAAATTCGATGAAACGGAATGATCAAAATGAAATTTAAATATTTTTATCAGCTTTTTTTGACACAGTTTGTTATTTTGTTTATCGCCTGTTTGATGATTGGGTTACTGATTTCGCATTTTATGAAGGATTATTTATATGAGACGCAAGTGGAGGATTTGACCGCGTATGGGGAAGAAATCGCGAAAGATGTGCAGAATATGTCGGACCGGGAAACTGGAAGTCCGATTTTGCAGACGTATCAGCAGATTTTAGGCGTGAAGAATATTCATTACGTGATTTTTGATGATACTGCTGCGATTGTTTATCCGCAAACGCATCGCCCGCTTCCACCCGATTTCCATCTGAAAACTGACGAATGGAAGGAATTGCAGGAAGGCAAGACGGTTTCGACGCTAGTAGACACACGCTTTACTGACCAATTGACGCGCGTGAGTATTCCGATTGAAAAAAATGGCGAATTTGCCGGTGGAATCATGCTTACCTCGCCAATTAGCGGCACCGAGAAAGTCATCGGCAAAATTAATTGGTACGTTTTTTATACGATTCTGATTTCGATTACGATCGCCCTGATTTTGAGCGCGATTATTGCAAAACTACAAGTGAATCGTTTCCGTAAGCTAAGTTCAGCGACGAAGGAAGTCATTAAAGGCAATTACAGTGTGCGTTTGAAGGAGAATCCGATTGATGAAATTGGCGCACTCGCTGGTGATTTTAATAAGATGACACAGACGCTGGAAGAATCGGCAATCGAGATTGAGCGCCAAGAAAAGCGCCGACGCCAGTTTATCGCCGATGTTTCCCATGAAATGCGGACACCACTCACGACAATTAGCGGTTTGACAGAAGGTTTAGTCAACGATATTATTCCAAAAAGCGAGACAGATCGTTGCATCGCGTTGATTGATACCGAAGCACGGCGCTTGGCACGGCTTGTGAATGAGAATCTCGATTATGAGCGCATTCGTTCAAATCAGATTCAACTGCATAAAACGACTTTCGCCGCACATGAATTTTTAGCGATTATCAAAGACCAGCTACAATTGACCGCTGAAAATAGAGGCGACCAGATTATTGTGGACACCCGAGATTCCGTCCAAATTTTTGCAGACTACGACCGATTGATGCAAGTTTTTATCAATATCGTGAAAAATAGCATCCAGTTTACCGAAAACGGCACGATTACCCTTTCCGCGAGGCAGGAATATAAAGAAACGATATTCGAGATTAGCGACACAGGAATTGGCATGGATGAATCCGAAGTCGAGCAGATTTGGGATCGCTTCTACAAAGCCGATATGTCAAGGACGAGCACAAAGTTCGGCGAATCCGGCATTGGGCTGTCGATTGTGAAGCAGTTGATTAGTTATCATGATGGTGAGGTTAGCGTGCATAGCGTGGCCGGTGAAGGGACGACATTTACGATTAAACTGCCGTTTTTTGTGGATAATGAATAGGTAAACTCAAGCTAGCTCCCAATTACTAATCTTGGTAGCCATTTATAAGCCAATCAAAAAGTTTTTCAACTACCTTTTTGATTGGCTTAACTTCTGATATTTACTCTGGTAATATCGACACATCGCCAGTTTTACCATTAAAGTGTGTCGATATGCTCTTCCCGTTACAGTCCCTTATCTGAAAAAAAGTATCTGTGCTATTTGGTATCAAGGGAAATGAACTATCCAGTATAAGAATATCATCATCCGTTACTTCATGAATAGTATTAATCCATGCTGATGTAAGAACACGATAAATTGGTACATCTAAATGTAATCCTTGAATTTTTTTCAGATCTATCTTTGAAACATCATTTCCTACTATTATGGCTTTTAGTGATTCCTTGTAATCAACAAACAGATTCTTTTGAACTTCATTGGCATGAGCAACCCATCTATACTCAGTCTCGTCTCTCCAATAAGGGAGTTTATGAAAAAAATATGATTTATTATGAATCAGACATTGCCATTTCAAGCACTCTTCTAATTCATTTTTCTTTAGCATGTCAAGATTAACTGCGAATGGATCATTTGTTGGGTAAAGCAACATTGGATATTTCCATAAAAAGAAAGTGTAAGAAATACTAATTAAAAGAAAAAAAATTCAAAATAACCTCCCTCCCATTTTTTTATTGGCTGAAACCAGTCTATATTCGTTAAATCATACGTATATCTAACAGGACCACTGTACATTAATTCGCCAGTATCACTATAAGCACTTTCTAATAAATCAAAATCAAATGCCAGCATAACTCCTTTATGCTTGTCCCCATATTCATTCCACATCCGCATATCAAAGAAAGCTCTATTTTGTGTATAATCGTCCAAATATTGTTCTTCCTCTTCAACTTTAAAGCATGTCATAAAAATATGTTCATTTAAATAAGTTCTAGCTTTACTAAATAATGTTTTACTGAAATTCCTTCCTTGATCCGAAGTTATTGAGTAAAAATTAAATGGCCAATCTTTAGACTCCTTAGGGTCATTGACCTTGTTGAAATTATTCATCATAATTGTGTTATTAGGAAGTATATATTTCACAGCAGTATCTACAGAAGTAAAATGATACGCCAATTTTTCGTTTAACACTAGTACCTCTCCTTTTATAAACTAAAATCTACTATCATCACAAACGTTCTTCTTGCAAACGATTACTCAGTCATCTCCATACCAACCATAAAATTTGTTGTTGAACATAGCTATAATTACTACTCTTCATTCGAAGATACCCGTTTTATATGTTCATTTATTAATCTCACCCCGCTACTATTATTATCTTTAGGCAGTATACCCAGTCTCTCGTATTTCCAAATGGTCACACGTTCATAGAAAGTATACCCGTACTCGTCCAATGCATCATAACTATAATTTATTTCAAAGCTACCAGTAGAATCTAGAGTAAAATTCACACTTTTCCATGCCTCTTGTTTATTAATTATAAATTCGTTCCATAATGACCTTAAACAATTATCAAGCTTGTCCGTCTCCGCTTCAATTAACTCCTCATCTACACCCTCCATATCTTCAATTTCCAAGCTATAAATAGGAGTATTGGTGTCTTTAGGATAGTAGTAAAAAAAAAGTCGCATCTCTTTCTTCATCCACCTCAGAATATAATAAAAACTTGTCCCATTCTTCTGGAATTATCTGCATTACATGATTGGCTATCTCTTGGTATAATCGCTCCATATTTTCTGTATTCATTTATTTTCCTCCATATGTGTTATTCAGTTTCTCTTTGAAAGGTTCACCATCAATTGTATATCTTATTTCAAATTTAGATGGACGTTTTGACATCCCCTCATATTTAGGTTTTATTTCAACCTCTACAATTTTGCCCTGCGAAAGCGCTGTTGCCCAATCATTTTCAATTTTTTTATAGGCACTAACATTAACGTTACCATTCATGGCTACAATATTGTCAATAAGCGGGGAACCATTAAATCTGGTTGCAATTAAATGACCACCGTGATCACCCTGTGTACTCGGCGCTTTAATCCTATCTTCCCCGCCAGCTTTCAACTGATGAGTCGCATTCCTTTCACCAATTTGTAAGCTTAAAGGTCCTTTCGCACTGTTTATACGTCCTTGACTATCCGTTTTATACAAGTATCCATTACTAGCATACTTAACATTTGGTTTTAACTCATACTCACTTAAAAAATGATTGTTATCTTTGAGTACAAATCGGTTAGATGTTCCTTGATAATCCTTCCCCTTGAGCTTTACATCACTATATATCTTGCTGACGCTATTCTTAGGTAACTTGATTCCTTTACTCTTCATTGTGATGCCGCCTAATAAGGCAAACGAAATAATTGAAAAGCTTTGCATTTTTGTCAGTGGTACATCGGGATTTAGTATATTAATGCCTTTCACTGCGCCCACCATATAATCCGTCATGAAATCGCCAGTTTCCTCGGATGTCACTTTAATTGTACCATCTTTTAAGCCGTCATTGTAGGCAATACTCGCTTCTGCGGTTTCGTGATTCGTGATGCCATTTTTACTTAAGACCCAGTAACTACCTTCCAGCGTCTTCGTGTAATCATCGAAATTATACGTTTTCTTTGGCTTCTTCTCTGGTACTAGATGGTTCAACCAGCCCAGTTGCATTTTGCTGGAATCGTAGGTGTGTGTTGTCGCATTGAATGCTTTTCCTGCCATGATTTCATTCACGCCGGTCTTCACTTGGTACATCCGCGATAAAACATCATA
>NZ_AODD01000003.1 GCF_000525835.1 Listeria grandensis FSL F6-0971
CGCCGCCTCCGCCTTTGCGATCTCCACCGCCAGAGCCACCACGATAGCCGCCTTTACCGCCTCCGCGATAGCCGCCGCCACCTTTGCCTTTACCGCCTCCGCCTTTTCCTCCACGATGAGGTAATGGGCGTTCTTCGGAAATATGGACTGGTGTTTGGTCTGGTTCTTTCGATAACAGTTTCAACATTGCTGCTGCGATATCTGTTGGATCGTATTCTTCAAGTAATTTCGTTGCTACTACTTTATAGTCAGCTAGGCTGTCTTCGCGAACGATATCGCTAATTTTTTCAGTAGCTACGCGCAATTGACCTTCGAATGCTTCGTCCCACGTTGGTGGTTGAAGTGGTGTCATGCGTTTTTTCGTTGTATCTTCCACGATCTTTAGGTAACCCATTTCACGCGGTGATACGAATGTTACTGCCATACCTTCTTTACCGGCACGACCAGTACGTCCAACACGATGGACATAAGACTCTGGATCTTGCGGAATATCAAAGTTATAGACATGTGTTACACCAGAAATATCTAGACCACGTGCTGCTACGTCTGTGGCAACAAGGATATCGATTTTTCCTTCTTTAAACTTACGCAATACGCTCATACGTTTCGCTTGCGTCAAATCACCATGAATACCTTCTGCAACATAGCCACGCATGTCAAGCGCGCGAGATACTTCGTCAACACGGCGTTTTGTACGACCAAATACGATCGCAAGTTCAGGTGCTTGCACGTCTAAAAGTCTAGAAAGAACATCAAATTTCTCTCTTTCGTTTACTTTCACAAAGAATTGCTCGATCAATAGAGCTGTCATTTCTTTTGTTTTAACTTGTACCAATTCTGGGTTTTTCATGAAACGTTCTGCGATGCGTTGGATTGGTTTTGGCATTGTTGCTGAGAACAGCAACGTTTGACGATCGTCTGGAACTGTTTTTAGGATCGACTCGATATCATCGATGAATCCCATGTTTAGCATTTCATCCGCTTCATCCAATACTAATGTTTCCACGTTTTCTAGACGCAACGTTTTACGGTTGATATGATCTAGAATACGTCCTGGCGTACCAACAACGATTTGTGGATTTTTCTTCAATGAACGGATTTGACGGCTGATGTCAGAACCACCATATACTGCTAAAACGTGAAGACGTTTATCAGATGCTAAACGATATAACTCTTCTGAAACCTGAATCGCAAGCTCACGTGTTGGAGCAATAATTAGCGATTGTACACCTTGTTTCTTCGCATCAATTTTGTTGATAAGTGGCAAACCAAAAGCTGCCGTCTTACCTGTACCTGTTTGTGCTTGTCCAATAATGTCTTTACCTAAAAGACCTAGTGGAATTGTTTTTTCTTGGATTGGGGTAGCTTCCTCAAATCCCATTCTGTTTACTGATTTAACAATTAGCGGATCTAAACCGAACTCCGAAAACTTTGTCAATGTCATTTCTCCTTTAAAAATAAGTTTTTTTGGGAGAGCACTTTCTCATCTTCATCATCTTTACTCATCGTTTTAATTCATCTGGTTAATGCAGCTCGTTGTTCTTCATATCTTTGAAAATAACGCCCGCATATTTCATTTTTCTGCAATAGAAAAGCTTGGATAAACCAAGCATATGATTCACGACATAATGGAGGCTGGGAGCAAACATCAACGCCGACAAGCGATCGATTCAGTCCACAGTCTCTTACGCAAAAAAATAAAAAAAGCCCTCTAATAATAATGTAGGCTTATCGTAAAAACCTAATTAACTTCCACAAATCATCATAACATGAATCCCTTGTGTTTTCAATGATTTAACTTGGATTAGGTGAATTATTTTTAGTAGATGAAGATGGTGGCGTTTCCATCTATTCGTGGATATAGACTATCCAAAAGCAATTTATTTGTTGGTTTCCAAAATTCAATTATATCTCTTGTTGCATCAAAAAAGTAAGTATAGATACTTTTTGCTTAATTACCCATGTATGGTTCACAATATGCCACAATATTCACAGGAAATATATGTTATAAAAATGAAAGGATAGAAACAAGGGGTACCTGGCTCAGCTTGTATTCTACCCTTTTTAGTTATGCTTATAGAATTGCGTCCACTACATCCTTCAACCCCATCCCACTAAGACCCCTTCACCATGATATACTCCTCGCCCGTCACCTGATCCAGCAGCGCGGCTTGCAAATCGGCTTTTTCGCGGAAGTAATACACATTTTTTGCACCGATATTCTTTGCAGCTGCTTTTGTGAAGGCTTCGATGTGGGTTCCATATGCAAACACGGCATCCACACTTCCTTTTGTGATTGTGCTTCCGGCTTCAGCGTGAAACTTATCAGCATTATCGCCAAGTTCTAACATATCGGCCACCACAACAAATTTCTTTTTGCCGGGGGCTTCTAAGTTCATGAAAGTTTTTAAAACGGCAGTCAATGCGGTTGGGCTTGAGTTGTAAGCGTCGTTTAGGATGTCACTGCCTTTCGCACCAACAAGCCATTCGAGGCGGCTATTCGAGCGTTCCATATTTGCCAGAGCTTCTTTTACTTCGATTGGCGTGATCTCAAGTTCGCGCGCGGCTAACATCGCGGCCATTGTATTGAAGACATTATGCTCCCCAACGATCGGAACGAAAATTTCTGTCTCTGGCGCAATATTGGTCGTGAAGGTCGTGCCTTCCATTTCGGTCTGCATTGTCTCTGGGCGAAGATCACCAGTCATGCCGAATGTCGCGGTTCTGTATGCATTCGTTACGAGCGGCGTCAATAACGGTTCATCGCTCGGATAAATCAGTAAACTTTCCGGCACCAAACCTTGCGTTATTTCCATTTTGGCATTGGCAATTTCAGCTCTAGAACCGAGGTGTTCTAAGTGCGCCTCACCAACATTTGTAATGATCGCCAAGTCTGGCTCCACAATCTTCGTTAAGGTCTCGATTTCGTGGCGATGATTCATCCCCATTTCAAGAACCGCAACCTCCGTATCCTCAGGCATCGTCAAAATCGTATACGGCAGGCCGATATGATTATTAAAATTACCACCTGTTTTATGGACACGGTATTTCACCGAAGCAATCGCTGCCATGATATCTTTCGTCGTCGTTTTTCCGTTACTTCCGGTAATTGCGATTGTTTTCGGAGCAACTTGTTTCAGATAGGCTTGTGCGAGCTGTTGTAATGCGATTAGCGTATCTTCTACCATCAAAATCGGGATGCCAACCGGTGGATTCGGGCTATCCTTTTGCCATAAAGCTGCTGCCGCTCCTGCCGCGTGTGCCTGCACTACGAAAGTATGACCGTCACGGGATTCACCAACAAACGGGACAAACAGATCTCCATCCTTTATTTGGCGTGTATCAAAGCAAACACCTGTGAGCACAATGTCTTTCCACACCTCTATATCATTTATAACCGGTATCATTTCTGCAATTTCTCCAACTGTTCTTTTCAAAATATTACTCCTTCCAAAATTCCGGCAAAAAAGCAGCCCGTGTTTGGCACTGCTTTCCCGTCATGATTAGTCTTCTAATGTATATTTTAAACTATTTTTTGCGGTATGTCGTTCTTTAGCAAGTTCGACGAGTTTGATAATTAAATCAGCATACGGCAAACCGCTTTCTTGCCATAGTAACGGATACATGCTAAATGGCGTGAAACCTGGCATCGTATTTACTTCATTTAGGAAAATCTGATTGTCTTTCGTAACAAAGAAGTCTGCACGCACAAGACCACTACAGTCGAGCCCTAGGAACGCGCGCTTCGCATAATCCACAAGCTGCTCGTAAATCCCCGCATCGAGCTCAGCTGGAATAGCCATCACCGTATCATTATCCTGATATTTCGCCTTATAGTCATAAAATACAGCTACCTCACCTTTGGGGATAATTTCACCAGCCACGGAGCATTCCGGTGTATCATTTCCAAGTACCGCAACCTCAATTTCACGGGCTACGACGCCTTGCTCCACCACTATTCGGCGATCATAACGTAGCGCCTCCACCATAGCAACAATCAGTGATTCCCGATCCGTTGCTTTACTAATTCCCACACTCGAGCCAAGATTTGCAGGCTTCACAAAGACAGGATAAACAAGTTCTGCCTCCACTTTTGCAATCATCTCGGTTTGCTTTTCTTGCCAGTCAATGGCGCGCACAGACACATCAGCAACTTGCGGAATACCGGCATCCGCGAACACCATTTTCATCACGATCTTGTCCATCGCAGCGGCCGACGCTAGAACACCAGCCCCGACATACGGTAAGTTCAGAACTTCGAGCAAACCTTGCACCGTCCCGTCCTCGCCGTTAGGACCATGCAACAACGGAAAAACAACCAACTGCTCCGCGTCGCCATCCTCCCGAATAGAGGCCGGACTAATTGCTAAACCATGAGAAGCCGTATCCTTATCTTGCGTCAATTTCAAGCCATCGCGCTGTTCAAAACGAAGCTGCTCGACAAAATCCATTTTTTGCGTCAAAGCTGGGCCTTGCACCCAGTCACCATCATTCGTTATGTAAATCGGTTTAACCTCAAATTTATCAAAAGACAAAGCATTAATGACTGAAAAAGCCGTTTGCAAAGAAATCTCATGTTCCGCGGATTTCCCACCATAAAGCAATACTAATTTTGTTTTCATCGTACCCCTCCGTTATCCTACCTAAATCAATACAATCTATTTTAACACGTTTTCCCCCGAATGAAAGCAAAACACAAAAAAAGCACCTCATTATTTTTAAGATGCCAAAAATCATGCCAAAATAACAAACACGACTTACAGAATACACGAAATAGTCGCCAAACCCTAGCGGAGCGCTGAATGCTTAGATGCTAGGCAAAGCCGAGCACCGAAGCGGAGCGTACGATTTGTACGTGAGCATCGGAGCACAGGCTTTAACGACGCAGATGAGCGTTCAGCACTCCGCTAGGCGCCAGAAGTGAGTTTGAGGCCAATAACCCCCGCCACAATCATCGCGATAAATAGTAATTTTAAGACGCTCTTCTTCTCCTTAAACAAGATCATCCCCATAACAACCGATCCAACCGCTCCAATTCCAGTCCAGATAGCATAGCCAGTCCCAATCGGAATGGTTTTCAACGACAAGGACAATAAGAAGAAGCTAGCAATCATAAAAAGGACTGTTAGCAATGAGAATTTTAGTTTTTTGAATCCTTCAGAGAGTTTCATCATCACGACAAAAACCATTTCACATAATCCTGCTACTAATAAAAATATCCAAGCCATCATGCATCACCCGCCTTTTCATCCGATTTTGCACCGCTATCGACCAACTTCAAACCGATAATCCCGAAAATCAGTACTGCGAGCGAAACAATTTTCCAAATACCTGTTGATTCATTCAAAAATAGCATCCCGATAATCGCTGTTCCAGCCGCGCCAATTCCCGTAAACACCGCGTATGCTGTGCCAATTGGAATTTTGCGCATCGCTCTTGCGAATAAATAGAAACTAACAATCAAAAACGCAACCGTTAATAAACTCCACCCTAACCTACTAAATCCATGTGCTTCTTTTAAACCGAACGCCCAAACGATTTCAGACAACCCAGCGAGCACTAAATAAATCCATGCCATCATTTTTTCCTCCTAAATTTATCGGGCTGTCCCAAAATTGCTAAAAATACGGCTAACCGTATCCGAAAGGCCATCCTCTCTGCTCGACCCTACAAAAGCGCCGCCAACGCTTCCCACGCAGCATCGCGTCGTTTCGCGAAATCTGCCGCGCTATAAATCTCATGTTCCAAACTGAGGCCATCTAGTAAACAATAAAATACATAAATCCATTTTTCCTTCTGCGCCTCATCTAACTTCCTTAGTAGAATGTTCCCGATGGATTCCGAGGTCAGCGCTTCATACGTTGTCATCTCTTCCCTCATTTGTGTCGCGAGTGATTGCGGTGGAAAAAAGATGGCGCGCTGGAAAAAACGCTTTACTTCTGGATCACTGTTGAAATCGGTGACCTTGTAGAAAAAAGCGTGTAGCTCGTCTTCCACTGTTGCATGTGTTTCTTGTGCGATCTCTCCAAGCACAACCAACTCATGTCGCATCACATCGCGATAAATTTCCAAAAACAAGGCTTCTTTCGAGGCAAAATGGGCGTAAATGGATGGCGTCTTAATCCCAACAGCCTTCGCTATTTCTGATAAGGCTGTGCCATCGTATCCCTGCTCCGCAAAAAGTGGTAATGCAGCCTCTTTCAATCGTTGACCTGACATAAAAATCTCCCCTAACTAACGATCATTAGTTTTATTCTATCAAAAAAATCACAAAACGTAAAGCCTTATGTTTCGTGATTTTCTTGATATCTTCCAATTAGCCGTCAATAACCGACCATTCATTTTGTCTCATATCATAAATCAAGTGCGCAACCACGTGTTCATACGCGATTAATTCATTGGAACGCAACAACTCTTGCATATCGTCTTTGAGATTCAAACCAATGGGCACTTCGATCTGATTGCGCGACTTCACGGCGTCATCAAAAGAGATACATGCGCCCTCACGGAAATAGCCGGCAAACTTCTTAAGCAACTCCACTGGAATATCTGCAATTTTTTTACGTTTGATGAACGGCAGGGTGATTTTTTCCGTTGTCATTTGCATCATATTTTTCCAAATTGCGTAACCTAATACGTTATAAAACTGGTCTAGATTGCGATAGTAGACTTTGTTGTAGCGACCGTCATTTTTTGTTAAATATACAAAATTATTCTGTAACTTGTAATAAAATGGTGAACGTAAGTGTCTACCGGTATGCGCCAAATAGAGTAATTCCGCTACTTCTTGTGCTGTCAGCTGATTCACTAGGTCCGTTTCCTCAAAATCAATCCAGCAAAAATCACCATATTGCGACACTGGTGCTTTGATAAGCTCCGGTAAATCCTTAACATCAGTATAATGAAACGATGTATGCGCATTGAAAGAAGCTTCTGGAAACTGGTGTTTTAGCAATAACATATTTTGCGGTGGCGTCATCACGCCATTCATAAAGTCACAGAAAGTAATACCGCTCGTTACAACATTATTTATCACATTGTCCATGTGTACATAAATCGTCTGCTGCTTCAATATCTCTTTTTTCATTGCCCTACTCACCCAATTCCTCTCTTATCTCACACATCTCTATCCTTATCATACAACACTTAGCCCTAATTGTATGTGTCAATTGATTCAAATCTTAGTTACTAATTCATGACAAAATGAGCTTTTATTGTATTAATCTGTATTATTTATACTATTTAGAGTTTTTTTGCCGGCAAATTTTATAATAAAAAACATCGATACCTGTTGATATCGATGCGAAAGATGTGTCTTATGTAGTTTTAACGTACACCTAGCTTCACAATGTTTAAATGATTTTTTTGCAAATTGCGCCAGATGTCGTTTCTTGATTTCGTCTTCTCTACAAAAATACCTTTTTTCTCTAATTGTTGGATTACTTTATTCAATACATCTTTATTTTCTTGCAAATGGTATCACTCCAATCGCTTTTCAAAAACTATCCCGCTTGTTATTTTCTCTATAGGTTCACTTTAACACAAAACGCTTGACAAAAACAGTCCTTTTTCAAAAAAATATGAGGTATTTACGAATTATTTTTTATTTTTGCGCCTTGAAAACGGTTTAAAGACGAATAATGCGGCGAATAGATGCGTTTTTAACGAACTTTTGTTATAATTGGCTAAAATAGGAGGTATGATAAGAAATGGCGAACTCACATGCAAAGAAACAGCGATTAAAACGTATCCGCGAAGGTAGGCTCGACCCGACAATGCATCGGAGCGCTTTTGCAACACTTGATTTACGGACAAAACGAACGAAGACAAAACAAGAGAAACAGGACCAACAAAAATACAAGCCATTTTATCCGAAGGACGGACAAGATGGCTTGTATTTTTTGAGTTACAGTACTTTTTCTAAGAAACTGATCGTTCGTTCGTGTTTCGGCGTATCGAATACTTGCTCTGGTGTGCCTTCTTCGACGATATAGCCGCCGTCCATGAAGATAACACGATCGCCTACTTCTTTGGCAAAGCCCATCTCATGTGTCACGACCATCATCGTCATGCCTTCTTTGGCCAAATCCTTCATAACGCCAAGCACTTCGCCAACCATTTCTGGATCGAGCGCGGAAGTTGGTTCATCAAATAGCATGATATCAGGATTCATTGCGAGTGCTCGGGCAATCGCGACACGCTGTTTTTGACCACCGGATAGTTGGCTTGGAAACGCATCTGCTTTATCTGCGAGTCCGACACGTGTGAGGAGTGCGAGGGCCGCCTTGCGCGCTTCTTCCTTCGATTGTTTGCTAAGCTCTGTCGGTGCTAACATGATATTTTTAAGAACGGACATGTGCGGAAATAGGTTAAAATGTTGAAAAACCATGCCGATATTTTCGCGTACTTTATTGATGTCCGTTTTTTTATCGGTAATGTTGAAATCATCGACGATAACAGAGCCAGCCGTGATTTCCTCCAAGTGATTCATACAGCGCAAGAACGTACTTTTGCCGGAACCAGATGGGCCGATAACGCAGACTACTTCGCCTTCTGCCACTTCTAAATTGATTCCTTTTAAAACTTCATTGGTGCCAAAACTTTTCTTTAAATCTGTTACTTTTAGTTTAGTCATTATTGACCCTCCGTTCCATCACGTTGGATAGTTTCGTTAATGCCGTGATAACGATCAAGTACATGATTGCGACGATCAACCAAATGGTGGATGACTCAAATGTACGGGCGATGATGATTTTACCGGATTGTGTCAACTCGACAAGGCCGATGACGCTCATAATGGATGTATCTTTTAGTGTGATGACAAATTGGTTGATGAAAGACGGGATCATGACGCGAATCGCCTGTGGCAGGATGATTTTGATCATCGTTTTGCCGTATGGTAGTCCGAGTGAGCGCCCTGCCTCCATTTGACCTTTATCGACTGCCTGGATTCCACCGCGGATAATCTCGGTAATATAGGCACCGGCGTTCAAGCTAAGCGTGATAACAGCGGCGACTGTGGCATCCATTTTGAAGCCCAACGCCTCTGGAATCCCGAAATAGATAAAGAACGCGAGAACGATCAGCGGGATACCCCGGAAAATGTCGACGTAAACCGTAGCAATTCCTCGTAAAAATTTGTTGCGACTCACTTTCAAAAATCCGAAAACAAGGCCTAAAACAGCTGACAAAAATAAGAGAAATAAGTGTTAATTTAATTGTATACCATAGACCTAACAGTAAGGCTGGTGCGCTTTCTATGAGCAGATCCCAAAATGATTTCTGCTGCACGTCACTACCGATATACGTATTAATAATCTCTTGATATTCACCGCTTGCTTTGATGTTGATAAGCCCAGCGTTGAATTTTTTTAGTAACTCCTGATTCTTCCCTTTGTTCACGGCGAATCCATAGGAGTTTCCTTTTTCTTTCTCGGTTACAATATCCAGACCGTTGCCTTGTTTCACACCGTAAGCAAGGACGGGATAGTCGTCAAAACATGCAGCGGAATTGCCTGTTCTAACATCGGCGTACATACTCGCGGAATCATCAAACGGCACGAGTGTATAGCCATATTTAGCTTTGTTAGCTTCTGCAAACGCGTAACCTTCCGTACCTGTTTTAACAGCAACTTTTTTACCTCGTAAATCTTCGTATGACTTGATGGTATCGTCGCCTTTTTTGATGGCCATAACAATTCCTGATTCGAAGTATGGATCAGAAAAATCAAATTTTTGCTTGCGTTCGTCGGTGATGCTCATACCGGCAATAACACCGTCGACTTGATTGCTCGCAAGCGCCTGAACTGCAGCGTTAAAACCGAGTGGCTTTACTTTGTATTGGAAATCTTGATCTTTCGCAATTGCCTTCAAGATATCCATATCGATGCCGATTAGCTCACCTTTATTGTTCTGAAACTCAAATGGCGCAAAGGTTTCATCGGTTCCGATCTCGTAAACTTTCTGTTCCTCAGCATGCGCGACTGGTACGAAGCTGCCCGCAACCATTGCGAAAACAGCCATAAACGACAAGAGTAAAAATAGTATTTTGGTTTTTTTCATTGTTTCCTCCCCATTTGTGCGATATATATATAAAATATTCTTTACTTTCGATGCTGTAAAAAAGATAACACATTCTCGATTTTATCATAATGTAACCTTATTGAAAATACCTAATTCAGATAAGCTTACCAGAAGGCATAAAAAAACCTTAAAACAGCGGTTCATTTCAAGGTTTTTTTATGGCAATTATTTTTCGTTCCAAATATCTTTTGCTATCGTTACAACGTGCGCAAGCTTGGCCCATTGTTCATGTTCCGTTAAGACGTTTCCTTCTTCTGTAGAAGCAAAACCGCATTGGGGACTTAGACATAGTTGAGAAAGTGGCACGAATTCCGATGCTTCTTTTATTCTCGCTTTAATAGCGTCTGGATCTTCTAAAATACCATTTTTCGATGTGATAAGACCGAGAATAATTTTTAAATCTGGGCGTTTCACATAGCGTAATGGCGCGAAATCTCCGGAACGATCGTTGTCATACTCAAGGAAAAAGCCATCGATATGGAGTCCGCCAAATAAGGTCTCTGCTACTGGCTCATAGCCGCCAGATGCGATCCATGTCGAACGGAAATTACCGCGACAGATATGCATCGTAATGACCATGTCAGCTGGTTTTTCAGAAATAGCCTCGTTGATGAGATCTTTATAAATCGTTTGTAGTTCGTCGGGATCAAACCCACGCGACCGTACAACTTCTCTTTGCTCATCGGAACATAAATAGCTCCAAGACGTATCATCGAGTTGCAAATAGCGACATCCCTCATCATAGAACGCTTGAATCGCCTGTTTATAGGCATCCGCCAAATCTTGCAGGAATAGCGCTTTGTCCGCGATATACGGCGCGTAGTCAATATCACCGCGATAATGCAACATCGCTGGGCTCGGAATCGTCATTTTAGCAACGGCCTCTTCTCCCGCGATGCTATGTAAAAAACGGTAATCCGCAAGCATCGGATGATTTCCAAACCGGATTGGCGCTACAATTTTGACAGAATGGGTCTTGGTTTGGACGTTAGCAAACTGAATCCCCGTATCCGCATCGTAGCCTTCCACGCCATCTAGACCTTCCAGAAAATCAAAATGCCACCAAGCGCGGCGGAATTCGCCGTCTGTCACCGCGGTTAACCCTGCTTCTTTTTGTTTCGCCACAATGTATTTAATTTCTTCATCTTCAATCGCGCGCAATTCGCCGGCATCGATCTTGCCTGCCGCTTTATCTAACCTCGCTTGTTTAATCGCTTCCGTCCTCAAGATACTGCCTACTTGATCTGCTCTAAATGGTCCTTTTTCCATACTCCCCACTCCAATCATCCAATTTGAAAAAACCGAACCTATTTTACTAGGCTCAGTTTTTTTTATTCTATGCTTCTGCGATTACTTCAATTTCAATATCTGCGTCGTTAGGCAATTTCGCTACTTGAAACGCGCTACGTGCCGGATAATCCCCTTCGAAAAATGACGCATAAATTTCATTGACCGCGATAAAATTACCAAGATCTTTGAAAAGAACCGTTGTTTTGACGATTTTATCAAGGCTTGAACCGCCAGCTTCTAAAACCGCTTGAATGTTCGCAAACGCTTGCTTTGTTTGCGCCTCAACACCTACTACCATTTCGCCAGTTGCTGGATCAATGCCCAGTTGTCCCGAAGCATAAATAAAGCCATTTACTTTCACCGCTTGCGAATATGGTCCTAACGCTTTTGGTGCTTGATCTGTGTGAATTATTTCTTTTGTCATGTTCAAATCCTCCTAATAGTTGGTTATGTTAGTATTGTATGTCAATTCAGACAGTTTTGCAATTTTTAGCGTCGGAGTCGTGATTTTAGGGTCTCAAGCCAATCGACGACCGCTTGGTGGATCTCTTGTGTCAGCTCATGCACGTTCGATGTAAAAATTTGTACGAGTAAAACCATGCCCTCGATGGTGATCAACGCAACGACGACAAATACTAGTAAACTAATCCAATAAACGTCGACTCTTGATTTTTCGTAATGTCCGATAATAAAATACATCATCGAGAATGGTAAAAATAATAACGCAACCATGCACAAAATCACCGAAACGAGCGTCGAAATATACCATGTAGCAAAGAGTGAAAGAATCATGATAACGAGTGGAAAAGTCATCATTCCACCAATTCCAGCCGCACATTTTAGAAAGGAAACTTCTTTAATCCCCATAACATAGCGCACAGCGAGCCAAACGACCGTTACATTTAGTAGCATCATCACCAAAATATAGAGCAGAACTTGCCCAGATGACACAAAAATTGTTGTAATAATACGCTGAAAAATCGGATAACCTTGTAACGAATTTAAAATTAGGTCCCGCATATTCCAAGCGTATTGAAACGTCAAACATAGTACAAATAAGGAAATATGTATTAATCCAAATGCACCGTGCCGCTTTTTCTCTGCTTGCATACTCGTCTTTACTGGCCTTACTATCGTCATACCAAAAAAAGTAGCATACTCCCGAATCATGTTGTAAAACCTCCCTTTCATTTTAATATGTTATAATTATAGCCTGTTCCTCATTATTTAGCACTTTTAAAGACAAGGAGAATTTTATGCTACTTTTACTCGCGTCGGCGTATTATAGTATGATCAATGTGATCGGCTTTGCTATGATGGGGATCGATAAAAATAGAGCAGTCAAGCACCAATGGCGTATCCCTGAAGCGACATTATTGCTTTGTGCCTTTTTAGGTGGAGGGGTTGGATCATGGCTCGGTATGTCTATTTTCCATCATAAAACGCACAAACGGAAATTCCAATTGTTCGTTCCGCTTTCGATTGTGCTTCATATCGGCATTATTTTTTATCTCATTACCTATTTCAAATAGCTTCATCTCAAGCTAAGAAGTTGTTTTCATCCTAGATGATGCATTAAAATAGAGATATTCGAGAGGAGTTTTTGATATGAGTTTTAATCTTATTTCTGTAGAGGAGCTAGAGAATCGTTCTGTAGCTAATATTATTGATGTGCGAGATACTGCTGATTTTAATGCAATCCATATCGAGGGTGTACGCAATATTCCACTTATAGGCTTACCAAATTTTGTGGATGAGCTAGATCCAAATACGATTTATAGTGTGATTTGTTATTCTGGTAACCGTTCCACACAAGCGTGCGAATATTTGAGTGCGCGCGGTCTCCAGTGCGAAAATGTTATCGGAGGAATGAATGCTTGGTTAGAACTCGGCTGAAGCAGTTCCTCGCCTTTTTTCAGGCTGTATCATTGAGACATAAAAAAAAGTGCGTCGTGTAAAGTTTTGTAACACTTTACACGACGCGCTTTTTTACACTTTATGTTTACCAATCCGACTTACTAATTTACCAAGTTCCATTAAAATCACAGCGACAAGTGCTAATCCTGCTGCGATTCCCCACTCCGTTAAACCAAATGATTCTGGGATCGAAAAGACTTCACGCGCACCTGGAAGTACTGTCACACCGTAAAGTACGAAACATACTAAGACTGCGTAAATCACGTATTTATTGCTAAAAAATCCTGCTTCAAATGCAGTCAGCTTATTTGAACGAGCTGCAAATGTTTGCAATGTCCGCGCTAGAATCAAGGTTGTAAACGCCATCGCAACGCTGATTTCAGGAGAATGCTGTAACCCGATGTATTGCGAAATAATAACCGCTACCCCGATTAATAGGCCACGCGTGACAACAGCCTGCATCGTTCCACCTGCAAAAATACCTTCTTTAATATCTCGTGGCTTCCGTTCCATCACGTCTGGCTCTGCTTTTTCCATGCCAAGCGCTATCGCTGGTAATGAATCGTTGACCAAGTTGATAAACAGCAATTGAAGTGCTGTAAATGGATTGATCCAGTCAAATACCAAAGCAAACAGAATCGCAATAATCGCACCTAAATTTCCCGCAAACAAATAGGCAATCGCTTTTTTTATGTTATCAAAAACGGTACGGCCAACTTCCACCGCGCTTACAATCGATACGAAATTATCATCCGTTAACACCATCGCCGACGCATCTTTGGCAACGTCTGTCCCGCTTCCCATCGCAACACCGATATCCGCTTGCTTCAAGGCTGGTGCATCATTTACACCGTCACCCGTCATCGAAGTTACTTTGCCTTTTTTCTGCCATGCTTTGACGATCCTAATTTTATTTTCAGGAGAGACACGTGCGTACACAGAAATATGTTCCAGCTTTTCATCGAGCTCTTGCTCCGATAAGGCATCGAGCTCTTGGCCTGTCAGCGCGATATCATCCGGTTCCATCAAACCAATATCACGTCCAATCGCTTGTGCTGTCGTCTTGTGATCCCCGGTAATCATCACCGTTCGAATTCCGGCTTTTTTCGACTCTTCAATCGCGGAATAAACCGCTTCACGTGGCGGATCAATCATCGCCGTCAAACCAACGAGCACCAAATCATGCTCATCGTCCAAATCAACATCCGACTGCGAGCCGTCCAAACGCTTATACGCATAAGCCAGAACCCGTAACGCCTGATTCGAAAAGTCCTCATTCGCCTGCATCAAACTCGCCTTCAATTCCTCCGTAAGCGGCTGTTCTTTGCCATCCAAGAATACCTGGCTACAGCGCGCGAACACGACATCCGGTCCACCTTTGGTCAGCATCGCTTTTTGCCCGTCGAACGTGTGCATCGTCGACATCAACTTCCGCTCCGAGTCAAACGGAATCTCCGCTTCCCGTAAATAACGCTCGCGAATCTCGTTATAATTCTTATTGTTCTTATTACTAAACGCGATCAGCGCAACCTCCGTCGGGTCTCCAAGTTCAAGCCCCTCCTCATTGATGTTCGAGTCATTACAAAGCACCGCGATATGAATCAAACGACGCTCACCCTCCGACCATGTATCCGGTGTATCCGGGAAAACTTCTTGCGTCCCGTCCGGCAAATAATAATCCACCACGGTCATCTTGTTTTGCGTCAACGTCCCCGTCTTATCCGTACAAATCACACTCGTTGAACCGAGCGTCTCGACAGCCGGCAGTTTCCGAATAATCGCATGCCTTTTTGCCATCTTGTTCGTTCCGACCGACAACACAATCGTCACAATCGAGGACAACGCCTCCGGAATCGCCGCAACAGCCACTGCCACTGCAAACATAAACGCATTCAAAATCGCCTTCGTCATGTCGCCACTTCCACCGCCAAGCCAGACACGCCCCGCCTCAATCGCAAAAATCAAGATACAAAGAAGCAAAATCCCGATACCGAGTTTTTTACTAAAGCTCTCCAATTTTTTGCTGTAAAGGGGTTTGCTTTGCTTCGGCGCTTTCCAACAAGCCTGCAATCTTCCCGATCTCCGTGCCACCGCCCGTTTCCGTTACGACAAAAGCTCCTCGTCCATAAACGACTAACGCACCGCTAAACACCATGTTTTTCCGATCACCTAAGGCCACCTCATCCGAAATCGCCCGTACATGTTTTTCTACCGCTTCTGATTCCCCCGTCAACATCCCCTCGTCGACTTTCAACGAACCACTTTCAAAAACTCGTCCGTCCGCCGGAATGAAATCACCAGCATCAAGCAATACGATATCACCCTTCACAAGTTCCCTCGCATCTATCGTCAGCTTTTCTCCGTTCCTGATCACCTTGGCCAGAGGCGCCGACATCTCCTTGAGCGCATCAAGCGAACCCTCCGCCTTCCGCGTCTGCACCACACTAATGACCGAATTCAAAAGCAGCACCGCAAAAATGATAAGCGACTCCACAACCTCACCCAGCAAAATTTGCACGAGCGCTGCGGCAAGTAACACAATAACCATCGGATCCTTAAACGTCTCTAAAAACAGTTTCCATAGAGGATCTTTCAACTTGTCTTTCAATTCATTATAACCATCCCGCTCCAACCGATTCGCCACTTCCGTCGCTGTCAAACCAGTTTTCGCAGAAGTTTCTAACTCTTCTAATACTTTTTCTGCCTCTTCCTGATACCTCGCCATTCCCAAAACACCTCTTTTTTTACAATATACTATCCATTATACCCGAAAAATCTCATCTTTAAATCAAAAAAAACGCGAAATCCTCTAAAAAGATTTCGCGTTTTCGCATGTGTATTATTTTAAGAAAATATATATCTGTATCGGTGCGCTGAACTATTCTTTTAAATCCGACATCTTTGCTTTCCCCATCAAAAGCATCGTGAAGAATGCCAAACTTAGCGGAATCAGCGTCCAAAGGAAAGTTTGTGCGATTGAGCTACACAACACTTCGGTCACTTTATCCAAAATTTCGGTCGGAATTTTCGCGCGCAATTCTGGTGATAAAATCGCACGGCTATCCACATGTTTGAACATCTCAGGAACGCCATCCGCAAATAGGTTTCGCTGTACTACGCCATAAATCGTAATCCCAACAGTCATCCCAAACGAGCGAATAAAATTATTCGTCGCACTCGCTGTCCCGCGCTCACTCGGATTAATTTTATACAGACTCGCCGTTCCAAGAATCGAGAACGAAGGCCCGATTCCTACACCTAGCATCACCATGTAAATCGTCAACATGTAACGCGGCGTATCCGGCGTCAGCGTCCCAAACAGGATCGTCGTCACAAACGTCAAAATCCCTGCACAAATCATGATCGCGCGAAAACTAAAACGATTCGCCAAGTTCCCCGAAACAGCCGCCATCACGCTTGTCCCAACCATCATCGGCAGGAGTAACAAGCCTGAATTCGTCGCCGTTCCACCATCGACACCTTGCACATACAGCGGGATATAAATCGTCGCAACCATGAAGACTCCACCGTACAGCATCCCCGTCAGCACCGTCCCTAAATAGACATGACGCTTAAACAAATAAAACGGTAAAATCGGATCTGATGCGCGACGCTCCACAAAAATCAGCACAATCATCGCGATGACAAACAGAGCAAACAATCCTAAAATCTGTACTGAGTCCCATGCATACGTTTGACCACCAAGCTCAAGTCCAAACATTAAAGCAACCGTCCCGCCAACGAGGAAGAACGCGCCCAGCCAATCAATTTTAGCTTTATTATGTTTCGGCGATTCTTTATAAAAAATACTAATTAAGAATAAGGCCACAATCCCAATTGGCACGTTGATATAGAAAATCCAATGCCAGCTAATGTGATCCGTAATAAATGCGCCAAGTAGCGGCCCAACAACGCTTGATAGGCCGAATACAGCGCCGAACCAACCGCCCACACTCGCTCTTTTTTCTAGCGGTAACACGTCCCAAATAATCGTGAACGCGATCGGCATTAACGCACTACCACCAACGCCTTGAATCGCACGATAAATGGCCAGTTGCGTCATCGTTTCCGCCGTTCCGCAAAGAATCGAACCAATTAAAAATAAGGTAATCCCGAACACATAGAACCGTTTCCGTCCATACATATCCGATAATTTTCCGAAAATCGGCATCCCTGCCATCTCCGCAACTAAGTACGCCGACGTAATCCAAACATACTTATCAAGTCCCCCTAAATCCCCTACAATTGTTCCCATACTCGCTGCAACAATTGTGTTGTCAAGAGAAGAAACAAAGATTCCAAGCATTAACGCGACTAATACCGGAACTATTTTCGTTTCTGTTTTCGCCATTTTTCTCACCCTTCTTGATCGTAACCATGTATAATAGAACTATCACGGCTTATCCTTTTTAATTTAACACTGTTAAATTATATCCTTATTCCCTTTAAAATAAAATCAGTCTAAAGGAGATATTTTTAGTGAACAAAAAAAGAAATCTAACAAAAGAAAAGATAATTCTAGCCTCATTAGAAGTTTTACAGAAGAATGGTATCCAAAGTTTATCGATGCGCAAAGTGGCCGAAGCGATGAATGTACAAGCCCCCGCGCTCTATTGGCATTTCAAAAATAAACAGGACTTGCTTCAAGGCTTGGCGAGTTACATCTCCGCTCAGATTGAGCTACCTGATCCGGCGCTTTCTTGGCAGGAGAAAACACGCTGGCTTGCAATACGAAGTCATCATGCCATGTGTGCAGTTCCTGACGGTGCCGAAATCATGATGAAAACAATTCCGATCGACATTTACCGTTTGAAAATGATTGATTGCCTGTTCGTCGCTTTCTTGGAAGCCGGTTTCGATGATGATCAGACACTGGCATTATGCAACCTAATCGACAACTACGTGACGGGGATCGCGATCGATGAGGCCTCTCAAGAACGCACCCTAAACGAAGTCGGCCCAGAAAAGATTCATGATTTGTTTGCCTCGATGTTTGAGCGCGAAGATACGCAAGACTTGCGCGTACTACCTGTCATGAAAAAGCACGCCCAGTCTGAGAGCCGATTTGATTTGAATTTTTCGTTTGGACTCGATGTCATTATTGCTGGTGCTGAAAAACTACTTGATATGAATAAAGAAAGGTGATGGAATATGCGTCAAGATAAGCTTTTACAAGGAGAATTCATTTTTTTACGTCCACTACATCCGAACGATCTGGATGCGTATTATACGATGTTTTTTAACGAGGATGTTCGCCGTTTAACTGGAACAAAACAAGCGTTCACCTACCCTCAAATCGAGCAATATATCGCGACAAAATGGCAGGAAAGCGACGCTGTCTTGTTACTGATTTGTTTACAAGATACAGAAGAAGTCATTGGAGACATCGCAATTCAAGATATCGATACGACCAATCGCCATGCCAATTTACGCATTGCGATCAGCAAAACCGAACATCAAAGTAAAGGCTACGGTTCTGAGGCCATGCAGTTAATGCTTGATTATGGATTCGGCATTTTGAACCTACATAGAATCGAATTGAATGTCTTTGCTTACAACAAACAAGCCACCCGTGCCTATGAAAAAGTCGGTTTCATAGTGGAAGGCATTCAGCGTGAAGCACTATTTTACGACCATACCTACCATGACTCCATCACAATGAGTATGCTTGCTCGGGAATACCGCAAAAAATATCAAAAATAAAAGAAGGATGGGCGCTCGGCACAATGATGCCAGTCCCATCCTTATCTCTATTCGTTTCTCGAAAACTGAGCATCGTGCAACTGACGATACGCACCCTTTTTCATCATTAATTCCGCGTGTGTTCCTTGCTCCGCAATTCCCGACTCGTTCACCACAATGATCCGGTCCGCATGTTTAATCGTTGCCAAGCGATGCGCGATAATCAATGTCGTCCTTCCCTTTGCCAATTCATCTAGTGATTGTTGGATCACAAGCTCCGTCTCCGTATCGAGTGCAGAAGTCGCCTCATCCAAAATTAAAATTGGCGGATTTTTCAAGAACATCCGAGCAATCGCAAGCCGTTGTTTTTGACCTCCAGAAAGTTTCACGCCACGTTCTCCAATCATAGTATCCAAACCATTTGGCATCTCGTTCACCACTTTTTCCAAATGCGCTAACCGCACCACGTACCAAATTTCCTCATCGGTTGCATCCAATTTCCCATAAGCAATATTTTCACGGATCGTTCCAGAAAACAAGAACACATCCTGTTGTACGACCCCAATCTGAGCCCGCAAAGACGCCAATGTCATCGCCCCAATATGCACACCGTCAATCGTAATCGCACCATCTGTCACATCATAAAAACGCGGTAACAAGTTACAAATCGTCGTTTTCCCAGCACCAGAAGGACCCACGAACGCGATCGTTTCCCCAGCTTTCACCGTCAAATCGACCCCATCCAGTACTTTTTTTCCAGAATCGTATTGAAATGACACATTTTCATAGCGAATATCTCCTCGTAAATGCCCCGCATCAACCGCTCCAGGTTTATCTAAAATCGATGGTTCTGTATCCATAACTTCGATGAACCGCTTAAATCCAGCAATCCCTTTCGGATAACTCTCAATCACCGCGTTAATCTTCTCAATTGGCCGCATAAAAACATTCGTCAGCAAAATAAAGCTCACAAACTGCCCATACGAAATCCCATCATTAATCACGAAATAGGAGCCGAAAAACAAAGCAAACAGCGTAATCAATCGCATTAAAAAGTAGTTAAACGAAAAACTAAATCCCATCACCTTGTAAAACATCAATTTTGATTTGCGATACGTCTGATTCAACTTGCCAAAACGCTCCCGCTCAAACCCCTCATTCGCAAATGCCTGCACCACGCGCACACCACTAATCGCATTTTCTACACCTGCATTAAAGCTTCCCAAGTCCTTGAAAATCTGCGTGTTCACACCCGTCATCTTCTTGTTGAAAAAAATAATCAGCACCGTCAAAATCGGCACGAGTACAATCGTCATCACCGCCAGCTTCACATTAATCGTCATCATCAACAAGAATGCTCCAACAAGCGACATAATCGAGATAAAAATATCCTCTGGACCATGATGCGCGACCTCACCAATTTCAAACAGATCGGTGGTCATCCGCGACATCAATTTCCCCGTTTTCTCGTTGTCGTAATACTCAAACGGTTGCTTCTGCAAATGCGCGAACAAATCCCGACGCATATCCGTCTCAATATTGAGCCCCAACATATGCCCCCAATACGTCACAATATATTGCATAAACATATTCAAGAAATAAAAGAACAACAGCGCCAAAGCTGCCGTCACAATAAGTCCCCAATCCTTGTTAGGCAACAACTTATCGATCACCTGATTCACAGCTACCGGAAACGCTAACTCAAGTAATGCCGCAATTACCGCACACCCAAAATCGATTATAAATAAAAGCTTGTATGGCTTATAATAACTAAAAAAACGTTTTAACACCCAATTCTCCCCCTTCTTCTCACGGAAATTCCATTATAACAAAAAAATACACACTTGCCTAATTGAGATTGATTCTCAATCAAAAAAAGTTCCCATTTCAATAGGAACTTCCTTTTTCTTATCTATTCCCGCCCAATTGACGGTTTTTCCTACTTCCAAATGGAATCATCGCAATCGCACCAAAAATCGTGCAGCTATAGTACGTAATCAAACGCCATAAAATGAGGCCCATTACTAGTTTTTCAGGGCTGAGTACCATACCAAAAAACGAGGTAAAGCTATATTCCGCGCCACCACTACCACCAGGCGTCGGAATCGAAGACGACAATTTCATAACAAAAGCGTGATACGTCATCACAGTCATCAAACCAACATCCGTCACGCCCATACTCAGCAACACAAAATAAGGAATGCTTAAATAAAAGAGCAACTGGACAACTGTGTAAAGCGTACATTCCCAAATCAGCCGCCGGTTCCCGCTAAAACGCACACTTTCCTCATGGAACGACGTAATTTTACTATCCGCATTTTCGCGAATGCCCGCACGACGTTCCTTTTTCACAAATAATAGCGCGGGTTTTAACAGAATATGCACGATCGCTGATGCCACACGCTCACTTTTAGCAACCGTAATCAAGCCGACAATCACCGCCAAATTGATGACGAAGCCAATCAGTATTAAATATTTAATCTCGAATGTCGTATGCCCCAATAACGGAAAACCGAAAATCAAGAAAAATACGAAGGTCCCCACGATCACCGCTTGGTAAATAATAAACTTGATTAAGAGCACAGAACTCCCAAGCCCAATATCTATTTTTCGTCGTGTTAACAAGTAAAGCTGAGCTGGCTGACCACCACTTGCAAACGGCGTCACAGAGTTGAAAAACTGCCCAATCATCGTAATTCGAAAGGACGTTCGTAACTTTAATGTCGGATCTGCAAGTTTTCCAAATCGCTGCAAAACAACCGACTCCAGCCACCAGTATAAAAACATTGCCAAACAAGCAATCCCGATATAACCTAAATTCACATTTTTTAAAACGTCCAGAACAACATTCCATTTGACATTACGAAATTGGAAAAAAATAAACCCAACACTAATTGCAACAACAAGTAAAATACTGATTACATGCCGGCTTATATTTTTATTCATCTGCTTCTATCCCTTCAAAAGTCCGTCATAAAATTCCTGCCATAATCCAGTGAGTCTAGCTTCTGAATAATAGTCCGCTCCTTTTTTAGCACCATCTTTCGCCGTTTGCATATACGCTGGATCCTTTGCCATCCGCTCCAACTCGCCCTGAAATAAAGCAACATCAGAGGCCTGCATATAATTGCCCGCAAGAATGCCCTCATACAGCTCCAAATCCCGCAACAATACAGCAAGCCCACTGCTCATACCTTCTAAAATCGCCATTGGAAACAGCTCATTAAATGACGGCAAGAAAAGCACATCCGCCATATTATAATATGCATTCATATCCGCACGCTCCACAATCCCTGGAAACTGAACGTTTTTCGGCGGATGATCATAAATTTCCTTCAGCTCTTTATACCCAGCCGTAATTTTTCCAAAAGAAAAAACCGCCAGCCCAAATAAATTGCATCTCTGGCAACTGTTTGGCGACTTCAATAAAATCGAGAACGCCTTTACGATGCTGCACTTGCCCCACACCAATCGCGACGAAAGCATCTGGTGCAATACCATGTTCTCGGCGCAATGCTAACTTTTCTGCGCCAGACATTGGATAGAATGTTTTCGCTGACACAAAATTCGGTATATATTTAATTTTCTCTTTTGGAATGCCGTACGCTACTAATTGCGGAATAAATGACGGGTTCACAACAACGAGCACGTCCATCCGTTTGTAGAATAGAATAACGTATTTATAAAAAATCTTTTTTGCAATCCAAGGTAGTTTCAGACTCTCGTCCAAAGTTTCCGGTAAAAAATGCACATATCCAACCATCACACCACGCCGCTTCCTCCTAAAAGTGGATAAGAAAAACGGAAAATCGATCGTGTGATAGTGTGTGATGTCAGATTTGCGATATGTATTAATGGCGATGTCATACTTATCCGCATGATGTGTTGTCATTAAGTTAATGAGCTCGCGATACGCAGAAGCTACCCCCTGTCCCTTCACTTTTTCTGCAGAGGATAGCATCGTAATTCTATTCATGGTATTTTCTCACTTTCTTTTCACGTTTTTGAAGTACTGCTGCTGGAATGCTTAACACATAATTGTTCACCGTATACTGATCTAACGGCTCATAGGTTCTTTGCCCATCGATCCAGCCATAATTCTCACACGTCTCCATGTATAATTGTTCAATGTTTGCGCCGAATTGTTCTGCTGAAAAGTTTTGAATATGATGCAACGCGTTTGTGACTAAGCGATTTGCCATCTCCGGCTCTTGAAACAATCCACAAATCATTTCTGGCAATTCTGCATCTGTTCTAAAACTTCGACCCGTTCTGCGGTCCAACACAAGGTCTTCGTTACTCCGATCCGTTTTTGCAATCACAGGAATGCCCGAAGCCATCGCCTCGATGTAGGTCATGCCTTGCGTTTCTGACGTAGAAGCACTGACAAACACATCTCCTAATTGATAAAAACGACCAATCGTTTCCCAATCCTGCTCTCCTGCAAAAATGACTGATTTCGAAATATCTTCTGTAAACGCCAGTTCTTCCAACTCCTTACGAGCTGGACCGTCCCCGACGATGAGTAACTTCGCATTCGGTATCTTCGCAAGCACACTCGGAAAAGCCTTCACGATAATATCAATGCCTTTTTCTTGCGCGACACGACCAACTGAGACCACCACTTTATCATTTGGCGCAATGCCAAGAGCAGCCCTCGTATGTTGCAAACTCGTTTTATCAAAACGGTCGGCTTTAAACGATTGAAATTCCGTTCCTGTTGGGATAATGCGAATATGATTCGGAATACCATAACGACGTAGCGACGTTTGTACCTTCTCTGTTGGGACAATAACCGTATCCATCGACTCACAAAAAGCACGGCTTAGTCGCTGCACAACGCCTTGAGTAATCAGTTTGCCCTTGCCGATATAGTGCAAGTAATCCTCATACATCGTGTGATACGTATGCAAAACAGGTAGGTCGAATTTTTTCGCCATTTTTTTCCCGATTAGCCCCATCGAAAATTCGGTATGGGTATGAATAACATCAATTTCTAAACGTCTGATCAAATGGGCTACCTTCTGTGTTCCAGCAACCGCAATTCGGCGCTCAGGAAAAAACACAAACGGAATGCTTGAAAAACGGAATACTTTCCCTTGCTCCGCCTCCAAGTCAGCCTGTGGATCTGAGGTTGTAAATATATATACATTATGTCCTCGTTTTGTTAACTCTTTTTCCATCGTCTTAATTGATGTTGCCACACCGCTAATCTGCGGAAAAAAAGTATCTGTAAAAATGCCTATGTTCACTGTTTTCGCCTTCCCTCCACACCATGATAAAGTACCATCGTGCCTTTGCCAAAGCCTGTTTTTATTTTAAGCTTAAAGTCATCCATCCTTATTATAACAAAAATCCAGATAAAAAATCATTTTATTTTTCAATCTTTCTGTAACGCAACCATATCTAACTCTATTATGCAACAATCTTCAACAATTTACCTAGGCCTATGGTTTGATTTTTCCTCATTCTTACGTCCTTTTATACAAAGATAACTTTTTCGATGATCTCTATTTTGGGATCAAGTGACATCGCAACAGGACACGATTTTTTAACAAGGTGGAGTGCCTTTTCAGCTTTCGCTTGATCTGCGTCGCCTACTTTCAATGTGAAGATAACCTCGATTTTCTTTAAAACACGCACAACTGCTTCCTGATCTTGCTCAAATGTCACATGAATATTTTCGATCGTATAATCAATTCGCTTCTTTTCTAGAATAGCGTCGTATACATAGCCGCTACACGCTGCTACTGCTGCCACCGTTGCTTGTGTTGGTGAAAAGCCAGTATCGCGATTTAACTGCCAATTTCCATTCTCATGGATCACATCAAACCCATTCGCGCCTCTTACTAAATCCATTCTCTCATTCCTCCTAATACACTTCATAATTCTGGCCTGTTTGTCCGCCTAAAACACTTTTAACAAAAGCTTGGGCCACTTTTTCTGCGGGAACTGGGTTAAAACCGACGAAGAAGTTAGCGTACTTATCCCAAGATTCCTGCAATACGTTGGGGCTTACACTATTTATCCGAATCCCGCGCGGTATCTCAATCGCTGCCGATTTAACAAAAGCTCGGATGCCACCGTTTACCATTGCCGCCGAAGCTCCTTGCTTAATTGGATCATCCATCATAATTCCAGTCACCAAAGTGAAGCTACCGCCATCTTGGATATGATCCAAACCAAGCAGAACAAGATTCATCTGACCTTTTAGTTTACTGTCAATAGATTGTTGATTGTCTTCCGGTGTCATTGTTTCGAGTGGACCAAAATAAGCCGCTCCCGCTGCAACGATAACCGCGTCTACTTTCCCAACATGCGCATACATTGCTTGAATGCTCGCAACCGATGTCATGTCAAGCATCACATCGGCGCCTTTACGACTTGCTGTTATAATTGTATGTTCCTTTTCAAGCTTTGCAATAATTGCTTTTCCAATCGTTCCAGTCGCTCCAACTAATACTATTTTCAACAAAAATTCCCCCTTAAAACTAATCCGAGTTCCGTCGCATCGTTTTAGTATTAGCGACAAAAAGTGAAACTAATAGTACCAGAATGGCACTGGACAAAAATAATGTCGATGCTGCACTTTTATGATCGAGAATGATATAGCGCACAATGGCAGTAATTCCGATATAAATAAAGTACCGCAACGGAAAATGATAACCCATCTCAAAATATTTAATAATCAAAGCTAAAAACTCAAAATAAAGAAAGAAAACTAATATTTCTTCTGTGATCTGATAAAAATTTTCCGAAGCATCGTAAAAAATACTATAAAAAATCTCCCATACTTCTTTAAACAACGAAATAACGAGTGTGATCGCGACTAAGATTAAGGCTAAATTAAGTGCCGCTCGCAACAACCGTGGTGTTCTGTCTGACCATCTTTTAATAAAATCCATCTGCTCACAACTCCTCTCATGTGTTCTCTATTGTACCAGATTTTAGCCTACAATTCATTTCTGATGGTCCTCACTAAAAAGCTGTACCCCCATCGCTTGCAAAACACGATACGGGCACAGCTTTTTGGTTAAGATGGTGCGTCGTTGTTTTCTTCTACTTTTTGAACGAAGGTTTCGAATAAAGGGCACATTTCGTCGTCCTGTTTCACCATGATTTCCGGGTGCCACTGCACGCCGACAACAAAGAGATTACCTTCTCGCTCAAGGCCTTCGATCACGCCGTCTGACGCCCAAGCCGTTGCATGAAATTCATCGGCTATATCTCGAATTACTTGATGGTGTAGCGAGTTAACCATGGCCTTCTCACCAAAAATAGCACGAAGTTCCGATGCTGCTTTCGTCGTAATCGAGTGAATCGGGAAAACCGGATCCGTGCGTTGCAAATGCTGGCGTTCAATACCCTGTGCATAGCTGATATCTTGATACAGTGTTCCACCAAAAGCCACATTCATCAACTGCACACCACGACAAATCGCGAGTACTGGTTTATTTTGTGCCAGCGTCTCTTTCAATAATTCGATTTCATAAATATCGCGTTCTGGTAGCGTTGCGCTGAGTTCTGCGAGCGGTTCTTCTCCATATAAAAATGGCGAAATATCATCGCCTCCTGTAAGAACTAAACCGTCAATACGCGCCACGATCTCCTTGGCATAACTACCTTGCGTCACCGGTAAAATAATCGGCGCGCCCCCTGCTTTTGCGATCGCCTTCACGTAAGTATCATTTACTGTCGCGCGCGGCTCAAAAATATTTTGTGGAAACTCCATACTGCGGAGCGTTCCTGAAATTCCAATGATAACTGTCATCGCTAACCATCTCCTCCACTAGTCTGCCACACAACCTACTTAAAAATATCTGTAAGCTTCTTCGATTAAAATTTATTCTGAGCACTTCTCTATTATACTACATAACCGTTTTTCAAAATTCGAATCATCTGCCTTGCGAATATTTGTACAGTTATTTATAATGAACTATACCAATTATTAAATAATGGCTTTATTAAAAGGAGGATTTATATTTATGCAAACAGACCAATTCAAATATTTAAGTTTGTTATCTCGTAATTATCCGACCATTGCAAGTACAGCCACTGAAATTATTAATTTAGAAGCCATTCTCAACCTCCCAAAAGGGACCGAACATTTTTTGAGTGACCTGCACGGGGAATATGAAGCGTTTGAACAAGTGATTCGTAACGGTTCAGGTGTCGTCAAACGTAAAATCCATGATGTTTTCGGCGATCGTCTGACCGATGAGGAAATGAATGGCCTGGCGACATTGATTTATTATCCCGAGCAAAAGCTAGATTTGATTCTAGAGACAACGGAGCATTTAGATTTTTGGTATAAGAATACACTTTTTCAATTGATTGAGCTTTCTGTGCATGTTTCGTCTAAGTATACACGTTCGAAAGTCCGCAAGGCAATGCCGGCAGATTTTGAATATATTTTGCAAGAATTGTTGCATGAAAACCATTTGGTGATGGATAAGTCGCTTTATTATCAAGAAATTATTGCGAGTATTATTTCGCTTGATCGAGCTGGGGAATTTATCGGCGCCCTTGCACGCCTCATTCAGCGTCTTGTTGTCGATCATTTACATATCGTTGGCGATGTTTATGATCGTGGACCTTACCCTGATAAGATTATGGATTCGTTGATGGCATATCATTCACTTGATTTTCAGTGGGGCAATCACGATATGCTCTGGATGGGCGCTGCGAGTGGATCGCGTGTTTGTCTGGCGAATGTATTACGCATTTCGAGTCGTTATCTAAATTTGGATATTATTGAGGATAGTTATGGCATCTCGATTCGGCCATTGGCACTTTTTGCAGAGGAAAATTATAGGGATGATCCTTGTACTCCCTTTTTACCGCAGCAGACGGCGATAACGGAGCAGAGCACGACGGAAATCAATCAGATTGCACGGATGCATAAGGCGATTGCGGTTATTCAGTTTAAACTGGAGGGCGAGATTATTGCACGTCATCCTGAGTTTAAGATGGAGCATCGTTTACTACTTGATATGGTCGATTACGCGACTGGGACGGTGACAATAAGAGGGAAAACTTATCCGTTAACAGATTCGCATTTCCCGACGATTGACCCCGACGATCCTTATGCATTAACGGATAGCGAGCATGAGCTGATCGATAAACTCACCGCTTCTTTTAAAAACTGTGAAAAATTGCAACGCCACGTCTCCTTTCTTTACGCCAAGGGTAGCATGGTGCTGACTTATAATAACAACTTGCTGTATCATGGTTGCATTCCGCTAAACGAAGATGGCAGTTTCATGGAGATGACGCTAAAAGGTCAACGTTTTTCTGGACGCGCCCTTTTGAATCAGTTTGAGCAAATCGCACGGGAAGGTTATTTTCGGACAAGTGGCACCCCTGAGAAAAAATATGCGCTTGATATCGTCTGGTATTTATGGACGGGCGCCGCATCTTCCCTATTTGGAAAAAGTGAAATGACAACTTTTGAACGGTATTTTGTCGCGGATAAAGAAACCCATGTCGAGAAGAAGAATGCCTATTATAAACTGCGAAACGAAGAAGCCACCTGCCATCAGATCTTAACAGAATTTGATTTGGATGCGAATGGTCATATTATTAATGGGCACACACCTGTAAAAGAAGGGAGAGGCGAAAGTCCGATTAAAGCTGGTGGCAAGATGCTAGTCATCGATGGCGGCTTCTCCCCTGCTTATCAAAAAACAACAGGTCTTGCGGGATATACGCTACTGTACAACTCCTTTGGCTTGCAACTGGTCTCCCATCAGCCATTCACCTCCACAGAAGACGCCATTCAAAAAGAAACCGACATTCTCTCGACGCGCCAAGTGATTGAGACAGAAACCGAACGGAAGTTGGTTCGCGATACCGATATCGGTCAAGAATTATTGCAGCAAATCGACGAACTCAAATGTTTACTCCGTGCATACCGACAAGGCTTAATCAAAGAACGACATTAAAAAAACTGTACATGCGCCTAAAGTAAGAATCGCATTACCTTTTAACAGGGTAAAGTGATGCTGTATGACGCTTCGAAACGGAGTGCACAGCATCGCTTTTTCACCTGCCCGATTCAATATTCAAAAAACATATTGTTTTTTCTACCGAAAACGTTCATAATGGATAAATAGAGTACGAGCTTATGCATACTAGATTCAGAAAATTGAATTTAAATTTTGCATGGTTAATTGAATGGATCAGGAGTGTGAAAGATGAAAGTTATTAAATTCGGCGGAAGTTCGCTGGCTTCGGCTACGCAACTACAAAAAGTATACAAAATCGTGGTAGAGGATTCGAAGCGAAAATTCGTTGTTGTATCAGCTCCTGGTAAGCGTTTTGCAGATGATGTGAAGGTGACGGATTTATTAATTGATTGTGGCGCAAAACATCTGTTAGGGGAAACGGCGGTGGATTTGGAGCAGGAAGTACTGGCTCGCTATGCGTCGATTGCGGATGAACTTGGTCTTGGTGCGGAAGTTATGGCCCGAATCACCCGAGATTTTGAGGAGCTTTTGGCTTCTGATAAGACGAATCCCGACCGCTTCATGGACCGGATTAAGGCGAGTGGTGAGGATAATAATGCGAAATTGATCGCGGCATTTTTCCGAAGTCAAGGAACAGAAGCGCACTACGTGAATCCGAAAGATGCGGGGTTATTTGTGACAGATGAGCCTGGAAATGCGCAAGTTTTGCCGGAAAGTTATGATAATTTGTATAAATTACTGGAACGTGACGGGATTGTTGTTTTCCCTGGGTTCTTTGGTTATACGAAGGACGGCGAAATCAGTACGTTTTCGCGCAGTGGCTCGGATATTACGGGGGCGATTGTGGCGAATGGCGTGAAAGCGGAGGTCTATGAGAACTTTACGGATGTCGATGCGGTGTATGCGGTGAATCCTTCTATCGTACATAAACCCCGCGCGATTGTCGAGCTGACATATCGGGAAATGCGTGAGTTATCTTATGCTGGTTTTTCTGTGTTCCATGATGAAGCGCTTGTTCCCGCCTTTCAAGCAGGAATCCCTGTTCAAATTAAAAATACGAACCGACCACAATTGCCTGGTACACGCGTGATTCACCACCGGGAAAATACGAATGGTCCAGTTGTGGGAATCGCGAGTGATGGCGGTTTTTGCAGTATTTATATTACGAAATACTTGATGAACCGCGAAATCGGATTTGGTCGCAAAGTGTTAGAAATTTTAGAAGATGTTGGCTTGACGTATGAGCATATGCCTTCTGGGATCGATGATTTGACGATTATTTTGCGGGAGAATCAGATGGATCGACAAACAGAAACAACCGTGCTAGATCGCTTGAAAAATGAGTTGTCATCTGATGAAGTCATTATAGAGCATGGCATCGCGCTTGTCATGGTCGTTGGTGAGGCAATGAAGCACAATGTCGGAACCACCGCGCGCGCTTCAAAAGCTTTATCGGAAGCGCATGTCAACATTGAGATGATCAATCAAGGGTCTTCTGAGGTCAGCATTATGTTTGGCGTGAAGGAAGAGGAGGAGAAAAAAGCGGTACGCGCGTTGTATAACGAGTTTTTTGACGCAGAATAAAGAATGGATCGACTCGAAAATTGATGAGTCGATCCATTTTTTCGTGTAATGCTAATCCCTAGCTCCAGCCCAGCTGAATCGCATAATCATGTGACGGATGAACCAGTATAACGGTCCACATGACACGAGTAGCGGTACGTAAATCAGCATCATGTGCCAATCGAAAATCGATACGAGTGAGAATAGCTTACCACCGAATAAGAATAGGCAAACAAACGCAGCCATCATCGTTACCACGAGTACTTTCGTTTTGCGTCCGAATGGATGTCCAACACTAATCAAAGCGACGAAACATGTAGCCCCTGTTAGCATGACGTTCATGGTCGATGTTTGTGCGAAGCTTAATCCTAGCATGTTTCCAAAACCTAGAATAAGCATGATATAGGTGATAACGCAGGTCGCAGCTGGCACGGAAGTTTGCAATACTTTGTGTAGGAACTGTCCCTTGATGCGGTCGTAGTTCGGTTTTAGTGCTAAGAAGAACGACGGGATTCCAACGGTTAGCGCCGAGATTGGGCTGAGTTGAATCGGTTGGAACGGATACGCCCCTGCTAGGAAAATGAAGGCGAGCGCGAGTACCGTCGAATACATCGTTTTGATGAGGTACAGTGATGCCACACGCTCAATATTGTTGACAACACGCCGACCTTCCCGCATCACACCAATCATCGAATCAAAATTATTCGATAGCAGGACAAAATCAGAAACGCTACGTGCGGCATCACTACCTTCTGCCATCGCAATGCTACAATCGGCTTCTTTTAACGCAAGCACATCATTGACGCCATCACCAGTCATCGCAACGGTGTGGCTTTGCGATTTATACGTCCGAATCAAGTCTTTCTTTTGATGCGGGGTTACGCGGCCAAAAACGGTATAAGCTTCGATAATCGGCAACAAATCAGCATCCTCTGCAACTTCGCTCATATCAATATATTTATCACCATTCGCAATCCCCGCCCGAACCGCAACATTTGAGACCGTCACCGGATTGTCTCCCGAAATAACCTTAATCGAAACGCCCTCTTCGGCAAAAAAAGCGAACGTATCTGGCGCTTCCGCACGAATATTGTCCGCAATCAAGATGAAGGCTAAGAGCTCACATTGTTCTGGCAAAACACTTTCAACAAGCATGTCACGTGAATGAGCCACCGCTAAAACCCGGAAACCTTGATTCGCATAATCATCTAATTCCTGCCGATTTTCCGGAGATAAATCTCTGAAAATAAACTCTGGCGCACCGATCAAAAACGTGCCTTTTTCCACAAAACTACAACCGCTCCATTTACGCGCGGAGGAGAAGGGAATACGCTTCTCAATTTTCCATTCTGGATTCTCCGTGAAATGTTTCCCAAGCGCGACACTCGTCGCGTTGTTATCCGAAAGCGACCCCACAATGGCGCCGACACTGGCTGTAATCTGCGAAGAAGTCACGCGCGGATGCTTCAACACGATATCCGTGACATCCAATTTTCCATCTGTAATCGTCCCCGTTTTATCCAAACAGAGCACGTCTACACGCGCCAATGTCTCAATGCACGGCATCGATTTTACGAGAACTTTCTGCTTGGCTAGGTTAATAACCCCGACCGCAAGCGCGATACTGGTCAAAAGCACGAGGCCTTCTGGAATCATCCCAATCATCGCAGCCGCCGTTCCGAGCACCGATTCTTTCAGCGCCAATCCTTGAAAATACTTTGAGAAAAATAGCGCCAAACCAATCGGAATAATGATAAACGTCAATACTTTGATAATTTTCTTAATCGAGCGGATTAACTCGCTATCTGGCCGCTTCTCCTGCTTGACTTCCATCGAAATTTTCGATACAAAACTATGCTCTCCGACAGCAGAAACCTTCACGTACGCCTGGCCACTGACAATGTAGCTACCAGACATGACATAATCCTCTGCCCGCTTCACGACAGGCTCCGCCTCACCGGTCAACTGTGACTCATCGACCTCCAAACCATCCGTCTGAAAAATCATGCCATCCGCGCAAACTTGATCCTCGCGGTTTAGAACCATCATGTCACCAAGCACGAGCTCATGCTGCTCCAACTCGCCAAGCACGCCATCCCGCATGACTTTCACTTTGGCCTGCGTCAGAATCGTTAGCTTATCGATATTCCGCTTCGCCCTTATTTCCTGAAAAATCCCCATCGTCGTATTGCAGAGCGCCACACCAAGGAATAGCAGGTTTTGATAGCTTCCCACAAGAATAATAAAACTCGCGATCACCACATTTATCATATTGAAAAGCGTAAACGTATTATCCCGTATAATACCTAGCACACTGCGCGTTAGTGGTTTGAGTGCATGATTAACTTGGCCATGTTTTATTCGCTCGGCTACTTCAATTGAAGATAAGCCTGCTGGGGTTTGTAATTTATTTTTCATCTCAACAGATCCTTTTCTCATTAGAATAGCACTATCTTATAGACAGTAAGTAAAGTATTTTTCCCGTGTATTTCATCATGCTCGCATTGTATCAAAGAAAGATAAAAATAGGATGAGATTTTTAAATTTTTTTATGAAGGTATAGCTTTTTATACTATATCTATACACTACCCCTTTTCAGGTCATTAGATTCCAAAAAAACGATTTTTTTTCATTTCTGTCCATTTCTATGACAATAATGAATTTGCTAAAAGTTCTATTCATGGTTTAATGGTTATAGAGGCAGCTGACGAAGCGCCGTACAAATAGTAGGAGGAGATTATATGAATACAAATACATTAGCACAAAACGAAGCATTGGATACTAAGATACAAGCCGGAAAATTCCTTACGTCATTACTTGAGTCTGATATAACACGTGACAGAATGACATTAAAGAAGAATGACAAAATTGAATTGACGTCAACGAATAACACGCCTTATATCTTTGTCATTGTCTCTGGTGTTGCTGGTATTTTTTCTAGCACAAATGTAGCGATTGACTTTGCTGGTGAAGGTGATTTACTAGATTACAACGTCTACTCTAGCCAACTATTCGGAAAAGCTTTGACAGACGAAGTGACGGTTTGGAGATTTGCACAAAGTGATGTATTTAACAAAATTGCAGAGAGCTCAGAGATTCAATTACAGCATTACCACATGCTACAAACAATTCAGCGCCGTTTAGAGAAGAAGCAAATCCAAGCAACATTAGACATGAAAAATAGGATTGCAGCGTTCATTCACACACTAGCAACGCGTTATAATCCGAAAGCGGATGATCAAGGTATGATTGAATTACCGAGATATTTTTCAAGAAAAATGATTGCGAACTATGCTGGGATTAGTCTTAGTACACTGACAACGCATTTGCAACAATTGATGGAAGAAGACCGTGTCATCTTTAATAAGCGCGTACTTCTTATCAGTGAAGAGAACGAGGCCTAAAAAATAGGTCGAATAAAAAATCATGCTTAGCGATTTACTAAACATGACTTTTTATTCGACCTATTTATCTGTTACTACTACATAGGTGACGCTAATTGGACCATGGACACCCACCACAAGTTGCATCTCAATATCGCCTGAATTCGACGGACCTGAGATGAAGTTGATGGAGGAGCCGATTTCCTGACCGTTTGCAAGGCGCGCATCATAATAATCTGCGGCTTGCGTGGAGCGCGGGACAATCTTGCTTTTGGGCACGATGGCGATGTAGTGAACCGGTAGAAAATGGAGCGTCCGTCCTTGTTTAGGACTAGATTCTACGACAACCGAGCCGCTTTCAGCTAGGAGAAAGTCCGCGAAGGAAATCGCAATGTTCGCATCGGCTGCAGTGGCAATGTTCGCCACGCGGTTCTCTCGTCCTTCTTTCCAAATGGAAACCGCGCAATTATCCCAAGCATTATCCGCTAAATTCTGTAATCCGAATTCCGCGAACCGTGGATCATCCGCAATAAGCACCGACTCGTTACCATAATTGGTAGCGATTTTTTCGATGTGTGCTGCAAGATTCGCGACAGCCGTTTCTACCACATCGGTATGAATCCGCGAACAGGCTTCTTTCGCAATCGCCAACAACTCGTCCTGCGATTTCCCAGCAAGCGTCGTATCCGCAATCGTATGCACGCGCTCTGGCCGTTCAACACCTGTCCGACGCCGCTCTCGGCCTAGTTTCTCCGCAATCCCATTCAAAAATGCTTCCCGGTTATCCGTCGCTGTCATTTCGCGACACCTCCTTGCTCCCGATTCTTATACCATGTTCGGAAATTATCGCGCTCTTTCGGAGGCCGCGGCAAATCACGAACGCTCGTCCAACCTTTGATCAAGCCAAATCCGCCAGAAATATAGCCGCCGTATTGATACAAGTTTTCCGTCGTAGAAGACGGTTTGGCGCCAAGCACACCGAGCCCAACATGCCCAAATTTCAGCGCCTGCTTAAACAAGAACGGCGACGAGGTAGCTTTGGCGATAAAGCGCATTTGCTGATCCACGAAACCATGTCCCATTTTCAACTCGTCCGTCATCACCCGTCGATGCTCAATCAGCAAGCCATGAAGTGGAATTTTGACCGGGCACGTATCCGTACAAGCACCGCACAAACTCGACGCGTAAGGCAACTCGCCAAACTGTTCGTAACCGCCAAGTACCGGTGATAACACCCCGCCAATCGGACCCGGATAAATCGAGCCGTAACCATGTCCACCAATTGTCCGGTACACCGGGCACACATTCAAACACGACCCACAGCGAATACATTGCAATACCGACTGAAACTCCGTACCCAGCGCCTCTGAACGTTTATTATCCAGGATCACCACATGAAAATCATCCGGCCCATCCGATTCCTCCGTCAATTTTGGCCCCGAAAAAGTAATGTAACTCGTCAAACTCTGACCGACCGCACTGCGCGACAACAAGTTATCCATCACTTCCGCATCCGCCATGTTCGGCACAATCCGCTCCATTCCCATCAACACAATCTGCGTATCCGGAATACTCTCACACAAATCCGCGTTCCCCTCATTCGTCACCAAATTTACCATGCCACTGCTCGCAATCGCAAAATTACAGCCCGTAATGCCGACGTCCGCATCCAAGAAAAATTCCCGCAGCACCTCTCGGGCAAATCGCGCCATATGCTCTGGTTCATTGTCCCCGTCATATCCTAGCTTCTCCTTAAAAACCAGCCGAATCTGCTCCCGGTTCTTATGTATATCAGGAAAAACAATATGCGATGGCTCATCCCAATCATCCATCTGCAAAATAAACTCCGCGAGGTCCGTCTCCATCACCGAAACTCCGTCCATCTCAAGCAACAACCGATCCAAATCAATCTCCGTTGTCACCATCGATTTCGACTTCACGATTTTCTTCGCATTTTTCTGCCGAATCACGTCTTTCACATAATCCGTGGCCTCCTGCTCCGTCGACGCGAAAAACACCTTACCACCATTCTTCGTCACATTATCGCTAAACTGCTCCAAATAAAAATCCAAGTTCTCAAGCGTATGCTGCCGAATCTGTTCTCCAAGATCACGCCACTCTTCCCAATTGCCCAAGTTCTCCCGCGACGTTTCCCGTTTCACCCACTGATCATCCTGCGCTTTTGCGACCGCTTTTTGCATAAACGTATCGTCCAGACTCTCCTTCACCCGCGTATCAAAATCCTTCGTACTCGTCGATAGTCCCATTTTAGAATCCCCCTTAAACCGTTGCCCGAACAGGCTTTGTGACATTACTATTCAACACTTCCGCGATATGCATAATCTTGATTTCCTTACCCTCACGATTAAATTTCCCACCGATATTCATCAAACAGCCCATATCCGCGCTGATCAGAATCTCCGCATCCGTCGCCACAACATCCGCCATCTTCTCCTCGACCATCTGCTCCGAAATCGCCGGCATCTTCACCGAAAAAGTCCCACCGAACCCGCAACAATTTTCCACATGCGGCAACGGCACTAATTCCAATCCCTGCACCTCCGCAAGCAACGCATACGGCGCTTCCTTCTCGCCCAAAATCCGCGTCATATGGCACGAGCGATGATATGTAGCCTTCCCCTCAAGCGTCGCGCCAACATCCGTCACACCCAACACATGATATAAAAACTGCGAAAACTCATAGGTTTTAGCACTAAGTTCCCGCGCCGCTTCCGCATATTCCGGATCCGCTTTAAAAATCTCCTCGTACTCGCGCATCATTCCCACGCAAGATCCCGAGGGTCCAACGACATATTCCGAATCCTTAAAAGCTTCTAATTGATTGATCAAAGTTGCTCGCGTCTTCTCCATGTAACCGCTATTATAAGTAGGTTGCCCACAACACACTTGCGACTCTGGGAAATCCGTCGTGCACCCCAGCCTTTCCAAACATTCCACCATCGCCATCCCGACATTAGGGAACATCATGTCCACAAGACACGTCGAAAAAATACTGACCTTCATAACTATACGCCTCCATTATATTTTGCATATTCCTTCCATACATAAATTTTAGCATATTTCCCATTAGAATCCGAATCAAAACCATTGGTAAATCAAGCTTTATCCAACAAAACCAAGACAAATGGCGTTCCAAAGCTAATTGGGAACATGTTGTTTGTTAATATGAAAACCACTTTATATCGAGGTTTTAAGTGGTTTTTCAATAAAAACAACTTTCTATCGCAACAAATTCGCCACGCTAGAAAGCTGTTTTCACCTAAAAGTATACTATTCCGTTTATACATAAAAAATTTCCTGCAAATCGCGATTTTTTAATAGCATTATCCCGCAGAAAGCGCTACTATAAAGAGAAGCACGAGCTAATCCGTTAATAATGAGATATAATATTTATACAGTTGTTGCACAACTTCCGTCGCACGCTCATACTCTCGCTTTTCCAATGCATCCAGTAGCAGTCCCATCGCCTCCACTGTGCACATCGCCGAAGTAAGTATAAACTGTCTACCAAAGATATCATCAAACTCTGTCAATTGCATATTAATCTTCCGAAGACTACTGCCTAAACTCATCATATTCGCCTGTTGACAAAGTTTTAGGTAAAACCGTTCGCACGCATCTATATAATTTGTATAGCTAGCATTCTCAAGACTTACTCTCATCTCTTCCAGATGTGTATAAAGCGGCTGTTTCACAATCGGCACATTCATCTCTTTTATGCGCTGGATAATGTATTCCATATTCAAAAACATGATTTGGAAGCGACCTGAATAAAAAAATTCTTGACTATGCGTTTCTTTTACACAATACATATCATCAGGCAATTGCGTTAACAAACCTCTTTGGCTCAACAACCGCAATGCTTGTTCTGCAATATTACTCGACACACCAAACAGAGCTGCAAGATGTTGCACCTCAATCGTGTCACCAATTTTGTATTTTTTGCAAAGAATGTCCTTTTTTATAGACGCATAGATTTCATCTGCTACTCGTTCATTGTTTAGTATCATCATCAATTACCCGCTTCTTCACTTTATTATGATCCCTCCTCATTGTAAACGATAAAGCGAAACTAAAAAAGAGCAAGATGCCTCAAAGTTGACTTTCAGCAGCGGAAAAAATAAGAAGTTTCATCAATCAAGAAAGGATGATTCGCCATGAATGGGATTCTAGAAAAAGATAAAGAACGGCAATTGCTGGTCATAAAACTCCTCCTATCCGATCATAAAATTTGGGATCGCCAAGAAATCTGCAAACTTGTCAACTGTTCGAAAAAAACATTGGCTCGCGATCTAAAAAATCTGGAGCATTCGCTACCACCCAACTGGTCTCTCATCAATACTATCGAAGGAATTAGCCTTGAGAAGCCATTCGATGAAAACTTCATTCACCTATTTTCGGCCTTCTTTTCAGAAACGTATTTGTTCCGACTTTGTTATGATATCTATGATGAAAAGAAACTTTCTCTCGCCGCGTGGTGCCAGGAGAACTTCGTCAGTCAAGCGACCATTTATCGTAAGCTCACACCCGTTCATCGCTACTTAAAATCGATTCACCTACAACTAGAAAATAAACCACTTGATTTGATTGGTAAAGAATCACAAATTCGCTTCCTCTTCTACGATCTATTTTTCAATGCCTATCCGGCGCATGATATTTTCTTTATCGACATCACGTGGGAAATTATCGATCGCTTTATTGAGAATATTATGCGAAAATTAGACCTATACTTTTCACCTGCAGCAAAAATTCAATACGCGGCTTGGATTGGGCTTTCTCTAACGCGAATCAAACGCGGCTATCCTATCGATATTCGCGACACTCGCACAACAAAAACATGGCTTATCTTCAATGAAAACAATGATTTAGCACCTGTTTCCAAGACCTTGGCGATGAGTTACAAATCGATATTTCCGAAGCAGAATCTATTTTCATGCTGTCCTGTATGTTCTTTTGTTCCAAGTCCTATACCTCAGAAACATCCAAACAAAAACGAATTGAAATCTGTCAAAAAGCAACCCCTGTCACGTTCCGACTCGTCGACACTATTTTCCATGCCCTACCAAAAGAAGTCGGTTGGGATGAAACCGATTTACTTGTCAGTTTAATCGACACGTTTTCGGTATTTCACGCGGTAGAAAGTCCATTGTTTTTAGCGCAAGAACGATTTTTAATCAAGGAAGAGCACGTTTTATCCCCTGATTTAGAACGAGAAATTGATAGGATATTTCAAATGTTTTCCGAAGAACCCATGTATGCTTACTTACGCGAAAATCACGATGTTTTAATGTATCGGATCGGCATCAGCATCCAAACAGCGATCGAACGCTCCGCACGCCCCGACATTTTAACCGCAAAAATCTTCTCACAAAACGGTTTTCTCTGGGAAGATCTCGTGAAAAAAACAATTCGTTCTCGATACTCGGCGCAACAACTCATCATCGTAAAAAGTGGTCACCCACAAGCCGATTTTATTATTACCGACTTACCACTACCACATAGCGATATCCCGCAAATCGTCTGGAATACTAATCCAACATTGCGCGATTGGCAAATGCTTGACGCTTATATCGAATCACGAACACATCAAGAAGAAGAATTACTTTAAAATTTAAAAAAGGAGATGATACACACATGCTACAAGTCAATAACGTATCCAAACAATTCGGCGACAAAATAGCCGTCGATGATCTACATTTCCAAATTAATGAAGGGGAAATTCTCGCTTAATTGGCCAAAATGGTGCAGGTAAAACGACGACATTCCGCCTTATTCTCAATTTCCTGCGTCCCAATAGCGGGGAAATTCTGTGGGACAACCAAACGATCACAAAAATCAATACCGATATCATCGGCTACTTGCCAGAAGAACGCGGTCTCTATCCAAATGTCACGATTGAAGACCAAATTCTCTTTTTTGCTGAGCTAAAAGGTTGTTCTCGAGCTAAAATAAAGCCAGAAATCGATCTTTGGATGGATCGCGCTGAAATCGTCGGTAAGAAAACAGATCTTGTGAAAACCTTATCCAAAGGGAACCAACAAAAAATTCAACTGATTAGCACGATTATTCACCAACCCAAATTAGTCATTCTAGACGAACCATTCAGTGGCCTTGATCCCGTCAATGCCGAAATTCTGAAAAAATTCGTTTTTGATCTCAAAGCAGACGGCGCAACCATTATTTTCTCCAGTCATCGGATGGAAAATGTCGATGAGCTCTGCGATTCCCTCGTGATGCTAAAACGCGGAAAAACAGTACTTCGTGGCAAATCTGAGGATGTCAAAAACAGCTTTGGCCGCAAACGAATCATGCTGGATGCGCCACACCCAAGTGAAGCACTCGCCGCTCTACCTGGTGTTATCCAAATCGAAAACCACAAAGGTATCCGCATCGTGCATCTCGCCGAAGAATCCGATGCCAACAGCGTATTTGATTTTGTCACAAAAGACGGCTTTATACCGATGTTTAGCTTAGAGCCACCAACCCTCGAAGAAATTTTCAAATGGAAAGCAGGTGAGTTGAATGAGTAAATTCTGGGTCATTACGTCACAAGTCTACAAACGCCGCGTCAAAACGAAATCATTTCTAGTATCTCTTTTACTCCCGTTAATTATTGGCGCACTCATCTTCGCCTTACCTAAAATCATTGACTACTTCGGAGGTGGCGACGATCCAACAAAAATTGCGGTTATCGCTGAAAACCCTGCATTCGCTAAAGTCATCGCCGCCGACAAGGCCAACTTTAAAGTAGACAAGAAAATCGAAACCGAAAAACAAGCAAAAAACGCGCTCAAAGATGGTGACATCGAAGGTTTCGTAACGATCACACCTCTTGGAAAAGAAGTCAATGCTGTCTATACATCACAAGAGACCGCCGGAAACGCCTTGATGACAGCACTTCAAAAAGACATCACAACTGTAACCTTGCAACAAAAAATAAAAGAATACAACATCACAGAAAAACAACTCGCGAGCCTGACCACTCCCGTTCCAGTTAAAAACGAGCTTCTATCCAACGACCAACTCACCAACAGTCAAAAAGAAGCCATGAGTGCCGCTATTCTCATGCTGACACTCGTTATTTTCATCTTCGTGATGAGCTATGCTAGCATTGTAGCTGCCGAAATTGCCAACGAAAAAGGCACACGAATCATGGAAATTATTTTATCTAGCGTCTCCTCAACGACACATTTAATGGCAAAACTAACCGCCATTTTGCTGATGCTACTGACTCAAATCGCTTTTTACGGGCTCTGTATTGCTGTCGTCATGATCGGTGGCAAAAATACGGAGGTCATCCAAAGTGTACTTGATCAGTTAGCCCAGTTCCCGACATATTACTTGATTTTAAATATCTTGTTCGTCGTACTTGGCTTGCTTCTCTACATTCTGCTATCCGCGATAATTGGCTCGATGGCGCCTAATGTCGAGACCGTTTCTCAGTTTATGTATCCGATGACGATGCTTGCAATTATTGGATATTGGGGCTCGATTGCCGCTGCCAACGCGCCTAGTAATATGCTCGTCATTATTGGTTCTTATATTCCGACTTTCTCGCCAATGATGATGCTTGCCCGAATGGACCTGCTCGCCGTGGACGCGACGGGTATTTTCATCTCACTCGGTATTCTAGTTCTGACAAACGCTCTAGCCTTTTGGTTAGCGATTCGACTATACCGCGGCAACGTACTCCTTTACACAAATGACGGCTTGTTCAAAACATGGAAAACATCCTTAAAATATGCTAAACGTGACTAGAAAAGAGGTTTTACGAATGATAATCAGAAAATCAACGCAACAAGACGCTACGGATATGATGGAGTTAGAACATCTCGTCTGGACTTCCGGAACCACCCCCGGCGAGATCCATTTTGCAAATGAAGCGGAATATCTGCTAAAAAATCCGGCCGGCTCGAAAGTAGTTGCTGAAATCGACGGAAAAATTGCTGGTATTTTAGGCTACCATTCGCCGATTCCGCTCAAAACAAACCAACATGTCTTAGATCTCGACATCGCTGTACATCCCGATTTCCAAAAACACGGCGTCGGTTCCACATTGATGGAAGAATTATTCCGAATCGCCAAAGCCGAGAACAAGGAAAAGATATCGCTACGTGTCCTCTCGACAAACGAAAAAGCAATCCAATTTTATACGAAACATGGTTTTAAAAAAAGAAGGCCAGCTACACAATGAATTTATTATTAATGGCGAGTACGTAGATGACATTTTTATGGCGATTTTCCTATAAAAAGACTACTTTCGATACTATTAATTGCATTAAAATTCCATGCATCCTTATTTTGGCACATCACCAATGTATCATTTTTCACTTTTTATGTTTTAACTTTGCCAAAAGCGGCTAATGTATAGTATCAAAGCGATAAGAGGGTGATTGGGTGACAGAATTGCAAAGACTGAAGAACAAGCTTACCGGTGAAAAAGACGAATTAGCCAAGGAAGCCAAAGATCAGTTTGATAAGTTAACCAATGTCGCGTCGGAGCCGTCAGTATTTAGGGAATGTTTTTAAAGTAGTAATACGATTATACCGAATCTAGTTTGCACAAGTTATTTGTATCTCGACTCCCAATTCTCGTTAACGAAAGCGATATTTTTTAAATATCGTGCGAGTAATCTATATGTTTTGTCTCACTGAGTACGCGTATAGGTGTATGGATGAGATACATTAACTTTGCTATAGTCGGATATCGTCTGGTGAAGGAAAGTTCAGTAGCTGGTCAGTCTTGCGAGAGCTTGAGGAAGACCACGGTAAATGTAAAGGTCGCGTCAAGAGGATTACCCACTCGTATGGCAAGGAATATGGAATCTCGTTACGTCGCTCCAACTATATCAATATTTGTTTTACCTCACTTTTGATATAGCTCGCGAAAAAGTTTCGTATTCAAAGGAAGGGTTTTAAAAATATATTCTTGGTAGTGATATTTATTAGTCCAAAGTTGTCTAGTAGATGTCGGGTTTTACCCGTCTTTGATCTACCTATTATTTTTAAATATCCGATCATATTTCGATTTTTGTTTAACCAGTTACTCAGACAAATTCCGACACATCTCGAGGAAAGAGGATGAGTAGAAATGGATACGTTCTTGTAACCATTCCTACTTCATCCTCTTTTTTTGTTATTCTAATTCTACTCGTAAATCTCCGGCTCGCAACCATGATGAACGCAATAAAAATGGTCTGGCAATGAGCGCTATCACCGCTGGAATCACGACCGCTACAATTAAGAAGGCCCCAAATGACAACCACCCATAATTCGCAATCAAAAATAATGGAGCAACAAAGGCGCATAATCCAAGCCCCGCTACCTCGGCCGACGCTTGTAAATGAAAAACAAGAACACCAATCGGGCTTGCTATCACTGCCGAAATAAGCGGAACGATCATCACCGCTGGCCGTTTAATAATGTTCGGCGTTTGCAGTTTTGGCGTACAAATCAGTTGCGCAAAAAATGCTCCCCAATTGTTATCACGGAACCCTAGCACCGCAAATGAAACAAACTGCACCGAACATCCAATCAACGCAGCCGCACTCGCCGTTGGATCTAGTTGCAAAGCAATCGCTAGCGCCGCCGATGATGCTGGACTCAATATCAAAATTGCAAACACGAGCGCTATCACCATCGAAGAAAATAGCGGTGATCCAGCCACCAGTGATGTAATTTCACCGCTCACCGAGGTCAAAACAGGCGCCATAATTTTTGAAAAAAGAAGTCCGCTAATTCCCCCCGAAAGTAACGCCGCGGCCGGAATCAAAATCATGTCGAAATTCGTTTTGCCAGTAACGCGTTTGCCAACCCATACTGCCACAATCACCGCTAAAATTGCCCCAATCGGCTCTCCACCGATAATCGAAAATCCGCCATTTTCAAGTGCTAATATGGCACCGCCACCAATGACCGAAGCAGCCGCGGCACTAATGACGACAAGTGTATTCGCACCTAGACAGATTGCAATCCCGACACCAAGTCCCGGAATAAGTAATAATTTCCCGACCGCACCGATTTCAGTTAACCACGCGAATCCTATCATCTGCCCAATCGTTTGTAATAACAACCCCATACCAAGTGTTACGAGTACCGCGTTTGCAATCCCCATCGACGCTTTATAAGAGCGGTCCACAATATAATCCTTCATGCCTTATCCCCTTTTCTCGTTTAATCTTCTTCATTCTAGCGAGGATAAGCATGAAAGGCAAATGATGTTTTACTTACTAAACAATATAACTAATAATCATTCAAAAACCCTATTATCGCACAAAATAACAGCTATATGTTTAATATCTTGTTTAGTCGATTAAATATTTTATTTCACTCCAAAAGTCACTTAATTTTTTCTACCTAGTTCTGTATAATAGAGATGTATCCAAAAATAGAAAGGAGTTTTTTAATGAAATTTGCTGGTTTGATTTTACTTATTTTAGGCATCATTGGTATTGGCGTATCATTTAGCATTGTTGGGATTATAGGTTTTATCGTCTGTTTAGTCTCTATTGTCCTATTTATCCTTGGTATCTTATTCATGCTTCGTTCTAAAAGAAAACGTAGTCGTCCCTATTCATATAGATAAAACGAAACCCAGCGATCTGACAATTGCAGAAGATCGCTGGGTTTCTTTATGCTATAAAATTTCTACATACCCATCCGTGCCATTTATACGGATTTGTTGTCCATCTTGTATGCGTGTCGTAGCGTCCTCCACTCCAACGACTGCAGGCAAACCATATTCGCGAGCAATCACTGCGCCATGCGTCATCAATCCGCCGACCTCGGTAACTAAGCCTTTGATCGAAACAAACAACGGCGTCCAGCTAGGATCTGTAAAAGCGGTGATCAATATATCACCTGCCTCAAGATCAGCCTCTTCCATGTTTAAAATGACGCGTGCTCGCCCTTCGACCACACCCGAGGAAACAGGCAAGCCGATAATCGCTTCTGTTGGAAGGTCTTCGCGTTTGTACGCCCCATTCATGATTTCTCCGTCTGATGTAATCACACGTGGCGGTGTTAATTTTTCATATAGTTTATACGCTTCTCGTCGTTCGTCTGTGATTGCCAGATCTAATGCTTGCGTGCGCACCACTTCGCGAAGCTCTTCAAACGAGAGGTAATACATATCCTCTTTTTCATGCATAATCCCTGCTTGTACCAGCTTCTCTGCTTCTTTCAGCAACGCCTGTTTATAGATAAAATAACGATAAATCATACCATATTTCGGATATTCTCGGTAGCCAATAAAATTCCGGATGAGGCTGATTACTTCTCTCGTTGCTTTTGCCTTCGCATCGCCATCTGGTAAGGCCTCTAAACGTGCCATTAACGCTTGCTCTTTTGCCACAGCTGTTTGTAGCCCTTGCTCAAATTTCTGCTTGCTCGCATTCGGTTCGAAATTTTTAATGTTGCTAAGGATCATCGGGATCAACGTCGTGGGCTTTTCCATCCAGCGTGTTCGCGTTATATCGATTTCTCCGGCACAGCGCATGCCGTATTTTTGAAGATAATCCTGTATCGCATCCAATGCTTCCGGTCCACCAACAAGTGTAGGCAAGTCCTCTAAAAAATGCTCCGCTTGGGCTTGTTGCAAATAATCGATCACTTCGGGGTACGGACGAATCACATCGGCAACGTCCATGAGGGCAAGACCCATTTCTGACGTATTATTGTTTGGCGCCGACTGGGAGATGGCATCGGCAACATTTTTCTCACCTAGCCACGCGTTCATTGTTTCATTAAGCCATAAAGTAGCATCCATAGCTGTATGAATCGCCGCAGAGCTTTGCGGATCAAATAAAATCCGCTTTAATTCCTGCATATCTTCCACAATAAAATCCAATAATTCGAGCCCCGATTTGTCCGAAATATTCTGCTTTAAAACTTCTATCGACGCTTGGCTACGCTGCATCAAATCCGCAACAATCGTCGGATCATTTTCAATTTTTGCTTCAAAATGGGTAGTTGTCACATTCGCCTCACTCGTTATTGGCACATCGCCAGGGAGTAAAGTTATGACGTCCCCGCGCTCGATTACCGTCGTAAGCGCATCTTTTATAAGCGGCTCAGCATCACCTATCATTTTCAAGAAACCTGCTCGGCTAGCTGGTGCCGCAAGTATCGGTGTCACATCAACAAACAATCGACCACCCGCTTTGCGCATAGGAGCGGGCGTCGTCATTAAATAAAACGATAAGCCCAGCGGTTTAATCGGATCCGTCATCATTTGTTGGTGTCCCATCGATATATACACGCGATTTTCTCCATCATCGGCTTCTTCTGGGATCGGATAAAGCGTCGTAATCGGTCGGCTTTGCACAATATAAAAGGTCCCATCTGCAATAGCCCACTCGATATCTTGTGGACAGCCAAAATAAGCTTCAATTCGCCTTCCCATGCGTGCTAATTCTAATACTTGAGCTTCTGTCAGTGTTTCAGTATTTTGCTTATCAGACGCGATCTGCTCCGTTTTTGTTTCCACCTTCTTTTCGGCCATAAATAGCTAGTTTCTTGGTGGCGATTCTTTTATCAACGATTGTATCTCCCTGTACTTTATAGCAATCGGCCGATACAATCCCCGAAACAAGTGCCTCTCCCAAGCCAAAACTTGCGTCAATGGATAGTATTTTACGATTAGCGGTCATCGGATCTGCCGTAAATAAAATGCCGGATGCTTGCGGAAAAATCATTTGCTGAATCACGACAGATAATTGGACTTGGCTATGATCGAACTTGTTTTGGATGCGATAAATTACGGCGCGATCAGTGAATAATGATGCCCAACATTTGCGAATATGTGCGAAAATGGCATCACTACCTCTAATGTTCAAATAGGTGTCATGCTGTCCCGCAAACGAGGCCGAAGGAAGATCTTCTGCGGTAGCGCTAGAACGAATCGCATAGGCAAGTTCAGGGCTCGAGTTAAGGAGGTGTCGCTTGATCTCTGCCGCAATATCCGCCTTAATAGGAGCAGCTTCAATTACTTCACGAATCTGCTTACTAAGCGCATTAATTTTTTCTTTATCTCCTGCTTTTTGATGGTTTAGTTGGTCCACCAGTCGATGGAATGCTTCGTTTTCACCAGTAACATGTTGGTAGGCTTCCGTCGTCACGCAGAAACCTGCTGGTACCCGTATGCCTTCTATTCGTGAGCATTCTCCTAAGTTCATCCCTTTGCCGCCGACCAGCTCTTGTTTCGTCGTATCAATCTCTGAAAACGCTAGTGCATATGGTTTCATTGCTTTCCCTCCCATTTATCGCTCCACACTAAGACAATAAATCTACCACAATTCCGCTCTTTTATCAATGGATTTACGCCGATCATGCGCACAACGCAAAAACGAGCCCAGACCACTTATCCAAGACTCGTTTATCTTCTATTTCTTATCGCGCGACTACTTTATCGATATTAATTAGCCGATCCATGTGTTCCATCGCCATGCTTGTTCCGAGCGCGACAGATTCAAACGGAGCTGGCGCCAGATGGATTGGCACTGCAATTTTGCTGTGGAGCCATTCGGATAAGCCGCCTAGTAAAGAACCGCCTCCTGTTAGCATTAAACCACTGGCCCGAATATTACCGCTTAGTTCTGGCGGACTATTCTCAAGCGTCGTCTGTACCACACCCAGAATCCGATTTAAAAATTCATTGACCTCGTTTTGAAACTCGGTGGACTCTACCTCGATCGTAATCGGGAAACCCGTAACTAGATCGCGCCCCTCAATCTCAATCGTATGGTTCACCTGTGACATGTCACAATGTAGTTGCCACTTCACTTGCTCTGCTGTCTCCAAACCAATCAATACATTATATTTACTGCGAACAAGTTGCGCAATTTCACGATCCAGCTCGTTGCCAGATTTACGAATCGTTGCACTCGTTACGATACCTCCGTATGAAACAAGTGATGTTGTGATTTTACCTGCACCGATATCAACAATGACATTAGCAATCGGCTTTTCAAACGGCAGACCCGTACCCATCGTTGCCGCAAGTGATCCCTCGATAAAATAAAGCGACTTCACACCTAGCGAAAATAAGATATCACCGATCGCTTGACGCTCAATATTCGTCGCACCTGGCAAAAGTGACACAATCAAGTCCATTTGCTTAAAACGCTTCCCAGTCACTGCGCTCACACGGCTTTCTACTTTTTTCATTAATCGCAATGTCATATCAAAATCAACAATGATTCCGCCTTGAAGCGGACTGATCACGACAATCGAGCCAGGCGTCTTCTCCGCTAACTCTTTCGCTTCATGCCCTATTTCTAAAACCTTATTTTTCTTCGTATCATATGCTAAAACTGTAGGCTCATGAAAAATCATTTTCTCCATGTCTGAGTAGATACTAATATTAGCCGTTCCAATATCAATACCAATTGTCACTTTCCCCATATTCCTTTTCCCACTTTCCTAAAAGTTGATTATCAGATTCGCCCATCGTTTATAGCTATCCTCTTCCAGTATATCAGGTCTAAAAAATATAATCCATGACAAAACCATGAACTTTTGCAAAATAATGTATACTAGGACAATAAAAAGGCCCTAGACGCGCATTAGGAACCTTTTGTTGGGTATTTTATCACATTTTTAGCTAGCTTAGCTTCCACGATAGAATTTACATTCGCATCCATCGCCTCTGCCATTTGAAGCGCATAAATAAAGACGTCTGCTAACTCTTCTAATATAGCTTCTCGATTTTCATGAATCGCTTCTTCCGTTGTCTTCCACTGGAAACATTCTAATAACTCACTGGCCTCTAACGTGAGAGATATCGCCAAATCTTTCTGCATGTTATATTGATTTTCCCAACCGCGATCCAGAAGAAATTGATGCACGGTTTGTTTTAATTGCTCCATCACTGCGCCCCATCTCTTTTTACAATGAGTGTAGCACAAGATACTCGCGTTATGCTAATTTTAAGTAAGATTCCTTCACTTTTTCGAAAAGCTTGGAATAACTTTCAATTCCAGTGACGTCCGCGATCGCTTTTTCTAGCCCCACCGCCGCGACAAGAGCTTGCAGTTCCACCGCTTCTGCATCGTCTGGATCATTGAAACGTAAAGCCGCTGCAATCGCGTCTGCTAATGCTTTTGGTGTTTCATTGAAAGCTTCTACAAATTGACGTGCCGGCTGCACAAAACGATCATTTGGTCCTAGTTTACGCATTGGTGAACGTCCAACTCGAGACACATAATCAGAGATGTGCGGATTTTTGAATCTTTCGATAATTTTATCAATGTAAGCTTGATGTTCTGTATGTCCAAAATCAAATTTTTTCTCCAGTAAAGCTCCTGTTTCTTCTAAAGCACTGCGCACTGCGAATAAAACTTTATCATTATGAATTGCGGCTTCGATTGAATCGATATTTTTCATATGGCCAATGTAGCTGTGACCGCGTGTCCCGTGTTAACCGTGAACAACTTGCGCTCGATATACGGCGTCAAATCTGCGACATACGTGATACCAGGAATAGCTGGTACCGCGCCTTTAATTGCGCTTTCTTCCACTACCCACTCAAAAAATGGCTCCACAAGAACGCTCAGCGGGTCATCCTGTGTTTGATTCGGAACAATCCTGTCCACAGCCGCATTCGGAAACGATACGAACGCATCCGCATACTGCTTTTCTGTCTCCGAAAGCTCCGCGTAAACACTCGCTTGAAGCGATGCCGATGCGCCAATCATATTTTCACACGCCATGACGATTAGCGGTTTTTGAATAGCGATTCGCGCTTTAATACCAGCCACCAAAGTTTTTGCAATAAATGGTAAAATCGTTGGTCCAACTGCCGTAGTCACCAATTCTGTGTCCAAAATAGCCGCGATCACCTGCTCCGGATTTTCTTGGCTGTTAATCGCGCTCACATCCGTAATCAAGTCCACGTGCTGCGAATCATCCGCCAAAATCACTTGGTATTGTTTTTTCTCGTTCAGCGCATCCACAACGCTCTTATTTACATCTACAAACGTGACATGATACTTCGCTTCGTGAAGCAACTGCCCGATAAACCCGCGCCCAATATTACCAGCACCAAAATGTACAGCCATCATGCGCTTTCGCTCCCCTCGAAGAAGTCGATGATCTCTTGTTTGGATTCTGCCGCAACGATTTTACTCACATTCTCTTCCTCAGAACAAACAATCGCGATACTGCTCAGTAAATCCATATGTTCCCCATCCGCGCCCGCAATCCCAATAAGCACTTTCACTTCATTACCATCAAACGATACGCCCTGTGGTACTTGCAAAATCACAATGCCCGAGTTTTTAATCATATCTCGCGAATCATCCGTGCCATGCGGAATCGCAACCATATTTCCAATAAATGTTGACGTTAATGCGTCACGCTCCTTCATCTTCTCAATATAAGGCGCATCCACATATCCTTGTTCCACGAGCAATTGCCCTGCTGCCGTAACCGCTTCCTCCTTCGTACTAAACGCCTGTTTCAAAGCAATATCTTGACTATTAAGTGCTACCATTCTTATTTCCTCCTCGTATCATATAAAAATTGATTCAATTTGCTGATCACAAAAGCCGTGATCTCTTTCCCATTTCCCGATTCTAGTAACTGCGTCGTTTCCTCATTTTCAATCGCCATCGCACTAATAAAACTCATCACTTCGAGTCCTTGCGACGCCAATTTTTCCGGTGCTAGCAAAACAAGTAGTGTGGTCGCCGCTACATTTCCGCCTCCCATTGCCGGTACTTCCACCGCATCTTGCAAAGAAAAAATCTGAAAAACGGGCTGGTGCACAAACTCATTTCGGACATGAAACAACGCCAGCCTCGTCTCAGGAATGCCAAAACCGCTCCATTTTTCCCGTTCCAACAACGACCGGAGCAGTATTTCCACCTGAATATCCCGTTCCTGCTCAAACATCGCCATACAAACCGCACGTAACGTGTCTTCCAAATCATGTTGCGTCTCATCCATTGGCACGACCTGAAATCCCTTCAAAATCGCAAGTACCGTATTCGCATACTCCTGCTGCCCCTCCAAACGGTGCACCGCCTCGAGCAACGTCATCTGTTCTTCCTGTTCCGCGGGCGCCTTTTGTGGCACAAATATTTCCTTCTGCTTCAAAAAAACCTCAATTTGCGAAATCTCCCGATCCGTGAGCATCGGACTCACAAGAAAATACTCAAAATCCACTTTCCCTAAATCAATCGTCGACACAATCACGTCAAAATACCGCGTATTGCGATGATTCAAAACCTCAAATAACGACACATTATGCAAGTCCTTCAATTGCGGTAACGCTTGTTTCAACCTTGTCGCCAACATTTTGGACGTCCCAATTCCACTCGAACAAACGACCAAGCCTGAAAACACACGACGCTCATTTTTCTGCAACAAGGCCGCTCCGAAATGCAACACCAAATAACCAATTTCCTCATCCGGCACATCCGTTTGCTGGTAAATTTCCCGAAATGCCACCCGCACAATTTGGAAAAGTGACGGATAATCCTGTTTAATCGTCTTAATCAATGGGTTGTGAATCCGCATATTCTGATCTAGACGTCGCAAAGCCGGTCGCAAATGCGCTGTCAAACCATTGAGCAAAGACGCCTCCTGAAAAGAACTGCCAAGCTCTGCCTCCACTTTTGAAATCAAGCGTTTGGCCATCGTCACTGCCTGCACATTTTCATTCCCCGAAAAAATCCCCGTCTCATCCTGCGCCTTCGCCCCACGAATATGCATCGTTACATACAACGCTTCCCCATCCGGCACCACAAATGGTTCCATCTCCAAACAAGCCGCTAGCAATTCTTTCGCCACTGTAAATTCTGGAAAATTCCGAAAATATTCTTGTTCCGGCTTCATCTCCTGCAAATAATTCCCGCTAATCATTCGTTCTACCGAAATCGAAATATGCACGACAAGCGTCAAATAAGCCTCATCTGTAATTTCATATGCCAAATCCTTGCGCCAAGATCGCGCATTCGCTTCGACTTTTTGAATGAGCGCATTATCAATTACGTGAAGCAAGCGTTCGTCCGCCAACATCTCCATCTCGTCTTGCTTTTGCTGCTGAAACAATTGAAATAGCGAATTTTTCGAGCCAGTCTTAGAAATTAAATCACTTAGAAGCGCCCGCTTTGTCACTTCTTCTGCCATCAACTTCACACCATATCCACGTTTCCGCTCAATTTCCGCGCGCCCAAGCAACTCATCTTCAAGTTTCGTCAAATCACTGCTAACCGTTGATATTGTCACATTCAAGTCATTCGCCAATGCGATTAGTTTGACCGGTTCATTTTCCTTTAACAAGGTTTTTAAAATAAATTGTTGCCGCTCCATCGGTGTGAACTCATTGTAAGAAAGATCGAGCAATTGCCATTTGAAAGCTTGGCGACTAGCGTCCGATCCAAACACAGAAAGCTTGGCATCCTTGCGTTCTAGCGCCAATTGATACGATCCAAGAACCGCTTCGACCTCCTTCAAATCACGCCGAATAGTTCGCTCACTCACATCCATATATTCCGCCAAATCCGCTGTTGCTACAGGTTCATGGCTCATTAAAAGCTGCTCCAAAATAAGTCTCGTCCTTGCCGAAATATACATCTTTTATTCCCCCAGTTATTTCTGGTCAGCCAAATTCTGCACTAGCTCATCGTATTTATGGCTATTCAAGAAATTTTCGACCGAAATATGATAGGCCTTTGGTAGTTTTTCTGTCGCACGAGCCGTCAAATCTTGATGTGTCACGACAATATCCGCATCCGCTGGCAACTGCGAAATCGCGAAATTCACAACCTCAATATCCAGCCCTGCCTTCTTCACCTTGTTACGCAATACCGAGGCGCCCATCGCACTCGATCCCATTCCCGCATCACACGCAAAAATAATTTTTCGCGTCGCGGTTGGGATGCCTTCCGCCGCAAGTTCTGCCTCACTTGTTCCAACGACTGCGCTTGCTACCATGGCCTTCTTACCTTTCATTGTAGCCATTTTTTGCTCCGCTGTCGCGAGTTCTGCATCATCCGTCGCTTTAGAAGTTTTCAGCACTACCGCCGATACGGCAAACGAAACGATTGTCGCGAATAGAATCCCAGCGATAATACCCATATAATCTCCCTGAGGCGTCAATGCAAGTATCGCAAAAATACTTCCTGGAGAAGCGGTTGCAACCAAACCAACATCAAACAAGTTAAACGTAATAATCCCTGTCATCCCACCAGCAATTGCACCTAATAGTAATGCTGGTTTCATTAAAACATAAGGGAAGTAAATCTCATGAATACCACCTAAAAACTGAATGATAATCGCGCCAGGAGCTGTTTGTCTGGCTGTTCCTTTACCGAATACCGTATAGGCAAGCAAAATCCCTAACCCTGGTCCTGGGTTTGTCTCAATCAAGAATAATATCGATTTCCCCGTGCTCACAGCCTGATCAATACCTAGTGGTGATAATACACCTTGATTAATCGCATTATTTAAGAATAGTACCTTAGCTGGCTCTACAAAAATACTGACAAGTGGCAAAAGATGATTATCAATTAAGAACTGAACACCTGATGCCATCGCCTGATTCACCGTTTGCAGTGCAGGCCCAATCGTTTTTAAAGATATAATAGCCAACGTACCTGCTAAAATACCTGCCGAGAAATTATTGACTAACATTTCAAATCCAGCTTTTATTTTTCCTTCAATTAATTTATCGAAACGCTTAATCAACCAAGCCGAGAATGGCCCTAAAATCATCGCGCCAAGTAACATTGGCATTGATGTACCTACGATAGCCCCACATTGTCACAGCTGCACCAACGACACCACCACGCGTTTCATATACCAATTTCCCCCCAGTATAAGCAATCAAAAGTGGCAATAAGTATTTAATCATTGGATCTACAAGTTTAGCAAACTCCGCATTTGGAATTCGACCAGTTGGAATAAATAACGCCGTAATAAGTCCCCATGCAATAAACGCCCCAATATTAGGCATAATCATACCACTTAAAAAACTACCAAAATGCTGAACCTTCACACGGAAGCCAGACTTTTCTTGTTGTTGCTCCATTTTTATGTCCTCCTTCATTCTCTCCAAACTCGAAAAGAATGCCCTTTTGTCAATTGTATTTCTGTTACTTCGAAGTAAACGCTATTGCCAGATCCACTAATGAAATTGCGCAATTCCACACCTTAGTCTCACTTGTTGGCCTAGCTCTTATTTATATTGTATGACAGCGGTACCAAGTTAGCAATACAATCAAAATTGGAATTTGTCCTTTAGGCACGGACAAGATTGGAGCAGAATTAATTGGAACAAAAAAAAACACCCTGCTATATTTCTTAGCTAGAGTGTCCAATTTAAAACTTTAAATTCTATTATGCTTCTTGCGCCACTACCGCTTCCTCAATATGCTCCGGCGGAATAAAACCATTCAAACGTGAAACCTCTTCGCCGCCTTTATACAACACCAACGTCGGTGTTTGGCGGACATTGCGATCGAAAAAGAAATTTTCGCCTACTTCTTCTAATTTTACTTTCAACACTTTCACTTTATCTGCCATCGATGAGTTTTTGAACTCTTGGAATGAGAGATCTAGCATTTTGCAGTTTGGACAGTTGTCTTTCCAATAATCCACGTATACTAATTCTCCTGCTGCGATATGTTGTTCGAATTCTTCCATTGATTTAATTTCGATACTTGTCATTTTACTACCCCTTCTCTCATGGACAATACTTCCGCAACCCACTTCTTAATGGCTGCGTGGTCCCGTTCATTATTCGGCATTTGCTCAATTTTCAACTTCGGATAATCCGATGCAAAATAGGTGGCCATCCGATCGACCGCTCCGCAAAAGTATGCCATACTCCATTGTGTTTCGCCTGTCCCAAAAATCGCGACGTGTGGCGGTTTCCTTCCCAATTCTGCGATAAAATCCTTCATATCTGGCGGTGTCCTACCTAAATCAGCTGTCCATGCCCCTAACATGAACAAATCGTAGTCCGTCTCAAGCGGATACTGGGCGTCAGGATGCACGCGGAAACTTGTCACATCATGCTTTGCTTGAACAAGTTCCGCCTCCACTTCCTCTGCCACCATCTTCGTATTTCCACTCAAAGAATCATACGCCAAGAGGATTTTCATAGATCGTCAAAACCGTTGTCAACATTTGTTTTTTTGTAACTACTATTGCGCATTTCGAAAAAGTCCGTTTTCGTTTCGGTAAAGTTATCTGCATACGCCTTAATCCACGACATCTTATTCTCGCTGTGACCTGGATAAAGTTCAGGAATTCCAAGCATTCCAAGCATCTTATTGGCGCGATATTTCACGTAATCGACCATTTCCGATACATCGATGCCTTCAATCCCATCCAATACTTCCTCTGACCAAATCGTCTCAAGTTCCACGGCATGACGAAAAGCTTCATGTGTATATTCCACAAGTTCATCTGTTTGCAATTCCGGATTTTCACCAAGAATAGCGCGAATAACTTCTGAGATAAACTTCGAGTGTGCCAATTCATCACGATTAATAAAACTAATAATTTTCCCAGTTCCCGTCATTTTATTTTGACGAACCAAGTTATAAAAATAAGCAAAACCACTATAAAAATTGATACCTTCCAAAATAGAGGATTGAATCAACGCCTTGACCAGATTTTCACCTGTTTTGTTATTCATGAAGTTATCATACGATTCCATAATTGGCTCATTACGCTTCACAATCGTCGGATGCGTTCGCGCCAATTCAAAAATACGTTTCTGCTCCTGCAAGTTCGTAATCGAAGCAAGCACATAAGAATAACTCTCATTATGAATTACTTCTTGTTGCCCGATAATCGCGGTATTTGCATGCACTGCGGGGTCTGTAATATATTCGGCGACATTATAAATAAACCGGGTTTGCGGAGAATCAAGCGTCGCAAGCAAACCAATAATCGCATCAAAAGCATACTTCTCTTCTTCTGAAAGTAGCGGATATTGTTTCGCGTCACTCTTCATGTCGACCTCATCAGGAATCCAATAGTTCGTCGATAATTCTTTATACGCGCGGTAAAACGATGGATACGGAATATCATTCCAATTCAAAATCCCACTCGTGTCACCATTTATAATTGCAGTTGAGCGATTCGGGCTCAACGGTTCCAAAATTTTAATACGGTGCAATTCTTCTTTTTGATCCGTCATATCATAACCTCCTTCAAGATATGTAAAACACGAGCAAAGACGTTCGCTTTGCTCGTTTCGCTATTCAATTTATCAGCTTGAACACCATTCGCACTCTTCTACGTCAATATCATTCGAACGGACATAATATGTTGTTTTCAAGCCTTCGCTCCATGCTAACATGTGCAGCTCTAGCAATTTACTTGCTTTAATACCACTTGGCACGTAGAAGTTGAAGCTTTGTGATTGATCGACATGGCGTTGACGGCGACCATTTTGGCGGACACTTGCGAATTGGTCCACTTGGTACGCGCCTTTGCCGTAGTACGGATATGTTTTAAGGGAAAGATCCGGCGCAATCACGGGACGACGATAGTCTTTCTTCTCTTCATAATAAAACGGACTGAAAATGGGATCGATAGAAGCCGTTGATCCTGCGATTTGCGCTGTACTCATGTTCGGTGCAACAGCTAGCAAGTATGCATTACGAATACCATTTTGGGCCACATCTGTCGCGAGTTCTTTCCACGCATCCGTTTCGTAACCGCGACGCTCGAAGTATTCACCCGTATTCCAATCACTACCTTTAAAGACAGAGTACGCGCCTTTTTCTTTTGCCAAGGCAGCACTTGCTTTGATCGTTAGGAAATTGATTTCTTCGTATAGCTCATCCGCAAAGGTTTCTGCTTCTGCGCTATCCCACGCAATATTTTTCAGGGCTAGCAGATGATGCCATCCAAAAGTGCCAAGACCGATTGAACGGTATTTCTTATTTGTAATCGTTGCTTGCGGTACTGGGAGTTCGTTCAAATCGATCACGTTATCCAGCATCCGAACCTCAATCGCAATCAAGCGTTCCAATGTTTCCGGATCTTCCGCTGTCACAGCACGACCAAGATTGACCGAAGACAAGTTACAAACGACGAAATCTCCTGCTTGCTTCGTAATCACGATTTGGTCACCGCTAATGATTTCTTGAATCATCCGCGTCGGGCTCATATTTTGCATAATTTCAGTACATAGATTACTAGAGTAAACCATTCCCGCATGTTTATTCGGATTCATCCGGTTCACTTCATCGCGGTAGAACATGAATGGGTTCCCTGTTTCTAGTTGACTCACCATGATGCGTTTCATGATATCGATGGCCTTCACGATTTTTCTGCTCACTGTTTCATCCATCACTAACTCTTCATACTTCTCACGGAAAGAACCGTCACCTTTTTGCTCATCGTAGAAATCTTGTAGGTACCAACCCTTCTTCTCTTTAACTTCGTGTGGATCAAATAGGTACCAGTCCCCACGACGCTCGACAGCTTCCATGAATAAGTCTGGCATACAAACAGCCGTGAATACATCATGTGCCCGTAAACGCTGGTCTCCGTTGTTTAAACGAAGGTCTAGGAAAGCTTCGATATCTTTATGGAAAACGTCCAAGTAAACGGCAATTGCGCCTTTACGCTGACCTAATTGATCGACACTAACCGCCGTATTGTTCAGTTGCTTAATCCACGGAACAACGCCACCACTTGCACCGCGTACTCCACGGATAGCCGCACCCGACGAACGAACATAACCAAGATACGCCCCAACGCCGCCGCCATGCTTACTTACACGCGCCACATCGGTATTACTATCGTAAATGCCTTGCAAACTATCATCCACGGTATCAATGAAACAACTCGACAATTGACCGCCAACTTTACCAGCATTGGCAAGCGTTGGGGTTGCTACTGTCATGTATAAATTGCTTAACGCCCAATAAGATTCCCGAACTAAGTCCATCCGTTTCGCTTTTGGCTCATCCTGCATTAAATAAAGAGCGATGGTTAACCAACGTTCTTGTGGCAACTCATATACATTACGCGCTTGATCTGTTGCCAAGTAACGCGTGGCCAATAAATACAAACCATTATATGTGAAAAGTTTATCCTTCTCTGGGTCAATCATTTCGCCAGCTTGGATTAACTCATCTTTCGAATAATTTTTTAAAATGCTACCAGAATAAATGCCACGTTCGCCAAGGCTTTCTTGCAAGCCAACGTATGAACCATATTTATCATCGTCATTATAAAAGCGGTTTTTACTAGCTTTCTTGTATAGCTTATTCAGATAAAGTCTGGCTGCAAAAAGTTCCCAAGCTGGGAGGTGGATATCCGTGCGCGCTTCTGCTTCACGAATCAAGTAATCCACAAGCTCATCCGCCGCATAGTCCTCTTTCTTCTCAATAAATGTAAAAACTTTACGCTTGTAATCTTCCATCTCAAGCGCTGGAAATTCTGCATGAATCGTGTCCAAATATCTGTTTAGTCGTTCCTTATCGAAAGGTAGTTTGCGATTCCCTCCGTCTTTCACTATGTAAGTCGTCATTTGTAGTCCCCATTTCTTCCCAATATTTCAAGTTAAACCTGGTCTCATTCATCCATCGATACTAGCCTCATCCGAACAAAAAAATTAACTTTCGCAAAAGTCAGATCCTTTGTAAAAGTTAAAATAGCATTTCATGTTTTAACGGCTTTCGATACTATATATAGTACCTCGTTTAGAATGTGAATGCAAGATATTGTGTCTGACCTTTTTCTTGATAATCGATACGAAGCGTTTCACTTCAAAGGTTTTCGGATTTTAAATTTATTTTTCATCGAAATTCTTTGTGAAGCAGACCACAAAAAACATAGTTGTCAACCACTACAAGTTGTGATTAAAGCACCTTATCATACCACATTTAGTAGCAGGATTTTTATGGTTTTTTTTATTTCACAAACATTAGAAAATCCATGCTGCTAGCAACACGGATTTTCTAGTTATTACACTTTACGGAAAATGTGCTTTCTCCTCGCATATATAACGATTGAGAAGGCAACAACAGCTTCAGAAAGTGGGATCGAGGCCCAAACACCTTCTGCTCCGAAAAATGGTGGCAACATGATCAGGAACGCGACCATGAATAGCATTTCGCGCGCGACTGTGATCCAAATCGCCATACCAACCCGGCCTGTCGTCTGGAAATACGTCATCATGACGAAGTTGAAGCCCATAAATAGATAACCGGCAAAGAAAATCCGGACGGCCATTGTTGCTAATCCCACAATCTCTGGCTGAATGTGCCAAACATCGCTACGATATGGCCGGCTCCGAAAAATCCACCAACAAAGAACACGATACCAGTTCCAATTGCTGTAATGATGGCCAGTCGAATCGTTGCCTGCTCTCGGTCTTGTAATTTTGCGCCACGATAGTAGCTGATCAGTGGCTGAATCGCTGAACTCATTCCTAAGAACAGCATTAAAATCACGCTGTGTGTGTAGTTTAATACGGAAAATGCTGCTACACCAGCTGTCCCCGCAACTGCCGCAATCGCGATATTATAGCCCATTGTAAAGACGGACAACCCAAGTTCTGATAAAAAACTCGGCATCCCAATCGAGAATGTTTTCGTAAACGATTTTTTCGTAAAGCGGAACCCGACAAATTTTAGCCGGCATGTTTTTTTGAAGAAGTGTAGCGATAAAACGCCAATTCCCACGACGACAGCAATAATGGTCGCACCCGCAGAACCAGCCACGCCCCAGTTTAAAATAAACAGGAAGCAGTAATTCAAAATCACGTTCACAACTGCCGTCACGATCAACGCGACCATCGCAAGGTTCGGATCGCCATCATTCCGTACAAAAATACTCAAAATATTTTCAATCGTAAACGCAAATCCGAACATTAGTAAAATCGTCATGTAATCCATTACGTAAGGCAACGTCTCCGGATTCGCCCCGAGCATATTCGCCAGTGGCACCCGAAATACGAACGCAATCGCCGCAAGCGTAATCGTAATTAAAAACACCATTATAATAGAACGAGTAAAGATGCGTTGCGCCTCTGGAATGTTCTTCTCCCCTAGCGCAAAGGAGTACTGTGTAGCTCCACCAATTCCTATCCAAAGCGAAATCGCCGTAAAAATCGAGAACACTGGAACTGCAATATTAATCCCCGCAAGCGCCACCCCGCCGAGTCTATGTCCTACAAAAATCCCGTCCATCACAATGTTCACCGACATCAGCAACATCCCAACTAGGGACGGAATTAAATATCGTAAAAACACCTTTAAAACGGAATCTGTCTCCATTCTAGTATCCATTTCTTTCATGTTTCTCACTTCCTAACCTAACGTTAATTAGTCGACTATACCATTTAATCACATTTAGTAAAAAAAAGCAACATGACAGGCAACATTGCAAAATTGTAAGATTGGGTACTCTTTTTGTTAGTTAATACGAGGGAACCAAATCTCAATACACGGTATACTAAGTTTATCAAATCAAAGGAGTTACCGACTTATGAAAAAATTACTTATTGCACTTATCGTTCTTATTATCATCATCGGTGGCGGATTGCTCGCCTTGCGTTTTATAAATTTCAATCAAATAGGTGCTGATACCTATTATGTAAAAATTACAACAGACGGAAAAACAACAAGTGGTCGTGCAAGCAATGGTCAAGCCTACACAGATTATAATTACAATCTCCCAGGCTACGATGAAAACGGGAAAGAAAAAGAGATGGCATTTATCGCTCAGAAAAATTTACGCAAAGACGCTTACCTTGAAGTATTCTGGAAAGAGGATAAAGGCGTGACATCCTATAAAGAAGTAAAGCAGACGGATCTTCCTAAAAAAGCTGCGGACAAATTAAAATAGCAATAATGAGAGAGGTTGAGAAAAATGAAAAACAAAAAAGGTTTATTACTAATATTAGCGGGGTTACTCGTAGCGTTATGTGTCGTATTTGAATATGGAATGCCCTCAGATGCTACTGCAAAAGCCTATTTTGTAGATGTGAATCAAAACGGGGAACAAGTGAAGAAAAACCAATTTTCTGGCTATAAATATACATTAAAAGGCTATAAAAAAGATGGTAGTTCTGAAAACATCACATTTTACTCACCTGATAAGCTAGAGAAAAATAAGAAGTTCAAGATTCACGTGTCCAATAATCAATTGGTAGCAAATTATAAACAAGTCAAAAAGTTGCCCTCCACTATCCAATATTACGCAGAGCAATAATCTATAAAATCCGGCTATAAGAACTTTCCCGCCGCCCATAACTATACATAGACTTGCAATGAAAGAGATATCTAATTCTCTAGGCATTGCAAGTCTATTTTCATTCGTCTTCTAATATACCGCGTAATCGCTCTCCAACTACCGGCGCATCTGCTTCATCTAATTTCGCAAAAGTCAGGCGAATCGCACTTTCTTGTATACCAAATAAAAAGGCGGGCATCACGAGTAATTGTTGCTCAAGAAAAATATCAAAATCACGCGTTTTCCAGTCTTTTTGTGGTAGCCTACACCAAAGATGGAATCCCCCTTGCGGCACATCGTACTGTAAGCTTTCTGGTAAATGTTTTATCAGAGCATCGCGTCGTTGCTGCAGTTTCTTTCGCAGCCATCCGATATGCGTTCCAAACGCTGCATCGCTCAGAACATGGTTCGCTAGTACTTGCGGAAAAATACTGAGTCCAAAGTCCATCTCCTGCCTTGCTTCAGCGAGTCTTGTGACAACCGCGGCTGGTCCTATGAGCCAGCCAATCCGAGTCGTTGATCCCATCAGTTTTGACAGCGATCCGATATAGAGGACGTTATCTGGATCTAATTTTTTCAGTAATTCCGGTGGCTCTGATTCATCAAAAGTGAGTAAGCTGTAAGGATCATCCTCCACGATGGGGACTTGTATTTTAGAACATAGTGCGACAAATTCCTGCCTACGTTTGGCGCTCATCGTCAAGCTTGTTGGATTTTGAAAAGTTGGATTGACAAACACCATTTTGATGCGATGTTTGCGATATAGTTGCTCTAATTCCGCCAACTTCACGCCTTCATGATCCATTGGAAGTGCATAGATTCGTAAGCCCGCTGACTGGAATAAGGATAAGGCGTAAAAATAAGACGGGGCTTCCATCGCAATGGCATCTCCACTTGTCAAAAGGCATTGCGTGATTAGAAATAAGGCCTGTTGCGCCCCTGACGTGATAAAAATTTGATCTAGATTGGTCGTTACATGATAGTTTTGCGCGACCATTTCTTGTATCGTTGCTCGTAACGGTTTATAACCTGCAACGTCTTCTGAGCTTTCCTCCGATAAAAAAGTTTGCCAAGACAAGGCTGGCGTCGTGATTTCTGGGAGGAGATCCACTGGGAGTTCTCCAGATGCGACGTCGATAACTGCATCTGGGGCTTTGCTTCGTAACAATTTCATTTTATCGAGATATGGCGTTGCTTGTAAAAATGCGCCTTGTGACACGTAATGGCGCCAGTTTGTTTTGCGTCCGGTGAATACACCCCACTTATCTTCACTGATTCGCGTACCGCTTCCTTGTTTCCTGGTGACGATACCGCGAGTACTCAATTCATCGAGCGCATGGACTAGCGTCGAGCGGTTGACCCCAAGAAGTGCTGCGAGATCGCGTTCGGGTGGGAGCTTGTCGCCAGGAAGCAAGTGGCCGTCTTGGATGTGTATTTCTATGAGGGCGATGATTTGTTGGTAGATGGGGTATTCAGTGGTTTTTGGGATTTTCCACATGGGTTGGTGCCTCCTTTTGTTGGGATTTAGAGCCTCAATATATAATCTACCAGTGGCTCTTAGATGGCAAAACGCGGACTCAGCTCAAAGTAAGTAACAAGTCCCCTTCTTGATAAGTTCATATTCTACACGTTCTCTTCGCTAATTACCTGTTTCGCTGAGCCTTGTTGTCGGGATTTGTACTTATTGGGTTCTGTGGTTATTCGTGTGTGGCAATCTTGCTTGTGGGAATGCTTTGGTTGGTTACGTCTCCTGGTTTCGCGATCCAGCTTCACGGGCTAACTCCTCGAAAATTTCGGATCCTCCATAAAAATCAAGTCCGGGTTTTTACTGCGGCTCCTAACAATTTTTTTCGGAGTTAAACGAGCCCGTTCTGCTTTTCACTCGATCCAGCTTCAACAGCCAGATCCTCGAAATTTTCGGTGCCTCCGAAAAATCCAAAAAAGGGATTTGTCTGCGCCCCCTAACAAATTTTTTCGGATCTAACGGGCTGTTTCAGCTTTTCAGCATTGGACCACCTATTACTCCTCCAATTGGCTGTTTCGGAAAATTTGGTTTTAGCTTACCATAGAATAGAACAGAATGCCTAGGCACAAGTTTTACATATTAAAGGAGGAATCGTTTAAATGGAAAAGAAAACTGGTAGTGAGTTGGTAAAAAGAGGTATGGCGCAAATGCAAAAAGGTGGCGTCATCATGGATGTTGTCAATGCAGAACAAGCAAAAATCGCGGAGGCCGCGGGTGCAGTCGCGGTTATGGCTTTGGAACGCGTGCCATCTGATATTCGTGCGGCTGGTGGTGTCGCTCGTATGGCCGATCCACGCATTATCGAGGAAGTCATGAACGCAGTCTCTATCCCCGTTATGGCGAAAGCTCGTATTGGTCACATTTCGGAGGCTCGTGTGCTCGAAGCGATGGGCGTCGATTATATCGATGAAAGTGAAGTTTTAACCCCTGCAGATGATGAATATCACCTTCTAAAAAGCGATTTTACCGTACCATTTGTATGTGGTTGTCGTGATCTTGGTGAGGCGCTCCGTCGTATTGGTGAAGGGGCTTCGATGCTTCGTACGAAAGGTGAACCAGGAACGGGAAATATCGTGGAGGCGGTTCGTCATATGCGCAAAGTCAACAGCCAGATTCGCAAGGTGAGCGTGATGAGCGATGATGAACTGATGGCCGAAGCCAAAATATTAGGCGCTCCTTATGAACTTTTAAAAGAAATTAAAACGCTTGGAAAACTCCCTGTTGTCAATTTTGCGGCTGGTGGGGTGGCGACGCCTGCGGATGCGGCTTTGATGATGGAGCTTGGCGCGGACGGCGTGTTCGTCGGTTCTGGTATTTTCAAATCGGATAATCCTGCCAAATTTGCGAATGCGATCGTGCAAGCAACGACGTACTATACGGATTATGAACTCATTGGCAAACTTTCAAAAGAACTCGGCGCGCCAATGAAGGGAATCGAAATTTCCCATATAAATCCGGAAGATCGCATGCAAGACCGGGGTTGGTAATCATGAAAAAGATTGGTGTTTTAGCCTTACAAGGTGCCGTGTCAGAGCACCTAGATGCCATCGAAAAAGCCGGTGCCATCGGTGTTGCTGTGAAACATCCGGATCAACTGGCGGAACTGGACGGGCTTATCTTGCCTGGTGGCGAGAGCACCACGATGCGCCGTTTAATGAAGAAGTATGATTTATTTGAAACCATCCAAGCTTTCGCCAAATCTGGAAAAGGTGTTTTTGGAACATGTGCGGGTTTGGTTTTGACAGCGCGTGACATCGATGGTAGTGATGACGAAACGCTTGGGTTGATTGACACGGTTGTGATGCGCAATGGTTTCGGCAGACAGAAGGACAGTTTTGAAGCTCCGATTGCGATTCAAGGTTTGGAGGGTGACGCCTTTCCAGCGGTATTTATTCGCGCGCCCTACATCGCGTCTGTTGGTGAGCAAGCCGAATCGCTCGCAAGCATAGACGGTAAATGTGTCGCTGCAAGCCAAGGCAAAATTCTCGTCACAGCGTTCCATCCTGAATTAACGGGTGATACTCGCCTACTGGAACTTTTTATCGCTAAACTATAAGCTTAAAAAACCCCCGACTGCGGACAAAAGCAATCGGGGGTTTTTGTGTACTTATTCTGCGACAGCTTGTGCCGCAGTAATTAACGTCAAATTGTAAACATCTTTCGTGTTACAACCGCGCGATAAATCATTCACCGGCGCATTCAAACCTTGTAAAATCGGGCCAACCGCTTCGAAATTACCAAGGCGTTGTGCAATTTTGTAACCGATGTTTCCTGCTTCTAGGCTTGGGAAGATAAACACGTTCGCATCGCCTTTTAAAACGGAACCTGGTGCTTTGCTCGCTGCTACGGAAGGAACAAACGCTGCATCAAATTGGAACTCGCCATCCAACACTAATTCAGGTGCTTTTTCTTTCGCGATAGCCGTTGCTTCTGCTACTTTTTCCGTTTCTTCGGATTTCGCAGACCCTTTTGTAGAGAAACTTAACATCGCAACGCGCGGATCAATGCCGAATACGGATGCTGTTTCTGCGCTCACAATCGCATTTTCCGCTAAGTCTTGTGCAACTGGTGCAATATTAATCGCAACATCGCTGAATACGTATTTCTCATCGCCACGAACCATAATCATCGCACCCGCTACTTTGGAAATGCCTGGTTTGGTTTTAATAATTTGCAACGCCGGGCGAACCGTGTCCGCTGTAGAATGTGCCGCGCCGCTTACAAGCCCGTCCGCTTTACCTGTGTATACTAGCATCGTGCCAAAATAGTTCGGGTCAACAAGAATTTTTCGCGCATCTTCTTCCGTCGCTTTTCCTTTACGGCGCTCCACAAATGCCGCTACCAACTCATCAAAAAGTGGATCTGTTGCTGGTTCATGAATCGCAATGCCGTCTAAGGAAACCTGCAATTGCTTCGCCGTTTCTTCAATCGCTGTTTTATCCCCTAATAAAATCGGCTGTACAATACCATCTTTCAAAAGTTCTATTGCCGCACCAACAATACGTGCATCTTCGCCTTCAGGTAATACGATTCGTAAATCTTTCCCTGTTACTTGCGCTTTTAACGTTGTAAATAAATCACTCATAGTTTCCTTTTCCTCCAATAAATAATAATATGATATCTCTATTCTACTATTAAAAAACGGATTTTGATAGTATTTCAAACCCAGTATAACAGTTTCAAAAACAGTGTATTTGTATCAATACAGGGTGAACAAGATTTAGATAGTACTTTATTAAACTGTAATGATAAATTATATCATTTGACTAGTACAGTTTATTTTCCAGCTGCCATTAAAGTTTGCAACTCCGCCTCTGTCAGCATCCGATATTCACCAAGTGCTAACGTGGGATCTAATTTCAAAGGCCCCATTTGCAAGCGTTTTAAGTATGTTACTTGTTTATCGACTGCTTCAAACATTCGTTTTACTTGGTGAAATTTTCCTTCTTGAATTGTAATCTGCGCTTCCGATGTGCCGTCTTCCGCCTGAATCACTTCAAGCACCGCTGGCTTGCACGTATAGTTATCGGAAATCGTGACACCCTCTTTAAAAATCGCGATATCATCCTCTGTTACCACCCCATCTACCTTTGCAACATAGGTTTTATCCACATGTTTTTTCGGAGATAGTAAGTTATGGGCTAACACACCGTCATTCGAAATCAAGAGCAAGCCTTCTGTATCTTTATCCAACCGCCCGACTGGAAAAGGTTTCTTCGCCCGATCACGCGCATCTAATAAATCAATCACCGTCTCATCCCAATTGTCTTCTGTCGCACTGACAACGCCTGGTGGTTTATTCATCATCAAGTATGTAAATTCAGCATATTGGACTGTTTCGCCGTTCACTTCCACACGATCGCTTTCTTCCTTGACTTGATATTTCGCCTCTTTCACGCGTATATCGTTCACCATTACAGCACCAGTTTTTAACAATTGTTTGACTTCTGTCCGGCTGCCAAAACCGCTATTTGCTAGCAATTTATCTAATCTCATCGCTTCATTCGCCCTCCTATATCTTCTCTTTCCCATTCTACCCCTTATTCGTTCTTCTGACAATTTGCTTTTTTAGTTTTTGCCTTCTTGTTAAAATTTGATATACTAAATCGGAAGCTTCATCCAGAGAAACAACGGAAAAACTGTCCCGATGACCGGCCATTGTATTTAAAAAAATGCTGTGATAAGCCGTATATTAATGGCTCATCACAGCATTTTCTATATTGAAATAGACACTACTTGCCCTTGTTCCCCAGCTTCAAAAATCGCTTCAATCAAACGCAGTACGCGGTGCACTTCTTCATTTTTAACGATGGGCTCTGCGTCACCGTTTAGTACCGCTGCAAAATTATCGTAAAAATCTGGCATGTCGGCTTCTACTTTTGTGATGGGACTTCTCGTGGTTGATTCTTCCGATGGTGGCGCCATTGTTTTGGTAAGGCCTTGTCCAGCTTGGATTGGCTTTGGTTCTACTTTGGCAACGGTGCGGTCGGGTGCCATGATTTCGCCGCTTAAATCCCAATCATGAATCACCGCGGTGCCTCTGTTCCTTTGACGTACCAGCGGGGAAGCTTCACGTAGTTCGTTGTGCCAACCTCGATTAAGGCTGTTACACCGCTCTCAAACGTGATAAAACTGGTGAAGCCATCATCGACTTCATCACCGAGAATAAAGCTCAAATTCGCTGATACGGACTTGATCGGGCTGTCGGTCATGAATAGTAGCTGATCTAACAAATGCACACCCCAGTCAAGAACCATGCCGCCGCCTTGTGCTTTCAAGTGGCGCCAATCGCCTGGGATACCATTCGCGCCTTGTACGCGAGACTCGATGTGAAACACATTGCCGATTTGTGCTTCTTTTTGTACCATATCACGAACGATGAGGAAATCGCTGTCCCATCGTCTATTTTGATGCACCATGAAAGTCCGATTTGCCGTTTTTGCCACGGCCAAAATCGCTTCTAAATCCGCGCTTGTAATCGTGACTGGTTTTTCACAAACCACGTGTTTTCCAGCCTCTAAAGCCTGCATTGCCAAGTCTTTATGGCTATCATTCGGCGTTGCAATCAAGATCGCATCTACCTCTTCATCCGCCAAAACTGCTTCAAAACTCGTATAGGTTGGTAGCCCTTTTTGCTCGGCGGCAGCTACGCGATCCGGTGCGACATCATAGACGCCTGTAACCGTAATCCCGCTTGCCGCGCCAACTAGCTCGACATGATAGCTTCCCATTCCGCCAAAGCCAACAATGACTAAGTTTTTCATTCGAATTCCTCCTCTTACTTACGCCCACCACATGTCTAATGGTTCATCTTGAATTAAAATTGTTTGCAAATTCGTTACGGCGCGCTGGAAGCCTTCATCAATCGACATCAGCGGATCTTCGTGCTCGATGCTGACAACATAATCATAGCCGTACGTGCGCAGTGCACTCATCATATCGGACCATTCTTTCACGCTATGTCCGCAACCGACTGAGCGGAACGTCCACGCGCGTGTTTGGACATCGCCATACGGTTGCATATCAAGCAGGCCATAGCGGTTGATGTTGTCTTGGTCGAGGTACGTGTCTTTCGCATGGAAATGGTGAATCGCGCCTTCTTTGCCGAGAATCTTGATGGCGCCGACTGGATCGATGCCTTGCCACCAGAGATGACTTGGATCGAGGTTCGCGCCGATTGCTGGACTCGTTGCTGTGCGTAGTTCTAGGAGCGTGTGTGGCGTGTGAACGAGGAATCCGCCGTGCAGTTCGATGCCAATTTTGACGTCGTATTCTTCTGCTAAGTGCCCAATTTCTTTCCAATAGGGAATCAATTTTTCTTCCCATTGCCATTTCTTGATATCGCTGTAAACTGTTGGCCAAGGCGCTACTGGCCAGTTCGGAGCTTTCGCCTCGTCACTGTCACCCGCGGTCCCCGAGAACGTGTTCACGACTGGAACGCCCATCATCGACGCTAGACGAATCGTTTTTCGCAAAATTTCATCAGCAGCGCGTGCTTCTTCTGGATCTGGTGAAATCGGATTATCATGACAACTAAACGCACTAATCATCAAACCACGATCGTCAAACTTCTTCAAGTATGCCAAACGTGCCTCTTCGCTTTCCAGTAGTTCATCGGTCGGACAATGATGGTTTCCAGGATTTCCGCCTGAGCCAATCTCTACTGCGCCAAGCCCCGCTGCTGCTACTTTATCAAGCATTTCGTCCAAACTTAAATTTGCAAATAATGGTGTAAATACGCCTAATTTCATGTTATTTTCCTCCGATCTTTTCTAGTGGTTCTGCGTTACCATATTTCGGGTATACCCAAGAAGTCGGGGCACACCAATTGACGCCGTTTGTGATCACTTTTTGAATGGATTCGTTATGATAGGTTGGATAGGTTTCGTGGCCCGGCTGAAAGTAAAAAATCTTGCCGTTACCGCGCTTATACGTTGCACCACTGCGGAATACGTGCCCGCCTTCGAACCAACTAATGAAAATCAATTCCTCTGGAGCGGGAACATCGAAATGCTCGCCGTACATCTCTTCTTTTTCAAGGTCAATATACTCCGGAACGCCGTCTGTGATCGGGTGATTCGGTGCCACGACCCAAAGCCGCTCTTTCTCGTCCGCCTCCCGCCATTTCAAATCGCAACTCGTCCCCATCAACTTCATGAAAATTTTCGACATGTGCCCAGAATGCAATACAACTAAGCCCATTCCTTCCAAAATTCGCTTATGGACGCGGTTCACAATTTCCTCATCAACCTGGTCATGCGCAATGTGTCCCCACCAAACAAGCACATCTGTATCCGCCAAAATGGCCTCCGTCAAGCCGTGTTCTGGCTCATCTAGCGTCGCCGTCTTGACATCGAGTCCTGATGTTTTTAAAAAGCTAGCAATCTGACCGTGAATCCCATCTGGATAAATTGCAGCAACCTCTTCGCTCTCTTTTTCGTGGCGAAATTCATTCCAAACCGTTACCTTCGTCATTATTTGCCCACCATCTTTCTCAAGTTCTTCAGACCAATCTCCACACTCACAAGCGGCGCCTTTTCAAATGCTTCTTGCTCAATCACGAACCATTTCACGCCATTTTGTTCTGCCAGTTCTGCAAAACGTCTCACAGCTAATACACCGTTGCCAATTTCCGTACTTTCAATCGGTGCTCGTTTCATATCTTTTAAGTGAATGAGCGGCATCCGGTCCGCCCAACGCGCCATATATGGCACCACGTCAACGCCTGCATGATGCACCCAATACGTATCCAACTCGACTTCCAAGCCATGCACACCCGCAAGCAACACGTCCAGAATGTAATCATTGCCCAGCTTTTCAAACTCATGCGCATGGTTATGGTACACGAAATGAAGCCCAGCCGCGCGAATTTTGTCGGAAATCACACGTAGCGACTTCGCGAATTCAATCCACTCCGCCTCCGTCTCGAACTGCGCCCAAGGACAAATGAGGTAGTCATTTCCAAGCTCCTTTTCAAAAGCAATCACGGCATCCAGCTCATCGCGCAGCCGTTCATACGGAATATGCGAGCCCGCAATCCCAAGCCCCAGTTCCGCCAATTTCGCCTTCAAATCTGCCGCCGACCTGCCATAATAACCCGCGAATTCCACGCCATCATAGCCCATCTCAGCAAGGTGCTCGAGCGTTCCGAAAAAGTCCTCCTGACACGCGTCTTGCACACTCCACAACTGAATCGCAATCGGCGTCGTCATTGGAAAAATACCGGTTGTCCCGTTTGCGACGACTCATAAAACGCTTCTAAAATTTGCGTCACCACAAGCGCCTGCTCCGGTTTTACAACAGGATCCGTCCCGTTCAGAATACTATCAATCCACTGCTGCGCCTCAAATTCCGCCGGATCATCGCCCGCACCATCGTAAAAATCAACGCCGCCCGCTTCCAACTGAATTTCCGTCTCATACATTTGGCTATGCGACTCACCATTAATCCGCAAGCCATTTTCCATGTCCGCACCGCCTTCCGTCCCGCAAAGTGATGTCTTCGCCTCACCAACATCCAGCGTATTTAGCGCCCAGCTCGACTCGAGCACAATCGTCGCCCCATTTTCCATCGTGATGAAACCAAACGCCGAATCCTCCACGGTGAACTTCGATGGGTCCCAAGGTCCCCAAGCGTTCGCTGCATTCGCACGTTGCGATAACTTATGATACGCGTTCCCAACCACATATTTCGGCTTATAATTGTCCATCATCCAAAGCGTCAAATCAAGTGCATGCGTCCCAATATCGATCAACGGACCACCACCTTGCGCCTCTTCATCCAAGAACACACCCCAAGTCGGAACCGCACGACGACGAATCGCTTTTGCCTTCGCATAATAAATCTCGCCCAACTCGTTATTTTCACAAACCTCATGCAAAAATTGCGAATCTTTCCGGAACCTGTTTTGATACCCAATCGTCAATTTCTTCCCAGTTTTCACGCTGGCATCAATCATCGCTTGCGCTTCCACCGTTGTTTTCGCCATTGGCTTCTCACACATCACGTGTTTCCCAGCTTCCATCGCCGCAACCGAAATCTCTGCGTGTGAAATATTCGGCGTACAAACATGAATCACATCGATCGTTTTATCTGCCAATAATTCCTTATAACCTGTGTATACGCTTGCATTCGGTGTCCCAAAATCCACTTTTGCTTTCTCTGCACGCTCTACCACGATATCACAAAACGCGACCATTTCTGCTTCCGCTACACTCGCCAAACTCGGCATATGTTTCCCATTTGCAATACCGCCACAACCTATAATTCCAATTTTTAAAGTCATCAAAAAACCTCCATTTGTTTTATTATCTCCATGATACAAAATAAACCGAGGTTTTTCTTCCTAATTTCTTGCTTACTTATTCCCGAATATTGTCCTCCTGTATTTGAGCGGTGATACACCCATCGCACGCTTAAAGGCATGATGAAATGTCTTCACACTACTAAACCCGGCCAACTCAGCCACTTCCGTCACCGGCGTTTCCTCATTTAGCAAGATCCATTTCGCCTTGCTAAGTCGGTAATCGTTTACAAATGTCATAAACGTAATCCCCATATTGCGCTTGAATAGCTTCGTGAAATAATACGAACTAAACCCAACATGATCCGCGACCTGCTGTAACGTAATCGTCTCCTGATAATGGTCCTCGACATATGCAAAAATCTGTTGCAATTTTTCAAGCGTTTCCTGTGATTTACTCGTCGCGTCCTCCGCAGAATCACGCACAAGCCTTGGCACATCTCGATCCAAAACCGCCAACATCTCGTACAATTTCGCCTTCACAACATAGCGATAACCCGCCTTGCGCTGCGAACTCTCCCGATGAATCACCTGCAAAAGTCCCGCAACCAGCCGCGCCACATCCGGATTCCAATCCGCACTCGACGGTGACACATGCAAAAACAAATCGCGCAACCGCTTGCCCTCGTCCTCCGTAAGCGAAAATTCCTGAAAAACATTCAAATCAAACTGCAACACAATCCGCTCACTGTTCGGCGATGCCCAAAAAATAATGCACATCGCCGCCGTTTATCACATAAATCTCGCCTTCTGCCATCTGAATCGGCACATCATTCACGCCAAGGTTCAAACGCCCCTCAATCACGTAAATCAGCTCAATCTCCTTGTGCCAGTGAGGATACACGATAACGCCACCCTCATTCGTAAAACTCCGCATCGGAAAATCCTTATCGAGCGCTGGAAACTCCAAATACAGCCCCATGATGCTACGCCGCCTCGTTCATCTGCATAATCTGAATCAAATTCCCACACGTATCATCAAAAACCGCAATCGTCACCTGTCCATGTGATACTGGATCCTTCGTGAACACAACGCCAAGCGCACGCAATCGTTCATGTTCCTCGTACACGTCATCCACCGCAAACGACGTAAACGGAATCCCCTGCGTATACAGCGACGTCTTAAAAGGTCCCACCGCAGGATTTTCATCCGGCTCTAAAACCAGCTCCACGCCATCCGGCTCCTCCTTTGACACCACTGTAATCCACCGAAATTTCTCCGTTATCGGCACATCTTCTTTTTTCACGAAACCTAATATTTCCGTATAAAATCGTAACGCCTTGTCCTGGTCATCTACAAATACACTCGCTAAATTAATTCTCATTTTTCACAGCTCCCTCACGTTAAATATGGATTTGTCGCTTTTTCATGACCAATCGTTGTCGCGTCACCATGTCCCGCATACACACGCGTTTCATCAGGCAACACCAACAGCCGACTCGTAATACTTTCAATCAGCGTATCAAAATCACCCGTATACAAGTCCGAACGCCCGATACTTCCTTTAAATAACGCGTCCCCAACAACCACAAAATCATCAAAAATAAAGCTCACACTACCAATCGAATGCCCCGGCGTCGGCACCACACGAAACTTGAATCCTTCTATCGTATACTCCCGATTCTCAAATTCATTCTCCGCAGGCACACAAATAATCTCCTTGTTGCTATACTGCGACATCCCCACCGAGCCATTCAACTCCGGATTTCCAAGCCATTCCTGCTCCAGCGGACTCACATAAACAGGCACCCCATAATGCGCCCGAATTTCTTCAAGTGCCCCGATATGATCATAATGACAATGCGTCAATAAAATCGCGACCGGCTTCGTCCCCGTTTCCTCTACTTTTGCAATGATATTTTCCGCGTCACTTCCCGGATCAACAATCAAACAATGCTTTTCATCCGAAATCACATAACAATTCTCCTGTAACAACCCCGTCGCCAAACCACTAATTTTCACCATTATATGCGCCACCTTTTTCTTCTCATTTCCTAAAGTATAGCGCAAACGAAAAAATTAACCAAGGAGGAACCTATAAAAGAAGATGGCTCCATTAAAATTGGAAACCATCCTCTTGCGTTACTTCCTTTAAAATGTTACTATCTCACACTTTTTCTATACCAAAGTAAAACTGCTCCAAAAAGAAGTAACATACCACCGAGAAGAATAAAGCGTTCCTCTGACTGATCTCCTGTTTTCACTAATTTCATTGGTTTTACATCTGATTTAAGCGCCGTATCTGGTTTAACTGTCGGTTCTATCATTGGTGTATCCGTCATTCCCGGCTTTTCAACTGGGACTGTGACTTCCGGTTTTGATATCGGTTTTCCAGTCGGGACTGTGATCTCCGGTTTTAATATCGGCTTATCGACTGGTGCCTCAGGAGTCTTGACTGGAATTTCTGGCTTATTCTCTGGCATTGGAATTTCCGGTTCTGGTAACACAGGCTCCGGTGTGAAGACATGACTATTTTCCTTCACCACTTCCACAGCTGTATCATTTTCACCAATCCCAATTTCAAACGGCACTGCCTCCTTATCCAAAATATAACCTTGAGGCGCAGCCGTTTCAACAAATGCATACACACCCGGATCTAAGCCGTCCACCGTCACTTTTCCAGTTTCATCCGTTATTAAATCTTCTAACAAAACGTTTCCATCTTGGTCCACTAACTCAAATGAGGCACCAGCTAATGTATTCTCACTATTCAGTGCATCTATTTTCGTCAATGTAACCGTTCCCGTTTGCAACTTGTTCTCCGTTCCTAATACGATTGGCGTTACATCTTGGTCCGAAACAATGACCGGGTGTGGCGTACTATCCAATACATATCCCACCGGCGCTTCGATTTCCGTCACCGTATAGTCCCCAAGCGGAAGAGCCTTCGTTACTAAAAATCCAGCTTCATCCATCGCCCCGTCAAAAACAACTTCCGCCTTGTCATTCCTCACTTCATAAACCGCACCAGCCACAGGATTATGATGATTATCTACCTTCTGAATGCTTATTCGACCGTCATATTTTCTCGTAGATACAGCATTGGAATGAATCACATTATTCTCCACCGTTAAAAAAGCTTGGTTAGATAGCAAATCACCGATTTTGAGATCTTCGACATTTACTTGAAAACGCCATTCCATCTTGTCCGTTTTTGGTATATCCACAAGCGTTGTAATCCTAATCTCGTTGTCCACCAGTTGCATATCTACCTTGCTACTATCATACGGCAATAAAATAGGCGACTTAATCCTGCCATCTAATGGGTCAGTAATCGTCGTCCCAGCTGGAATCGCATCCCCATCTAAGGAAGCTAACTTCAGCGTATAAACCAACTCATTATCATCATAGTTAAGCGCCGTTTTATCCACACTTTTGCTTAAAATATAGCTAGTTCCGAAATGTTTAATTGGTTTTACAGGTACCGTTTTGACCACATCCGCTCTGTTACTTGCCGATAATTGGGCAACATTTTGCTGTAAACCAGTATTCACATCATCCACCTGTAGCGAATATTCAATGAAATACGTATCATCTACCGTCAAATCTCCTAATTCCACTGTAAAGCTATTGGTTTCCTTATCCACGTGAATTTTATCCTGAAACTCTGCAGTGACATACTCATATTTTGTCGCCGTCCCCGCTGCATCAAAAGCCGTCACTTTCAAAATTCTAATCTCGTCTTTTGTCATCGTATCACCTGATATCGAAGGCTTAGCCGGTGATGCAATCAATGACGTCCCCACTGGCAATGTATCCGTTATGACGACACTCTTTAAATCCACCCGTCTATAATTCACGACCAACTGAAAACTATTATTTTCAGCATCCATCGTGTTCAGCGTCGCAACCCCATCCTTATCAAAATCACCTTTGTACCACTTATCAAATAATGGTGTAATCGCAACGTTCTGCTTCTGCACATCTGCCGTTACTTGCTTATTTTGTCCCGCATAGTCGACTGCGAACGTTTGCGTATCATGATAAGCATCACCGACAGTCATTAACGGTGCACCAAACTTAATCTCAAAAATACCGTTGAATGCGTCATTATCTCCAATTGCATTCCTATCCACCGAAAATGTGAGCAGATAATTCGTCGCATCACTCGTTACATTTTCTAATTTGAATGGCTGTGGAATATTGGTTTTTGTTGTAAAATCATTTGGATTGTAAACAATTTCTTTCGGTATTGTCACGGTGATATCTCCATGGTCAGCTACGAAAGCACCTGCACTTCCAGAAATATTGACGCGTAAGTTCACTTCCTCTCGACTTTTAATCGTCCCGGTCGCGACCGCTAGTGATGTTTGAATCGAACTAGTCTCTGATTTTGCTGCCCCACTTTGAGCTCCTGCAAACACTCCGAATAGCGGTAAACACAACACCGCAATAAGTATGCAAGCAATATATTTTTTATTTTTCCCCATTGATAGCTAATCTCCTTTTATTCTTTTATTTCAAAAGCGCCATTGTTTTATATAAACCTCAATTCCTAATCATCGTGCCTATGCCTCCCCAATAGTTTTATACACTTCCATCATAATCCCTTCTATACACTGGTTAAAGATGCATTTATATACCATTTGCAAATTATGTGATTTTTTATGACATTTTATGTGTCTATCTAGAGCGACACATAAATGTAACAAGCCTATACTATACTTCTATTAATCACAATCTTTTTAAGAAAGGCGGTTAGAACATGAAATCCTTAAGATTCAGAAAAAAGAAAGGCATTAAGTTTTTCCTCTTCCTATTCCTTGGCTTACTAGTCACTGGCACACTCGTTTATTTTTGTATCCTTTACGTCAAAGCAGAAAAAGTGTTGAATAAAGCTTATCATCCTGTATCCTCTACTGACAAAAAGGCTACAGAAGATACGTTGATGTTCCTAGTGATGGGACTAGACAATAATGCGACTAGAAATCTCGGCAGCTCCAGAACAGATGCTATGATGCTAGTCAGCTTAAATAAGCGCACCAAAAAAATGACACTCTGTAGCATACCTCGAGACAGTTTTGTACAAATACAGTCCGCTAATTATACCGGTATGCAACGAATTGAATCCGCCTATACATACGGTGGCCCAAAGAGCGCTGTGGATACAGTAAAAAAATTATTTAATATACCTATCCATCACTATGTTGTTCTTAACTTCGATTCCTTCATCCACGTGATTGATGCGCTCGGAGGCATTGATGTAAACGTGCCGAAAACATTTGCCGGACCACTTTTCGATACCGGGAAAAAAGTCCACTTTGAAAAAGGCATCCAACATCTAAATGGCGAAGAGGCTCTAGCTTTTTCTAGAGAACGTAAAATCGACAATGACATCATGCGCGGTTTCAGGCAACAACTCGTTCTTGAAGCGGTGAAAGACAAAGCCATGCAACTGAATTCCATTTCAAAATATATAAAAATCATCGAATCTCTAGAAGGCCAAATGCAAATGGATCTCAACATGCGCCAAATAAAAGCAATATTAGAAGACTTTCTGATTGGTAAGGATTATGAGGTAGAACAACTCACCTTTGATTGGCGTGCTTTTAGTAACGGCGGACACAGTATGGTGGAGCTATATCAAGACAGCGTGGATCACGTCGCACACCAGCTACGAGTCTCACTTGGGCTAGAGAAAAAAGATGAGCGTGATAATAAAAAATTCCAAACAAACGGAAAATATAAGTACAAAAGTGACCACACGACAGCAACGCCAGAATCAGAAAAACATGCGGATACATTCCCTGGTGAAGGGCTTTACATTGGGACAGAAGGAAATACAAAGACAGGCGATCTGCCAAATAAGAAAACAAAAACTGGGTTTTATGACTAATGCGCAAAAAAGCCGCTTGAAAATCACATCAGGATTTTCAAGCGGCTCTAGGATACTATTCTTTTATGCCCTACCTTTTAACGATTTTGTTTCCTTTTGTTAAGGAAAACAATAGCTCCAATCGCTACAAGCAAGCTTCCCAATAAAAGAGTTAACAATGAGAAATTGTCTCCTGTTTTTGGTAGTTTACTCATTAGGCTTGTGCGTTCGCCATCCTTACCAGCTTTATCCTTCTTCTCTATCTTGCTAGTACCATTATCTGGTTTAGATGGATTTTCAGGTTTTTGCGGGGTTTCTGGTTGACTTGGATTTTCTGGATTTCCCGGATTCTCTGGTTGCTCTGGGTTTTCCGGCTGACCTGGGTTTTCTGGATCTGGCTTCTTGATAAAGCGAACCGTTTGGTCTAAGTCATTGATATCTTCATGTACCACAACTTCTTTGCCATTGCGGAATAATTTTTCAAAGACAACAACTTCTTTTCCAGCTAGTTCACGTGCATCTAAGTCAAAGGCTACTTCTACGACACCGCTTGGCTCTTCTGGTGTGAAGGTTGTTTCGCCTAGCACTTCTTTACCGTTTGATACGACTGGCATACCTGTTGCTTTATCCATTAGTTTTCCTGTTACCGTATATTCTTTTCCAACGATTAAGTCTTCATAGTATACCTTGTCAATAATGCTTTACTTT
>NZ_AODD01000004.1 GCF_000525835.1 Listeria grandensis FSL F6-0971
TACGATTGTACATGAGAACCGGAAGTCCGCCAAACTCCCTGAATGCGAGCGCTTTTCGCCGATTTATCTGGGTTATGCCCCAGCCCCTTTTTTATTACTTCAGTTTTCCAACGAAGAAGAACGTTGCGATACAGTTAATACCTTGTACAATGAAGAATGTTCCTACAAGGATCACAATACCAATTGCTCCAACGATTGGGTTGAACAAGGCAATGAAACCTAGAACGATTCCTAAAATGCCGAGTGTTAGGAGCCAGCCCCAACCTTGTGCATTTTCATTTTTAGCTGCAAAGGCACCGATTGTACGCATAATTCCTGCAAATAGGACCCACATGCCGAAGACAAGTACTAATGTCACTGTTCCTTCGAATTGGTCCGCCAATAATAATATACCTAATAATAGCGAAAGAATCCCTTCTGCGAGTATCCAACCTGAGACTTTTTGTCCGCTACGGTTGGAGAAATATTGGATGATTTGGAATACCCCAACGACTAGCATTAAGATTCCGATGAATAGGGTGAATGATAGTAAAGAAATACCTGGATGGAACACAAACCAGATTCCTAAACATATCATTGCTATACCTGCCAATAGGACAAGTATGCGTGTGAATGTTTTCATGATATGTAACACTTCCTTTTTTATGATTAGAATTTTTAGGTTCCGTTGCTTATTTTACCCTATTTATCTCAGTTAAAACAATAATTGTATTGTTTATTATTTTATCTTTTCTATCTATAGACACATATCCGATCGAAAAACAGAATGTAAGCGTTGTTTTATCGTTTTTCGAACCATTTTTAGACGAAATTTAATCACAACTGCTTAAAAAGTTCATAATTTAATGGCTATATCATTCTTTCGAAAAATCTGTCTACTTCTCTTGACAGCGGCTCCTTTTTAATTGTATGATAGAAGAAATTTAATATGTTTCTTATCAAGAAAGGTGGAGGGACTGGCCCTGTGAAACCTTAGCAACCGGATATGTGAATCACGGTGCTAATTCCAGCTGTATGTATGCGAAGATAAGCTATTAACTAATGAATCGTTGTCTTTTCAGCCTTCTCTAGTAGTGCTTTTCGAAGCTTACTGGGAGGGTTTTTTCGTGCCTTTAATAAGGATACACGCCTGGTTTAGCAAGGAACGCTTGCGCTAGATCAGCTTTAAAACTATAAGATAAAGAAAAGGTGATGACATGGGGACGCTTAGACAGATAGAACTTTTTAAAGAGACGCCATTAGTACTTGAAAATGGGGAAACGATTGGTCCGATTGAGGTTGGTTTTGAAACGTATGGAGAGCTTGCGGGAACTCGAGATAATTGTATTTTGTTAGAACATGCGCTGACTGGGACGGCACACGCTGCGAAACATTTTGAGGCGGATGTGGCTGGCTGGTGGGATGATTTTATTGGGCCTGGAAAAACGATAGATCCTGCTGATTACTTCATTGTTTGTACGAATGTGTTCGGTGGCTGTAGTGGGACAACAGGGCCTTCCTCCATCGATGCCAAAACGGGAGCCGAGTATCGGTTACATTTTCCAGGTTTTACGATTAAAGATATTATTAAGGTACAAAAAGCGTTGCTGGATGCGCTTGGTGTCGTGCACGTCGTCTCGGTTATTGGTGGTTCGATGGGTGGAATGCAGGCGACGCAATGGGCGATTGATTATCCGGAAATAACGGGAAGTGTGATTAATTTAGCATCTCCTCTTGCGGCAAGTCCTGAGGCGATTGGCTATAATTTAATTATGCGAATGGCAATTTTGAATGATCCTGATTTCAATGATGGGAATTATGTCGGTCAACCGGAGGGCGGGCTTGCGACAGCGCGGATGGTCGGAATGATGACGTATCGTACAAGTGAGCTGTTCTCGAAGCGATTTGAGCGCTTTACAGTGGCGGATTCTTCGCCAGGAGCATTCTCAAAAGAGCATTTCCAGGTGGAATCGTATTTGCAATATCAGGGGGACTCGTTTGTAGAACGGTTTGACGCGAATAGTTACCTGTACTTGACGAAAGCCATTGATCTGTTTGATGTGACGGTAAACGGTGCGGATGAAAAACCGCTTTTCACTGCGATTCAGATTCCGTATTTATTGGTTGGCGTGACGAATGATCAGCTGTTTCGGATTCACGATTTGCGCCGAGATTATGAACTTTTGAAAGAATGGGATGTTCCCGTGACTTATTATGAGGTCGATTCGGATTATGGGCATGACGCCTTTTTTGGTCGAAGTTGAGAAATTCCATCCGCTTATTAGTACTTTTTTGACGCAACATTCGCGTGTGATATAAAAAAATAAGTGTTGGCATCAAGGGCTAATCTGGGATTAGTTCTCGATACCAACGCTTATTTTGTTTAGCCGACATGGAACCTTGCACAAGCTCTACAAATGCCGAGAAATCATAGTGGCTCGTTTCGCCGAAATATTTCGTAAACAAATCAAGTAGTCATGGAGAAGAAACTGCATTTTCTGGCACCTTATTTGCATCATATCAGCGAAAAAATTATTCCAAACTTCCCCTGTTGAAAAAGTGGTGTCACCCATAAATCCCTTGATAGTCATGCCCAATTTCATGTAAGCCCCCAACCGGGTTTTAACCAAAATGACGCGACTGAAATTCTTGTTTACTTGTCTGCTCACCCATGTTGGATTATCTAACGTATTCATTTTCTTTTCAAAGGTTTAAACGCTAACTCTTAATCTTGGAAAAACCACTAAGAATACGCTTTTATTTTGATGTGTATATTTTTTCAAACCGCACTTATTTTTGTGTCACCGGTATCCAAACTTCACATTCGTAATCGTCAGCCGTACTATCACCGGGTCCGTAAACTTCTATTTCTGGCCCTGGTGCATGTTTATAGCCACTCGTTAGAAACCATTCTGCAAAGATATTTTGCCACGTTTGTTGAATCGCCTCAGGTAATGCGCCTACGGATTTGAACACTGCCCATTGAAACTTAGGCACTTCGAATACTTCCATTCCCTCAGGTGCCGCTCCCGCGTGCTCAATCGCTATCCAATAGTTCATCTCCTGCTTTGGCTCCAGATCCTCTGGGACATGACAAATTCCCATGTAGTTTGCTACCTCTTTGTTGCCAAGCTTTTCTAGTTGATCCATCGTCCCATCTGCCCACACTTGCTCCCAAAATTTCGGAATCTCCACTAAATTTTGTCCTTCACGGAATGAAAATACTTTTTTGACACCGACAACTTGAAATTTTTCGCGTTCTATCATTTTGTATTCCATTTTTATTACTCCTCTCAGGATTCATTTTTTTCGCTGTGAAAGCCGCTTAGCTTTAGTATACCTTTTTTTGATGGATTTTTCTTTTCATAACCGCTACCACACAAAATGCAGAGAAGGAGAAAAAGAAGTTAGGGATTTACTTCCCTATTCAGGCTATCATGAAGATATATCAAAATTTAGAGGAGGAATCTCTATTCTTATGAAAAAACACTTCTATACGGCACTAATCGTCGCAACTATTTTATTAGTATTGTCCCCTGTCGCGAGTAAACCTGCCATTGCAGAAGAACAGGCAGCCACTATCACATCCACGATTCCAAGTGAAGATTATATTGTTTTGAACATTACAGGCGCTGCCACCGGAGATGAGGTGCTTCAATATATAAAAGCAATGGATCTCCAAGGAAATCAAATTAAACGGCTAAAAATTGTCGGTGATATGACAACGTATGGTAATCAAGGCGTGTATACCTTTTACGACCTGGAAGAGTTGGAATTGGAAGGTACTAGCGATGTTCCTTCATTTCTAGCTTATCGCGCTCCCAAATTGACAAAATTAATCGATACGAGTCACACAATTAAGAATATAGGCCCGTATGCTTTTGCCTATAGCGGCTTGGAAGATGTGGAGCTTAAAAATGTAGATTTTCTGGATACTGGGGCTTTTCGAGAGTGTTTGTCCCTCACTTCTTTCAAAAGCTCTAGCCTCAGAAGTATGAATAACTGGGCTTTTTCTGGTTCTAGTTCCTTAACCATTTTTGAGGCGCCTAACCTATCAGTATCCTTCACAAGTACTGCCTTAGAGAATACAAATATTGATACGCTCGATCTCCCGAAAATGACGTCTCTCAGCAATTTTATGACAACTTTTACAAACCTCAAAAATTTGCGCGTCCTTAAATTAAATGGACTTTCTGTCGTACCGAAAGATTTATTACGTGACATCGGTTCTGATCGCTTAGAATACATCGAAATTAAAAATGCAACATCGCTAGCAAATGAGAATGCGTTCGCCACGGGATCTAGTAACATCTCCAAACTATTGATTTTGTCTTCTAATAAACTCAGTTTAAACAGCATCAATAGTTCTAGTTTGCATGCTAATACGGTTGTTGCTTATCCAAAAGTTACCACTGAGCAATCACTAGCAGAAGGGGAAACATTAACCATTCCTGCCTTCGAATACAAAGCCGCGCCGACAACGAATGTCTCTTTTGGGTGGTTTCAAAATGGAAGTTTTCTAACACGAACACTTGGGTTAGTAGTTGCTCAACAAGCACTAGCATCGCATTCTGGAACTTTTACTGCGCGCTTTTACATCAATAATCTGGGGAGCCCTGATCTGTGGCCGAGCTCTGAGGAACATCTTGTTACCATCGAGGCTGGAACAATTGGCTTTGAAACGGTGAGACCTCATTTTCATTTTGAAGATTATGCTATTTCTGAACGTAATCTATTGGTGAAGCGATTTGATTCTACTACAGGTATTTTGATTAGAGACAATCGTTCCAATAAAAGTGATTGGGAAGTTCACGCTAAAATAGACAGGCCTCTGACAGATCCCGTTTCAGCCAAAACGCTCAACAACGCGCTTGTTTATGTTGATTCGTCTGGTAGTAAGACACCGCTAACACATGAAGCGCTCCCTATTTTTAAGAGTACGGCTAAAAATGCTGCAACTGAAATTCTGTGGGAAGAAGATCGTGGTATTTTGCTAAATATTGCGGGTAACCAAGCTTTTGCTGGCAACTTTAGTACAGAAATAGAATGGGAACTTGTTCTCGCACCGTAAATAAAATGCGGATTGTAATGAGTCTATCTCAGACTGATTGTGATCCGCATTTATTCATGATGAAAACACAACAAAAAAGGCACCTCCTTAATGAGAAAGCACCTATTCGAACCTGATATTTACACCGTTCCTCAGCAATTCAAGGTATAAAACATCTCTCTTTCACTTTTTGAAAAGTCTGCTTATAGAACCTCTACTTTAATATCAGTAATAACACCTAACCCTGGAATTGACGCCATATTTTCCCCTGATTGAATATATACTTATTTCCATTAACTGTTCTAACAGATGCATAATAGCAGATAGTACCCATGTAGCCCTCTAAGTAACGAAAGCAACCCAACCTATCAAAACAACAAATACCATCCGTTACTGATCGATAATATACATAAAAAATCCGTGGTACCCCTTCATCACGAGAGGCACACACGAATTTCTCTAGTCTTTATAAATTGATTTCGTTTTATTCAGCCATGCGTAGCCAAGTCCGATAACAAGACCTCCGCCGACGTAGTTTCCGAGTAGCGCTAATGATAAGTTCGTTGTTACGCTGCTCCATGTCATCGCGTCTAAGTGACCACCTGAGGAAAAGAATGCCAGAGAGAATGACGAGAAGTTCGCGATAACGTGTTCGAAGCCTAGGAAAGCAAAGATGAAAATAATGAAAATCATCGCGAAGATTTTACCTGCATCGTCTTTCATCCGCATCGTACAAATAACTGCCGTATTTACAACAATATTCGCGAATATCGCTTCAATAAAGATTTGGAGCGGTTCTTTTTCGAGTTTGCCAGTAACGGCTGTGAATAAGAAATGATCGGCTGGCAACGCGTGGAATGCAGACGTGAGTGACATCAAATATCCGGCTAAAATACCACCGATTAAATTACATAATATACAAAAGAATAAAATACCTAAAGCTTTACCGGGTTTAATGATTTTTTGGTAGACACCTGTTGTCATGTACATCATGTTACTTGTACCGAGCTCGGCGTTCATATAAATAATCATTACAAGTGACCAACTGAACATGAATGCATAAGCAATTTTGCCGAGTCCGTGAGCGATGTGATCTACCTTATCGCCAATCATAACCGCAACCGCTGTTCCTAGTGTTAAAAATAAACAAGCCAGTATAGCGCGGAAAATATAGCGGGCAACACTATGGTGCACAAGGTCGATCTTCTTACGCGTACTATAATCGATTTTCTGCATCAATGTACTATTTTCTGAGTCCAAATTCTTCATCTCCATTAATCAGTTTTCGCAACTTTACTATTGTAGCACGAAATGTATCGATTGAAAATAACCATTTTAGCGATTTTCAAAGTTTTTCTGAAAAGTTGCTGAAACCGATTTATTTTATGAATCTAGACTACCATTCCCATTGTGAATGCCAGCTAAACATGAAAAAATGTATCGATGCGCTCTGTCTGCCTAAATTGATAGAACTGATAATCATTTGCCGCTTTCATCCCCCGAATCACATTCTTTTTAGGCTCATTTATTTCACACTCTACTTTTGCGCTAAAAATCGATATAAAGTAATAATTGTCTTTTTTAATTTTAATTTGCAGAATTTTAAAAACTTATTAGCATTAAAAATAGAAATTATTCTTAATTAATTATGTAGAAAGTGCTGTTTATATAGGTATATCTACATTGATTAAATACAAAAATGAGAATATATCTACAGAAAACTTCATGCGAGTCAAAAGCCCCCCCTGATTTCCCTCACAAAAATGTCAGGTTTCATCTAGTATTTGTGTGTTATACTCGAGGCCACTAATAAATAGAAAGAAAAGAGGTTAAAAGATGAAGAAAATAAAGGTACTGTTCCTTCTAGCCACGGTATGTCTTGGTATTTCATTATCATTAAAAGTTGTTCATGCAACCAACGACCCTGTAAAACCAAATGTTATTGATATTTCTAAGTGGCAAGATCCTAAAAACATTGATTTTAAAAAATGGAAAGAACAGGGTATAGAAGCGGTGATTATTAAGCTCACAGAAGGAATGGAAGATGATCAACCCGTTTTAAATCCGCAGGCTGAAGAACAAATAAAGGGCGCACTTGAAGCAGGTATTAGAGTTAATTTTTATCATTATAGTTGGATGAATAGTATCCAGAACGCCAGAGAAGAAGCTGATTGGTTTGCTAAGATAGCAAATAATTTAAACGTACCGAAAGACTCTGTTATGGCACTAGATTTAGAAGGTAATGCTTTGACGAAAGATCGCCAAGAACTAACTGATCAAGCCAATGCTTTTTTTGATAGGATGAGAGAACACGGCTACCAGAAATTAGATGTGTATGCCTCTTTATCATGGTACCAAAATCGATTTTATCCGGATCAATTATCCATAAGTAATTTCTGGCTAGCTTATTGGCCTGAAACACCTATAGAGCCCCCGTTCCCAGTTGGTTTATGGCAATTTGCAAGCGATTATCGATTAGATGGCTACGATGGGCTTCTTGACGCTAACATTGACTATACAGGCTTTTACACCGGCAAGAAAATAGAGATACCTGATAATTTGGAGGAACAAAAAGTTTTAGCTGCTATTAAAGCATTGTTTCAAAATCAAAATGAAAACGGATCCCTTTTAGAGGACACCGATCAAGCTAGAATTGATAATGTTTCCCAACTATTGTCCTCACTGAAAGAATCTGATCAAAAACAAGCGTTTCAAAAATTATTAGATGAAGCTCAGCGACAATTAAAAGAAAGAAACTCAATTATAGAAAATCAACTTGCAGCTGAAAAAGCTATAAAAAATTTATTTGAGGGACAACAACTAACTGGTAATATTAAAGAGAATGTGAATAAAGAACTTATAGATCATGTTCAATATTTAATTAACCAAATGAATAATGGTCCACAAAAAACAGAATTCCAACAAGCTTTAAACCTTGCAAAACAACAAGTATTAGAAAAAGAAAGGCAACGTATAGCAGAAGATGCAATTAAGAATTTATTTGAGGGACAACAACTAGGTGGTAAAGTGAAAGACACCGTGAGTAGCGATATGATTGACCGAGTGCAGTTGTTGGTAAATGAAATCACAGACAAAAAAACAAAAAAGAACGCTTGCAACTGTTATTGAATGAAGCTTCTAGGCAATTAGATAATCGAAAAGAGAAAGAAAAGGCACCATCGGTCTCGGAAGAAAATAAAAATTTGCATAACAGCGCTCAAACTAGTGCAACAGAATTATCTCATCCACCAAAAAAGGTAAACCCACAAACGATGTCGAACAATGTGAATAAAGATACCTCTGCAAATAGTATCTCACCTGTAAAATATGGCGACACGATGAATAAAATTCCTCAAACCGGTGATGAGAACAACCAGTTTATACTACTATTAGGCTCAATACTCACTATTTTCGGAGGAATTCTCTTTAGAAAAAGCATAAAATAATCGCAAAACATCTCCATAAAAAGCGCAAATGAAAAATTAGATGCAAATATTGACTATGTTAGCTTCTCATCATAAAAATAAAGGAGCGATATCAATGAAAAAGATTATAAAATTAACATTAATCATCTGCTTAGTAGCTGTAATAGTTGGTATAAAACAGGAAGATGCCTTTGCCTCTTCTATTAAGCCACCTGTCATTGAACCCACTATTGAGAAGCGCCCAGCGTTTGAAAATATTCCTAATTTCCCCAAACTTCCGTATCGAAATGGGATTGGGAAACCAGAAGGCATCGTATTGCATTCTACTGGAGACACTAGCAAAAGCTTAGACGAATGGATTCAATATGAACAAGAAACTTGGGAAAATGCCTTTGTTCATGCGTTTGCAGATGCTGACCACACCGTCGAAATTGCTAGCACTGATTATTTAGGTTGGGGCGCTGGAGCAATCGCTAATAAACGTTTTATCCATGTCGAGTTAGTAGAATACCCAGATGGGACATCTAAGGAAACTGTCTTAAAATCTATCGAACAATATGCTAATTACGTGGCGCATATGCTCCATCAGTATAACCTCGGGACACCTGATTTGATGGACGACAATGGGCTGGGAAATATTATTACGCACAGAGGTGTCTCAGAATTATTAGGTGGAACAACACACACAGATCCCTTCAATTATCTCCCAAAATGGGATATACCTATTTCATATGTAGTAGACCGAATCCAGTATTACTATAATAAGGAACTTATAAACTAAATACTTTGTACACAGTGAAGCACACAAATGAAGAAGAAAGAGGGTTATAGACAATGTTCATTCTAAGAAAATCGTTTTACGTTATGCTCGCAAGTATTGTAGCTTTAGTCATGGTCGCCTGTTCCCCGAGTCAAGAAAAAGCGCTGGCCGAATCAAAACCAGAAGCCAAAACCGCGTCAGACACAACTGCTCAGCTCAAAAATTTAGAGAAGAAGTACCAAGCTACATTAGGTGTTTACGCCATTGATACTGGGTTTGGTGAGACATTCGCTCACAATGGAGATCAACGCTTTGCCTTTGCTTCTACTATTAAGGCATTTCTGGGTGGTATATTACTTAAAAACCTCTCCTGGGACGAGCTAAATAAAACGATAATGTATACAGAAGACGATCTAGTCAGCTATTCACCTATCACAGAAAAACATGTGGACACGGGCATGGCATTGAAAGATATTATCAGTGCCGCCATCGAATATAGCGACAATACTGCCGCTAATCTTATGTTCAACCAATTAGGTGGTCCTAAAGGTTTTCAAGAACAATTGAGAAATTTAGGCGATACCGTCACGAATTCTTCCCGGATTGAAACGGATTTAAATAGCGCCATACCAGGTGATATAAGAGATACAAGCACCCCTAAAACGATGGCCGAAAACTTAAAGAAATTGCTTTTTGAGGATAAACTAGCGCCAGATAAGTTAAAGTTTTACAATCAAATTCTGATAGGAAATGCTACGGGCGATACGTTAATCCGAGCTGGCGTTCCAGCTAATGTAAAAGTTGGCGATAAATCAGGTGCTGCTTCTTTTGGAACGCGCAATGATGTTGCTGTTCTATACCCACCGCATAGAAGCCCGATTATCTTAGTCGTCTACTCGAATAAAGCAAACGAAGATGACGAGTATGATGATGCGCTTATTGCAGACGCAGCTAGAGTAATGAGTAGCCACTTTGGTTTATCCAATTAGTTAGTTCAACTAAAAATTCGATTATCTCAGAAAAAGGTTGCTAAACCCTGCCACTAATAATGGCAATAGTTTAGCAACCTTTTTTGGTACCCTTGGTAAACATAACCGATTGATTTTTCATTGCGCGACCATCATTTTAACTATTTATCTGTTTACCTTATTGACATTTATTCAAAATAGCAAGATAGTCTATTAATGATAATAAAATCATGTATGAAAATAAAAAATAAAAATGCTAAAATACAGTTTATAGATACGTTAAGTAAGCGCTCACTATAATGGATGATAAAAAAAGTAGCTGTTTAACTAAACGCAACATTGTAGTTTTAGTCCACGCTAGAATTAAAGAGTGAGTAGCTGACTGATCTTCTTGAGACTTTGATTTTTTGAGAAAATACACTGTTTATTCGTTACATCTTGTTTTAGTGTATCCACTTGATTTTCGCAATTTTGTTGCTGTTTCCTAAAAGTTTTAGGGCTTACTCCATAAAAGCGTTTAAAGGAACTGTTTAGATAACGCAGATCTGAAAAACCACAAAGGCCACAAATGGTTAAAAGTGTATTCTCTGTATGAATTAATAGATATTTCGCCTTTTCACACCGAAGAAGATTTAAATATTCTTGGAAAGTGACGCCAAAGTTTTCATGAAAAAAATGAGATAAATAGGTAAATGAGAGCGCTTCTTTTTTGGCAATATCCGAAAGTAGTAGTTTTTCCTGATAGTTTTTTGAAATGTAATCGCTTATTCTTTTGATTCTTTCAAGCTTCAATAGCAGTTGATTTTTGTTCTCTTCCTTTATTTGCTTGTGAGGGACGAGTTTTATTAAATCAAACATAATAATGGAGGAAAAACCATGACAAAGCAACGAAAAGTATTCTTCTTCTTTAAAGTAGGCTTGGCTGGCTAATAATATGTTCTCTAATAAGCGTTTACCAGTCTCGGAATTTTCTAAAGCGATCGGCGTTGTATCGAAATAAACCTCATTAATTTGAGGAAAAAAAGCTTCAAAAATTTTGGGAGAAAACTGAAAAATTAACAACAGCGCAGAATTTTTTGAATGTAATTCGTGTAATTGGCAGGAGTTTAAAACAAGAAAGTCTCCTTTTTCCAGTGAAATTTTCTTGTTATTTGTCACAATATTTAAGGACCCACTCAATAGATACACAACTTCAATATCCATGTGTAGGTGCGTACTACGATAATGCATCTCAATCAAAAAAACATGAATGTCTTGTACTTTACTATGTTCAATCAGTTCGAATTCAGTTGTCATGTTCCTTCCCTCCTCAATATTCTTACTATAAGTGAAATTGAAAGCGGAAGCAATATATAATTTTTATCATCAAAGGAGGAAATTAATAACGCAATCATTGTTTATACTACTAAAAATGGGGGATATTTATGAGATTATCAAAAAATTTAATTTATTTTTTCGGAGCTTTAGGTGGATTATTATTTGGTTATGATACAGGTGTCATTGCTGGGGCACAAATCTTTATTCAACAGGAATTCCAATTAAATGAGGCAGAAATTGGATTTGTAGTTAGCTGTATTTTGATTGGTGCGGTCGTGGGTGCGGTATTGATTTCACCATTGTCTGATAGATATGGTCGTAAAAAAATGGTGATTCTGACTGCTTTTATTTTTCTCGTAGGTGCTTTAGGTAGTGCTTTGTCACCGGATGTTTCGTTCTTAATTATTTCTCGGATCTTTTTAGGGATAGCGGTTGGGGGAGCTAGTGCACTGGTTCCTATGTACTTGGCTGAATTAGCACCTGCAAACCAACGCGGAAGCTTATCTTCTTTGAATCAGTTGATGATTATGATTGGGATGTTGCTTGCTTACATTGCTAATTATGTTTGGCGGGAATCACCGATTGGTTGGGAATTGATGTTAGGGTTTGCCGCAGTTCCGGCACTTATTCTTTTTATCGGCGGGATTTTATTGCCAGAATCTCCACGTTACTTAGTGAAAGTTGGAAAAAGAGCAGATGCAGAAAAAATCTTACTAAACATTCGAACCAAGTCAGAAGCTGAAGCTGAAATCCTTGAAATTGAAGAGCAAAGTCATCAAGAAAAAGGACGTTTGAAAGATGTTTTTTCAAAATGGGTACGCCCAGCAGTGGTAGCGGCTTTTGGTCTAGCGGTTTTGCAACAATGGATGGGCTGTAATACGATATTTTATTATGCTCCGCGTATTTTAATGAGTGGTGGTACAGATGCCACTTCAGCGATTCGTACGCAAATTATTTTAGGTATTTTTTATGTCATTGTAACAGCGGTAGCGGTATCGTTGATGGATCGCTTCGACCGGAGAAAAGTGTTAATGGTAGGTGCTTTGGCGATGGGACTTTCCTTCTTCGCCCTGTCAGCAGCCTTTCATTTTGAAGGGAACAAGGAGGGATTCCATCTTTTCACCTTTATTTTCCTTGCTACTTATATTTCAAGTTTTTGCGCAACATGGGGCCCAGTGATGTGGGTGATGATAGGAGAAATTTTCCCACTGAAAATTCGTGGTCTCGCAGTAGGTATTGCCTCTTTAGTGAACTGGGTCGCGAACTGGACTGTTTCCGTGAGTTTCCCTACTTTAGAAGCAACGATAGGAGATGTGACGTTATTCATTAGTTTTGGGATAATTTGTATCGCAGCGGTATTCTTTGTTAAGCGCTTTGTATTTGAGACGAGAGGTTACACGTTAGAGGAAATTGAAGAAGCATTAGCAAATGATGAAACGAAGAAATTGAATGATAGAAAAGAGAGTTCTGTTGCTCGAGCGATTTAAATTAGGCGCAAGGCAATCCATTGAGGGTCAACAAATTGTCCATAAAGGATAGTACGATAAAAGGTCAAATAGCTGTGAGCTGTTTGACCTTTTAAAATACATTTTTAAGCGTTCACTGTACTTTTTTCTGGTAAGATTCGTGTTCCTGCGCGGCCTGCTAATGCTTCTACTGCAGCGTCTAGTGAGCAAATGATAGCTTCTTTTCCAGATTCGGCAAAGGCAATCGCTGCTTCCATTTTAGGTCCCATGCTGCCGTCTGCGAAGTGGCCTTCTGTCATGTATTGTTTTGCTTCGTTGACGGGAACGCCTTCTAGTTTTTGTTGATTTGGTTCGCCGAAATGTAAGTACACGTTTGTCACATCAGTTAGGATCATGAAAACGTCAGCTTCGACTTGTTCGGATAAGCGTAACGCGGAACGGTCTTTGTCGATCACTGCTTCAACGCCTTTTAGGTCGCCTTCTTCGTTTTGAACGACGGGGATGCCACCTCCGCCTGTGGAAATAACGACGGTATCTGTGGCTACGAGTTGTTTAATCGCTTCGACGCCGTGGATTTTTTGTGGTTGTGGGGATGGGACAACGCGGCGGTATCCTCGTCCGGCGTCTTCTGCCATCTCCCAACCTTTTTCGGCAGCGAGTTGGATGGCTTCTTCGCGCGTATAGAAAACACCGATTGGTTTTGTCGGGCTTTGGAACGCGGGGTCGCTCGCGCTAACTTCGGTTTGTGTTAAAAGCGTGATGACGTTTGTTGGTAGTTTTTTGCGTGCGAGTTCGTTTTTTAGTGATTGCTCCATCATGTAGCCAATGAAACCTTGTGATTCTGCGCTACACGCGTCGATTGGAAGCGCTGGAACGAATTCTTTAGCTTCTTCATTTTGGCGTAAAATATTGCCGACTTGCGGTCCGTTTCCGTGTGTGACGATGACTTTATGCCCAGCTTCTGTAATTTCAGCGATTTTGGCACAGCTGTCTTCTACGTTTTTGAGTTGATTGGCAAATGTTGCTTCTTGGTTCGGTTGCAAAATCGCATTGCCGCCAAGCGCTATTACTACTCGTTTTCCCATTGAAAATTCCTCCTTTAATCCGAGTGCGACACCTGCGATCGTGTCTATTCCCGATGTGTGTCCGTACTGATAAATTTGTTGCGTGATTCCGCTTGTTTCTGCGCCTGTTTGGAACGCTTGATATAGTGCTAAAAGTGAATCGCTAAATTCGTCGTTTAACGCGTATTTTAAATAGGTTTGGCTGATATCTGTTGTTAGTTGTTCTGTCGTGATTAGCCGCGTCAGGATTTGCCTGAAGGCGGTTGTCGTATTTCCAACGAGCAAAATACCGACGAGCAGATCGTCTCCTGATGGCGTCAAACCATTGCCACGTCCCAAAAAATATCGCAATGTCTTCTCGATGAGCGCGGAATCTGTTGTACGTATTGCTTTTGCTAGATCTTGAATCGCCGCTTGTTCTATTAATTCTCGAAAGGAAAAACCTAGCCCCGTCTGCTTTTCTTCTTGCAAAACTTGCGATAAAAAAGCGGGACTCGGCTGGATTTCTACTTTTTTGCGTGTGCTTGTGTATTTTGGAGTAAGATTGAGCTCTATTTTGAGCGGTGATGCATGGTGAAGAAGTACGCCGGCTTCGTAAGTGAGTTGCTGGTTTACTCGCATCGTAGCGGTTAACGTGGTGACGTCTGATGGTGCGATCTGGACGGCGAATGGTAACTTGCCATTTTTAGCTGTGCCGATGAAAATCAGATTTCCCGCATTTTCAAGGTTTATCCCGTTTTGAAAAATGCTATGGACGCGCCATACTTGATCTGTGACGAGTAGATCAGCGACATTTTGAGCGAGGTTTGTTGCTTGAATGAGCGGCATACTTCTTCCTCCTTCCTTTTATACGGTTAAGCCCAGCTTCTCTGCATAGGCTGTGATTGCTTTTTCAAAACAGGCAACGGGGGGAGTTACGGTTCCGGCGCCGATTTGGCCGATACCAGCTTTTTTATGAGCAATTCCGGTATTAATGACTGGTGTAATGCCAGTTTCGACGACTTTGCGGGCATCGATACCGAGACAAATCCCTTGGAAATCCCATGTTGGAACGGTGAAATTCGGATTTTGATCGATCACGATTTCAAGCATTTCGTTGCTTATTTTCAGGGCATCGCCAAATCCGCCGGTTCCGACAAAACGAGTGACGGCAGGTGCGGCAATCATCGCCATACCTCCGACACCGAATGTTTCGGTAATCGCGCTGTCACCGATGTCTGGATTCGCATCCTCGCCGGAATAACCTGTGAAATATAGGCCTTGTGGTGTGTTGACGGGTGCTGTGAACCATTCGTCACCCATGCCGCTGATACGGATACCGAAGTTTTCACCGTTACGACACATTGCGGTTACAATCGTCCCCTCTTTAATCATCCGCGCGCCGTCCATCACTGCTTTTGCTGACGCCATCATGATATTAAGGAAAAATTGATCGGTATCCGCGAGGAATTGGATGACTTCTTGGCGTTCTTTTTCATCGATTTCTAGGCTCACAATAATCGGGCTAACCTCTTTTAAAAATACGAGTGAGGCCGCGATATTGCGTTGATGGAACTCGTCTCCCATCGCGATTGCTTTAGCCACGATTACGTTCAAGTTCATGCCTTCGTCCAATGTTTGGAGCGCCTTGCTAAGCACTGGTCCGAGCACGTCACGCATCCAGCGCAAACGATTCACGACTTCTTCTGAATAAGCGCCAAAACGAAGCACGGCACCAATTCCTTCATTCATCGTACAGTAAGCGCGATTGCCGTCTGTGCGGTTTTCCACAACAACGACTGGCATGTTCGCTGAGGTAATGCCACCCATTGGTCCGACTGCATCTACGTGATGACATGGTATAAACTGCACATCCCCACGGTCAAGCATCGCACGCGCGTCTTCTTCACTGCTTGCCCATTCTTCAAATAACGCTGCTCCCACGCATGAACCCTGCATCGGGCTCGTCATGTTTTCCCATTGAATCGGAGGACCCGCGTGAAGTAGCACACGTCCTTCATTTAGTTCAGAAATCACGGATTTTGCTGGTACGACATCCAATAAAAATGGTGCCGAAGCGACGATTTTGTCCGCTACTGCGCGGTTAGCTTCATCGATTGTATGATAGTTTGTCATTCTTTTTCCTCCTTAAAAAATTTATTTCACGTCCGCCGTCTCTGCGCGGTAACTGTTCAAGAATTGCAGTACTTTTTGCAGTTTTGCGTCGCCACCTGCAACTGGGCGCCAATCGAATTGCACGACACGTCCACCCGTTTCGGTAATAGCTTCTGCAAAACTTTTTAGTCCGACATTGATGACGCGTGGTTGTTTCGCAAGGAGGTCAAGCATGGCATCTGATGCCTCTAAAGATTGTGCTACTGGCACATCATTTTCTGTTTCGCGAATCGCTTTATCTTCGTCTACAACCTTGTATCCAACAATCGCAAGTCCCGTTCTCACCGCTTCATTATTGCTATCCTTCACGATAACGCCCGCATCGATCAATGTTTGGCGTTGCTCGTGATAGTCTTGCGGATCTTGAAGCGTTCCACAAACCGTTCCAATAACAGCAAGTTCACGTCCGGCCGCTTTCGCTTTTGCAATCACATGTTTAATCGCTGGCGCCAATTGCCCCGCCATGTCTTCATGTGAGCCATAACCAAGCACCACATCTAGCAAAATAACCGCTGTTTCTGGATCATTCGCCGCGTCTTCGATGAATGCGATTCGTTTCTCAGGATCAATCATTGGATGCGGTTTTCCTTGCGTGTAAATATCATCGCCAAGATCGATAACTTCGTGCCCTTCTGTTTTCAAAAGGTAACCGTCTTGCTTGATCAGGCCTTCTTTTAAAGCCAACGCATCCGCGATAAGCATTGCCGCTTCGGAAGCTAGCGTCCCGCCGGAGTAGTAACCTTTCATATGTTTTTGCTCTGGTGTAAGCGTGATTTCTGGTTTCGTAATCTGGCTCGTTGTCGCCGTTACCGTTTGTCCTTTTGCCAATGCAACAGCAATGCGCGCCGTTTCTTCTAACGTATAGGCGTGGTATAAATTCGTCTCATGATACGTCGGCTTTTCACCCAAAAAGATGGTCACTGCAGGCTTCGTGATCGTGCGTAATAACGCTAAAACTTTATCGCGAATCGCTTTTGCAGGTGGCTTAGAAATGACCACGATCACGTCTGTGTCTGCTTGCTTTTCAAGCGCTGCGATCGCGTCTAGCATCGTGATGCCACCAACCGTTTCAGATAAATCACGCCCGCCTGTTCCAATCGCATTCGTCACGCCACCGCCAAGACGGTCAATAATCGTGGAAACTTCTTGAATTCCTGTTCCAGATGCACCGACAATGCCAATATTGCCGGGCTTCACTACATTTGTAAACGCCATCGGAACACCATTTACAATGCCCGTCCCGCAATCCGGTCCCATCACAAGCAACCCTTTATCATGCGCTTTCTGCTTCAAACGCAATTCCTCTTCAATCGGCATATTATCGCTAAAAATAAACGCGTGCAGCCCTTCATCAAGTGCGCGATCCGCTTCTGTCGCGGCGTAAGTACCTGGAATCGAAATAAGCGCCATATTGGCATCCGGATCAAGCTTCATCGCCTTATCCCATGTCCGCGCCGTTTCCGTCGTATTACTGCTTTCCTTCGTCGCCTGGCTCGCTAAAAACGCATCCACTTCTTCTAAAATTTCATCCAATTTCGAAGCATCATCCGTGTCCGCAACAATCGCCATATCGTTCGCCGAAGCCGCCTCCAGTTCCGCCGTCCGCAGGCCTGACGTTCCGAAAATATCCTTGTTCGCAGGCGTTCCCATCATGATAGAAACCCGGTTTACCCCGTCAATGGTGGATATTTTGTTCGTAAGTAGCATCAAAACAACCGAATCTTGATACGCATTTTCTTTAATAATCGTGTGTAGCATCGTTTTCTTCACCTCTCCTTATTCCGCAAATTTATTTTTCCCATCATAATTGTCAAAATGAATCGCATCCGAGATCAGGTACTCATAAATATCATCCACAATCTCGATACCGTTCTCTTCGTATGCCTTCTCGCGCAACCGTCCACGTTCGCCAGGATAATACACCCGATCCACGCCTGGCGCTGGCTTCACAGCCGTCACCTCATCCAGAACCTCCGACATGTTCGCCTTAAACGCCTCGATATCCGTAAAGAACGCCGGATTAATCACGATATGCAACTGTCCCAAATCGCGTCCTTTCGAAAGATCCGCGTACATCGAACTGACATGCTTCCCGAATGGAAGTCCGAGTAAAATTCCCGACAACACATCCACCATCATCATTAAGCCGTACCCTTTTGGCCCAGCGATTGGCAATAACGCATTCACCTTCGCAGGATCCGTCGTTGGCGCCCCGTCCACGTCTACCGCCCAAGTCGGCGGAATCGATTCCCCGCGCGATCGCGCATGAAGCACCTTGCCCCAAGCCTGAACCGTCGTCGCCATATCAAATGTCAACATGCGTCCATCATTTGTCGGCGCTGCAAACGCGATTGGGTTCGTCCCGAAATAATCTTCCGCGCCACCAAATGGCACCACCATCGGGTCCGACTGGCAAACAGAAAGCGCTACAAAATCACAACTCGCCGCCTGTTCCACAAAATAAGCGAGCGCCCCGCTATGCGACATGTTTTTCACACCGACAACCGCGACACCATTTTTGCCAGCAATCCGGATCGCCTCTTCCATCGCCCGTTTTGTCGCCACATGCCCCGAACCATTGTCCCCATGAAAAATACCACTCGTTGGCCCCGTCTGCTCAAACCGGAAATCCGGCCGATTCGTGATGCCACCTTTGGCAATCCGCTCCGAGTAATATTCCACCCGAACCGCGCCATGCGAATGAATCCCGCGTGCATCAGCGAACGCCAACACATCCGCAACAATATCCGCGTGCTCTTCCGTCAAACCAGCCCGTTCTATTTTTGTTTGGATCAGCTGGTGCAAATCTTCTTTTGAAACTCGCATTCTGTTTACCTCCTCACTACTCTTGCTCCACGAATAATCCTGCGTGATCGTACTGATCAAAATGAACCGTATCACTAATCAAATAATCATAGATATCTTTCACAATCGGAATTCCGGCGTCCGCATAATCCGTTTCCACAATCTCCGCTAACTCGCCTGGATACAACACTTGACTGAATCCTGGCGCGGCTTTTGTCGCATGTAACTCGTCCACCATTTGCGCGATATTTTGTTTGAACTCCTTTAAAGACGTGAAGAAAGCCGGGTTAATCACGATGTGTAGTTGCCCCAAGTTGCGTCCTTTCGTCAAATCCGTGTACATCGATGACACGCGTTTACCGAACGGTAACCCTAGCAAAATTCCCGATAAAATGTCGACCATCATCATCAAGCCGTATCCTTTAGGTCCTGCGACCGGAAGTAAAGCGTTGACGTGATGCGGGTCTGTCGTCGGCTCACCATTCGCGTCCACCGCCCAAGTCGGCGGAATATCCGCCCCCTTCGAACGCGCATCCAAAATCTTGCCCCACGCCTGAACCGTCGTCGCCATATCAAAAATAATCGGCTCACCGTCCATGCGCGGCGCTGCAAACGCGATTGGATTCGTTCCAAAGTAAGGCTCTGCGCCACCAAACGGTACTACCATCGGATCTGATTGGCAAACCGATATCGCCACCATATCTTGATCTGCCGCCTGCTTCACAAAGTAAGCCAATGCTCCACTGTGCCCCATTTCATGCACACCGACAATGCCAACACCCGTTTCCTGCGCCAAGCCAATCGCCTCATCCATCGCCTTGCGTGCCGCCACATGTCCGACGCCATTATCCGCTTCAAAAATACCCGAACTCGGTCCCGTTTTATTAAACTTGAAGTTTGGCGCAATCGTTGTGCCACCTTTGGCAATTCGTTCCGCATAATAGTCAACGCGAACCGCACCATGTGAGTGAATTCCGCGCGCGTCAGCAAAAGCCAGTGAATCTGCAACACCATCCGCATGTTCCTCAGAAAGCCCTGCCGCTTCTAATTTTTTCTGGATTAAATCATGTAAATCATGTTTTCTTACTCGAATCATTTGTGGCTCTTTCACACCAATTCCCTACCTTCTTATAATTGTGGATCGCGATTACAGTCTTTGGAATACAGGTAACTAAACGCTTCGCCGCGTCCTACCGCATACGTTGCTTGTGGTACATACGCCCCCATGAATAAATAATCCCCTTTTTTCACTGGGACCCATTCGTTATCCAAGTTATATACACCTTCGCCCGATAACATATACGCGCCGTGCTCTTGATAATGCGTTTCAATATAACCATGACACGCGCCCGGTTCGAAGCTTAAAATATGGAAATTCATATCAAAACCAAGATCCGCTGGCAATAAATTTTGCAAAATAACATCTTCCATGCCTTCGTATGCGATTTTTTCGAGGTTGGCAACATTATCCACGACAACATGCGTGTCGTAACCCGCTACCGCCTCGTATTTCTTCTTATAAAGGAAAGCCTCACTGTTCGCGCCACCATTATCATTTTCAAATGTTAACATCACGCCTGCTGGGCAATAAATATAGCCACCTGCCGAAAGACTATGTTTCGCGTCATCCGCCCAAACCGTAATCTTACCTTCTAAACAATAGAAAAAAGTTTCCACGCCAGGTGCGCCGAAGCCCGTTTTATTTTGCCCATCACTGAGCAACGTAACAATATAATCCACAAAAGTCGCGCCCAATTTCGGCGTCGCTAGAATCGATAATTCACAGTTCAGAAACCCTGGAATAGCATTATTCACCAAACCGTCTGGCGGAATGATCGCGTAATTCGCGCGTTTAATCACGGATCTTGAAGCGAGAATATCGCTCACATAACCCGTATTCTTATTTCTATAACCCATTTTAAAAACCTCTCTTTTTTCCATTATTTAGTACCTAACGTGTACCTGAGACCTGCCAATAAAATAAAGCGGAACGCAAATGTTTCAATCCTAGATAAAGCCCGGCAAGATGAATATTTGTCGTTCCGCTACTAATTATTATGCTACTTTTTTACTTTTAATATTTGCAATTAAGAATACAGTCGCCCCAATGACGAGGATGATCGCGGAAATATAGAAGCCCATTACTTTCGAGCCGGTGGAGTCAGAGATAACCCCTGTCAAAAACGGCGCGATAACAGATGAACTCATTCCGAAGAAGTTGAATACGCCAAACGAGGTACCGTATCCTTTTTTCGGCGCGCTATCTGCCACGTAAGAAATCAGAATCGGTTCTACTGCCAATTTCCCTAGCAATCCGTATAAAATCAAGCCAACAAGCAAGATGCCCGATGTTGGTGCAAGTACTGTCAGCATGAGCATCAATGCCGCCGCAACCGTCAAGCTAACGATGAAACGAACTTTTTTCGTGCTGAATTTATCCGACATTCTACTGAAAAATAAGGCTCCAGGAATCGCGGAAAAAGCTACTAATGCTGCGGAGAAACCAATCGCAACGCCTTCGAATCCACGTTCTTGTTGTAAAAACGATGGTAGCCATGTCACGACCATGTAATATCCATAACACGTTGCAAAATAAAGAATATAGGACGCAATCATCCGACCTGTAAACAAGTTTTTGATCGGGGCCTTTTCTTTCGGTGCCGCAGCCGCTTTGACCTTAGCTGAGCGATCCACTTTTGGTGAACTTTTAATCACACTTGCAAAAACAAAGATCATAACAACGATCAAACCAGCAATAATGAAAAGCATGATTTGCCAGTTCATTCCGACCGACTTCACGAGTAGGCTAGAAGCAATCAAGCCGACACCCATACCGAGTGCGGAACCACTATTGATGATCGCTGTTGAAAGTCCACGTTTTTCTGCTGGAATATTTTCAGAAGATAGCGAGTAAGCCGCACCGTAGTAAGAACCACAGCCAAGACCTGCAAGCAAGCTACCAAGATAAATCATTTCTAAGTTTTGCGCGGTACCGATCACAAGTGCCGCAATCGCAAATAGGGAGAAACCAGGAATCAGGACGACTTTCTTCCCAAATTTATCGACTAAAATCCCGGCTGGAATCTGCATTCCCGTGTATGCAAAAAAGTAAAAACTGGCGATCAAGCCCATCTGTGCATCGGAATGCTGTCCAATTGTTTGTTGAATTTCTGGAAAGATTGGCGTTAAGACACTCCGGTAAATCCAAATAACGACCCAACCTAAACATAAAATAATAATGATTTGCTGCCAATACTGGAGCCCCTTTTTCATTGTTGCCGTTTCGTTTTCCATTTCTATTCACTCCCTATGAAATTTAATCATTTTTTTTCTTTGTGTAACGTCTATATCTTGCTTCCAACAAATCGAGCGCTTACCGCCGATTTACATGATGTATGAGCTGTCTATTATTTATATGCTAATTCGTATAGCGCCTCTGTTAATGCCTTCACGCCTTCAACCAAGTCTTCTGTTTTCGTGTCCTCAGCTGGATTGTGGCTAATTCCACCAATGCTTGGCACGAAGAACATCGCCGTTGGTACACGCGGTGCAAAAATTTGAGAATCATGTCCTGCGCCACTATGCATCACGCGGTAATTCAACCCTTCTTTCTTACAAACGCCTTCCAAAACAGATACGATACGCGAGTCCATCGGCACTGGCGCTTCGTCCATCCACAAATCAATGGAGATTTCGATCCCCATCTCCGCACAAATCGCCTTCATATCTTGTTCCACTTCTTTCGTAAAGCGATGCAACTCTGCCTCATCCGTATGACGACAGTCCATGGTGAACAGCGTCTCACCCGGCACAACATTAACCGTATTTGGCTTTGGCTCTACTTTTCCGAAAGTAAGTACGAGTGGATCGCCAATTTTTTTTCGCCTTATCGATAGATTGCGTCACGATCTTGCTGAACGCATAAACCGTATCTTTCCGGTAGCCCATCGGCGTTGTTCCCGCATGATTTGACTCACCATTTAGCACAATCGTGTAGCGGCGTTGCCCAGCGATACTGTTCACCACACCGACCGCCTTACCTTCGTTTTCCAGTACTTTTCCTTGTTCGATATGAATTTCGACAAACGCCTTAATGTCATCACGCAGCGGCTTCGTCTCATCTCGAAAATCAAAACCAGCGCCACGCATTGCGTCCACGAATTTCACACCTTCAAAATCAGCAACACCCGCCATTTCATCCTTATTAGCTAGTCCAAAGAAGTTCTTGCTACCCCAGAAAACATACGGAAAACGGCTTCCTTCTTCTTCTGCCATCGAGATAACTTCGAGGTTACGAAGTGGCTGACCGTGCTGTTCTTTCAAATATTTAATCGCTAAATACGCGGCTAAAACGCCAAATTGACCGTCTAATTTTCCGCCATTGACCACCGTATCGATATGAGAACCAGACATAATCGTCTCATCCTTATATGTAGACCCTTCCACACGACCAAAAAGATTACCAATATCATCGAAGTACGTCGTAAAGCCGGCTTCATCCATTTTCTTCTTCACGCCTTGTTGCGCTTCCACCCAATAGTCCGAGTAAAGCAAACGCGTCGTTCCCCCTGTTGGATCAGCACCAATGCCTGAAAGCCATGTCACATTATCTGCTACGTCTTTAAAAATTTTGTCCATCGTTAAAGTCCACCTTTCGTCATTCTCAAGCGATTTATACGCTACTATCAAAGTGTAAGCGTTTTAAGTTCTGATTGCATCGTTTAAAAGCGATAAAAACCCCGCCCACTTTTTGTTCATTATGACTAATTAAGGGATTGAAATTGTTAATATTGATTATACTAGCCAACCATCTCATTAGCAAAAGTCCGCACTAGTGCAACGTTTACTCTCCATTATGTATCTTCTCCTACTTCAAAAAAAGAAACCAAGACAAGATCCCATACCTATATGGGAATCTCGTCTTGGTTTCGCTAGCCTTATACGATTGTTCTTATGTGTGTACTAAAATCTTTGCTGTTTGAACAACATGTATAGCCCGTTTTCTTAGTTCATCAAGTCAATCGTGTTGACGATGTTGTAACCAGCGTCTAATGCTAGGATTTCGACTTTATCTGTGGCATTGGCGACAAATCCTGCAATGTTGCCGAGGTCATAATCAGTTGCGCCAGGCAGGAGGTTGATTATTTTTCTTGATCGCTGCGGTGCCACCTTCTGGTGTGACACGTAGGCGCACACGGGCAACGTTTGTACCAACTGTACCCGTAATCGCGGTGGTATCGCCAAACGTGTACGAGACAGGCCCGGTTAACGTGTTATCCAATGCTGCGGCTGCTTTCACGGTTACCGTGAGCGTGTTGATGATATTATAGCCTTTGTCGAGCGCTACGATTTGCACGACGCCGGATGTATCTTTGACTAAACCAGAGATATCCCCTAGGTTATAGGTGCCAGCACTTGGCGTTGCTTGGCGCACAACCGCCATGTTGTTCACATCACTTCCTGTACGCAGACGAACAAAGGCTACGCCTGTACCCGTAGTACCAGTGACCGCTGTCTTATCGCCAACGGTGTACGAGGCAGGACCGGTGAGTTTATTGTCGACGGTTGGTGCTTTCACCGTGACTTTGAGGGTTTTCACGATATTATACTTCGCGTCTACGCCTAAAATTTCGACGGTGCTTGTTGCATCTGTGACCAGTGTGGAGATATCACCGAGGTCATAATTACCGGCGGAGCGGGTTGCTTGACGGACAATCGTTCCTGTTGTTTGACCGGCAGGTGTGACGCGGAGGCGGACATACGCTATATTTGTACCGTATTCACCCTTGACCGCTGTCTTATCCCCAATCGTGTAGTTTGCTGGACCTGTTAGCTTGTTATCGAGCGTGTCTTTATTGATGGCTACAACGACCGTGTTGACTACGTTGTATTTCGCATCGACGGCAATGATTTCAAGTTTTTGTGTCGTGGCGTCGACGTACGTCGAGATATCACCCAGATTGTAGGCGTTGCTTGACGTCGTTGTGCTCACTTGTTTCTTGATCGTCACATCACCGCTCGCCCCTGTCACACGTAAACGAACGTAGGTTACATTGGCGCCGTAAGTGCCGGTGATATTCGCTTTGCTACCAAGGTCATACGTTTCTGGCCCTGTCAAACTATAATCGAGAACGACTGCTGTGACGGTCTTGCTCGCACTCGACGTTTTGCTATTGCTTGCTTTGGTCATCC
>NZ_AODD01000005.1 GCF_000525835.1 Listeria grandensis FSL F6-0971
GCCCTTAAAAACTGCCGATTCAGGTTACCTTACTCGTCGTTTGGTTGACGTGGCGCAAGATGTTATCATTCGTGAATACGATTGTGGCACCGACCGTGGACTTGAAATCCAAGCTATCCGTGAAGGTACTGAAATCATCGAAGCACTGGAAGAACGTTTGGAAGGTCGCTATGCTCGTAAATCGATCAGACACCCAGAAACAGGCGAAGTTATCGTTGCTGAAAATGACCTGATTACGGAAGAGAAATCCCGTCGTGTCGTTGAAGCAGGTATCGAACAAGTAACGATCCGTTCTGCGTTTACATGTAACACGAAACATGGTGTATGTAAGAAATGTTACGGTAAAAACTTGGCAACAGGAACAGAAGTCGAAGTCGGAGAAGCCGTTGGCATTATCGCCGCGCAATCTATCGGGGAACCAGGTACACAGCTTACAATGCGTACGTTCCATACAGGTGGGGTAGCCGGAGACGATATCACGCAAGGTCTTCCACGTATTCAAGAGATTTTTGAAGCCCGTAATCCTAAGGGTCAAGCGATTATTACCGAAGTTGAAGGGGAAGTTGTTTCTATTGAAGAAGCGCGTGACCGTCAACAAGAAATCGTGATACAAGGTAAAGATGAAGACCGTCGTAGCTACAGTATTCCATATACTGCTCGCCTTCGCGTCAAAATCGGAGACATTGTTGATCGTGGAGAGGCACTGACAGAAGGTTCGATCGATCCGAAAGCATTGATCCGCGTTCGTGACGTCCTTTCCGTACAAGAATATCTACTTGCTGAGGTACAAAAAGTTTACCGGATGCAAGGGGTTGAAATCGGCGATAAACACGTTGAGGTTATGGTTCGTCAAATGTTGCGTAAAATCCGCGTAATGGACACTGGTGATACAAACATCTTGCCAGGAACATTAATGGACGTGCATACATTTACCGAGTCAAACCGTGACGCATTACTTGCCGGCAAACAACCAGCGACTGGACGCCCAGTATTGCTAGGTATTACAAAAGCATCCCTTGAAACAGATTCCTTCCTGTCCGCCGCATCATTCCAAGAAACAACACGTGTTCTTACAGATGCAGCAATCAAAGGTAAAACCGACGAATTGCTCGGCTTGAAAGAAAATGTTATCTTAGGTAAGCTGATTCCGGCCGGTACTGGTATTCACCATTATCGCAAGCTGAAATCTTCTGTGCTAGGCAAAGAACAAGAAGTAGCCGATGTGGAAGAAACGACGCATATCTAATTAGATGCTAAGCGCGCCCGTTCAGACCTGAAAGAATTTGTAGCACCCTCCGTAAAAGTCCGCTTTTGACTTTTGCGGAGGGTGTGAAAATTCCGAAGGTTTGGCGCGCGAAGCTCGATAGAAAGTAGATGCTGAACGCGCCCGTCAGGACTGAAAGAACTTGGAGCCGCCGCAGTAAAAATCCGCTTTTGATTTTTGCGAAGGGGGTGAAAACTTCGAAGGCCTGGCACGCGAAGCTCGATTAAAAACATGAAGAGTCACCTCCGAATCAATTTTTCGCAGGTGGCTTTTTTAATTGTAATGAATGGTGTAAAATAAAGAAGGATACGAAAAAAGAGGTGAAAGGCTTTGAAAATTGGATTGCGTACAGTGAAAACAGCTGTGGGCGCGACGCTCGCAATATTAATTGCCGAATGGTGGGGCTTAGAATACGCCGTTTCAGCAGGTTTGATAACTGTCTTAAGCATTCAAAATACGAAAAAAGGCTCGATACAACTCGCGATACAACGAGTATATTCGACGGTTATTGCGCTTACGATATCCGCGATTTTCTTCATGTTACTCGGATTTAACGCGATTGCATTCGGGTTTTATTTACTCGTCTTTATCCCGATTGCGGCTAGATTGAAAGTAACGGACGGGATTGTGGTTAGCTCGGTGCTTGTGACGCACATTTTGGTGGAGCAGTCGCTCACTTTATTTTGGTTTACGAACGAGATGCTACTCATGGCAGTTGGTGCCGGAATTGGCATTTTACTAAACCTATATATGCCAAAAATGGATACAGAACTAAAACAGCAGCGCCAAAAAATTGAATCCGTAATGCGTCAGATTTTCTTTTGTTTTGCGCAGGATTTGAAGCGGGAGCCGGTTTACTTAGATGAGAAGAAGTTGATTAAGCAGTTAGTGAGTATTTGACGGAGGCTAATGCGCAGTCGAAGCGCCATTTTGATAATCAGTTGTTTGCGGATTCGCGTTATTACATAAAGTATATCGATATGCGTACGGTGCAGTTACGGGTCATCAGGCAAATGAACTTGTCGGTGCGCCAAATTAGTATCTTGACGGAGCATGCAGGTAAAATGGCGGGCTTGGTGGAGAAGACCGCGTTATCGCTTTCGGAGCGAAATCCGGCCGAAGATTTGATTGCGGATGTGAACGAGATGCTTGCAGACTTTCGCCAAAGCGAGTTGCCAAAAACACGGGAAGAATTTGAGGGTCGTGCGTTACTTTTTCAATTTTTGGGTGATTTACGTTATTTATTGGAGCTAAAACGCGATTTTACGAAGCAGTTTGCAGATGATAAAGAATTGGTAAAGATTAATGCTAGTTAAGCATTCCTTTGCTATAATAAAGAAGCAATCAAAACGTGATTTTTAGAAAATGGAGGGAACAAAGTGCGCAGACAAAAGAAGAGTAACAAGAAATGGATTTGGATCAGCCTCATTGTTGTTTTAGTCCTTGCAGTTGGCGGAGGTGCAACCTATTATTTCATGAACAGTAGCGCTAAAAATGAAAAAATGGCCAACGAGGTTGCAGAGAATTTCACAACGAATGTTAAAAAGCAGAATTTCACGAAGCTATCGGACGATGTGACGAAAAAATCACTGAAGGATAGTGGTTTTACGGCTAAGGAAATGGAAGCGAAATATAAAACGGTTTATACAGGAATCGATGCGCGTGACATCAAGGTTTCTGACTTGAAAGTGACATATGACGATGCCAAGAAGAATTATAAATTGGCGTATAGCCTAGAAATGACGACGACGCTTGGTAAGATGGATAAGCAGAAATATAAGGCGACTATCTCAAGTGAAGATGATGATTGGAAAGTGGACTGGAAACCGAACTTAATTTTTCCAGGGATGGTGAAATCGGATAAGGTTCGCTTGACGACAGATGAAGCGAAACGTGGTCAGATTCAGGATCTGAACGGCAAAGGTCTCGCGATTAATAAGAACGTGAGTGAGGCGGGGATCGTTCCGAATGATCTTGGTGAAGGCGAAGCGAAGAAGAAGAATCTGGAGGCAATCAGCAAGCAGTTCGATATTCCTGTCGCTGATCTCGAGAAGAAGCTTTCGCAAAACTGGGTGCATCCGGATACGTTTGTGCCAATTAAGGTATTGACGACAGGCTCGCCGGTTCAGATGGCTGGTGTTACCTATGCGACGATTGAAACGCGCTATTATCCGCTCAGCCAAGCGGCAGCACATTTGATCGGCTACGTTGGCGAAGTTAGTGCAGAAGACATCGGGAAGAATAAATTGCTAAACTCCGGTGATTTGATCGGAAAAGCAGGTTTGGAACGCTATTATGACAAGGCGTTGCGCGGCGTGAACGGCGGTCGTATCTTGATTGTGAACGACGATACGAAAGAGGAAACCGTTCTACAACAAAACAAGAAAAAAGATGGCGATACAATCAAGCTCACTATTGATAGCAAGATCCAGCAGGACACGTTCAATGCGCTAAAAGGTGAGGTTGGTTCTGCGACGATTATCAACCCTACAAACGGTAATTTAGCGGCGCTAGTCAGCTCACCGTCCTACGATACAAACCAGATGGTAGCAGGCATTTCAAGCGAAGATTATAAGAAGTACACCGATGATAAAAAACTTCCTTTCTTAGCTCGCTATGCGACACGCTATGCACCAGGTTCTACTTTTAAAACAATCACGGCGGCAGTTGGCCTTGAAAATGGTACGACAAAACCAGATAAAGTCCGTGAAATCTCTGGTTTACAGTGGCAAAAAGATAAATCATGGGGCAAGTATTTTGTGACGCGCGTCCATGATATTCCGAAAGTAAATATGGTCGATGCACTTGTGAACTCGGATAATATTTACTTTGCACAAGAAGGACTAGCGATGGGGACGACCAAATTCCAAGATGGCCTGAAGAAATTTGATTTTGGTGAAGAATTTGATTTACCGTTCAACATGGAATCAGCGCAAATTTCCAACGACGGTATTAAATCAGATATTCTGCTTGCGGACACGGCCTATGGACAAGGTGAACTATTGATGTCACCAATCCAACAAGCCGTTGCCTATACACCGTTCGCGAACAACGGTAAGATGGTCTATCCGAAATTGACGGAAACGCAGGAGACGAAGGCAGCAAAAGATTCGATGAGTGCAGGGACAGCGAATACTGTCAAATCAGCGCTCGTTCAAGCGGTTTCCAAATCAGAAGGAACCGCGCATAAACTCCAAATCGCAGGGCACAACATCGCTGCGAAAACAGGGACTGCGGAACTGAAACAAAAACAAGGCGAAAGCGGTCTTGAAAATGGTTTCTTGTTAGCGTTTGACAGCGATAAACCAGATTACCTCGTTTTGGCCATGATTGAAGGCGTGAATGGCCGCGGTGGTAGTGGACTTGTGATTGATAAGATGAAACCAGTGATGGAGTCGTTCTATAAATAAGCAGAGAAGCTTGAGAGGTCTATGTGACTTTTCAGGCTTTTTTTGTGTAATTACTTTACTTTCCTTTTTAAGCGGGGTATAATGAGTAAAATATTAATTCCGAGTAAATAGATGCGAATTAAAAAGGAGGCGAAGCGGATGACTGCAATTATTGGTATTTCGGCAGCGGAACTGGCAGAACAAGTCCCAAATACGATTTCCCGCAATGGAACTTATGTTGGTGGAGATTACGTATCGGTTATTGCGAAAAGCGGAGCAGCACCATTTGTTATTCCGGTTACAGATACGGGACTTGCGGCGACTTTTGTGAATCAGATGGATGGGCTTATTTTATCCGGCGGTCAGGATGTTTCGCCAGCTCTTTACGGCGCGTTACCTCAAGCGAAACTCGGCGTCACCTCGATTGCTCGTGATATATTCGAACTGGCCCTTTTAAAAGAAACACTGGCGCAAAAGAAGCCAGTACTGGCAATTTGCCGCGGGGCTCAGCTACTGAACATCGCATTTGGAGGAACGCTTCATCAAGACACTAGTTACGTCAGAAATGCGAATTTAGAGCATATGCAACAAGACCAAGCGACAAGAGCGACGCATAGAATCCAGATTGAAAAAAATTCCCAACTTTACAGCATTCTTGGAAGCACAGCGCAAGTCAATTCATTCCATCATCAAGCTGTCGATATATTGGGTGCTGGCTTAAAAATCACTGCAACTGCCCCAGACGGCGTTGTGGAAGCCATTGAAAAGCCTGGCGTCCCATTCGTTATTGGCGTCCAGTGGCACCCAGAACTAATCGCTGAAAATGATATCGGGATGCAACGTATGTTCCAAGAATTCGTGAAAAGCGCCGAACGCGGTAGCATCAAGCAAATCTACAATGCACCACCCATACATTTGAAAAAGAGAGCTACATTACGTTAGCAAAAGAGAGGAAATGACATGAAAAAAGGATGCTTATTTCGATGATTGTGCTGCTAGGAGCTGTTATCGCACCATTCTATCAAGGCGCAACAGCCTACTTGTTAGCTCCTAGCGTGAAGGGCGTTCCAATCTATCCGTTTGGCAGAAATATCTCTTACCGGCTAGCCTTACGTCGATAAGTAAGAAAGATTGAAGAATAGTTACAATGGCCGTATCCAAACGACTGTTTTAGCTATTCTTTTCTATAATAACAAACCCAACCAAAACGCTTGACAATCCACTAATAAGAATGGTACTATATCCAAGGTGCCTCTTCCGTCGTGGCGAGGTATAGAAAATAGAAGCTGTTGTTAGGATTATCCTATCAGCAATTTTATTTTAAAGAAAAAATGAACCACCTGGATGTGTGGCTCTAGAAAAATCGGAAGGAGGAAACCAAAAAATGCCTACAATTAATCAATTAGTTCGCAAACCGCGTCAATCTAAAACTAAGAAATCAGATTCTCCAGCACTTAACAAAGGCCTAAATACTTTCAGAAGATCATTAACTGACGTATCATCTCCACAGAAACGTGGTGTATGTACTCGTGTTGGTACAATGACTCCGAAGAAACCTAACTCGGCGCTTCGTAAGTACGCTCGTGTACGTTTGACTAACGGACTTGAAGTAACTGCTTATATCCCAGGTATCGGACATAACCTACAAGAACATAGTGTTGTACTTATTCGTGGTGGACGTGTTAAAGATTTACCGGGGGTACGTTATCATATCGTACGTGGTGCTCTAGATACAGCTGGTGTTGAAAATAGAGGACAAAGCCGTTCTAAATACGGAACGAAAAAACCTAAAAAATAAACTAAACGAAATGCTGAAAAATATTCATTATCGTGACTTATCGCCAAACTTAGTGTGTTGACAAATGCTTAGTTTCTAGGCAAAGTCGAGCACGGAAGCGGAGCGTACTGGTGTACGTGAGCATCGGAGCGGAGATTTTAACGACGAAAATGAGTGTTTGTCAGCGCACCGAACAAAAAAATCTTACTCTTTGAAAGGAGGATATCCAATGCCTCGTAAAGGTCCTGTTGCTAAACGTGACGTATTACCAGATCCGATGTACAATTCGAAATTGGTAACTCGTCTAATCAATAAACTTATGATTGATGGTAAACGCGGAAAAGCGCAAACTATCATTTATTCTGCTTTTGATATCATCGCGCAAGAAAGTGGAAAAGACCCTATGGAAGTATTTGACGAAGCAATCAAAAACATCATGCCAGTTCTTGAAGTAAAAGCTCGCCGTGTTGGTGGTGCTAACTATCAAGTTCCGATTGAAGTTCGTGCTGATCGTCGTACAACGCTAGGTCTACGTTGGTTAGTTAACTATTCACGTCTACGTGGAGAGAAAACTATGGTAGAACGTCTTGCACACGAAATTCTTGATGCATCTAACAATGCCGGAGCTTCCGTTAAGAAACGTGAAGATACGCATAAAATGGCAGATGCAAACAGAGCATTCGCTCACTATCGCTGGTAAGATCTATCTTATCCGCACGACTAGGTCGACAATTGTCGCCTAACTAAATCGTAATAATGGAAGGAGAAATACCCATGGCTAGAGAGTTCTCCTTAGAAAAGACGCGTAATATTGGTATTATGGCTCATATTGATGCTGGTAAAACCACTACTACAGAGCGTATCCTTTTCTATACAGGGCGTATTCATAAAATTGGTGAAACACATGAAGGTGCATCCCAAATGGACTGGATGGAACAAGAACAAGAACGTGGTATCACGATCACATCTGCTGCGACAACTGCGCAATGGAAAGGTCACCGCGTAAACATTATCGATACACCAGGACACGTAGATTTCACTGTTGAAGTTGAACGTTCCCTTCGTGTATTAGATGGTGCTGTTGCCGTTCTAGATGCACAATCAGGTGTTGAGCCACAAACCGAAACAGTTTGGCGCCAAGCAACTACTTACGGGGTTCCTCGTGTAGTATTTGTTAACAAAATGGATAAAATCGGTGCTGACTTCTTGTATTCAGTAGGTACATTACATGACCGTCTGGATGCAAACGCACACCCAATCCAATTACCAATCGGTGCGGAAGATACTTTTGAAGGCATTATTGACTTAGTTGAGATGAACGCTTTGTATTATCTTGATGATGTAGGAAATGACCCTGAAATTCGTGAAATCCCAGCTGATTTAAAAGAGCTTGCTGACGAATATCGCGGCAAACTTGTTGAGGCTGTTGCTGATTTAGATGAAGATCTAATGATGAAATACCTTGAAGGTGAAGAGCCTACAAAAGAAGAATTGAAAGCGGCAATCCGTAAAGGAACGCTAGCTGTTGAATTCTACCCTGTTGTATGTGGTACAGCATTCAAAAACAAAGGTGTTCAACCGATGCTTGATGCCGTACTAGATTACCTTCCAGCGCCAACTGATGTTGCTGCTATTAAAGGTATTTTACCAGATACAGAAGAAGAAGCGGAACGTCATCCTGATGATAACGAACCATTCTCTTCTCTTGCGTTTAAAGTTATGACTGACCCTTACGTTGGTCGTCTTACTTTCTTCCGCGTTTACTCAGGTACTCTGAACTCAGGTTCTTACGTTCAAAACTCCTCTAAAGGTAAACGTGAACGTGTTGGACGTATCCTTCAAATGCACGCGAATCACCGTGAAGAGATTTCGATCGTTTACTGTGGCGATATCGCTGCTGCTGTTGGTTTGAAAGACACAACTACTGGGGACACGCTATGTGATGAAAAGCAACAAATCATCTTGGAGTCCATGGAATTCCCAGAACCAGTTATCTCGGTTGCTATTGAGCCTAAATCAAAAGCCGATCAAGATAAAATGGGTCAAGCTCTTGCAAAACTTGCAGAAGAAGATCCAACATTCCGTACAGAGACGGACCAAGAAACTGGTCAAACAATCATCTCTGGTATGGGTGAGCTTCACTTAGACATCCTTGTAGACCGTATGCGTCGTGAGTTCAAGGTAGAAGCTAACGTGGGTGATCCACAGGTTTCTTACCGTGAAACATTCCGCCAATCTGCCCAAGTCGAAGGTAAATTCGTTCGTCAATCCGGTGGTCGTGGACAATATGGTCACGTTTGGATCGAATTTGGTCCTAACGAAGAAGGAAAAGGCTTTGAGTTCGAGAACGCTATCGTTGGTGGTGTTGTTCCACGTGAATACATCCCAGCAGTTCAAGCAGGTCTTGAAGGCGCACTAGGAAATGGTGTACTTGCAGGATACCCGCTAATCGATATTAAAGCGAAATTATATGACGGATCTTACCATGATGTCGATTCCAATGAAATGGCCTTTAAAGTGGCTGCTTCTATGGCTCTTCGTAACGCGGCTAAGAAATGTAGTCCTGTCATCTTGGAACCAATGATGAATGTTGAAGTAATTGTACCTGAGGATTACCTTGGAGACATTATGGGTAACATCACATCTCGTCGTGGTCGCGTAGATGGTATGGAAGCACGCGGTAACGCTCAAGTTGTTCGTGCCTTCGTTCCACTTGCAAACATGTTTGGTTACGCTACGTACCTGCGTTCAAGTACGCAAGGTCGCGGAGTTTACACTATGCAGTTTGACCACTATGAAGAAGTTCCAAAATCCGTTGGTGAAGAGATTATCAAAGCCAATGGCGGCAATAATAAAGAGGATTAATTGCAATTCTGCTCTAAATCCTGTATAACTACAAGTAACGAGATTCGCGCAGATTCATATTCCGCGTGTTATCAATAATTTTTTTAAAACATTAAGGAGGAAATATTAAAATGGCTAAAGAAAAATTTGACCGCTCAAAACCCCATGTTAACGTTGGTACTATCGGACACGTCGATCATGGTAAAACTACTTTAACAGCTGCAATCACTACTGTACTATCTAAAAAAAGGTTTTGCAGAAGCTTCTGCATACGACCAAATCGATGGTGCTCCAGAAGAAAGAGAACGTGGTATCACAATCTCTACTGCTCACGTTGAGTATGAAACTGAAAACCGTCACTACGCACATGTAGATTGCCCAGGACATGCCGATTATGTTAAAAACATGATCACTGGTGCTGCGCAAATGGATGGTGGTATCTTAGTAGTATCTGCTGCTGATGGTCCAATGCCACAAACTCGTGAGCACATCTTGCTTTCACGTCAAGTTGGTGTTCCTTACCTTGTTGTCTTCATGAACAAATGTGACATGGTAGATGACGAAGAATTACTAGAATTAGTTGAAATGGAAATCCGTGATCTATTAACGGAATACGAATTCCCTGGCGATGACATTCCAGTAATTAAAGGTTCTGCTCTTAAAGCTCTTCAAGGTGAGCCAGAATGGGAAGAAAAAGTTAACGAACTTATGGACGCTGTGGATAGCTATATCCCAACTCCAACTCGTGACACTGACAAACCATTCATGATGCCAGTTGAGGATGTATTCTCAATCACTGGTCGTGGAACTGTTGCTACAGGACGTGTTGAACGTGGACAAGTTAAAGTCGGTGACGAAGTTGAAGTTATCGGTCTTGTTGAAGACACTAAGAAAATCGTTGTAACTGGAGTAGAAATGTTCCGTAAGTTACTTGATTACGCTGAAGCAGGCGACAACATTGGCGCACTTTTACGTGGTGTAGCTCGTGAAGATATCCAACGTGGCCAAGTATTAGCTAAGCCAGGTTCGATCACTCCACATACTTCTTTTAAAGCTGAAACTTATGTTTTATCAAAAGAAGAAGGTGGACGTCACACGCCATTCTTCAACAACTACCGTCCACAATTCTATTTCCGTACTACTGATGTAACAGGTATTGTTACACTTCCAGAAGGTACTGAAATGGTTATGCCTGGCGATAACGTTGAGGTTTCTGTTGAGCTAATCGCACCAGTTGCGATTGAAGAAGGTACTAAATTCTCTATCCGTGAGGGTGGACGTACTGTAGGCGCTGGAGTAGTAGCGACTATCTCTAAATAATTTCAATTTAAAAATCCGAACTCCTTTTTTAGGGGCTCGGATTTTTTTGGGTATTTAATCTAGAAAAAGAGACACGTAACCCAGTTAGGATTAGATGTCTCTTTTTAAAATAGAGGAAGTCAGTTCGTACATTTGATCGCGATAAGTACCAGCGGGGAGCTTCTTGATTTCGCGTAGAGCTTTTTTGGTGTACTTATCAGCGAGCGTGAATGCTTGTTCTACACCTTTATATTTTGTTATTAAGTCAAGCAGGTTTTCGAGATCGGCATCTGACATGTCGAGTTCTTTTTCGAGTAGTGGTCGGAATTCAGATTGGCGTTTTTGCATCGCATAGATGAGCGGGAGAGTGTAGACGCCTTGTTTGACGTCATTTAAAACTGGTTTTCCAAGACCATCATTGGAGCTCGTGTAATCCAGTACATCATCGATAATTTGGAAAGCCATCCCCAGATAATGTCCGATATTCCAAGCGTTGCGGACTTGAGAACGGTTTGCTTTACTTTGGGATACGCCTGAAAAGGTACTTAATGCAAAGAGTTGCGCAGTTTTACCAGAGATTCGTGATAAATATTGGCGCACCGTTACGTTGATGTCATACCGCATCCGCATCTGATCCAGTTCTCCCATCAAGATCTTCTCGATATTTTTGCTGTTAAACTCGATATTCTCAATAGAGTTAGCATGACTTGATAGGATTTTGAAACAAATGCAAAAAAGATAGTCACCAGTGTAGACGGCATAATTGCGACCATATTTGGAATGAATGGTTGGAATACCACGTCTTGTTGGGGCATCATCGACGACGTCATCGTGAATAAGCGTCGCCATATGTAGAACTTCCAAGGCACCTGCAACAGCGATAGCTCGGTCGCGATCGTAATCTGGCCCGACTTGTGCTGCGAGTAAAGCGTATGCTGGACGCAACAGTTTTCCGCCAGCGTGAATCAACGCCTTTACGTTTTGCTCGACTTGCTTATCCCTAATTTGGATACTTTTTTCGATAGTTGTGAGTACATCTTTCAAATCGGTTTGCAGATTTGGATAGGCGTCCCACATCGGGTGAAGTTGCATAATTCATCCTCATTTCGCTTAGTTTTGAATAGGTTCGTTTGTTTTATTAAAAGCACGTAGCGTCTGTACATTTTTAATTAAATAATTGGCCGCGATTCCGACCGCAATCCCTGATAGTATACCGATAAACGAGAGGATAGGCAAGTATAGCATGACATTCCAACTACCAGCGATCCAACTTGCAATCACGAGTTGGCCGACATTATGTAGAATTCCGCCAGTTGTGCTGACGCCGATTATGCTGACACGCTTAGGCCCCAGTTTTTTCACGAGCCACATACCACCAAAACTCAAAATCGCTCCGGCCGCACTGTACATAAACGTTGAAATCGTTCCGCCGAGTAATGTTGCCAAGACAAGCCGGATGCAAACAATCATAAAAGCGTCTTTCGTGGATAGTGTGTACAAGGAAATACACGTAATAATATTCGCCAAACCGAGCTTAGCACCAGGCGCGAAGGCAAATGGAAAGGGAATCGCGCGCTCCAACAAACTAATGACAACTGCCTGAGCCGCTAGTAAAGCAATATAAACTAAACGCTTATTCTTCGTCATATACACACCTCCTATTTTCCAAAAATCATGCTATGACGGAATAACAATCCCATCATCAGGCTCTGTTTCGCCAGTTGTAGACTGAACTTCAATCACGACCTTGTGTGGTAAACAAACAATCGTCTCACCGAGTTTCCCGATCGCGCCAACACGGACGCAGACTTGGTCATTACAATCAGCTGCGCTAATCCGAATCCGTTCGCCTTTCACTTCGATTTCGTTATAATCGCCATCATCCGTCGTCACTTTAAACGTATCGGTGCCTGTATGCCCCGTCAAATCAACACGCTTATACTCGTTGCCATCGACTTTAATCACCGCGACCAATTTCGACTCTGAACCGGGCGCGGGTTTGGGTTCTTGTGCTTTTGCGTATGTAAAAATAGCTAGAGGCAAAAAAGAAAGCACGGTCAGGAGCACAACAATAATGACGTCCCAACGCTTCACCATATGTAAGTATTCCTTCACGTTTCTTTTCCCCCTCTAACTAACTTTATCTTCATTGTAATACACTAGCTCAAAAATTTATAGCGAAAGGCAGTTTTGGGCTGCCTTTCGCTAATGAGTCTCAATTGTATAAAATTACTTGTCGCGGTAGATGGAACTTTCTTTACCGTACCACCAGCGGCCAAGGTGTTTTTGTAACCAAGGCATAGCCCAATAATCTAAACCAAATGTACGTCCAGCACCATTTAGTAAAGCAATCGAAGCAGGTAGCGCCCAGAATTTGTCCCAACCAAGCATAGCGCACAGTGTGAACATAACTAGGAATCCAGCGCTTCCGATACTAGCTAACCAAGTGAATAGACCAACAACAAGCGCAAGGCCGATTGCAAGCTCTACAAACGGAACTACTTTTTGCATGAAAAGGGCTACATCAAGATTTGGCATAATTAATTTCATAATCCATTCAAACCAACCAGGCATATGGCTGAGAATTGGTGTTGTTACGTTTGTTGCCGCGTCACCAGCAGCATCGCCGGCCGCTTGTGATGCACCAGATGTCGCCGCAGTTTGCAACCAATCAAATGGCATTTTTGAAGTTGTCGCAGTTAACCATGAATCAGGTCCGAGTCCTTGGAATAACGGTTTTAAGTTCGTTAGGCTAACTTTATTCCACGTCGTTTCACCGTAAATCTTAGAAAGAGCCTCGTCAACCCAGAACCAACCGACATAAATACGAAGCGGCAATGTCCAAAGGACGTTACCGTAACGAGAAGTCCAGCCGCGGAAGATATTCCGGTTATCTCTAATATGGAAAAATTCATGGGAAACGTATTGTGCCATGTAATAACCACTACGGATTCCGAAGAAGTAGTAAAGGTTAACCATATGTTTCATGAAAATCGCGAACCAACCGTGCAAGCGTAATCCACCTAGGTTAGCGACACCGTATTTCGAACCGATGGAAACCATGACACCGTGATACTTACCGTTGTATGCTTCTTTTTGGGTACCGCTGATTTCAGAAATGATGCTTTTCGCAGCAGTCATACCAGTTTGCTCAGCAGCTTCGACGATTTGAGGAGTTGGTTTGCCTTCTTCCTCTTCGTAATAAGCCAAGTCACCGATAACGTATGTGTTTTCGAATTTCTCAGCTTCCATATATTCATTGACTTTCAAACGACCAGCACGCGCAGTTTCCATACCGTAATCTTTCGTATCAGAATTCGCACGGACACCAGCAGTCCAAATCAATGTATGTGTCGGAATTTCGTCGCCGGATTTCAAGACAATGCTCTCCGCTTTAACTTCAACGATAGCAGCATCTTTCATAATCTTGATCCCTTTTTTCAACATGAAGTCTTCCGCTTTTTGAGCATCTTTACGATCTAGCATGTTCAGAATCGTTGGTGCGGCTTCGACAACAATTAATTCGATTTCAGAAACGTCGACTTTGTTATCTTTCGCAAGACGCGTTTTCCAGTCAAGCAATTCCCCAACCATTTCGATTCCAGTAAAACCAGAACCACAAACAGCAAAAGTAAGCATGGCTTTGCGCTTCGCTACATCTTGTTCCTCGGAAGCATCATGAACCACCGTTTCGATATGTTCGCGCAACTTAACCGCGTTTTCCCAAGACCAAAGCGTGAATCCATGTTCACCAACACCAGGTGTTCCGAAGTCATTAGGCTCACCACCCATACCGAGAACGAGGTAATCAAATGGATAGCTACCATTCTCCGTCGTTACCGTCTTGGTTTCGTGATCAACGTGCGTTACGTTGTCCGTCACTAATTTCACTTTCGTGCGATTAAACAAATGACGCAAATCGTACTGTATTGCCGTTGGTTCAACACGTCCCCCAGCTACTTCGTGCAACTCAGTCATCATTGTATGATAGGAATGTCTATCAATCAACGTGATGGTTACTGATTCGTCTCTCTTGTACTTTTTCGCTAATTTCTTAGCCGCATGTACACCTGCATATCCCGCCCCTATTAAAACAATATTCTTTTCAGGCATATGCTTTCTCAACTCCTTGTAAGTATATTCACAAAAATTATAAGTCCTGCGTTCTAAAACATTATAGTAATAACCTAACTCAGTTTAACAGATAGAACAAAGGCTGTCTAGGGTCTTTACCCTCAAAAAATAAGAAACAAACGTATACTTGTCATGTAAAGTGCTTGCATGACAATAAACGTCATTTGAGTGGTGAGATTTCAATAAAAGGATTGCTAGCCAAGAAAGAAATCGCTTTCTGAAAATTTCCGGTTTTTTATTCCCACACGCTGAGTGTAGACAAATTGAGACAATAATGTTATATTTAAGTGGAATTAAGGTGAGCTTGTTGGTTTCGTGTCAATTCCATTGTTCATGTCATCACAAGTAATATTTTAAAAGGTGGGAGCAATTTTATGAAGAAGAAAAAGTTGGTAATGGCCCTGACGGCTGTAATGGCCTCAAGTATGTTGTTAGTAGCATGTGGGAATGACAATAGTAGCGACAGCAAGTCTAGTGATAGCAAGCAGTCGGATACGAAGACAGCGGATGCCAAAACAGATGGCACAATGACAGATGGCACTTACAAATTACAAGAAAAGAACTACGACGATAAAGGTTGGAAAGGTTTCATGACAATCACCGTTGATGGCAACAAAATCACGAAATCTGATTACAACTACAAAAATAAAGATGGCAAACTAAAAACAGATGACGCAGACTATGAGAAAAACATGAAAGCAAAAACTGGTACGGGTCCACAAGAATACATCCCAGCTTTGAATGATTCTCTAGTTGCTAAACAAGCAGCAGCAGACGTACAGGTTGTAACTGGTGCAACACATTCATCGGACACGTTTGTCAACTACTCTAACCAATTGATCCAAGCGGCGCAACGTGCAGACACAGCGACAATTGAAATCAACAATGGTGCGAAATTAGAAGACGGTAAATATTCATTAGAAGAACAAAATTACGCGCACAACTACCGTGCAGTATTCAATATGGAAGTAAAAGATGGCAAGATCACAACATCTGATTACAACTACGTAGACAAAGATGGCAAGAAGAAAACAGACGACGCTGACTACGAGAAAAATATGAAATCAAAAACTGGCACAGGCCCACAAGAATACATTCCTGCGCTTAACTCAGCTCTAGTAAGCAAACAAAATCCTGCAGACGTTGCAGTAGTTACAGGCGCAACAGAATCATCTAACGCATTCAAAATCTATGCAGCGCAACTTTATAATGCGGCTCAATCTGGTAACACAGATATGATCAAAGTGTATAACCAAGTAGATGCTGAATAAGTAGCGAAATAAGTAGTAAATCAGGGCTTCAGAGCGAAAACTCTGGAGTCTTTTTGTTTGGAGTGTTCGAATGAAAGGCGTGACACTTTCTTGACAATGCACCCAATCACCGATACATTAAAATAGCGACAAAAAGTCCGCTGTATTATATTCTAATTCCAAATCCGAAAGGTGCCATCGAAATGAAGAAATTTTATATGTTAATCACGCTTGTACTTTTAGCGGTTCTCGTAACGGCTTGTGGCAGCGATGATTCGAAAAAAAAGTACTGCATCAGAAGGAAATAACCCTGAAATATTATCCCAACCTTATACAAAAACGGATTTTCTAATGGGCACAATTAATGTCGTGAAAATTTATGATGAAGGTAAAGAGGACGTGCTTCTAAAAGCCTTTGACCGAATTAAAGAATTAGATAAACAAATTACAACGAGTGATAGCGGTAAAACATCAGAAGTGGACAAGGTGAATCTTGCAGCGGGCAAAAACCCTGTCAAAGTAAACGATGACGTGTTTTACCTTATTAAAGAAGGTCTGAAATATAGTGAGAGTTCGGGTGGGAGTTTTGATATTACAATCGGTCCGCTTACTTCCTTATGGCATATCGGTTTTGATGATGCTAGAAAACCAAGCCAAGCAGAGATCGATGCGGCTTTACCCCTGATTGACTACAAAAAAGTGAAGTTAGACGACGAGAAAAAAACAGTCTACCTAGAAGAAAAGGGAATGGAGCTTGATTTAGGCGCGATTGCAAAAGGTTATATTGCAGACGAAGTGGCTAAAGTTCTCGATGACAACAAAGTGACCACGGCCATCATTGACCTTGGTGGAAATATCATCGTGAAAGGTGACAGTCCAAAAGGCGGGGATTGGGTAGTAGGAATTCAAGATCCATTCCAATCACGCGGTACAGTCATTGGAACGATCCCGGAAGCTAACAAATCGATTGTAACATCAGGTATCTATGAACGTTTCCTTGAAGTGGATGGCGTTAAATACCACCACTTACTAGATCCGAAAACTGGCTATCCATTTGATAACGATATTGCAGGCGTATCTATTGTTTCCGAAAAATCAATTGACGGTGATGGGCTGTCCACTGCGACATTCTCGAAAGGTGTCCAAGGCGGCATGGATTTCATCGAAACGTATAAAGGCGTCGAAGCCATTTTTGTAAGTAAAGAGAAGAAAGTATACATCACATCAGGACTAAAAGGGAAGTTCAAAATCACGGACAAGAATTTCGAATTAGCGAATTAAAAAGGAGTGTCCCACGTGTCGATACCAGCATTTTTGAAATTGGTAGAAATCCAGACGAAGATCGCTAGTGTTTTTCCTTTTATTATTGGAACCTTGTTCGCGGTTTATCAATACGATCTATTTAATTGGAAAAATACGCTGATTTTCTTTGGATCGATGTTGATATTTGATTTAACGACAACGGCAATTAATAACTATATGGATTACCGGAAGGCGACGAATAACCATGATTATGATTACCGAACGACGAGCAATGTCATTGGACAAGAACAAATCTCGGAGAAAACGGTTATCATTACTATTTTTCTGATGTTCTTCATCGCGACTGGCCTCGGCGTTTGGCTGGTTGTCGAAACCGATTTGCTAGTACTGCTCGCTGGCTTTATCTGTGTTTGTATCGGGATTTTATATACGTTTGGCCCAGTGCCGTTATCGAGGATGCCTCTCGGGGAGATTTTCTCAGGTGTGACGATGGGATTTGGTATTGTCTTTCTAGCGATCTATGTGAATGCTTACGACGCTGGAATCGCAAATTTGGTTTGGTCGGGCGAGTGGGTTACCGTGAAGGTGAATTTGCTCGAACTAATCCGCATCGCCGTTGTGTCCTTGCCATGTATTTTCACCATCGCCAATATCATGCTAGCCAACAACATATGCGATTTGGACGAGGATATCCGCAATCACCGCTATACACTGCCATACTACATCAGTAAAAAATACGCAGTCATCCTGTTTAATGCGCTTTACTACGCCTCGTTTGCCGCGATCGTCGCGTCGGTCATTGTTGGCTTCCTAAGTCCGGTCATGCTGCTAACGCTCATTGCGATCATCCCGGTATTTAAAAATTTACAGAAATTCAACGCCGAACAAGTGAAGGCAAAAACGTTCGTTATCTCGATCAAAAACTTCGTGGTAACAAATAGCGCGCTAGTCATTTTTCTGGTGGCTAGTTTAATCTTAAAATATATATAATGAGAAAAGAGGGATTTTCCGATGATTGATAAATTAATATTTGGCCGTTTCATGCCTGGGGAATCCCTCATTCATCGCTTAGACGCAAGAACGAAATTGATTGCTGGTTTTTATTTTATTGGGATTCTGTTCCTAGCCAACAACTGGCAAAGCTATGTGTTACTGACACTATTCACATTTTTAGTCATTGCCCTTACCGGAATCTCCTATCGTTTTTTCATTAAAGGTGTGAAGCCATTGATTTGGCTCATTCTGTTCACTGTGTTACTGCAAGCCCTGTTTACGAGCGGCGGGACTATTTTTTTTAGTTGGGGACCATTCGCGATCTCCTCATTTGGCTTAATTAATGGTGTATACGTCTTTGTCCGGTTTGTCTTGATTATCTTCATGTCGACGGTCATCACGCTCACAACGACGCCCATGGATCTAACAGACGCCATTGCTTACATACTACGACCATTCAAAATTCTCAAGATGCCAGTCCAAGATATCGCGCTTATGATTTCGGTAGCGTTGCGCTTTATCCCAACTTTAATGGAAGAAACTGATAAAATCATGAAAGCCCAACGAGCAAGAGGTGTCGATTTTGGCGAAGGGAACTTATTTGAACAAATGAAAGTAGTCGTTCCGATTTTCATTCCGCTATTCGTTAGTTCTTTCAACCGAGCAGAAGATTTGGCGGATGCAATGGAAGCGAGAGGCTATCAAGGTGACAAAAAAAGAACGAGATTCCGAATCCTGCATTGGCATTGGTGCGATTTAGTGGCGGCGTGCGTACTTGTCGCGTTGACTACAGCGCTCGTGACGCTCCGAATATCATGATCCGAAGGCGCAAAATCAATAAGCCGATTTTGCGCCTTTTTTGATTCCTCAAAAACCTTATTCTAGCGCATTATAAGCCTCGCAAAACTTTTTTCACAAAATCGTTGAAATTACTAGGTCGGACGTGTATAATAGATAAAGTGCAAATGAACAGGCATTGGTCTGTCTATTTCGTGCAACACCCCCATTAGTTGGGGCTGTAGATGTGATGAAGTGAGAGGTTGCTGACACACCCGGCCGCTTTGCCATGGCGAGTGTCCAGGAGATTTTCACGGAGAATGTCTATTTTAAAAGTAGGCGAGAAGGAGGGAAAATAATGGCAAAACAAAAAATTCGTATTCGTTTAAAAGCGTATGATCACCGTATCTTGGATCAATCGGCTGAGAAAATTGTAGAAACTGCGAAACGTTCTGGTGCTTCTGTATCTGGTCCGATTCCACTTCCAACAGAGAAGTCAATCTACACAATCTTGCGTGCGGTTCATAAATACAAAGATTCACGTGAGCAATTCGAAATGCGTACACACAAACGTTTAATCGATATCGTTAATCCAACACCACAAACTGTTGATAGCCTTATGCGTTTAGACTTACCAAGCGGTGTGGACATCGAAATCAAACTATAAATAAAAAATTAATTAAACAGGAGGTGTGACTCATGACCAAAGGAATCTTAGGTAGAAAAGTAGGGATGACACAAGTTTTCACTGAAAACGGCGAACTTATTCCAGTAACAGTAATCGAAGCAGGTGCTAACGTAGTACTTCAAAAGAAAACGGTTGATACGGACGGATATGAAGCAATTCAAATCGGTTTCGAGGATAAACGCGAAAAATTGTCAAACAAACCCGAAAAAGGTCATGTAGAAAAAGCCAATACTACTCCTAAGCGCTTCATTCGCGAATTACGCGATGTAAACTTAGACGAGTATGAAATTGGTGGAGAAATTAAAGTAGACGTATTCGCTGAAGGTGACATCGTCGACGCGACAGGCGTATCGAAAGGTAAAGGATTCCAAGGTGTTATCAAACGCCACGGACAATCTCGTGGACCAATGGCCCACGGATCGCGTTACCATCGTCGCCCGGGTTCAATGGGTCCTGTAGCGCCTAACCGTGTATTCAAAAATAAATTACTTCCAGGTCGTATGGGTGGAGATCAGATCACTATCCAAAACCTAGAAATCGTCAAAGTAGACGTAGAAAAAAATGTTCTTTTAGTTAAAGGTAACGTACCAGGAGCTAAAAAAGCATTGATCCAAATCAAAACAGCAAACAAATCAAGATAATTTATTGGAAAGGAGGACTAACAAATGCCCAACGTAGCTTTATTGAAACAAGATGGAACAAATGCTGGCGAAATTACACTTAACGATACTATTTTCGGTATTGAACCAAATGAAAAAGTGGTTGTTGATGTAATTTTGAGTCAACGAGCTTCCTTACGTCAAGGAACTCATAAAGTAAAAGGCCGCTCAGAAGTACGCGGCGGTGGACGTAAACCATGGCGTCAAAAAGGTACAGGTCGTGCCCGTCAAGGTTCGATTCGTTCCCCACAATGGCGTGGAGGTGGAGTCGTATTCGGCCCAACACCACGTAGCTATGCTTACAAATTACCTAAGAAAGTTCGTCGTTTAGCGATCAAATCGATCCTTTCTTCTAAAGTAAAAGAAGAGAGCCTAGTAGTATTAGAAGGTTTAACTTTCTCTGCTCCTAAGACTAAAGAATTCACGGCTTTCCTTAAGAATATCTCTGTAGATACAAAAGCATTGGTAGTAGTAGCCGATGAAAGTGAAAATGTAGAATTATCTGCACGTAACTTACAAGGCATTAAAGTTATTCCAGCTCAAAGTATCTCAGTACTAGATGTTGCTAAACATGATAAGTTAATTATCACGAAAGCAGCTCTTGAACAAGTAGAGGAGGTGCTTGCATAATGGATGCACGCGACATCATTAAGCGCCCGGTTATCACGGAACAATCAACAAGTGTTTTAGATGATAAGAAATATACGTTTGAAGTTGATACACGCGCTACTAAAACGCACGTTAAGAAAGCTATCGAAGAAATTTTCGAAGTGAAAGTTGCGAAAGTAAACGTAATGAACTACAAAGGTAAATTGAAACGTATGGGCCGTTACGCTGGCTATACAAACAAGCGTCGTAAAGCTATCGTGACACTTACTGCCGATAGCAAAGAAATCCAATTTTTCGAAGTTTAATACTTCTAGGGAATTGAACAAATAGAGGAGGGAATACAATGGCGATTAAAAAGTATAAACCTACCACAAACGGCCGTCGTCACATGACGAGTTCAGATTTTGCTGAGATTACTACAAGTACTCCAGAAAAAGCTTTACTACGTCCTCTGAAAAAGAAGGCTGGTCGTAATAACCAAGGTAAGTTAACTGTTCGTCATCACGGTGGAGGACACAAACGTCAATACCGCGTGATCGATTTCAAACGTAATAAAGATGGTATTCCAGGACGCGTTGCTACGATCGAATATGATCCTAACCGTTCTGCTAACATCGCATTAATTCACTACGTTGATGGAGAAAAACGCTACATCATCGCAGCAAAAGGCTTAGAAGTAGGCCAAACAATTTATTCAGGTTCAGAGGCGGATATCAAAGTTGGTAACGCACTAGAACTTAAAGATATTCCAGTGGGTACTGTTATTCACAATATCGAAATGAAACCTGGTAAAGGTGGACAATTAGTACGTTCAGCTGGAACAAGTGCTCAAGTACTTGGTAAAGAAGGTAAATATGTACTTATCCGTCTTAACTCTGGTGAGGTTCGCATGATTCTTTCTACTTGCCGTGCTACTATTGGCCAAGTTGGTAACGAACAACACGAACTTATCAACATTGGTAAAGCAGGTCGTTCACGTTGGATGGGTAAACGCCCAACAGTTCGTGGATCTGTAATGAACCCGAATGATCACCCACACGGTGGTGGTGAAGGTAAAGCGCCAATCGGACGTAAATCACCAATGTCTCCTTGGGGTAAACCAACACTTGGTTACAAAACTCGTAAGAAAAACAATAACTCCGATAAATTTATCGTACGTCGTCGTAAGAAAAAATAATTGGATTTGTAATTTTGACGAATTTATAGGTAGCAGGGACGGACAAGCACAAGCTTTCCGATTCCTGACTATGCGAAGGGAGGTTCCGACATGGGTCGTAGCTTGAAAAAAGGACCTTTTGTAGATGATCATTTGATGAAAAAAGTTGAGGCAGCTGATGCAAGCGAAAAGAAACAAGTTATTAAAACTTGGTCTCGTCGCTCAACGATTTTCCCAGTATTCGTTGGACAAACGATTGCTGTATATGACGGTCGCAAACACGTTCCAGTCTATATCCAAGAAGATATGGTAGGACATAAATTAGGTGAATTCGCACCAACTCGTACGTACCGCGGTCATGCGGGCGACGATAAAAAAACAAGACGTTAATTGAGAGGAGGATATCCTGATGACAACTGCAAAAGCCGTTGCAAAAACTGTTCGTATTGCTCCTCGTAAAGTTAGACTCGTAATGGATCTAGTACGTGGTAAGCAAGTCGGTGAAGCCGTTGCTATTTTAAAACTTACTCCAAAAGCAGCTTCTCCGGTTATCGAGAAAGTTTTAAAATCAGCAATCGCAAACGCTGAGCATAATTATGATTTAGATGTAAATAACTTAGTAATTTCTGAGGCATTCGTTGACGAAGGTCCAACATTGAAACGCTTCCGTCCACGTGCTATGGGACGCGCAAGTGCAATTAATAAACGTACAAGCCACATCACAGTCGTGGTATCTGAAATCGAGGAGGGATAATTCGTGGGCCAAAAAAATACATCCAATAGGTATGCGTGTCGGTATCATCCGTGATTGGGATTCAAAATGGTATGCTGGTAAAGAATACGCGAACTTCTTACATGAAGATTTACGTATCCGTGAATATATCGCGAAAAACTTATCAGATGCTTCTGTATCACGCATTGAAATCGAACGTGCGGCAAGCCGTGTAAACATCACTATCCACACTGCTAAACCAGGTATGGTTATCGGTAAAGGTGGATCTGAGGTTGAATCATTACGTAAGAACCTAAATGAACTTACAGGTAAACGAGTTCATATCAATATTGTAGAAATTAAAAGAGCTGACCTTGACGCTAAATTGGTTGCTGAAGGCATTGCTCGTCAATTGGAAAACCGTGTGTCTTTCCGACGTGCACAAAAACAAGCAATCCAACGTACAATGCGTGCAGGCGCTAAAGGTATCAAAACACAAGTTTCCGGCCGTCTAGGTGGAGCAGATATCGCTCGTGCGGAACATTACAGCGAAGGAACAGTACCTCTTCATACATTGCGTGCCGATATCGATTACGCATGGGAAGAAGCTGACACAACATATGGTAAACTAGGCGTTAAAGTCTGGATCTACCGTGGTGAAGTCCTTCCTACGAAGAAAACAAATGTGGAAGGAGGAAAATAATAATGTTAGTTCCAAAACGTGTAAAATACCGTCGTGAGTTCCGTGGTAACATGCGTGGACGTGCAAAAGGCGGAACAGAAGTAGCATTTGGTGAGTATGGTCTTCAAGCAGTTGATGCTTCATGGATCACTAACCGTCAAATCGAAGCTGCCCGTATTGCAATGACTCGTTACATGAAACGTGGCGGTAAAGTTTGGATTAAAATTTTCCCTCATAAATCTTACACTTCTAAGCCAATCGGCGTTCGGATGGGTAAAGGTAAAGGTGCTCCGGAAGGTTGGGTAAGCCCAGTTAAACGTGGCAAAATTATGTTTGAAATCGCAGGTGTTCCTGAAGAAGTAGCGCGTGAAGCATTACGTCTTGCAGCACATAAATTACCTGTTAAAACAAAAATCGTGAAACGCGAAGAAATTGGTGGTGAAGCAAATGAAAGCAACTGATATCCGTGAATTGTCCACTACTGAAATTCAAGATAAAGAAAAATCTCTAAAAGAAGAGCTTTTCAACTTGCGCTTTCAATTAGCTACTGGCCAATTGGAAAACACTGCACGTATTCGTGAAGTACGTAAAGCGATCGCACGTATGAAAACAATCGTTCGTGAAAGAGAACTTGCCTAAAATTAATTCAGGAGGAGGTTTTAATACATGTCTGAACGTAACCAACGTAAAGTCTATACAGGACGTGTTGTATCCGACAAAATGGATAAAACAATCACTGTCGTTGTTGAAACGTATAAGAAACACTCGCTTTATGGCAAGCGCGTGAAGTATTCTAAGAAATTCAAAGCTCATGATGAAAATAATGTAGCTAAAGCAGGCGACTTAGTACGTATTGCTGAAACTCGTCCATTATCGGCGACTAAACGTTTCCGCTTACTAGAAGTTGTTGAAGAAGCTGTAGTAGTTTAAATCGTGAACCGTAATAATATAAGTTTTAATAGGAAAAATAAATTTCCCGATTGTTTATCTGGAAGGAGGGTGTCCTAATGATTCAACAAGAAAGTCGTTTGAAAGTGGCTGATAACTCTGGTGCTCGTGAAGTATTGACAATTAAAGTACTAGGCGGATCAGGACGCAAAACTGCGAACATTGGCGACGTAATCGTGTGTACTGTTAAACAAGCAACACCAGGTGGCGTTGTCAAAAAAGGTGAAGTAGTTAGAGCGGTTATCGTTCGTACTAAGAGTGGAGCACGTCGTCAAGATGGTTCTTACATCAAATTTGATGAAAATGCATGTGTAATAATCCGTGACGATAAAAGTCCTCGTGGAACACGTATTTTTGGACCTGTTGCACGCGAACTTCGTGAAAGCAACTTTATGAAGATCGTTTCTTTAGCTCCAGAAGTTCTTTAAAATACAGTAGTTTCAAAATCAAGGAGGTGCTAGACCCAATGCATGTCAAAAAAGGTGATAAAGTTCAAGTTATTACTGGTAAAGATAAAGGTAAATCCGGCAAAATCATCGCTGCTTTCCCTAAAAAGGACCGCGTGATCGTTGAAGGACTTAACATGGTTAAAAAACATACAAAACCATCAAACGTTAACCCGCAAGGTGGAATTTTAAATGTTGAAGCACCGATTCACGTATCTAACGTAATGCTTATCGATCCTAAAACTGGTGAACCAACTCGTGTGAACTATGAAATCAAGGACGGTAAAAAAGTACGCGTAGCTAAAAAATCCGGTGAAGTTATTAAAGACGCAACTAAATAAAAAGTATTTGAGGAAGGAGGGAATATTACATGAATCGCCTTAAAGATAGATATCTTAAGGAAATTGTTCCTGCTTTAATGAGCAAATTCAATTATGACTCCGTAATGGAGGTACCAAAAATCGATAAAATCGTAATCAACACTGGTGTTGGTGACGCAACAGCAAATGCGAAAGTTTTGGATAGTGCAGTGGAAGAGTTAGCTCTAATCACTGGTCAAAAACCTGTAATCACAAAAGCGAAAAATTCAATCGCTGGTTTCCGTCTTCGTGAAGGAATGCCAATCGGTGCGAAAGTAACGCTACGTGGAGATCGCATGTATGATTTCTTAGACAAATTAATTACTGTTTCCCTACCACGTGTTCGTGATTTCCGTGGGGTTTCTAAAAAAGCCTTCGACGGTCGCGGTAACTACACGCTAGGTGTTAGAGAGCAATTAATTTTCCCTGAAATTGATTACGATAAAGTAAGTAAAGTTCGCGGAATGGACGTAGTAATCGTTACTACAGCTAAATCCGATGAAGAGTCAAAAGAATTACTGACACATGTTGGAATGCCTTTTCAAAAGTAATCCAAATGGTAATCAATAAATAAGTAGGGAGGCGCAAACGTGGCTAAAAAATCAATGATCGCGAAGCAAAAACGCACACCGAAACATCCTGTTCAAGCTTACACTCGTTGTGAACGTTGTGGTCGTCCACATTCCGTTATTCGCAAATTTAAACTATGCCGTATCTGCTTCCGTGAACTTGCCTATAAAGGACAAATTCCCGGCGTCAGAAAAGCAAGCTGGTAAAAACCCAATAATGGGAAGGAGGTAAATTTTTCATGGTGATGACAGATCCTATCGCAGATTTTCTAACTCGTATTCGTAACGCCAATATGGTACGTCACGATAAGTTAGAAGTTCCTGCTTCAAAAATCAAAAAAGAAGTCGCTGAAATCCTTAAAAGAGAAGGTTTCGTACGTGATGTTGAATATATTCAAGATGATAAACAAGGTACAATCCGTGTTTTCCTTAAATATGGTGCAGCTAACGAGCGTGTAATTACTGGACTTAAGCGTATCAGTAAGCCAGGTCTTCGTGTTTACGCTAAAGCTGATGAGGTACCAAAAGTACTTAACGGTTTAGGTATTGCAATTGTATCTACTTCTCAAGGTTTGTTAACTGACAAAGAAGCTCGCGCGAAACAAGTGGGCGGAGAAGTTCTAGCATACGTTTGGTAAGAACAGAAAATCACAAGGAGGTGCAATAAATGTCCCGTATAGGTAAAAAAACAATTGTTATCCCAGCTGGTGTTACTGTAACATTAGATGGTTCAACAGCAACTGTTAAGGGCCCTAAAGGTGAATTAGTAAAAACTTTTAACCCAGATATCTCAATCAATATCGAAGGAAGCGAGATCAATGTGACTCGTCCTTCTGACAATAAAACACACCGTGCGCTTCATGGTACGACACGTGCTATTTTAAATAACATGATTATCGGCGTATCTGAAGGCTACGAAAAAACTCTTGAGCTTATTGGTGTCGGTTACCGTGCTGCAAAACAAGGCACTACTCTTGTTTTAAACGTAGGTTACTCGCATCCAGTAGAATTCGAAGCTCGTCCAGGTGTTGAAGTGGAAGTACCAGCAAACACGAAAGTTATCGTGCGCGGTATTAACAAAGAACACGTTGGCGAATTGGCTGCAAATATCCGTTCCGTACGTCCACCAGAGCCTTACAAAGGTAAAGGTATCCGTTACGAAGGCGAATTTGTACGTCGTAAAGAAGGTAAAACCGGTAAATAATGCCGCATAAAAGCTAAGAGAAGAGGTGAGTCGTGTGATTACCAAAATCGACAAAAATAAAGTGCGTAAAAAAAGACATGGTCGTGTTCGTTCTAAGATTTCTGGAACAGCAGCCCGTCCACGCTTGAACGTATTCCGTTCAAACAAGAACATTTATGCTCAACTTATTGATGATGTTAACGGTGTAACAATCGCTAGCGCATCTAACGTAGATAAAGATTTCCCTAAAGCTGAGTCCAAAGTTGACGCAGCTACAAAAGTAGGCGAAATCGTTGCAAAACGCGCTACAGAAAAAGGCGTTAAAGCTGTTGTATTTGACCGCGGTGGTTATTTGTATCATGGTCGTGTAAAAGCTTTAGCTGAATCTGCTCGTGAAAATGGATTGGAATTTTAATAAGAAGGAGGGACAACTTACATGCCTCAACAAATCGATGGAAACAAATTAGAATTAGAAGAACGCGTAGTTACTATCAACCGTGTTGCGAAAGTAGTTAAGGGTGGTCGTCGTTTCCGTTTTTCAGCGCTCGTAGTCGTTGGAGATAAAAACGGTCATGTTGGATTCGGTACTGGTAAAGCGCAAGAAGTTCCAGATGCGATCCGTAAAGCAATTGACGATGCTAAGAAGAATATGATCTTCGTACCAACTGTTGACACTACAATCCCACACACAGCAATCGGTCATTTTGGTGGTGGAGAAATTCTCCTAAAACCTGCAAGCGCCGGTTCTGGTGTAACTGCTGGTGGTCCAGTTCGTGCTGTCCTTGAGCTTGCTGGTGTTGCTGATGTGTCTAGTAAATCACTAGGTTCTAACACACCAATCAACATGGTTCGCGCTACATTCGACGGTATCAAACAACTTAAAAAAGCTGAAGATGTTGCGAAATTACGCGGCAAAACAGTTGAAGAATTACTAGGATAAGGAGGGAATAAACGTTATGGCGAAATTAGAAATTACTCTAAAACGTAGCTTAATCGGACGCCCTCAACCACAACGCAAAACAGTTCAAGCTCTTGGCTTGGGAAAAACTAATTCTGTTGTTGTAAAAGAAGATAATCCTGCAATTCGTGGGATGATCACTAAAGTTAGTCATTTAGTGGACGTTAAAGAAGTTTAAGCTATTAATGAATTTTAAAATGAATAAAATCGTAAATTAGGAGGAGGTGCTTGACATGAAACTTCACGAACTTAAACCTGCAGAAGGTTCTCGTAAAGAGCGTAATCGTGTTGGTCGTGGTATGAGTTCTGGTAACGGTAAAACATCAGGACGCGGTCACAAAGGTCAAAAAGCACGTTCAGGTGGCGGTGTACGCCTAGGCTTCGAAGGTGGACAATTACCATTGTTCCGTCGTATTCCAAAACGTGGTTTCACAAACATCAACCGCAAAGAGTATGCTGTTGTGAACATTGATGTTTTAAATCGCTTTGAAGAAGGTACAGAAGTAACACCTGAATTATTAATTGAAACAGGTATCGTTCGTAACGCAAAATCCGGAATTAAGATTTTGTCTAACGGTGCAATCGAGAAAAAACTTACAGTGAAAGCTAACAAATTCTCATCGGCTGCTAAAGAGGCTATAGAGGCTGCTGGTGGAAAAACTGAGGTGATCTAATGTTTTCGACGTTGATCAATTTTTTCAAAGTTGCTGATATTCGTAAGAAAATCATGTTTACGCTAGCTATGCTTGTCATTTTCCGTATCGGAACATTTATTCCTGTACCGGGAGTGGACGCAGCAGCTATCCAAAAATCGATGGAATCAGGAATTCTTGGATTCTTGAACACTTTCAACGGTGGTGCACTGAAGAATTTCTCGATCTTTGCGATGGGCGTAATGCCATACATCACTGCATCGATTATTGTGCAATTGTTACAAATGGATGTTGTGCCAAAACTTACTGAGTGGTCCAAGCAAGGTGAGATGGGACGTAAGAAATCAAATCAATTGACGCGTTACTTAACGATTGGACTAGGGCTTGTCGAAGCATTCGGTATGGCATTTGGGTTCAATAGATTGAGTGGTTCAGGTTTCATTGTGAATCCTTCCATCGCTCAATATCTGGCAATTGCGGTTGTTCTTACTACTGGTACAATGTTCTTAATGTGGCTAGGTGAACAAATTACTGTGAGTGGCGTTGGTAATGGGATTTCTATTATTATCTTTGCTGGAATTGTAGCACAGATTCCAGATGGGTTGCGTTCTCTATACGCATCACAAATTGAAGACGCTGGTGATCAGTTGTTCATGCGCGTCCTGATTCTTATCGCCATTGCCGTGGCAGTTTTAGCGATCATTGTGCTCGTTATTTACTTCCAACAAGCATTGCGTAAGATTCCAATTCAATACTCAAAACGTGTCGCTGGTGCAAAAACTGGTGGGGCACAAGCAACACATTTACCGCTGAAACTTAACTCTGCTGGGGTTATACCGGTAATCTTTGCAAGTGCATTCATCATTACACCGCAAACTATTTTGAGCTTTGCCTTCGTTGATTCATCCAGTCAAGTTGTAAAAGTCTTAAAACAAATTTTTTGACTATACGCAACCGATTGGTATGTGTCTATATGTTGCCTTGATTATCGCATTTACTTACTTCTATGCGTTTATCCAAGTGAACCCTGAGAAAGTTGCAGATAACTTGAAGAAACAAGGTGGGTATATTCCAAGTAAACGTCCTGGTCGTGAAACACAAGCGTATCTTACGAGTGTGCTTTATCGTCTAACTTTTGTTGGTGCGATCTTCCTTTCTGTAGTTGCAATCATGCCTACAATCGGAGCATCTGTATTCGATCTTCCGCAATCTGTTGCCATCGGTGGTACGAGCTTGCTGATTGTTATCGGGGTTGCCCTTGATACAACAAAACAATTAGAAGGACAACTTGTGAAACGAAATTATCGAGGATTTATCAAATAAACACGTGGGTCGGCTGAGGATCAACCCTCGGAAGTCCCAACGTGCTACCTAATAAAGGGGCGATACAGTTGAAACTAGTGTTAATGGGACTGCCCGGTGCCGGTAAGGGTACGCAAGCTGAAAAAATTGTTGCGAAATACAATATTCCTCACATTTCAACTGGGGATATGTTCCGCGCAGCAATAAAAAATGGCACGGAATTAGGACTAAAAGCCAAATCCTTCATGGATAGCGGTAATTTGGTACCTGATGATGTGACAAACGGTATCGTTCGTGAACGCTTAGCCGAAGATGATGCTAAGAATGGTTTCTTGCTTGATGGATTTCCACGTACCGTTGAGCAGGCTGGGGAACTTGAGAAAATTCTTTCGGACCTCGGAACAAAGCTTGATGCTGTTGTTAACATTCAAGTAGATAAAAGCAGTCTGATGAAACGTCTAACCGGTCGCTTCATTTGTCCGACATGTGGTAAAACGTATCACGAAGTTTTCAATCCTCCGAAACAAGCGGGGATTTGTGACGTCGATGGTGCTACACTTTACCAACGCGAAGACGATAAAGCAGAAACTGTGGAAAATCGACTAAATGTTAATATCAAACAAACCCAACCATTATTAGATTTTTATGGTGAAAAAGGAACATTATTTGCGGTAAACGGAGAGCAAGATATTGATATCGTGTTCGAAGACGTAGATAAGATTCTCGCTTCATTTTAATGAGGTCATCGCTTATTCACAGTCGGTACCTATGTAGTGCAAAATGTTTTGTTTTGTAGTATAATGGGTAATTGGCAGTGCGAATGAGTAACAACTATGCGAAACATGATGAACGAGAGATTGTCTGAAGATCATCTGGATAAATAGGAATGCTACTGGAAATAGTGATATGAAGGCGTTCGTAAGGGCCAGATGCACTTGTACTTCCATTTTTGCGGGACCGTACTTTTACCGATTGTCTGAAGATGTATAAAATTAATTCCTTGTCGTGGGGAACGATTTTGGTATGTCTAGCGTTTTTTCATGTAATAAAATTTTACGCGAAAAGAAATGGCAGACCTGTAAATGGTCCAGTTAGAAGAAGTAAGGAGGTAGCAACTTATGGCAAAAGAAGATGTAATCGAAGTGGAAGGTACAGTGGAAGACACATTGCCTAACGCGATGTTCAAAGTTGTACTAGAAAATGGTCATACTGTTTTAGCTACAGTTTCTGGCAAAATCCGTATGCACTATATTCGTATTTTACCAGGTGATAAAGTAACGGTGGAACTTTCCCCGTATGACTTAACACGTGGCAGAATCACTTACCGTTTTAAATAATAATTGACTCGGAAATGAAATTATATACCGGTCTGGTTCGCCAGCTGTTTTTCAATCGGTTTATAGAGACATTTTCTCTAGTAAACAAGGAGGTATATCTACATGAAAGTAAGACCATCAGTAAAACCAATCTGTGAGAAATGTAAAGTTATTCGCAGAAAAGGTAAAGTAATGGTAATTTGTGAAAATCCGAAACATAAACAAAAACAAGGATAAGAGGAGGTGCTTTTATAAATGGCACGTATTGCAGGTGTTGATGTTCCGCGCGAAAAGCGTATCGTAATATCTTTGACTTACATCTATGGTATCGGTAACCAAACGGCTAAAGATGTATTAAAAGAAGCAGGAGTTTCTGAAAATACTCGTACTCGTGATTTAACTGAAGAAGAACTTGGTAAAATCCGTGAACTAGTTGATAAAATTAAGGTTGAGGGTGATCTTCGTCGTGAAGTGAACTTGAATATCAAACGTTTGATCGAAATCGGTTCTTATCGTGGCATGCGTCATCGTCGTGGTCTACCAGTTCGTGGACAAAACACGAAGAACAACGCACGTACTCGTAAAGGCCCATTAAAAACGGTCGCAGGTAAGAAGAAATAATTATTAGTAAGTAAAGGAGGTAGTTAGTGAATGGCTCGTAAAACAAATACTCGTAAACGTCGTGTGAAAAAGAATATCGAAGCTGGTATTGCACACATTCGTTCTACATTCAATAATACAATTGTAACGATTACTGACACTCACGGTAATGCGGTAGCATGGTCAAGTGCAGGCTCTCTTGGTTTCAAAGGATCTCGTAAATCGACTCCTTTCGCGGCGCAATTAGCTGCTGAAACATGTGCAAAAGCTGCGCAAGAACATGGCTTGAAAACTTTGGAAGTAACAGTTAAAGGACCTGGTGCAGGACGTGAAGCTGCGATTCGTGCTCTTCAAGCTGCTGGTCTAGATGTAACTGCTATTAAAGATGTGACTCCAGTTCCTCATAACGGATGTCGTCCTCCAAAACGTCGTCGTGTCTAAGTAGTCGTATTTTGTTCGCAACTTTGAACTATTGTCACGAGATTCTTCATAAGGATCTTAGCCAAAGAGACGTTTTGAAGGAGGGTAAATTTGAATGATCGAAATTGAAAAACCGAAAATCGAGACGATTGAGATCAGCGATGATGCCAAGTATGGAAAATTTGTTGTAGAGCCACTAGAGCGTGGATATGGTACAACTTTGGGTAACTCCTTACGTCGTATTCTGTTATCTTCTCTTCCTGGTGCTGCAGTGACATCTATCCAAATCGATGGAGCGTTACATGAGTTTTCTGTAATAGAAGGTGTAGTAGAAGATGTAACAAGCATGATTTTAAATATCAAGAAACTTGCACTTAAAGTGTATGCCGAAGATGATAAAACTTTGGAAATTGATATGCAAGGTCCTGGCGTTGTAACTGCTGGCGATATTAACTATGATAGTGATGTTGAAATTCTAAATCCAGATCTTCACATTGCCACTCTTAGCGATAACGCAAAATTCCATGTTCGCTTAAACGCGGCTCGTGGTCGTGGTTATACACCTGCGGATCAAAATAAACGTGAGAATATGCCAATCGGTGTGTTACCAGTTGACTCGATTTTTAGCCCGGTTATCCGTGTTAACTATCAAGTGGAAACAACACGTGTTGGACAATCCACAAATTATGATAAGCTTACTTTTGATGTTTTGACAGACGGAAGTATTAGCCCTGAAGAAGCTGTTTCCTTGGGAGCAAAAATTCTTACAGAGCATTTGAATATTTTTGTTGACTTAACAGATGAAGCCCAAAAAGCAGAAATCATGATCGAAAAAGAAGAAAGCCATAAAGAGAAAGTGCTTGAAATGACAATTGAAGAATTGGACTTATCTGTTCGTTCTTACAACTGCTTGAAACGCGCTGGAATCAATACAGTACAGGAATTAGCTGACAAATCTGAGGATGATATGATGAAAGTTCGTAACTTGGGTCGTAAATCTCTAGAAGAAGTTAAAGTGAAACTGTCTGACCTTGGCTTAGGTTTAAGAAACGAAAATTAATTTTTACTTTGTGAAGGAGGGAAATCCATGGGTTACAGAAAATTAGGTCGTACTAAATCGCAACGTAAAGCATTGCTACGTGATCTAGCGACTGATTTAATCGTTTTCGAACGTATCGAAACAACTGAAGCGAAAGCTAAAGAGATCCGTTCAATCGTTGAAAAACTGATCACTTCTGGTAAAAAAGGAGATTTGCATTCTCGTCGTCAAGCAGCTGCCTTTGTACGTCACGAAGTTGTTAACGTGGTACAAAAAGAAGTGAAAGATAAAGATGGTAATACTGTGACAAAAAATCGTCCAGTTTACGCTTTACAAAAATTATTTGATGATGTTGCTCCACGTTACGCGGAACGTCAAGGCGGATATACTCGTATCTTGAAAAAAGGTCCTCGTCGCGGCGACGGTGCACCAATGGTTATCATTGAATTAGTATAATTCATGTGTCTAAAGCAAGTGGAGTGTTATGATAGAGCGGTTCGCCGCCTCTGTCTAGCTCTGTGTGTTTCCTCTTCGCGGTGGCGAGGAGGAACGCAGGCTTTTTTTTATTGTGAATCAAGGGGTAACCCTTATTCACGATCTTACATATGCAAAAAAGACTTATCGTTGTTATTCGATAGGTCTTTTTTGTGTTTATGCGAGGTGAGAGAATAGTTGGGAAGCTTTCTTGTTTAAATAGCTACAGTCGGATATAATGAGATGGAAGAATGGATAGTTGGTGTTTGAGTGAGCTATGAGAATATTTTTCTGGATGTGAATAAATAAATTGACTGGAAAAAGGGAGTCTATTTCTGGTATGATTGTGAGGTTGGATGAATTTACTGATTTTGCTGATAAAAGAATAGTATGGATACATAAATTAGGAAGGGTGTTTTTTAAGTATGACAGAGCGGATTTCAGGGAAGACGAAGTTAATTGGGTTATTAGGTACGCCGATTTCTCACAGTTTATCACCAAAAATGCATAATGAAGCATTTTCCAAGTTAGGATTGGACTATGTTTATTTGGCGTTTGATGTTGGAACCGAGCAACTAGCCGATGTTGTGAAGGGGTATCGGGCAATGGGGATTCGGGGTTGTAATGTGACGATGCCGAATAAGGTGTTGGTGAAGGAATATTTGGATAAGCTATCTCCTGCTGCCGAACTTGCGGGTGCGGTGAATACCGTTGTGAATGATAATGGTGTTTTGACAGGGCATATTACGGATGGAACGGGATATATGCGGGCGCTTGAGGAAGCAAAGGTTGATATTATCGGTAAGAAAATGACGATTGCAGGTGCTGGTGGTGCTGCTACAGCGATTTGTATTCAGGCGGCACTTGATGGTGTAGAGGAAATCTCGATTTTTAATAGGAAAGACGAATTTTACAAGCGAGGAGAACAGATGGTGCGTGACATTAATGCCAAAACAGATTGTAAGGCACAACTTTTTGATTTAGCTGATTTGGAAGCGCTTCGGAATGAGATGATGGCTAGTGTTATTTTTGTCAATGCGACTTCGGTTGGCATGGAACCACTTGTTGGCCAAAGTGTTGTACCGGATGTGTCTTATCTACGTCCAGAACTGATTGTGTCGGATGTTGTGTATGTTCCTGCGAAGACGCGCTTGTTAGAAATGGCAGACGAGGCAGGGTGTACAACGGTTAATGGCCTGGGAATGATGTTGTGGCAAGGTGCGAAAGCTTTTGAAATTTGGACTGGAGAAGAAATGCCAGTTGGGGATATCAAGGAATTACTGTTTAAAAAATAGGGCGATTGAGAATGGATAGTAGAGAGGAAAGCGGATATGAAAAGTGTTTTAGTAAGAGATGTCGTGATTGGTGAGGGTGCGCCTAGTATTTGTGTTCCTATGGTTGGTAAGACGGCTGTGCAATTAGTCGAGGAAGCGCGTATGCTGATGGGGGTTGATTTGGATATTGTGGAATGGCGAGTCGATTTCTATGAAGACGTGGCGGATACTGAGAAAGTAAAGGAAACGCTGCATGAGATTCGAGGCATTTTGAACAATATACCGCTGATTTTTACATTTCGAAGTGCGAAAGAGGGCGGTGAGCTTGAATTTCCTGTGGCGAGTTATGTGGAGCTGAATAGGGCAATTGCGGCGACTGGCATGGTGGATATCGTGGATGTGGAGCTGTTTACAGGAGATGAGGAAGTGGCACAACTTGTGGAGGCTGTGCATCAGGCGGGTGCGAAGGTCATTATGTCGAATCATGATTTCGATAAGACGCCGAGTGAGGATGAGATCGTGGCGCGACTTGTGAAGATGCAAGATTATGATGCAGATCTACCTAAAATGGCGGTGATGCCACAATCGGCGGCGGATGTGTTGACATTACTTAGTGCAACGAATACGATGCGTGAAAAGTATGCGGATCGCCCGATTATCACGATGTCGATGGCAGGGACTGGCGTTATTTCACGCTTGGCTGGAGAAATTTTTGGCTCGGCATTGACGTTCGGGGCAGCGAAAAAGGTTTCCGCGCCTGGACAGGTTCCGGTGGGTGAGTTACGCCAAGTGTTGACGTTGTTGCATAAAAGCTTGAATGGATGAAAATAGAGCCTCTTGGGAAATCATTTATTTTCTGAGAGGTTTGGGCATTTTTATTATGTAATGGAGCCCTATTAGTAATACTTGAATGCACCTGGGAGGGAAAAGGATGGAACAGCAGATGAAACCAAAGAGAGTTGTCGCAACAAAGAAAAAATTTAGATATTGGATCGGCCTGTTGCTTGGGTTTGGTTGTTTAGTGAACTATTTTGATCGAATTAATTTGACGGTAGCGGGGCAAGTTTTAATGGATGAACTCAGTATTACGCCAGCGATGTTCGGCATTTTATTATCTTCTTTTTCTTGGACGTATGCGTTAATGCAGATTCCTATGGGCTTGGTGTTGGATCGGATCGGTGTGAAGTGGTTGAATCGGGTTTGCTCGATTGTATGGGTTTTCGCGACGGGATTGACGGCTTTTATTAGTGGATTACTACCATTATTTATTTTGAGATTATCGCTGGGTGTGGCGGAAGCGCCGGCGTTTAGTGCGGCTTCGAAGGCGACGGGATATTGGTTTCCGCTGAAAGAACGGGGATTTGCGACGGCGATGTTTGATATGTCGTCAAAACTATCGAATGTGATTGGAGTGCCAATGGTTGCTTTTATTATTGCCAAATGGGGCTGGCGTGAGGCTTTCATTGTGACGGCGATTATTAGTATTGTGTACTGTGTTTGGTTTTGGGTGCTTTATCGGGACCCTGAGGAACATCCGCGGCTTTCGAAAGAGGAGTTGGATTATATTCAGTCGGGCGATGCACAAAAACAGGTCGCGCCTGGTGAGGGAAGTAGTTTGCTTTATTTGGTGAAGCAGCGCAAGTTGTGGGCGCTTGCCATTGGTGCGGCGGCGTATAATTATTCGTTCTTCTTGTTTTTGACGTGGTTGCCAAACTATTTGATGCAGGAGCTTCATTTAGATATTATGAAATCGGGATTATATACGGCGATTCCGTGGGCTTGTGGGGCGCTATCTAGTGTTTTAATTGGTGGCTTGCTCGTTGATTTTCTGATTAAGCGTGGATTTGATCCATCGAAGGTTCGGAAGTTGTTTCTAACGATTGGAATGTTGCTAGGGCTTGCGGTTATTGGTGCGGCAACGACGAAGGATACGCAGACGGCGATTATATTCTTTAGTATTGCGGTGTCGGGAATTTGTATCGCGTCTACGATTAATTGGTCAATGCCGTCGATTTTAGCGCCGAATGGCTCGGTTGGGACTGTGGGCGGATTTATGAACTTTATTGGGAATCTGACGGCGATTGCTGCTCCGATTGTGACGGGTTTTATCGTCGGTGCGACGGGAAGTTTCTCGATTGCTTTTGTTGTGGCAGGTGTCGTGATGCTGATCGGGATTTTATCGATTACGATCTTCTTAGGCCGCATTGAAAAAATTCCAGATGAGGAGAAAAAGGCGATTTTAGATTGATTGCTAAGTTCGACTCAGGCTGGTATCGTCATTTTTGATAACGGCGAGAATGGTGCCGAGTGCGATCATGTTTCCGAGTGTCGAGCTACCGCCGTAACTGATAAATGGTAGTGGGATACCGGTGAGTGGCATCAGACCAATAGTCATCGCGATATTTTCGAAAATATTGAAGGCGAACATCATCGCAAAACCAGCGATGACATAGGTAGAAAAACTATTTTTCATGTGTAGTGCAGCGATGATGAGTTGGTGGATGAAGAGCATGAACAGGATAAGTAGTAGACTGGCGCCGATGAAGCCGAATTGGTTGGCGATAGTGCTGAAAATCATGTCGGTATGGCTTTCGGGAATGTAGACGGAAGACGAGTTGTTGCCAGACATCGTTCCTGAGCCGATCGCCTTTAGGGAGCGGTCCACTTGATAGAAGGAATTTGGATCGCTTGCTGGATCAAGCCATGTATGGATGCGTCGGAATTGGTAGCTCTTGAAGCCAATTTTTTCGAGTAAGGTGACGTGATAGACGACTAGGTAGAGCCCACCACTGACAGCTACAACGAGTGATGCTAAGATCGTGATGATGAGTTTGGTGGATTTCAGGGCTAGGATGCTAATCGTGAAGGCGCTGACGAAATAGACGATCGTTGTGCCAAGATCGGGTTGCCTCATAATTAAAAGCAGGATGACTGCTACGAGCGACCAGGTAATGAGTAGCTGTTTCCAAATGACGCGTTCGTATTTTGCCGCAAAATGGGCGATAACGATGATGAACATCGATTTGGCGACCTCTGATGGTTGTAGGGAGATTCCTGGGAACTGATACCAACGTGTCGCGCCATTAATTGTTGATACGAGTGGGTTTGGAATTAGGATGCCGACAAGCAGGATAACCATGGCGAGGTACACCCAGAGAATGTTGGCGCGAACGAAGGTCATATTGAGTTTCGATAGGAGAAATACAGTACCGAAGCCGATGATAATGTAGACGACTTGCATACGGAAGAAGTTGGTGTTGTATTGATTGGTTTGTTGAGCCATGAAAATCGCGAGGCAGCTAATTATGGATAGTATGCAGATGATGACGACCAGGCTTTCGCGGAGTCTATTGTTGGTTTGCATGAGTATTCCTTCTTTCTGTGAGGGTTATTTGGCGTTCGGCACTAATGAGAAATCCGACGCCGCATGATAGGGTGATAATGGAGGTACCGCCAAAACTTATAAATGGTAGCGGGACACCGGTAAGGGGAATCATACCGCTGACGCCGCCGAGGTTTAGGAAGGTTTGGACGGCAATCCAGGTCGCGAAGCCGATGCAGATGGAAGTGTCGAAGGCTGATTGACTGCGAAGCGCGATGTGAAAAGCTTTCCAGATGAAAAACAGGATGAGGCTCAAGGTCACGAGAATACCCATGATGCCGAGTTCTTCCGAGATGACAGCACTGATAAAATCGGTATGGGATTCAGGCAGAAATCCGAGTTTTTGGACGCTGTTTCCGAACCCTTTGCCAAAAATACCGCCGTCTGCAATCGCGTAATAGCCGTTTCTTAGTTGATAAGATGCGTCGAGATTAGCTTCGTTAAACGGATCAAGAAAGGCGAATCGCCCGAGTCTTGTCTGGCTGAAAAAATCGGGATGAACCAGATAAATCACGCCGAGACTAAGCGCTATGAAGAGCATGACGGTAAGCGCGAGTTGGCTGATTCGGCGTGCTGAGAGCCTGATGTGAGCAATTGTGCGGCAAAAATACATAGAACGATAAAACTAGTTCCTAAATCTGGTTGTAAAATAATGAGGCCTACGCAAAATAAAATATAGGCGATGAGTAAGTAAGTGACGCGATTTGAGCGCATCATTTTTGGAAAGTAATGCACGATGAAGTTGCCGGTAACAATGATGAGTAGGCTTTTGACGAGCTCAGTTGGTTGGAGTGTGGCGCTGCCTAGTTGAATCCAACGCTGGGCATTGTTTGTTGCAGTACCAGTAAGTAGGATGAGGACTAGCAGGAGGACAGCGATTCCGCCTGCTAATTTCATCGTTTTTTTAGAACAGAATGGTGCCGTTTTTAGTTTTGCAAAGAAGAGTAGGCAAGCGATGCCGATCGCGTAAAAAAGGGCTTGCCGGATGACGAAATACTGGCTTGTGACCTCATAGCGATTGCCAGCGGATGCATAACTGGCGCTGTAAACGAGGAGACAACTCCAAATCCCGATGGCGATGTAGGCGAGAATAATGATGCTGTTCTGCTTTGTAAACATAGCTTTAAATCCAATCGTGGAATTTCTTGATGTAGAGATTTTTGGCGATTTGGACGGTTACCATGTAGCCCGCAAGAATCGCGATAAGCCATGGGAAGTAGCTGAGCGGTAGGCTAACAAGTCCGATATTATGACCAAGCGTCGTGAATGGAATGATAATACCGATGCCCATCACGATAAGAGTGGAAATCATCACTGGTGCAGCCGCACGACTTTGGATAAATGGAATTTTTTCAGTACGGATCATGTGAACGACGAGCGTCTGTGTGAGTAGGCCAACGATGAACCAGCCACTTTGGAACAGCGCTTGCTCAGCAATGGTATTAGCGCTAAAGACGAACCACATGATGGCAAACGTGAGGATATCGAAAATCGAGCTGACTGGGCCAATTAGAAGAATGAAGCGCAACATGTTTTTACGATCCCATTTACGCGGTTTTTTCAAGAAGGATTTATCCATTTTATCCCACGGTAGCGTCATTTGGGAGACATCATACATGAGATTTTGTAAGAGTAGGTGAATCGATAGCATCGGTAAAAATGGCAAGAAGGCGCTGGCAACAAGGACACTAAACACGTTCCCAAAATTGGAGCTGGCTGTCATTTTCATGTATTTCAAGATGTTTCCGAAGACGTTTCTGCCTTCCGTTACGGCGTCGTTTAGGATGGTTAAACTCTTTTCGAGTAGAATTATCGAACTCGCATCCTTGGTTATATCGGCGGCAGTATCAACGGAAATACCAACATCTGCTTTGCGCAAGGCTGGGGCATCATTGATTCCATCGCCCATAAAACCAACTGTGTGACCGTCATTTCGAATGAGGTGAATAATGCGAGATTTCTGTGTTGGCGTGAGCTTAGCAAAGATGTGATGGGTTCTCGTTGCTTCGGTGAGTTCGTCATCGTATAGGAAATCAATATCGGAGCCGAGTAGGAATTTCTCGGATGGAATGCCGACTTGGTTGCAAATTGTTTGGGCAACGATTTCATTGTCTCCGGTAAGGACTTTGACGGTAACGCCGTGGTCGTGTAGAGATGCAATCGCGGGTTTGGCGGATGGCTTGGCGGGATCTAAGAAGCCGAGGAAGCCGATCAGTGTCATATTTTGCTCATCGATGACGGAAAAGGATTCTTTTTCTGTCTTGGTTTTCGTGGCGATGGCGATAACGCGCATGCCGTTACGGTTCATAATTTCACATTGTGTGTGAAGGCGTTTCTTGATGGCATCGTTTAGTTCAATGATAGTGCCATTTTCTTCAAGTTGAGAACAAACGCCGAACATTTCGGCAATGGCGCCTTTCGTAATCATTTGAATGCTGTCTTTTTTGCGTAAAATCACACTGAGGCGGCGGCGGGCAAAATCGAACGGGATTTCATCGATTTTTTCTGGTGTTGTGAAACGCTTGCTGTCATCGATTTTTTCCATGTGTGAAATAATTGCGTGATCCATGATATTTTTCCAGCCAGTTTGAAAATGACTATTTTGGAAGGCGAGGGCTAACACTTTATTGGATGTTGCACCAGTCGTATCAATGTGTTCGATAAGTTCCACTTTATCTTTGGTTAGCGTGCCGGTTTTGTCTGTACAGAGAACATCCATCGCGCCAATGTTTTGAATTGCGGATAGTTCTTTGATGATGACTTTCTTTTTTGCCATGCGAACGGCGCCTTTTGCGAGGTTGGTGTTGACGATCATTGGCAGCATTTCAGGTGTAAGCCCTACAGCCACAGCCACAGCGAATAGAAGTGCTTCGGTCCAATTACCTTTCATAATACCATTGATCAAAAAGACGATCGGAACCATCACGAGCATGAGGTACATCAGTAGTTTGGAAATGGATTTGACGCCTTTATCAAAACTGGTTTCATCGCGTTTGGTGAGGGCTTCTTGGGATAGTGAACCGAAAATCGTGTTATCGCCAGTCTTTAGAATCAACGCTTTTCCTTGACCGCTAATGACATCAGTCCCCATAAATGCCAAATTGTCTCGTTCAAAAATGCTGAGACTTTTTTCGGTAGCTTCGACAAATTTTTCAACGGGAATGGATTCACCGGTGAGTGGTGATTGGTTGATAAATAGGTCTTTGGCTTCGATGATTCGCGCGTCTGCAGGGATGATGTCGCCGGTTGAAAGGAAAACGATATCGCCTGGAACGACATCGACAATCGGGATTTCTCTTTGCATACCGTCACGAATAATCGCGGTCGTATTTTCAATCATGCTTTTCAGGGAGAGACTGGCTTTTTGGGCGCGCATCGATTGAACGAAGCTGAGAATGACGCTAAATAGGATCATCAGAGCCATAATGATGGTCGCCTCAATGTCGGAAGTCACATAAGAAATAATCATAAGGAAGGCAAGAATATAAATAAATGGATTGTGGAAAGCCTTGGCTAGATTGATGTACCAAGGTGTTGGTTTTTGTTCAGCGGTGATGTTATCGCCGAATTTAGTGCGTCGTCTTGTTACTTCTGCTTCGTTTAGGCCTTTGGTCGTTGTTTTGTATTTTGCGATAGTCGCGTCTTTCTGGGATGTGGAATCTTGGAGTAGTGTCCGGTTCACTTCTTGTTCATTGCGTAACTTGTTTAGTGCTTTTTTCATTGTATTATCCTCCGATTCAGTTCTAAACTGTCACGGCTTTTTTTAGGTTTCTGGTGGAGTAAAAGCCATTCCAGTCCGTTATTAAGTTCGATGATTCAGGTTCTGCAGGGTCGTCCTCTAGAAATTGTGGCATGCTACTCCACCTCCGTTCTATATAATTTGACAATAATAAACATAATAGCAGAATTTTCATTTCATACTTAATTACGCACAAAAAATCCCTACCTGTCTAGTGACTTTGGCAGAGATCCAGAATTTTATGCGCATAAAAAACATAGTATTCCCCTCGCTAAAGATTTGGCACTATACAACGTAAAGAAAACGGGTTTCTTAGCCACATTATGGAAAGCCTTAATCCGACAATCCCTGTTCAACCCATTGGCGTCTTTGGACATTTTTGGGCAGTGGCATATGTTCATATAGGAGCCTCACTATACAGGTCGTTCAGCGTGCCGACAAATACTCATCTTCGTCGTTAAAGTCTGCGTTCCGGTGCTCATGTACAGTCGTACACTCCGCTTTGTTGAGGCACTTTGAGCATAAGCGATTTAGAGCCTCAATATGCAGATGAACAAAGTGAATCTGTAGTCCATCAGAGCATGCCGTGCCTAGAATCTAAGCATTTGTCGGCACGCTGAGGTTTGGAGGTGCGGTCTGAATTGGCGTTTGGAAGAGACTGTTTGGCATGCTGATTTTTTAGTTATTATTGTTCTTACACTCCCTAGGTTAGCATCGATGTTTTTTTGTGTCAAGGGGGTTTCCCTAAAAATGTTGCGTGAGGGCAATATGTTTGTTGGGGGAGGAGGGGCGTGGGAAGGGTTCGGGGGATTGGACGGGACTTTAAAAAATTTTTATTTTTTGCTTTGTGGATGTATGGGATTGTATCGGGTTCTTTAAGGTTTGTTAAGGAATGTGTGGGGGATTAAATATTTCCTAAAGATATGCGGATTGTCATTGTCTGGAATTGGGATATGTGATACGTTTAGGGTGGGTTTTGGAAAATTCATGAAGTGCGAGGGGCTGATGAAATGAGGAATAAGTATAGTTGGATGTTGCTTGGGCTCGCTGTGATTGTGACTGGATTTTTAGTTGGGAAACATTATTATACGAAGGCTTACGCGAAGAGGGAAATCGATGCGTTTGTTACGGAACAGGGTGTGCCAAGCAAGGCTATTTATGATGAAAAAATGGTGTGGGATTGGCAGAAGAGCGGGGACTACATAAAGCGTTTTAAGGTGCGCGGTGATTCGGCGGATATTGTTTATGGGTATCTTTTTATTGTGGGAGGCGGGGATGTTTTGTTTATGCCGTATTCGTCTACGAGTGATGAGCCGGATGTGAAGTATCCACCTGAGAAGACGGAGGATGATTTTAATTTGTATTACGGAGAGGCTATGAGGATGGGGGTTCGTCGCTGTATGTGCATCATTTGAAGTTGTTTACTGGTGTGGAGTCTGGGCTTTACGATGGGAAGTATGTGTTACATAAGAGTAGTGATATTTTTGATTCGGATGGGAAAAGATTGACGTGGATGAGATTAAAAAGGGTGATAAGTTGAAAATATATTTTTCGGATGAAGTAGCGATTAAAGAGACATATCCTGCGCAAATTGATGGAGAGTATATTTTTAAAGTTGTGAGGGAATGAGGAGGACGGCTATGAAGAAGATAGTTGTGGCTGCGATAGTTGTTTTATTAGTTATGGGAGCAGGCGTTACGATAGATAAAATAGTGAAGAATAGCAAAATTATGCGTGTGCAGGTGAAGATGGAGAAGGATAGGACGCGGTATATTGGAGAGGATGGAATCTCTTTTTATTCAATGGTGGATACGCGGGATAAGATTTATACGTTAGTGGATACCGAGGGGGATACGGATGCATATAGAATCGCAAAGGAGGTTTATGCGATTGATAAGAAGACTGGGGAAATGGAGAAGGTGCCTGGTTCTAGCAAGCTGAAGTTTGGCATGGACGGGATTGAGTCTACTTTTGGAAACGAGGATTATCTTGGTTGGGTGGAAGCGGACGCGGATTCTGCAACGCGGACGGTTATTTATGATATCGAGCAGGAGAAAATTATGAAGAAATGGGAGGGGAGTGATACGCTCTCATTGTCAAGTCCGACTGTGGTTGGGCACCAATTTTATTGGTTGGAGTCTAGAGATAAGGAGCCGGGTCTCATTAAGTTTTATGATTTGAAAACTGGTGAGGAGGGGCAGATTGATGAAGTTGGAGCTGAGGGGACGATTTTAGCTTTCTCGGAGCATAAAATGTGGTATCAGGATATTCGGCGAGGAAGCGGGCATTTGAAGAGTTATGATTTGAGGAACGGGAATTATGAAATACATGATCTGGGTGTGGATTATAATGATTTGAAGCCAGTCGGTGATGACTTGGTTGGTTATTTTAAGGACGGCGGGCTTTATTTATACGATACTAAACTTCAAAAATCGGTGCTGTTGCGTGAGAATGATAATGGGATTAAGGCGAATTATGATGGGAAGGGCATTATTATTTCGGATCAGCTTTCCTATAAAATAGAGAGTCTGAATGAGGTTCAATATGATAACACGATTGAATCAGAGTACCCAGATAATTATCGATTTTCATCAGATGAACGGGTTCAGTCATTGCTGTTTGTCACGAGAGTTGGGGAGCATGAGGAGATTATATGGATGAATTGGGATGCTTTGCGATGGTTAGGAAAATAGTGAGTTTAGTAGCGTGTATGCTCAAATATGGCTTGGCAGTGATCGCGAAAAATGAAACTGTATCTATCCTTTATTTAAAACGGAAGGGAGCTAAATAATATCCTATTTTGTATAGCAAAAACCATGGAATTTAGAATTTTTAGTCTAAATTCCATGGTGAGTATCAGTTAGAAGAAAATCGCTTGTTTTTGTCTACTTGAGAGACAAGCGGGAGAGCATTTCCTCATTTCTAATGTTATTTACTCGCTGCGTTTTCTTTCGCCATTTCTTGTTTCTTTTGTTCAGTAGCAGCCGCTTCTTGTTTGTTGATTTCTTCATTTGTTGCCTTAATCGCTGCATTGTGTTTTGCCATTTCTTGTTTCTTTTGTTCGTAAGCCGCGGCTTCTCGTTTGTCCATTTCTTCGTTTGTTAGGTTTTCTGTTGCCTTTTCTTCAGTAGCAGCATTTTCCCCAGCCATTTTTAATTTATAATCAGCAGCCATTTTTTCGTCGTACTCTCCGCTTGCCACTTTATCCGCTGCTTCTTGTTTTACAGCCTCTTCTTTTTTCATTTTATCAGCCATTTCTTGTTTTTGAGATTCAGTTGTCTCCGCCTTTACGTCTACTAGAGAGAATGCGGATACTCCCAAAATAGCGATGAAACCTACTGCAGTCAAAAGTTGTGATTTTTTATTAAATTTTTTAATCATTATAATTCTCCTCTTTAATCTTATTTTATTTTTACTGAAATGTGCTAGTGTAGATGGCTGATAATACGTAGAATATTGCTCTACTAATGCAATAATGGTATATCCGTAGGCGCTTCTTTCTGTCGGATTAATGAAAGTCATAGCCATATTATCGCAGGCCATTTCTTGATCTTCACGCATCGCACGACAGGCGTACCAAAGAATAGGATTGAACCAATGGACAATGAGCAGGCAATTCATTAGTAAATTAATGCTGATATCTTTTCTTTTATAATGGGATAATTCATGATAAAAAATGTACCTTAGTTGATTGTCTTCTAGATGCTTCACATGTTTTTCATCAAGTAAAATCCTAGGTTTACTAATTCCGAATAAGGTAGGGCTTGAAATTTTGCCGGAATAGCATAGCGGGATGTCTTTTTTTATCGCCATTTCTTTCTTGCAATTCCGATAAATGTCCAACACTCTTTTTTCAGTTATAACGGGTTGCTTACTTATATAGTTATATAAACGTCTGTTTGTTAGTATCATGAACAATCCAGCAATCAAGACTCCTACTATCCAAATAATTAAAAAGATAGTATATGCGTTGTTTTCAACAGGGATTTCTTCTATTTGTATTGGTGTTAGAGCTATGCTTTCTGGTGCGGTGGTGCTTTCTTGGCTAGTAACGGAGGAAGGTTCTTGGTTTATTGGAAGTAGGGCATAGATGCTAAAGGAACTTTCGGGAAACCATGGGAGTATAAGCCTTGCTACAAGAATAAGCCATAATGCATATTTCCATTGAGGAGTTAGCCATTTTCTTAATACGAATCTTATGCACAGAATAACAAGCACTAACACACTTGCCAAAATAGAAGTTTCGATGACCCAATCAAAGATAGAAGCGAGGTACGTATGCCATATCATATGGAACATAACTATCTATCCTTTCTGGGATTGGACTCAGCTTTATCATCTAAGAGTTGTCTTAATTCATCGATGTCTTCTGATGATAGTTTTTCCTCTTTTATAAAATTAACAAGTAGTGGTTTGAAGGCTGCACCATAAAAGCGTCCCAATAGGGATTTTGTTTCGCTTTGCATGTAATCTTCTTGGGATATTAAAGCGGTGTATGTGTGCAGTTTTCCTTTTTCTTGATGAGAGGAAATAGCTTCTTTTTGGACTAAACGGTTGATCAAAGTTCGTATTGTTTTAGGACTCCAATCATGCACCCCATCAAGCGCTTGAATAATCTCGCTAGCTGTGAGTGGAGATTCTTTCCAAATAACTTTGATAACTTCTAATTCAGCTTCGGATATCTTAGATGAGTGTCCCATATTATTCCTCCTTTCTGCAGACTACATATGTAATCTGTATATGAATGTTAACATGTATTGTTATTGGAAGTCAACCCCCGTTTTAGTATCTATGTTGCATCTAAACGCTTTATGGAGTAGAGTAGCATGTATAAAGGGCTATCACTCACAAAATACCAAGTAAGGGGAGCGATCAAAGGTGAATGTACTACTAATTTATACGTATCCAAATCATGAGGGGCTAAATTATGCTATAAAAAAGACCGTGGAGAAGGAGTTAGGTAAGAAGAATATCGTCAAGGAAATTGATCTTTACAAAGAGGAATTCGATCCAGTTTTGCGTTTTGATAGTGTGAATAAGCGTCGGGATTTATTTAAAGATGCGTACACGAAGGAATATAGAGATCAGATTCTTTGGGCGGATTTTTTGATTTTTATATATCCGATTTGGTGGAGCAGTACGCCGGCGATTCTAAAGGGATTTATTGATAAGGTGTTTGCGAAGGATTTTGCGTATAAATATAAAGGTATCCGACCGATTGGACTTTTGAAAGGAAAGCGGGCTTGGATTATTAATACGCACGATACGCCTGCTATTTATGCTAATTTTATTCAGAAGGATTACGGTCGAATTTTAAGTAAACAAATTTTGAAAATGTGTGGTATTTCGACATATAAGCACACTTCTTTATCTTATGTAAAAGGTTCTAATGAAGTCAAAATAAATAAATTTCTTCAAAAAATTGCTAAGATTAGCAGTGATATTTGATATGAGAATGTGTTCATGAGGTTTGTTTAAGGTAAAATTAAATACAAATTTGGAGTTGATCTATAGTAGGCTAATTAGGTCTTATTTAGAACGGATTTCACAATCTATGGGACAGCTATAAAAGGGCGCCAACGCATGATTGAGAACGATTATCAGTGGGCTTTTTGCTATTCAATTTTCACAATAACTGATATAATGTAAAAGAGTGGAAACGCTTCCTAATGGTTTTCCTAGAATGGCATGAGTTCTTAGTTTTCAAGGAGGGATTTTTGGATGGGTGCGAAGGTGAAAGTCACGGTGAAGATTAACGGCAAGGCGCATGATGTGGAAGAAGGAACGCGAATTTTAGATTATTTGAATGATGAGGGCGTGCATCATCCGCATATTTGTTATAGTAAGCAGATGGGCGCGATTCAGTCGTGTGATACGTGTATGTGTGAAGTTGACGGCGAGTTGATGCGGGCTTGTAGTACGGATTTCAAGGATGCAATGGATATTAAGCTGGATTCGGAAAAGGCGAAAGAGGCGCAGCTTGAGGCAATGGATCGGATTTTGGAAAATCATATGTTGTATTGTACGGTGTGTGATAATAATAATGGGAACTGTCGGGTACATAATACGGCGGAACTGCTTGAGGTGGATTCGCAGGAGCGGCCATTCCGTGAGAAGGGCTATATCAATGACTTCTCGCATCCGTTTTATCGTTATGATCCGGATCAGTGTATTCTTTGTGGGCGCTGTGTCGAGGCGTGTCAGAGTGTGCAGGTGAATGAGACGCTTTCGATCGATTGGGATCGGCCGCAGCCTCGGGTTATTTGGGATGATGATCGTCCGGCGAATATGTCGTCGTGCGTGTCGTGCGGACTGTGTGCTACCGTGTGCCCTTGTAATGCGTTGATGGAGAAATCGATGCTCGGTCAAGCTGGGTTTATGACGGGAATTGGCGAGGAAGTGCTAGAGCCAATGATCGATATGGTTAAAAAAGTGGAGCCGCCGTATCAAACGGTTTTCGCGTTGTCGGAAATGGAAAAATCGATGCGGGATACGCGGACGAAGAAGACAAAAACGGTTTGTACGTTCTGCGGAGTCGGGTGTACGTTTGAGGTTTGGACGAAAGGTCGTCAAATCTTGAAAGTGGAGCCGACTGGTGAAGGTCCTGTGAACAAGTTTGCGACGTGTGTGAAGGGTAAATTTGGTTGGGACTTTGTGAATAGTGACCAACGTTTGACGTCGCCGCTGATTCGTCAAGGGGATGAGTTTGTTGAGGCATCGTGGCAGGAAGCGATTGCGTTTATTGCGGAGCGTTTGGGTAGTTTGCGTTCGGAGTTCGGCAATGATTCGCTCGGATTTATTTCTTCTTCTAAGACGACGAATGAGGAGAATTATTTGATGCAAAAATTGTCTCGCCAAGTGTTTGAGACGAATAATGTGGACAATTGTTCGCGTTATTGCCAAGCGCCGGCGTCGGATGGTTTGACGAATACGGTCGGGATTGGTGCGGATTCGGGAACGGCGGAGGATATTGAGACGGCTGGACTTGTCATTTTGGTCGGTTGTTCGCCTGCGGATGGGCATCCGGTTCTTGCTAGTCGTATGAAGCGTGCGCAGAAATTGAACGGCCAGAAATTGATGGTTTCGGATCTTCGGAAACATGAGATGGCGGAGCGCGCGGACTTGTTTATTCGTCCGAAACAGGGCACGGATTTTGTGTGGTTGACGGCGGTTGCGAAGTACATGATTGATATGGGCTGGCATGATGCTCCGTTTATGGAGGCGCGGATTTCGAATGTGGAGGATTATATGACGTTCCTTGCGCCGTTTACGCTAGAATATGCGGAAAAAGAAACAGGGCTTTCGATTGAGACGCTTGAAAATGTGGCACAAATGGTGCATGAGGCTGACGGGACGGCGATTTGTTGGGGTATGGGTGTGACGCAAAACATTGCGGGCTCGCATACGTCGGCGGCGATTTCGAACTTGCTGCTTGTGACGGGAAACTTTGGTCGTCATGGCGCGGGCGCGTATCCGCTTCGTGGGCACAATAACGTGCAGGGGGCTTGTGATATGGGATCCTTGCCAAACGTATTGCCAGGCGTGCAGTCGCTTCTAAATCCAGAAGTTCGCGCGCGTTTTTCGGAAGCGTATGGCGTGGAAATTTCGGAAGTACCAGGTCTTAAAAATAATGAAATGTTGGACGCTATCGAGGCTGGGACGCTTAAAGCAATGTACTTGATTGGGGAAGAGATGGCTTGGGTGGACTCGAATACGAACCATGTTCAAGATACACTTGCAAAACTCGATTTCTTCGTGGTTCAGGATGTCTTTTTATCGAAGACGGCGCAATTTGCTGATGTTGTTTTACCGGCATCGCCTTCGCTTGAAAAAGAGGGGACATTTACGAATACGGAGCGTCGTGTGCAGCGCCTGTATGAAGTGTTGGAGCCGCTTGGTGATTCGAAACCGGATTGGTGGATCATTCAAGAAGTGGCGAACGCGTGTGGTGGAAATTGGAACTTTACGCATCCGAGCGAGATTATGGATGAGGTTGCTAGTCTTGCGCCATTCTTTGCGGGTGTGAGCTATGACCGGATGGAAGGTTTTGATAGTCTTGTTTGGCCGGTTTCGGCGGATGGTGTCGATATGCCGTTGCTTTATGAGGATCGTTTTAATTTCCCAGATGGCAAGGCAAAACTTTCTGTATTGCCATACATTGCGCCGATTGAGTTCCCGAAAGAGTTTGATTTAACGCTGAACAATGGCCGTTTGTTGGAGCATTTCCATGAAGGGAATTTGACGCATAAAACGAAGGGTCTAGACTACAAATTACCAGAAGTTTTTGTAGAGGTATCGAAGGAATTGGCGCAGAAACGTGGCATTGAGGACGGTTCGCTTGTGCGGTTGACGTCGCCATACGGTCACATTAAGGTGCATGCGGTCGTGACGGATCGGGTTCGCGCGAATGAGGTTTACTTGCCAATGCACTCGGTCAGCCACGAAACGGCGGTCAACTTATTGACGTCTAGCGCGGGCGATGTGCGGACGAAGACACCGGCCTACAAACAAACGAAGGTAAACTTGGAAGTATTGCAAAAATGTGGCGAAAATCCGCTACCGAAACATAATCCGCGAAATGCGGCAAGATTCCCGCAAAATGGTGTGGAAATCGAGCGCAAGTGGGCTCGTGCGGACTACAAACCGATTTCGAAACATAATTGTGCTTGTGGTGGAAACTGTGCGTGTAAGAAAGGGAGTGAGGCGTGATGGCAGAACCTATTTCTAAAATACGCCGTGTGGAAAAGACGGATGATCAGATAAAACAGGATAAAATGACGGCAATAAAAGACCAGATTGCGACGGATGACGTGGCTTTCATGGAAGTTTTGGAGTTAGTGAAGGCGTTGCATGATTCTGGGGCGCTAGACATGTTGAACAGTGCTTTGAAGGCGAAAGAGGACATCGCGACGACATTTTTGAATGAAGCTCGGAAGGAACCGGCGACGAATGCGATTAATAATTTGATGATGACTAGTAAATTATTGACGGAGACGAAGCCGGAGCAGACGGAGAAAATGTTGGAGGGGCTTGCAAACGCGCAGGCGAAGGCAAATGAGAGCTTGAAAGAGGACACGACGCTGGGACTATTCGGACTGGCGAAAGCGATGAAGGACCCTGATGTGAATCGGGCGTTGCGTTATGGTTTAGCATTTCTGAAAGGTGTCGGACAGGAATTGAAATAAAAATGAGACTCCAGATGCTGCTTACAAACGCGCATCTGGGGTTTTCGTTAGGTGGGGACGAGGATGGAAACGACTGCTGGGATTGGGATTCGGCGTTTTAAAGAGGGGCATATGTTTGATGATGTGGCAACGGTTGCCGTGGAATATCCACTGACGATTTATGTGAACGAGGAGGAGCTGGTGACGATTGTCTGTACGCCGGAATATGCCGAGGATTTGGTGATTGGCTTCCTGACTTCGGAGGGAATTGTGCGCGGTGTGGCGGATATTGATCGTGTGGAAATCGTTGAGGCGACGGGGCATGCGAAGGTGACGGCTAATTTTGTGAATAAATTTAATGCCAAATACCGTGCGAAACGCTACATTACGTCTTGTTGTGGGAAATCGCGGGAGAACTTCTATTTTCAGTCGGATGCATCGCTTGTGGAGACGCGAAATGAGACGGATTTGGTGCTGCGTCCAGTGGAGATTTTTGATTTGATGTCGCGATTTGAAGCGGATTCGGATACGTTTCGTAAGACTGGCGGTGTGCATAACGCTGCGCTTTGTAGTCGTGATCAGGTGATTTGTGTGCGGATGGACATTGGTCGGCACAACGCGCTTGATAAAATTTACGGGCATTGCTTGAAGTCCGAAATTTCGATGAGCGACAAGGCGATTATTTTTAGCGGTCGGATTTCCTCGGAGATTTTAGTAAAGACTGCGAAAATCGGCTGCGGCATTATTTTATCGCGTTCGGCACCCACGGAGCTTGCGATAGAAATGGCGCGGGAGCTTAATATTACGGCTGTCGGGTTTATTCGAGGGGACGGTTTTAGTGTTTATAGCGGGCAACAGCGGATTTTGGAGGGTTAGAAAAAGCGCCGAACCTCGTGTTAGAGATTTGGCGCTTTTATCATAGAAACGATGTGCGGTAATCCTCAATATATTGACTTATTGAAGTAGGTTCTCGCTTTAAAAGTTCTTTCGCAGTGGGGGTGACTTTTTTCGCGTTGCCTAATTGCGTAATCAAATATAGCATCGTCATGACATTCACATAGGCTTTCGGGGTGCCACGCTTCATCATCGTTGATCTGAAATGCCATAGTGACGGCTTGCTATAGGTTATTTTTTTGCCTAAAATAGTTGTCATTTTATTAGCAACTTCATAGTAACTCACCGCTTCTTTCCCAGTAATACTATATTTTTGCTGAAGGTGCTGAGGGGTATTCATGAGACAAATTGCGGCAATTTCGCCAATATCGCGTGTATCAATAAAACTAGTTTTGCTTTGCCGGCCGGGATAAATAAATCCTGGTTTTTCTGAATGTCCATTTGGTGGGTCGTATTCAGGTTCTGCATAAAGAAACTAGGCCGCAAGAAAGTATATGGCAACTCGAGACGCATCATTTCTTTCTCGATTTTATGATGAGGCGTGACTGGATTTTTCTCGACGCCAATTAAAGAGACGAATAGCACATGAGCGATAGATTGCGCTTTTAAAAAAGTGTAAAAATGGAAACATGTCTTCTTTTGGCGTTGATAGCTGCGGGGGACGGACAAAAAAGACTTTTGTTACTCCTTCTAATGTGTCAGGGAAAGTACTGCTATCTAAAAAGTCGAAATGCATAACGTCTACCAACGAATTATCTTCCCACAAAGCTTTACTTTTTTCAGGATTCGACACGCCTGCACGTACAGCTACTCCATGTTCAGTTAGCGTTTGAACAACGGAAAAGCCGATATTTCCTGTGGCGCCAAGCACTAGTATTTTCTCCAAATCAGTCATTCCTTTCTAATTTTTTCTTTAGTAAATCCACAAAAAGGCGCTGTTCTTCTGGTGTATAGGTGGATAAAAAAGAGGACGTTACTTCTTGGCTCGAAGATTCTAGTTTTGGGATAATTTTATAAGCTTGGGGTGTTAGTTTCAAAGAAAAGGAGCGTTTATCCTGAGCGCTGGCATGTTTCACTAGAAATCCTTTTTTCTCAAGCCGAGAAATAATACCAGATGTAGTGGGTTTATCAAAACCGAGTCGCTCTGACAGAAGAGCACTTGTTACTTGATGGTTCTCAAGTAGTTGGAGATGTTTCAAAATGGCCCATTGTGCGCTCGTTACGTCGTGCTTTTCTAACGCTTGATTCAAATCATGACGCAGTTTTTTCGCACTATTCATTAATAAATAACCAAAATCGTCCATGGTATCACCTTTCCAAAAAAGTAATAAAAGCATATAGTTAGTATACTAACTATATGCTTTTATTACAAGCTTTACTGACTATGTACTATAATGAAAAGATAAACTGTTGGGAGGTTGGATTGTGAGTCAGTTAGAAAATTATTTTCCATTCGGGATTGAGAAAAGTCTATTTCACGTCATTTCTTCCGAGCCACATATTTTGAAAAAACTGCAACACCAAGCTTTTCATGAGAGTCGGATATCCATTTTGTTCACAACGAAGATTTGGAAGCTAGCCGATTTTCAGATGGAGTTTCCTGAATTGGAATGTGAAGAAATGCAGCTCAAAAAGAAATACATATTCGTGAAAAATGTGCCGTCTAATTATCCCAAAATGCTACATTTGATGGAGATTTATAAGAATTCGGGATTGGAGATGTATCTTTTTTTAACGGATGATTTGAAATACCGCTGGCTAGAAGAAGAGGTGATGACGCCAGTTTTGATGCGGAAAAAGGTGAGGGCTCAAATGGTTATAGATTTGGCAAATGAGGATTTATTACTATTTTTCAATCAGGACGGAAGTAAGACACATGCAATTGGAGTCGGGGAACAGTGGCGGGAGAAATTGATTAGTTTTCAATAAACGCCAAAAAAGAGTCTGAGACAAAAGGTTCTCTGACCTAGAAAAATACGTATCAAAAATCTAAATTCAGATTTTTGATACGTATTTTTTCCTTTCGGGCACGCGAGGCGTGCCAGTTTCCGCATATTATTAGCCATGAAGTAGGGATTGGCTTCGGTCGCTACCCTCGTAAACGAAAACGAGTGAACCCCAAAAGAGCCTTCACATGCCCAAAAACTGGTTCTACATCTATCTTTCGTTGCCGATAGATGGCAGAAGTTATTTCGGATGTTAGGCTTCGTCTTGCTCGATTTTTTAGTTCTTCCCAAACTGGATTATAGTAAATTTTTCGATTCTTTCCTGATTGAGCGGTTGTGCATGCTGCACGCAAAGGACAATCAGAACAGTCTTCGCATTCATAGACTTTAAAATCACGCACATAGCCATAGCGATCTGTCCGATAAGCATATCGCTGAAAGTGGACCTTTCGCTGATTCGGACAAATGAAAAAATCATCCGCTGCGCGGTATTCCCAGTGATCTCGATGCATCAGGTCTTTCTTATACGAGCGTTTTTGTTCTTTTCGATACATCGTATAGGGCATGATAGGCAGGCTATTGGTTTCCTCTAATAGGTATTTATAATTCTCTTCTCCACCATAACCAGCGTCTGCGACGATGTAATCTGGAAGGCCTCCTAATTGCTTTTCATACGAAGATAAAAAGGGAAGGAAGCAACGCGTATCTGTGGGGCGTTGAAAAATGGAACAATGCAAGGTAAATTGATTCTCCGTGGCAATTTGAACATTATACCCTGCTTTTAATTGTCCATTTCGCATGTGATCTTCTTTCATTCGCATGAAGGTCGCATCTGTATCTGTTTTAGAAAAGCTATTTCGATCACCAAATTGCTGAAAATGTGTCTGATACTTTTGTAGCCTTGGTAAATAATCGAGTTGTAATTGTTTTTGTTGTTTGGTCCACATCCGCTTCTCTTGTTTTAAGGCTTTTTGTTCTACACTATCAGCCTCACAGAGGCTGGTATCAATGGCTTCAATCGTTTCAGAAAGCACTTGATCTAATTGCTCCAATTGCACGATTGAAAAATCTTCTTTCTCATCTTTCTCCATATCTAATGCGACTTGGCGCTTCATATCTTCGTAAAGGGTGCCGATTTTTTCTTGTAGACTTGCATGGAACCGTTCCGATGATTTTCGCCAAACAAAGCTATACTTGTTGGCATTTGCTTCTATCTTTGTGCCATCTACATATATTTTTTCACCTGAAATAAGTTGTTGTTTTAGCGCAAGGGTATGAAAAGAAATAAACATATTTTTTAACAGCGTATCAAAATGTGGAGAAATTCGGGCACGATTAATCGTGCGATAACTTGGTGCTTGTTGTCCTGCTAGCCACATCATCGGAATATTTTCTTGCGTCATAGACGCTATTTTCCGACCGGAGGTCACGCCTTGGGAATACGCATAAAGAATGACTTTTAGCATCATTTTTGGATGGTAGCTTGGACGGCCTTCTGCCGTTTGCCAATTTTGAATAGCTACTTCTGGAATCTCCTCTACTTGTTGATGAATCGTTCGTGACACATGATTTTCAGGAATCATTGTTTCTAAATCCATTGGAAGAATTAATTGGTCCATGTTATAATTGATATACATAAATAGCACTCCTTTGTTGGGTTTTTGTTGGTACTTTAATTTTAACAAAGAGTGCTATTTTTGTGTACTTATTTCTATGTACAAAAAAGGATGGAACATCCGTTGATACTAATCAACTTTTGTCCCATCCTCTTTTTATTCTTAGGAACGTTTTCTCAAATACAATAAAGCTGTTGCAGAAAGCAGTAGACCGAAGACAACAAACCCGTTTGTGCTTGAATCTCCTGTTTTTGGCAATTCTTCTACTCTTGCAGGTACGATTTCATTCCCAGCTGCTTGTGCTTGTCCTGTTTCTGAATTCGCTGGGGCTTTAGAAATAGTAGATGATTTCACTTCTTGAATTTGTTTCGTGCCGTACGTATAATGTGTGACATCACTGACACCACCGTTATCATCGACAGCAATTAGATAAGCTGTTTCGCCTGGTTGTAGCGGGCGATCAAGAACGGCATGGTAGTTACCAGAGTAGTCCACGCGTGTTTCAGCTAGAACTTCTTCAGTGTCTTCTGTAATAACGAACAGTGTTGTATCAGGCTCTGTACCACCATAAATGTCTGTATCTGTACTCATATCGAAGTTAACAGATGGGGCAGAATAAAGCATGATGCCCATAACAGAGATAACTTGATACTGGAAATTAAGTGTAGAAATGTTACCACTAGCGTCTTCAGCTACGATAACGGTACTTCCCGCACCAATATTTGCAGTGTCTAAATATTTATCACCATTTTGGAAATAGACTTTAACGTAGCCAGAGTTATCTGTTGCATTCACTAGCTCTTCAGCTGTCCATTCTTCACCGGGCCATACGTAGAAAACATCGTCATCTTGACTGATGAATGGCTTCGTTGTGTCTACCACTTTGTAATTAACTGTGATAGTGCTTGTAGTGGAACCATTTGATGCTGAAATTTCTACGGATTGTGCGCCAAGTTTGTTTGTTACTGGCTGTGTTTTGAAGGAAAGTGTCACATTCGCGGCACCTTTAGTTACAAAAGTACTTGGTGTAGCTGTCGCATCATTTAGTTCTAATGTGACGTTGTTTTTTGCTGTAGCAAGTACAGTTGTTTCTGGTTTTGGATCTGTCTTACCTGGATCTGGTTTCGTTGGTTGCTCAGGATCTGTTGTTTCAGGATCAGGTTTTACTGGTTTCACAGGATCCGGTTTCGTTGGTGTTTCAGGATCTGGTTTTACAGGTTCCACTGGATCTGGATTCGGCGTTACCGGATTTTCTGTCTCAGGATCAGGAGTCACAGGTGTTTCAGGATCAGGAGTCACAGGTGTTTCAGGATCCGGTGTTACAGGTTCAGGATCTGGCGTCGGTGTTACGTTCGGGTCTGCGTCAACTGTATAGCTGACCGTGATTTCTTCCGATGATCCGTCGTTGTAGGTAACTACAATCGTTGTTTCAAAAGTACCTACTGTGTCGTTCTCAGCGGCTACATCATCCTTGTAAGTTAAGACTGGAGCGCGATCTTGGCTAAAAATTTGCACAAAATCAGCTGGAATAATGTGATAACCTTGTGTTACATGAACATTAGGTTTTGCTGCGACGTCAGTAGTTTCCCAACCAAGTTGTTGCTGTGCGTCCTGTTGGGATGTCATCTCCTCGGCGAATACAGGACTTACAGTTGAAAACGTTAGTCCAAATACTAGCGCGATGCTAATCGTTTTTTCTTTTAAGTACATGAATGTCTCCCCTTTTTAATATGCTTATTTTCTATTGTACAAGGTATCAATTTCTTTGGCTAGCAAAAAAATGTACATTTTAAGGTGAAATTTATTGAGTTCACATTTTGTCCACATTTTCTTTTAATGTAGGAATTGGATTTGAAACTAGAGTTTTGCTATGTTTTGGAGTTTATTATTTGAGATATGCCAACAGTTTTGAGGTTTTTTGCCTGTAATTGAAGTTAGAATATATGCTTATTTACTTTGGAATAGTTGATACAATTGGGAAATATATCAGGATTTTTTGTCGTATATATTATATGTGAAAATTGATTTTGCAGCTTTTTTTGCTATGTATTTTGTAACGTGAAAAGATGAGTGGGGAACAAGGAGATTACATGAGAGACTTGGATGTGGAATACGTTTCTGGTATGGGATATAGAAGAATAATAGATGAAGTATAGCTTTCATAAAATCATCGCAAGCGTGACAACTCACCAAAACTCATTTATAATTCGAGTAGTAATGGCGTCCGCCGATGAGGCGCTTTTAGATAAGTGTGGAAGGGTGATTTTGTAATGGAGACAGTTGTAACGGATATGGACGGAACGCTACTGGCTAAGGGCGGTGCGGTGATTCAGCCGCTTAATAAAGAGGTGTTGCTGGATTGGCAAAAGCGTGGGAAAAAATTGGTGTTGGCGACTGGACGCTTGGATTTGGCGATTATGCCATTTATTCATGAGCTGGGGATCACGATGCCGGTTATTTCTTGTAACGGTGCGCTTGTTCGCGATTTTGGAAAGAACGAAATTTTGATGAAAAGCGATATTTCGTATGATTTGCTGGGTCAGGTGATTGAGTTGGTGCGCGGATTTGGCGTGGATTATCACGTGTACACCACGGAGCGGATTGTTGGGCCGACGGTGACGGGGAAAATTGCTGGGTTTGTCGAGGCGAATAAGACGCTTCCTGAAAATGAGCAGGTGCCGCTTACTGTGACGGCGGATGTTGTCGGGGAAATCGAGCGTTCTGGTGAGTTTGCGCTGAAGGTTCTGGTGCTCTCGGATGAGGCGGATAAGCGTGTGGCAGTGCGCGAAGCTTTGGCGAAATTACCGCTTTCTGTGATGGCTTCTGGCACGACGCTGATTGACATCATGAACGTTGGCATCGATAAATCGCATGGCCTCGCGTATTTGGATGAAGCTGGCTGGCTTGATTTGGAGACGACGATTGCGTTTGGTGATAACGAGAATGATATCGGCATGATCGAACTTGCAAAAATGGGCGTGGCGATGGAGAACAGCATTCCAGAGACGTTGGCGATTGCGGATTACGTCGCGGGTCATCATGATACGGGTGGACTCGGCCAGTTTTTGCTTGATTTTGAGAAGTAACGTGTTATGCTGAAATTGGAAGAAATTTTATCTAGGGAGCTGATTCAACATGGAAGAGGAAGAACGCTTTGATCTAGGACACACGGTGAAGAAAATTTTCGTGATCGGTATCGCGGCTGGGCTGATTTTCATCGGCTTTATCGCACTGATGACACTGATCGGAATCGTGATCGCGATTCCACTACTGAAAAAAGCTTATCGGATGATGACGTCAAACGGAGACGAATCATGTGCACATGAGAAACACAAGATAAAATGCCCAATTTGTAAGGCAAAAGCGAAATTTTACGGGGACAAAATCGAATAACAACGAACGAAAATGTGATCAGCAATTCGCGCTAAATTCGGCGGAGACTGATCACATTTTTATATTTATTGAAGATAGGCTTTTCTGAGTGTTTTGATATCTTTATTCGTTAAGCCGAGTCCTTTTTTGAGGAACGCGTCGGTGCTACCGTATTTGGCTTTGATTTCATCGAACGCAGCGTTCAAATAAGATGGGCGAACGTCGAGAATAGCTTTCATGCCAGCCAGAATTTTTGGATTATCGGTTTGTTTTGCAAGGGCATCAAGGGTTTTCTGATTTTCGGCCGCGCGATATTTATTGGAAAGCAGATAGTCGTTCATAATCGTTTTTTGATCGACACCGAGTGCTGCGAGAACGAGTGCTGTCCCAAAGCCGGTACGATCTTTACCCGCGGTGCAATGCCAAAGTACGGCGCCATCTTTATTGTCTAGCAACTCTTGGAAGAAAAGTTTGTAGCCATCGATCGATTGCTGGTCGGTGACGAAACTTTTATTGGCATCGATTAGAAATTGCTCGGGATTGTCCATTTTCGCGAGGCTGGTCATCATATCTTGTGCGCTTGTCGATGAACCGTTGTCTTTCATAATCGAGTCATGAATGTAATCGACGTTTTTGATGACTGGGTCGGGCTTCGCTTTTACCTCGGAATCGGTACGGAAGTCAATAATTTCAGCTAGACCATATGTAGAAGTCAGCTTTTTAATGTCGCTTTTGGAAAGATTGGCAAGTTCGGCGGCACGGATTAGTTTGTGGGACTTAATCGTTTTGCCATCGGTCGTTTTGTAGCCACCAAGATCACGAATATTTACGGCACCGTCCAGCTTAATTTGACCACCCGGCTTGACCTGTGTTTGGGTTTGTTTGGCGGCGAACGAGTTCACGTCACTAGGACCACACCCGGCGAGCAGTAAAGAGCTTCCAACAACGACAACACCAGTAACAGTTACGAATTTATTCAAATTTTTCCCCTCCTCATACGCCTTATTATAGCGAGTGAAATGCCGATTTGTTTTGAGGTTCTGTAAAGAGGGCGTAAAGAATCGCGCGAAAAATGTAAAGTTGGAAAGGATGTTACATATGAAGGCAAAAACGGAAAAAATTGTGGCGTGCATGCTTCGGGATGCGGCGTCGGACGAGGTTCAAACAGTACAAACAGGACATCGCATCAAGCTTGCGGAATTCTGGGGAATAAAAGAGGGCGACAAGGTGCTTGAGGTCGGCTGTGGGCAAGGCGACACGACGGCAGTATTAGCCTATCATGTTGGCAAAACTGGCTCTGTGTATGCGGTCGACATCGCTTCACCAGATTACGGCGCGCCATTCACACTCGCTCAATCGACGTATTATTTGTTGCAGTCGGAGCTCGGATCGCGTATTGAATTTAAGCTGGAAACGGATATTTTGCGTGGTGATCTGGCGTTTGAAGACCAAGCGTTTGACGTCGCAGTTATCTCGCATGCCTCTTGGTACTTCAGCTCTAGAGCCGAACTTCTTGAAATGCTCCAAGTTGTGAAAAAATGGGCGAAACGGATTTGTTTTGCGGAGTGGAACCCGCAGATTACGGATCCGCGACAGGAATCGCATTTGTTGGCGGTGTTGGTGCAGGCGCAATATGAGGCGTTTAAGTCAGAAACCGAATCGAATGTGCGGACGTTTATCACGCCGGATGATGTCGTGAAAATGGCGCAAAGTCAAGGCTGGCAGGTAACAAGGGAAGCTGATATTTGGACGCCGGAAATGCAAGATGCGGGTTGGGAGGCGTCGTTTGTCGTCAACCATATCGCGGAGGAAATCGCGAAACAAGAGGCGCTACCGGCGAAATTTAAAGAGTTGCTGTTGACGCAGACGAATCTGATTCAGGTGGACACGGTGCTGCCAATGAGTTCGTATTGTTGTGTGATAGAGGGGTAAAAACATCATTTATCGCGCTCTAACATCTTTTTCAAGTATACTTCTAATAAAATATCCGCTTGAATCATCAGTCCAGAACGCGATGTAATATCATATCCAGCGTAAGAAACGGTTGGGATATCGCTGCTCAGATTCATATCCATGAGCTGTGAGAGGGCGCTATCCCCATGATTCGTAATGGCAAACATAAAACAACCGCTATACTCCAGTTTCTGCGCGGCCTGAACCAGCGTTTTCGTGTCGCCACTCATCGATACGAATAAAATCACATCGTTCGGCTTAATAAAACTTGGCAAAAGGTCAATAATATGCGATTCATAGGCGTACATCGTCGGCTTCTGCACTTGAATCAGTCGCTTCCCAATATATTCACCGATCATTTTAGTCAAACCCACAGAAACCACGATAACGGTGCTCGCGTTTAGAATTTTCGTGGCGATATAATCCATTTTGGGTAGGTCAATGGCGTGAATGGTCTGGGTCAGCTGGGCCAAATAATCTTCTTTGAGACTCCCGTTTTCGCGAGTCTTTTTTTGATTGCTGAAGCTGGCTAGAATAAATTTAAATTCTGAAAAGCCTTGCAAACCAAGCTTGTGGCACATCCGGATAATCGTGGTGTTGGAAGTATTTAGTATCTCGGCCAGGTTGGTTAGCGTGATATTTTTCACCTGTTCGATATGATTATCCGCGTAATAAAAAATATATTTCTCCGAGTCGCTCAAATTCGTAATATCTTCGACAAAACGTTCTGCTACTTTTCCCACTTCAAAAAACCTCCAATCGCTTCATTTCCTACTTTATCACGATTTGAAAGAGAATAATAGGGTGCGTCGTACAATTATACGGATTCTGTATGAAAAGGCTTTCGGCTTTATGCTATACTTCGATTATACTTTCGAAAGGTATTCTGTAAGCGAATTCATGAACTTAGAAAAGAGGATTGACGATGAATTTAAAAGAGATGACGACGCAAAATTTAGTTTTCTATGACATCGAAGCTACGTCAAAGGAAGAAGTAATCTCATTTTTAGTGGATCATTTAGACAAGGAAGGCTATATATCTGATAAAGCGGCGTTTCAACAGGCGGTTTTAGAGCGTGAGGCGCATTCGGCAACTGGAATGGAGCGCGGTTTAGCAATTCCACACGGCAAATCGAGTGTCGTGAATAAAGCTGTTTTCACTGTGGCAAAATTGAAAACACCGTTAGCGGCGAACGCTTGGGAGTCTGTTGACCCGACGAATCAGGTGTCGTTAGTGTTTTTGTTAGCGATTCCAGACGAGGAAGCAGGCACGACGCATTTGAAACTGTTGGCGGAACTTAGTGGCCGATTGATGAACGCATCGTATTTGGATGGACTGCTTGCGGCGCCTAGTAAAGAGGCACTTTTTGCAGCGCTTGGTGATGAAGTGGTGACAGAAATCGTGGCTGGCGATTCAGCCTATGCTGGGAAATCGGTGTTGGCAATCACGGCTTGCGCGACGGGTATTGCCCACACGTACATGGCCGCAGAAGCGTTGGAACAGGCCGGGAAAGAGTTAGGAATCGATGTTCGTGTCGAAAAGCAGGGCGCGAACGGGATGGAAGACACGCACGACGCAGCAGCGATTGCAAAAGCAGACGCGATTTTGTTCGCCGTGGATACGAAAGTGAAGGATAAAGAGCGCTTTGTTGGCAAAAATTACGTCGAAGTCAAAGTCGCTGATCCGTTGCGTCACGCGAAGGAAATCCTGATTCGGACGCTATCAGACCCAGATGGTACAGTGGAGGCGAGCGCGGAATCAGAAGGCGTTGTTGCAAGCAAAAATCAAAAAACGGGCTGGAAAAAAGTTGGCGCAGATGTAACGGCAGCTATCATGACTGGGATTTCTTACATGATTCCACTCATCGTTGCAGCAGGCTTGATGCTTGGTATCGCGAAGCTGACATGGGTTTATGCGCTTGGTCTTGATATCGGCATGATTGGCGATCCGACGTACAATAATGTTGGCGGGTTGCAAGAGTTTTTACATTACCTTGATGGTTTTGGCAATATGCTCTTCAAGTTCATTTATCCGGTATTTGGGATGTTCGTTGCGTATGCGATTGCTGACCGCGTTGGCTTGATTGCTGGTTTTGCGGGTGGTTTGTTCGCAGGCGGCTTGCACTATACGTTCTGGGGAATTGAAGGCGGGATTCCGAGTGGTTTCCTAGGCGCGCTTATCCTAGGTCTAACAGCAGGTTACGTTGCAAAATTCTTGAATCAACGCGTCAAATTATCGAAAAATCTGGTGGCGATGAAGCCAATGCTAATCGTGCCGGGAATCAGTGTTTTGGTTATTTTTATCTTGAATTTATACGTTATTGATCCGGTATTCGGACATCTTAATAAATGGATTGCGGACACGATTGCGAGTATGAGTACGTCTGGAACGCTTAGTCTTTCGGCGATGATTGCTGCTGCAACTGCATTTGATCTTGGTGGTCCGGTGAATAAAGCGGCGGGCGCGATTGCGATTGGCTTGTCAGCAGATGGTATTTTCCCGTTGACACCGCGTGTGTTGGCAATCGTTATTCCACCGCTAGGCATCGGTTTGGCGACGATTATTGACCGTTTCGTTGTTGGCCGCCGCGTCTTTTCACAAGATTTGCGTTTGCTCGGAAATACGTCATTCCTGCTCGGTTTTCTAGCGATTTCAGAAGGTGCGATTCCGTTCATGCTTCGCAACCCGCTGATCACGATTCCGTTAAATATTATCGGTGCAATCGCTGGCGCATGTACAGGTGTGGCACTCGGCGCGGTACAATGGCTACCACTTCCAGCAATCTGGGGTTGGCCGCTTGTTGAGAATTTGCCAGCCTATCTCGTTGGCATGCTAGTCGGTGTCGCAATTATCGCGTTTGGTAATATTTTCATTCGATACGCGATTATTAAACGTAAAGAACGCAATGGCGAAAAAATTGATTATTAAATAGACATGTTGGGACTCAGTAATTTGGGGTCCCAATCCGTTTTTATAGAGATTGTGAGGTTTTAAAAAATGACAAACGAAGAAAAAATAGTTCACGTGGTGCCGCATGCGCATTGGGATCGTGAATGGTATTTTACAATAGAGGATTCGAACGTGATGCTGATCGAGAATCTGCGTCATTTGATGGATGTTTTGGAGCGGGATGAGGCGTACAAGTCGTTCGTATTTGACGCGCAGATGTCGGTGGTTGAAGATTTTCTCGCAATTTTGCCGGAGAGAAAGGAACAATTGCAGGAACTTATAACGCAAAAACGGCTTTTTGTCGGGCCTTGGTATACGCAGACGGACACGTTACTCGTGCATAAAGAGTCGATGATTCGGAATCTGTTGTACGGGTCGCGTGCGGCGACGAAGATGGGACATAGTATGAAAATTGGTTATTTGCCAGATATATTTGGACAAAATGCGTATTTGCCGTCTATCTTTCAGTCTTTTGGGATGGAATACGCGATTTTGCAGCGTGGTCTGTACACGGAAGATGTCGCGACGGATTTGAATTTTCGCTGGGTAGCTCCGGATGGCGTGATGGCGAAAACGAATTATATGTATTTTGGCTATGGGCCAGGGAAATTTTTGGCGACGGACGGGGAATATGTAGCAGAGACGTTGACGCCGATTTTGGATACGTTACGTGGAATGAATGTATCGACGTCGCACATGTTGCTTCCGGCGGGCGGCGATCAGGTGTTGGTGCGGGAACATTTTCCGAAGACGGTGGAGGCATTGAATGCACAACAATCGGATTATCGCTTCGTGTTATCGGATTATGAGACGTTTATGGAAGCCGCATGGGAGAACGCGGAATTTGAGACGGTGATTGAGGGGGAACTGCTCGCATCGCAGAAGTCGCGGATTCACAATACGATTCGGTCGCAGCGTGTGGATATTAAACTCGCGAATAGCCGAATCGAGGATAAGATATATCATCAACTGGAACCGCTGGCAGTGATGGCGAATAAGTATGGCGCGCCGTATCCGAAACGCTGGCTGGATAAGGTTTTTAAACTGTTATTTGATGTACACGCGCATGATTCGATTGGTGGTTGCAATTCGGACGAGACGAACCGCGCTATTATACATCGTCTGGAGCAAGCCGAGCGTATTTGTGATAGCCTTATCAACGTTTTGAAAAAGCAAATCGCACGCGGAATTGGGACGGAATATGAGCAGGGAGCCGTTCTTGTTTTTCACTTACTGCCAAAAGCGATGACGAAACAAGTCGAGACGGTCATTTTTACGAAAGGAAAAACGGTGTGTTTGGCGGATGTGTCGGGCGTTGTTGTTCCACAAACGATTCTGTCTCAAGACTACATTTCTGGGGGGAAAAAGGTTGTCGTGACGGCGGACGGGGAGCAGGAAGTCGAAATTCCAGGCTATTATCGCACGGTTGTAAGTGCCGAAATCGCGATGGAACCGCTTAGTTATCAGGTTTTGCAAATTATCGAGGGCGCTGTAAACCTAGTAGCGCCAAAAGACGATGCCAAAATTGCGAACGACTTTTATACCATCGAAGTTGTAGCAGGAAAATTACAAATGACGACCCAATTCGGCGAGCAACTCTCCAATTTCATGCTATTTGAAGACGTAGCCGATGACGGTGATTCGTATGATTTTTCTCCACTTGCAGGGGACATTGCGGAACTGGCGAGCACGGCGGAATGCATCGCGGTGAAGCAATCTGATCTCGTTTCAGAAATGACGATTCGCCATACATTAACGCGCGGCGAAGGCACAGAAATCGAGACCACTTTCACACTCAAAAAAGGCGAAGACACGCTTGGCATCAAGCATCGCCTCACGAATAAAACGAAAAACCATCGCATCCGCGTCAGGTTCGAAGCGCCGAATAGCGAGGCAAGTTACGCCGACCAAGCGTTCACCGCCATCAAGCGCGCCAACCTGAATCCTCATTTTGCGAATTGGCGCGAAAACCGTTTTGCCGAAGCGCCAGTCCCGATTTATCCGCTTGAAAATTTTGCGGTAAGTCTTAGTAGTAAAGGCGCGATTGGCGTTCTGACACAAGGTTTGAAAGAATACGAGGCGACCACGGATTACCTTGCCCTCACGCTTTTCCGGAGTGTCGGACTGCTTGGCAAAGACAATATCGCTTGGCGTCCCGGCCGTGCCTCCGGTATCAACAATAAAGTCGTGGAAACACCGGATGCGCAGATGCTCGGTGACCTAGAATTCAGCTACCATTATCGCTTCACCGCAAGCTTCACGACTGCCGATTGGTTCCGCGCCACCGAACGCGTTCGCACACATCAACTCAGCTATCACCTTCAAACGCTGAATAGTTTTGAAGAACGAGTGGAACGTTTCGAACTACCACAACCCGCAGCGATGCACGATTTACCAACATCCGCGAGCCTACTCACAATCAGCGATGACGCCTTTTTCAGCACATTAAAACAAGCAGAAGACGGCGACGGCATCATATTACGCGCTTTCAACCCAACGGACGAGCCAATCAGCATCGAGGCAAGTCACGCAGGTGTAGTCGTAAATATGGCCGAATTACCAACAAATGGCTCAGCTGAAATCGCACCACAAAGCCATCTAACACTAAAAATGAAGGAGCTCTAAAATGATGAAGCGATCCGATTTAAATAAGCAACTAAACGATCACTTAACCACACTTTTTGACGAACCAAAACGCAGTGATATCAACAATCGTTTAGCAAAACTCATCGATGCGCAAGAACAACAAACGATTTCGCAATCCGCCGCGCTCAATGAAAAAAATATGTACCTAATCACATATGGCGACAGCATTCAGTCATCCAATCAAAAACCACTACAAGCCTTGCGCACGATGCTTGACGAAACCGTTGCCGATATCATTACAGACGTCCATTTACTACCAATGTTTCCTTACACATCCGACGACGGTTTTTCCGTGACAGATTACCTGCAAATCGACCCAGAACTCGGCGACTGGTCTGACATTGATGACCTCGCAGGGAATTACCGACTCATGTACGATTTCGTTGCGAACCACATGTCCGAATCAAGCGACTGGTTCCAACAGTTCCTACAAGGAAACCCAGGATTTGAGCATGCCTTCGTGGAAAAAGAGCCAGGTTTTGACGCTACAAAAGTTGTCCGCCCAAGAACAAGCCCACTTTTTCACACATATGGCATGTCCGAAAAACAAGTCTGGTCCACGTTCAGTAAAGACCAAGTTGACGTTAATATCCAAGACCCAACGATGTTCACCCGCCTAACCGAAACGCTACTTACGTACATCACGCGCGGCGCCACATCCATTCGACTAGACGCCATCGGTTTTCTCTGGAAAGAATCTGGCACGACTTGCATTCATTTACCGCAAACCCATACCGTTATCCAAATTTGGCGCCTGCTCACAGACTATTTCGCACCCAACACACAAATCATTACAGAAACCAATGTGCCGCATAAAGAAAATATCAGTTATTTTGGCGATGGTAACAACGAAGCTCATCAAGTCTACCAATTCCCGTTGCCACCACTAACTTTGCATGCCTTCACGACCCATGACGCGACCCACCTTACCAACTGGGCAAAAAACATCATGAGGGTGGGAGAAAACGCCACCTATTTCAACTTCCTAGCGTCTCATGATGGTATCGGCATGCGCCCAACAGAAGGTATTCTAACCGACAACGACCGCGAAAAGCTCACCGAAAAAATCCTACAAAACGGCGGTCAAATTTCCTATAAAAACAATCCAGATGGTAGCAAATCCATCTACGAACTCAATATCAATTACAGCGAGGCGCTACGCAACAACGGCGAATCCGACGAACTAGCGATTCAAAAAATGCTCGCCGCCCATCACATCCTATTCTCCGTCATGGGTGTTCCAGCTGTTTATTACCATTCCTTATTCGGCTCAAGAAACGACAAAAAAGCTGCCGAAACATCCGGAATCCCAAGACGAATCAACCGCGAAAAACTCGATTTAGCGACATTACAAAACGAACTCGAAACGAATCCATACCGCCAAGCCATTTTTACAGGATTAAAGAAACTGGCGCAAGTTCGTCAAGGAGAAACCGCGTTCAATCCGTACCAACCGCAAGAAGTGCTTTCGAGTGATAGCCGTATTTTCGCGCTGAAAAGAGGCGATGTTTACTGCTATACAAACGTTAGCGATCAGGCGATTACGATTGAAACTGCGGGCACGAAAAATATACTCACAGGTGAACAAATCAGCGATGGTAAATGTGAATTGCCGCCGTATGGTTATGTTTGGGTGAAATAGCAACACTAGAAATAGAAGCTAGGACTCTTAAAAAAATCATGAGTTCGAGCTTCTGTTTTTTGCGTGGATATTTAAGTTAATCATCTATGTGCTATTGCATTCAAGTTCTTTTTGAATAAAAATTGGGTGTTTATGATATACTTTACTGTTTTTTATATCTATCTCGCAGGGGTGGTTAATTTAACACAATTCCCTATTTATGCAACAGAAGGTATGACCGGTCAAGGGAACTCTATAAGGGAGGGACTGTCACTTCTTCCTTTCGCTACTATAGATATTAAGACATATATTTTGAACATATGCATGACGATTCCCTTTGGGTGTGGCCTTTCATTTCTAACAAAAGCATCATGGTCAAAAATGGTCATAGTAAGCTTGTTGTTTACGTTATTAATCGAATCTAGCCAGTTTATTATTGGTGCATCGGTTGGGTATATGTGCAGAATTTTTGATGTAGATGATATGCTATTCAACTTTGTAGGGTGCATGATAGGGTATGTATTATTTCTATTGTTTAGAAAAGTCCTTAGTTTTATAGTGGAGAAGCATTCCGAATTCCAATACTATTTAGACACATTGTGTAGATGATTTGATTAGGAAGTATGTAAATAGAAACGATAATTGCTAGCATGAAAAAGCTTAGCGATTATCGTTTTTAATTTGTGGCTAAGAAGGGCATAAGGGTAGCCAGTCTAAATTTCCACTTCAATTTTAAACTTCTCCAGAAACTTTGAAAAATGTGAATGTAAGCTATTAAAATCTAAATAATTGATGATAAGCATGTTTTTCCTTATGGTTTCATATGCTTGTAAATCTTGCCCAAGTTTGATACAGGCAATCGCGTGATTCATTTCTGAACAAACTTTCTCGTAGACAAGAGTATACTTCTTTGCTTTTTCAATTGCTGTTTCCGCAAAATTCTTAGCAGCATCAAAATCTTCATATTCCATGCATAGTGTAGATAAATTCAAATAAATGTGCTGTTCTGTATGTTGGAATTCCATAAAATATTGAAAGTTATCCAAGCGTTTCAAGGAAGTACGAGAAAATAACAAAGCTTCTTCTACCGTTAAGGAGTAGATAATATTATTAAATAATTTTAATTCATACAAATACCAGTTATCCATCTTGAATAAATATTCCTTGATAGGATTCACAAATTGGATCATCTCATCGTTAACCGTGTGGGTCATATTATATGAAATCAATGCTTTACAAATTAACATATAATGATAATACGTAATATCTTCTGTTTTTTCGTGCAAATCTTTTAGCTGTAATAGCTAAATTTTTAAGTTTTTCTGTGTCATTCAAGTTTGCAGCTTCACTAATCTTTGAGCGTATTTGCTGTTTGAAATGCATCTTTTGATCGTTTTGAATAAAAAGGAATTCTTCAAAAACAACATTCAATCTATCAAGGAGTAAGAAAAATTTATCATAGGATGGAAAATAATTATTAGTTTCAATTTGAGAAAGATGTGAGCGTGTAAGTATGCCATCTGATAACTCTTTCTGTGTGAGGTTTTTATCTTTTCTAATTTTCTTAATGGTTGCTCCAAAATTCATGATAACGCCTCCAATTTTTATTGTGAATTGATGGAAATAAGGAACAAAAACAACAATACTATATAGAATAGCTATATTATTAACCTGTAATGGTTAAACAACAGAGGGGTGAATACACATGATAGATCCACTGATTTGGGTAATTGATCAATGATTTAGCTGGAAATTAGTTTATGTGGAATTAAATTAGCTTAAATAAAAATTTGAGTGCAAAATAAGACTTAAATCCATTATATAACATACACACTTACTTCGGCTAGCACTTAAGTAAATAAAAATGATATATTTGGGTCTTATTTGTTAAATAAAGATAAAATCACTAATTTTTGAGATGAATGTGATAGGTTTTCATAAAAAGGGTTCAGGTAGTTTTCTATGTTATATAGTGAACTTACTTCGGACTTTTTTGTTATAGAAAGCACTAAAAATAAAGAGAGGTAATGCTTATGTGGGGGAGTTTATGTGGAGCCTTGCGGGAGTTATTCGTAACAGCTATCGTGCTATGTCGGGAAGTTATGTCTTGGTTGGGATTATTCATTCGATATCAAATGAGGTGTCCGCATCATGGTGGCAAATCTTACGAGAATAAAAAAGGGTAAACTATTGAAGGGGTTGAAGGCATGTCTAATTTGACGCATTTGTTTACTGGGTCGGCCGTTGCTCATGAGATAAAAATAGAAAATAAGACAAGGCATACGCTTTTCGATACATATTTGGTAAGTGGGGATCAGCGTGAGCAGGGAAATGATTTTCAAGTTGGAGAGAAGCGGAGTTTGTATCTTTCTGCCTCGAATTCAACGGCGTGCGAGCTGAATTTCACGATTCGTGGTGAGGAATATCACTTTCCTTTGCGTGAAAAAATAGATACGCGTAATCAAGCGCCGATTGTCGTTAATATTGTGACGGCCGGGACGGCTAGCTTAGATGTAGAGACGTATCGGGAACAGCAGCAGGGCTCAAATGGACAATTGGTTTGGAAGTATCTTAAGATTGTTTGGGGAACAGCAACATTTTCCATTGTGTTCTTTATTATTTGGCTGATGAATGTGCTTTAAAAATAGAAAATTTAGATAGCTGAAACATGATATCGACTTGAAAATCGATAATTGTTTCGGCTTTTTTTGTCTGTATTTTTTATTAGTATCTTCAAAAATTGACAATAAACGAAAGTAAACGAAAATAAATGATTGACAAAGTTAGTAAATAAAAATATAATGGGGAGGTAATCAAGAAAGCGCTTTACTAAAAAAGAAGGAGATGTTCTTATGTGTCAAGAGAGTACAGGTAATGTTGTGTTAGGCAAAGATATCCCTCAAAAAATGAAAGCTATTGTTGCGTATGCCCCGGGTGATTATCGTTTGGAGGAAGTCGCTGTTCCTGAGATTGGGCCTCACGAAATTTTGGTGAAGGTGGAATCGTGCGGAATTTGTGCAGGGGATTTGAAGGCTTTTGATGGGGCTCCTAGTTTTTGGGGTGACGAGAAGCAACCTGCATACATAAAGGCGCCGATGATTCCAGGGCATGAGTTTATTGGGCACGTCGTTGGTTATGGGGACCAAGTGACGCAGTTTGAGCTCGGTAATCGTGTTATTTCAGAGCAGATTGTGCCGTGTTGGGATTGTCGTTTTTGTAAGCGCGGTCAGTATTGGATGTGTGAAAAGCATGATTTATATGGTTTCCAGAAGAATGTAAACGGTGGTATGGCGGAATATATGAAATTTACGAAAGAAGCGATAAATTATTTGGTTCCGGAGGATTTACCGATTGAAAAAGCGATTCTGATTGAGCCTTATGCGTGTTCGTTCCATGCGGTGCAACGCGCGAATATTAAGTTGGGTGATGTTGTGGTGCTGGCTGGGGCGGGGACGCTTGGGCTTGGCATGATCGGTGCAATTAAGAAATCTGGTCCGCAGAAATTGATTGTGCTGGATTTGTTTGAGGATCGGTTGGAGCTTGCGAAGAAGTTTGGTGCGGATATGGTGCTAAACCCGGCGAAGGATGATGTCATCACGATTATTAAGGATTTGACGGATGGCTATGGTTGCGATATTTACATTGAGGCGACGGGTGCGCAGAAGTCGGTGGAACAAGGCTTGACGCTGATTCGTAAGCTTGGGACTTTTGTGGAGTTTTCAGTATTTAAGGAACCGGTGACGGTAGATTGGAGTATTATTAGTGATAGGAAGGAGCTTGATGTTCTTGGTTCGCATTTGGGTCCGTATTGCTATCCGCTTGTGATTGAAGGCATTCAAAATGGGGATTTACCTACAGAAGGTGTCGTTACCCATACATTGCCGCTCGAGGATTTTAAGGCTGGTTTTGACTTGGTGAGAAGTGGGGCGGAGTCGCTGAAGGTCGTATTAAATCCAAACCTATAATCGAAAGGGGAACGTGACATGAAAAGTTTAACAAACAGAATCGGTTTGCCGCCGAAATTAATGATGGGGTACGCGGGGCTTGTCGTCTTCATGATGGGTGAAGGCTTAGAGCAGGGCTGGTTGTCGCCGTTCTTAATCAGTGGTGGACTTTCGATTCAGCAGTCGGCATTATTGTTTAGCGTTTATGGGATTGCGGCGGCGCTTGCGGCTTGGCTTTCCGGTGTGTTATCGGAAATGTTTGGGGCGCAGCGAGTAATGACGGCTGGTGTGATTATTTTTATTATCGGTTCGGTGTTTTTTATCTCTGTTGGGTTACCAAGTCATAATTTATACGTCATGATACCGACGTATGCTCTTCGTGGGTTTGGTTATCCGTTATTTGCCTATTCGTTCCTCGTTTGGGTGGCGTATGAGGCGCCTACGGAAAAACTAGGTTCAGCGGTCGGAATTTTCTGGTTTTGCTATAGCGGTGGGCTGAATGTGTTGGGGGCGCTCTACTCAAGCATTGCGCTACCTTACTTGGGCGAAATGGTAACGTTATGGAGTGCGCTAGTCTTCGTTGTTGTCGGTGCGACAATCGCGATTTTCTTGAACCGTGAAAAAGCAGCGAAAAAAGGGACTGGCGAACGGCCAACGATGGCTTATTTATTGAAAGGAATCACGATTGCTTTTGAAAAACCGAAAATCGGGATGGGCGGTATTGTTCGGACGATTAATACATCGGCAGCGTACGGTTTCACGGTGTTTATGCCATTATTCTTCATGGAAATTGGTTTTACACGTGGGGAATGGCTACAAATCTATGCGTGCCTTTGGTCGGTGAATATTATTTTCAACTTATTGTTTGGTGTGATTAGTGATCGGCTCGGCTGGCGGAATACAGTGATGTGGTTCGGCGGCATGGGTTGCGCGACGTTTACGGTGTTGTTTTATTACGTACCGCTTTGGTCTGGCGCGAACTTCTTGCTGACGATGCTGATCGCGGGTTGCTTCGGTGCTTGCTTGGCGGCTTACGTGCCACTTTCGGCGATTATGCCAACGCTTGCCCCTGAAAATAAGGGTGCGGCGATGTCGATTTTGAATTTAGGCGCAGGGCTGAGCACATTTTTAGGGCCTGCTGTCGTGGGGATTTTTATCGGGAGTTTGGGCACGGTTGGTGTCATTTGGGTGTTCGCGGGACTTTACGTTTTTAGCGCCTTCTTGATGAAATTTGTGACCTTGCCGAAAAATCAGAATTTAGTAGTGCCGGCTGGTTCGGTGGATTAAATGCATTGGAGTGTTGGAAAATGAAAATTGGAATTGGTGCGGATCATAATGCTTTTGAAATGAAGGAGGCGCTGCGACGGCACATCGAGGATTCGGGGAATGAGGTCGTTGATTTTGGCTGTTTCTCGGAGGACGAAGTGGATTATCCGGATATCGCGTTTCAAGTGGGGACGGCGATTCAGGCGAGTACAGTTGAGCGTGGCATCTTGGTTTGTGGGACGGGAATCGGTATGTCGATTGCGGCGAATAAGGTACCGGGCATCCGTTCGGCGCAGTGCCACGATGTCTATTCGGCGGAGCGCGCCCAGCTGAGTAATGACGCGCAAATTATAACGCTCGGCGCAAAAGTAATCGGGCTGGAATTGGCGAAAAAAAATTGTGGACGCGTATCTGGATGTAGCGTTTGCAGGCGGCCAGTCAAAACGGAAAATTGATCAAATTTCAGATCAGGAGAGAGCCTATTTGAAGACGGGGAGTGTGGAAGGATGAAGAAGTTAATCAATGACGCGGATCATGTGGTAGAGGAAATGATCGATGGCTACGTGAAGGCGTTTCCGCAATATGTGAAGCAACTGGGAAATCCGCGTGCGCTAGTGCGTCAGACGCTGGATGCGGATAAGGTCGGCGTTTTGATTGGCGGTGGTTCGGGACATGAGCCAGCTTTCATGGGTTACGTTGGCGCGGGAATGGCGGATGGTGTGGCGGTCGGGAACATTTTCGCATCGCCGCCGCCGGGTCCGATTGTGGCCGTGACAGAGGCGATTGATCAAGGCAAGGGAGTGGTGTACGTTTACGGGAACTATGCTGGGGATATTATGAACTTTGGGATGGCCGCGGAGATGGCTGATTTGGAGCATGATATTGAGGTGGCGTCTGTGGTCGTGACGGATGACGTCGCTTCGGCTCCTAAAACGGAGATGGCAAAACGGCGCGGCATCGCGGGTGAATTTTTCGTGACAAAAGTGGCGAGTGTGGCGTCGGCGCTGGGCCATGATTTGGCTGGTGTGACGCGGCTTGCGAACCATGCGAATGACGTGACGCGGACGATGGGCGTGGGCTTGTCACCGTGTTCGTTACCGCAAACTGGGAAGCCGAGTTTCACGCTCGCAGAAGATGAAATGGAAATCGGATTGGGCCATCACGGCGAACCCGGCATCGAAAAAGGTAAATTGGAGACAGCGGACAAAGTGGTAGACCGTCTCGTTGCAGCGATTTTGGGAGATATGCCGATCGAGACGGGAGAAGAGGTTGCGGTGCTAATCAATGGATTGGGCTCAACGACGCGAATGGAACTGCTGATTATGTTCCGGCGTGTGGAGCAACTTTTGAGCGAGCGTGGTATTCGTATTTACCGGTCATTTATTGGAGATTACAGCACGTCACTTGAGATGGGCGGCAGTTCGGTGACGCTGATAAAATTGGATGCGGAGCTAAAGGAATGCATCGATTACCCAGCTGATTGCCCGATGTATGTGCAGAAATAAGGAGGCGTGATGAGTATGTATAGTGCGAAGAATTTTCGCGATTTTTTGAATATCGTAACAGAAACGATGGAACGGGAAAAAGATTATTTATGCGAACTCGATCGAAAATTAGGCGACGGGGATCATGGCGTGACGATGTCGATTGGTTGGCAGGCGATCAAAAAAGAGTTGGCACAACAGGACGAATTAGATTGTTCCAAATTAGCGGTTCTGGCGGGGAAAACCTTCCTAGAAGCCGTCGGGTCTTCGGTTGGTCCGCTTTACGCCACGGGGTTTTTGCGCGGGGCGAAGGCGATTAAGGGCAAAGAAATACTTAGCGACGCAGATTTGACGGCTTTTTGGCTGGCATTTATGGGCGGTGTGAAAGAACGCGGTCAGGCCGAAGTTGGCGATAAAACGATGATTGACACGCTGGAACCAGCGCGAATCGCATTAGAAGGCGCATTTGCCGAATCTGGCAACTTTGAAGAAGCATTCCGCGTGGCAGTGGTTGCGGCAGAAACAGGCATGATTTCGACTATCGATTTGCTATCTAAACGAGGCCGCTCTAGCAGACTTGGAGACAGGTCCCTCGGCAATCAAGATCCAGGCGCGACATCAGCCTATCTTATTTTGACGAATTTTCTCGTAAGTTTGCCAGAAAGCGTATTGGAGTAAAAATCAAATCGAGGAGTGACGAACATGTTCGATAAAAATTTTGCATTAACAGATCAAGTGGCTGTCGTAACTGGCGGTGCAAGTGGGATTGGCCGGGCGATCGTGGAGCTGTTTTTCGAAAAAGGTGCGCGGGTCGTGCTCGTGGATATTAAGGCAGATGTAGCCGAAATCGCGCAACACATTGGCGGTGCACGAACGCTCGGCATCCAAGCCGACATTACGAAAAAAGAAAACGTAGAACGCGTGATGGCAACCGTCTTAGAGAAATTCGGTCGTGTCGATATCGTGGTGAATTCAGCAGGTATTGCTCTTCTCGAAAAAGCAGCGGATCTTCCTGAATCCTACTGGGACAAGACGATGGAGCTGAATCTAAAAGCATCATTCCTTATCGCGCAAGCAGCGGGAAATGTGATGATCAAACAAGGCCACGGCGGGAAAATCGTCAATATTGCTTCCCAAGCTTCGGTCGTCGCGCTGGATAAACATGTGGCGTACTGTGCAAGTAAAGCCGCGATCGTCTCGATGACGCAAGTTTTGGCGATGGAATGGGCGCCGCATAAAATCAATGTGAACGCTATCTCGCCAACCGTTATCCTGACAGAACTCGGCAAAAAAGCATGGGCCGGAGAAGTCGGCGAAGCGATGAAAAAACAGATTCCGATTGGCCGTTTTGGCTATCCAGAAGAGGTCGCGGCCTCGGCATTATTCTTAGCAAGCGACGCTGCGAATTTAATCACTGGTGAAAATCTAGTGATCGACGGCGGCTACACCATTCAATAGAAGGAGGACGCATATGTCACTCATGGATCAACAAATGATAAAAACGTTACGCGTACTATCAATGGACATGGTCGAACAAGCGAACTCAGGACACCCAGGCCTACCGATGGGCGCGGCACCAATGGCCTTTACATTATGGAAAAATCATTTAAAATTTAATCCGGCACATCCGAGCTGGTTCAACCGGGACCGCTTCATTTTGTCCGCCGGTCACGGCTCCGCGCTACTGTACAGCCTGCTTCACGTTTTTGGCTATGATGTTAGCAAAGAAGACCTGCGCAACTTCCGTCAAAAAGACAGTGCCACGCCAGGTCATCCGGAATTCGGCCACACGCCCGGCGTCGATGCCACAACAGGTCCACTAGGTCAAGGCATCGCGATGGGCGTCGGAATGGCGATGGCAGAAGCGCATCTTGCCGCGATGTTCAATAAGGAGTCCCATGACGTCATCGATCACCACACGTACGTCTTGTGCGGTGACGGTTGCTTGATGGAGGGCATTTCCTACGAAGCAAGCTCACTCGCCGGCCATCTGCAACTCGGCAAACTCATCGTGCTCTACGATTCCAACGATATTTCCCTAGACGGCAATCTTGCGCAGAGTTTTTCCGAAGACATCGATTTGCGTTTTCGCTCGGCAGGCTGGCAAACCTTGCGCGTACCCGATGGAAATGACGTCGAGGCCATCAACAGCGCCATTTTTCTAGCAAAAGCCGAGACCAACAAACCGACTTTGATTGAGATTAAAACTATAATCGGTGATGGAAGCCCGAGCAAAGCAGGCACAGCCGCAGCACATGGTGCACCACTTGGCAAAGCAGAAATCGCCCAAATCAAGAAAAACTATGGCTGGGAACTAGACCCATTTGAATTACCAAAAACAGTCGGCTATCAAAAAGACTACTATTTATCCAAAGGAAACCACCGCGAATCGAAGTGGCTCCAGGCGTTCAACAAATACAGAACCGACTACCCAGAAGAAGCTGAGAAACTGCAACGCCTTATCGACAATCAAGAAACCGCGGATCAAGCACTCGTTTTACCAACATACACGACAAACGATGCCCCGGTGGCGACAAGAGATGTTTCCGGTACGCTTTTAAACGAGCTAGTGCCCCAATTATCAGGCCTGTTTGGCGGTTCGGCAGACCTGTCATCTTCCAACAAAACGATGATTAAAAACAGCGATGACTTCCTCGCCAATCACTATGAAGGCAAAAATATCTGGTTTGGCGTCCGCGAATTTGCGATGGGTGGCATTTTGAATGGAATGGCTTTACACGGTGGAATCAAGCCATATGGCGCAACTTTTTTCGTATTCTCAGACTACTTACGGAGCGCGATTCGTTCGGCTGCTCTCATGAATCTTCCAGTAACATACGTGATGACGCACGATTCGATCATGGTTGGAGAAGATGGTCCAACACACGAGCCAATCGAGCACTTAGCCTCATTCCGGGCGATGCCAAACCTCGTCGTTTTAAGGCCGGCAGATGCGAATGAAACGGTTGCCAGCTACAAATACGCGCTAACACAACAAGAAAACCCAGTGATGCTCGTGCTCAGCCGTCAAGCGTTACCAATACTGCCAACGACCGACACAAGAGCTGCGACAGACGTCGAAAAAGGAGCCTACATCCTTGCCGAATCACCAACCGATACGACAGACATGCTCCTAATTGCAACCGGTTCGGAGGTTTCCCTAGCAATGGAAGTTCGCGAACGCTTAGCGACAGAACATATCGGCGCCCGTGTTATTAGTATGCCGAGTTGGGAACTATTTGAACGCCAATCCGCAGACTACCAAGAGGCCATACTCCCAATCGAAATCACACACCGGATAGCGATCGAAATGGCCTCATCCCAAGGCTGGCACAAATACGTTGGTGATCAAGGCAAGATCATCGCCATCGACACATTCGGAAAATCTGGCCCAGGCATAGAACTCGCCGAAGACTTCGGTTTCTCCGCTGAAAAAATAGCGAATCAAATTTTGGCAACACTACAAAACAATTGAGGAACGAGAGTCTGAGTGTGGCGCATGCTTGCTTAGACTCTCTTTTATTTGCCAGATACTACAATTATTGGTAGGCATGTGGTAAAATGAAAATGTGATTTATTGAAAGCAAATAGAAAAAAACGATGAATTACACCATTATATGAAAAAGTAGGTGAAAATCCATGTTCGCAAATCAACGTCGAAGTGAGATTTTACATAGGGTTCAAGAACAAAAAAACAGTAACCGTCAACGAACTGAGCGAGAAATTAAACGTCTCAGCAGCAACTGTTCGGGCCGATTTAAATGCCATGGAGAAGCAAGGATTACTCACACGGACACACGGTGGCGCCATGATGAAAGAAAAAGACGACATCGACAAAAAATACGCCGTCCGCGAAAAGAAACATCGATCCGAGAAACAACGCATTGCAGCAGCGGCTTTTGAATATATCGAAGACGACCAATGCATCATTCTTGATGCTAGCACGACTTGTTTTGAACTTGCGAAATTTATCAAAGAATCAACAAAACGCCTAACCATCGTGACGAGTGGCTTAACAACTGCCGCGATGCTAAAAGAAAATCCGAATTTGACGGTCATCATCATCGGAGGTATCGTTCGTAGCGGTTCCAATTCGATTGAAGGCCTAATCGGTCATGAACTTTTGAAGAAAGTAAATGTGGATATTCTATTCACGTCCGCGTATGCGCTAAACGCCTCTGATGGTCTGACCGATTTTAGCCTATATGAAGTCGAACTCAAACGCGAAATGGTTGCGACAGCTCGAAAAACAATCGCACTCATCGATAACAGCAAACTTGGCAAAAGCTCCATCGCAACATTTGCCAAGATAGAAGACATCGAGGGGTTAGTGACGGATCAAGCGCTCTCCCGAGAACTGGCCGCGCGTTTTCATGATGCGAAAGTTCCGGTTAATATTGCGAATTGATGGACATTAGAAGGTTATAACTTCATGTGATGAGATTCACTATGATTTATTTATTCCATTTCACGAGGGTGGTCCTAAAAATGAAAAACAACCAATCCGAAATTATCGGTGATCTCTATAATTTACTGCTAAATCCAGCCACGCGCGATTGGGAACGTTCATTGTTGCGGATTGCAAAGGCTGGCATCGACAACGGAGCGAAATTTGAAGATCAGATTGCGAAGCTTGAGGCCGAATTACGTCCGCTTGCCTTAAGAAATAACTTAACGCCTGATGTGACGGACTTTTATTTGAAAATCACGAATGACCCTCTTGCTGGCAGTTCCTTCGATTTATCCGCGCATTATCAAGGAGATGGCCCACATCAAGCACGCGCTATCTTTGCTGGTGGCTGTTTCTGGTGCATGGTAGAACCGTTCGAGACTAGGTCTGGAATCATCTCAGTGGTATCTGGCTATACTGGTGGGCATATGGATAACCCGACATACGAGCAAGTGGTCGGCGGTTATACAGGTCATGTTGAAGCAGTGGAGATTATTTTCGATACACAAATTTGGAGTTACAAAGAGCTAGTCGAGCTTTACTGGCAGTTAACGGATCCCACCGATGCGTTTGGTCAAATGGCCGATCGTGGCAGTAGTTATAGGCCTGTTATTTTTGTGACAAATGAGGAACAACGCCAAATTGCGGAGCGGTCGAAACAAGATCTAGCAGAGTCAGGGAGATATAATCACCCAATCGTGACAGCAATTGAACCAGCCTCTACTTTTTGGCTAGCCGAAAATTTTCATCAGCAGTTTTATCAGAAAAATCCGAGAAGATACAAGAAACTCAAACGTTCGCGTCAGCAGTTCTTAGTGTTTCAGCGTATGCAAACTAAATTGGGACATGGCTGGAATCGATTACGGAAAAAATAATCTAGTGGACGTTCGATTTCTCTGCTAAAGGTATTTACGATGCACATGCGCTCAATGAAACTCATCTTAGTCTGTGTATGTTCATTTTGTGTATCAAAATTTTGACGTCGTCACTTACTAGCACGGAACTAATTACAGTTCTTCTCCCAAGTTTATTTTCTCGCGGAATTTATCTTGAATAATAGTTGTTAATTCCGTCCACCTTTCCATGTTTCTAGTAGAATCCAGATAGAATACATGTTTATTCGGTGTGGCTTTTTCAAGTGTATCTGTCACGATAATATCTGCTTTTGAATAGTCGCTAGTGACAGAAATATTATTATTGTTATACAGCGAAGACAAACGATTTTTGATAACATAAATAGCTGTAAAATCCTTCGTCATTTGTAAATAAATATAGATCTTAGGGTTTTTCTCGGAATGCAGCAAAGAATGCAAAAGGTTACATATCATTTCCAGATGATGTTCATCATCAATGATGGGAGCAAGTTTTTCCTTTATAGCATCAGCTAGATTATCTTTCTTTGGCAAATAAATGGTGAGTTTTGGGATATATAGGTCAACAAAACTAAGAAATGCATCACCAATTAAATTATACAAGGAGATTATAAGCGACAAATAATAGATATAAATATATTCTTGCTCTTCTGATAGAGCGAAGGATGTTAGCGTGGAAAAGCGAGTATAGATATCTTTCGAAAGTACACAATAAGGATGTTTTTGGGCAGAAAAAGTTTTTCCGAGTCGAATTTTTTGTTCTCTAGGAATAATATCTGAAATAAATATTCTAGAAAGAAAATTAAAAACAAGTATTTCATTTTTTTTGTTAATTCGATTGAGATGACCAAACCTATTTTTGTGAAAAATTAGCGCAACGTCAAAATTATTTTTGATGAGTTCAAAGAATGACGAAAGTTCAGTAGAATCAGGATTTTTAATAAAGTTTTGTTCATTTATTCTCGTATAAAGAATGGCATAAAAAATATAGAGAGACCTTTCTTTCGTGTTGGATATTTGATGAGCGTTTTGTAGCCCTGCTGGAGGAACTGTTGATTTAATTTCATCTATGCTTATATTGGTAAAAGGCCATTCTAAATCCTGAAAAGAATCCTGATAAAAATATGTAGGAAAAGAGTCTGATAAATACTTCGTTACCTTCAAGGGAAACTTTGTTATCAGAAATTATTATTTTAATATGATACGGTTTCAAAAATGTGTTTAATTTGTATGTTAATTTGGTGAAGTAGCTCTCTGAAATAAATAATAAATCGAGTACCTCTTGTTTCGTAATTACGGATCTAGTTGTAAGTAACACGGCATAATTGAATATGACTACAAGTTTCAGCAATTTTAATTTCAAAATATAAGAACATTCTACAGCTTTTTTCTCATACTGCTGGTTCACACGAATAGTGCCCGTATTGTCTGATGTAATGAAGTCTTTCATTGTTAGATATTGATCAAATGATTGATTGATTCTGACCATGTTCGATTTTACAGTTTGTTTAGAAATGCCTAAAGATGTGGAGATATCTCGTAGCGAAGTTTTGTCTTTTTTGATGATAAAGAATAAAATATTTAGTTCTTTTTGCAAATAGTCTGGAATCAAAATGATACCCCCTTCGTTGTTATTCACAATTAATGTCTAGCGCTAAACACTAATTGTACATACAAAGTCTCAATTAATAATGTTACTATAGCAGAGTAGGATAAAGTTGTAAAATAAACACTGGTTTTAAAACATTACAAAAAAACTATTGGTGACAAGTATATCTTGCGTTGGCCTAATGTTTAACTACATAAGAATTGATGATCAAAATAAATAATGATACTAAAAAAATAATCATTATTCATAATTTTGAAACGAAATTATAATCTAGTTACAAAAATAATCGGAGGTTCGAGATGAAGAGGTTTTTAAAAATATTTGTAGTAATGATTTTGATTTTTCCATTTTTTACGTTTGTGCTGGAGCCTAAGGTAGTCTATGCTGCTCTGGAGCAAAGAGTCGAGGCGGCGAAAAATGAATCGAAAGCAGAGTTAACAGAAAATGTAAAGCGAATAATTCAAAGCAATTCAGAACAGCGTATTAATACAGTAACCACTCCGTTAACTAATAAATTTTCCTATAAGACAGGAGAGTCAACAAAGTATAGCGAGGGAGGCCCTACCTGGAAAAAAGAAGCGTATGTCATTAGCATGAATCCTATTTATACTACCGTCGGCGTGGATAATAATTTACTATCCATCGACTACAAGCGCCCCGGTAACGGCACAACTAAAACTGATCCGAGTTCCATATCGATTACTGCCAAAACAAATAAAAAAATCGATACAAGCTTTTTATTAGAAGTTCGCAGTGTTTACACAGTATTCCACACGCTAGAACGAGAAGTTTTTTGGGGAAGCTCGGAACAAACGTTATATTCCCAAGATGTATTAGATAAACCGATATCCATCAGAGTACACGTCACGAAAGCTAATGAAGAAGGCGCAGTAAAAGTTTCCTATACAGACGTTGACACGGGAAAATCTATTATGAATGAAAGTGTGATACACGGAAAAATTGGCAACTCCTACAACCAAGACGTACAAAAAGACTACACAGCCAAAAAAGAATATATTAAAAACCAACATTACAAATACGTTGGCGAAAAAAATACGACCGGAAGCTATCGAGATGGGGAAATTAATGCGGAATATCAATTTGAACGAGAGCAAGGCGGAAATGTATCGGTCAACCATGTGAACGCAGAATCCACTCTAAATGATAAGCAACGAGAAGCTTTCGGAAGTCCCACACCTGATATTCTGACAGGTAAATATGGCGATACAGTAACAGCGAAGGCAAAAAAGATGGCGCATTATGAAACGATAGATGGCAAAGAGGAAATGGGAATAAAGCTAGATGAGAAACCGCAACAACAATCATTTAAATACAAACTAAAGCAAGCGAAGCCGCTGACTGTAAAATATGTAGATGAAGATGGGAACACCATCCCAGGCGTCGACCATAAAATAATATCTGGAAAGTGGGGAGATAAATATACAGTTACACCTCGAGAAGAAATTCCTTTTTATACACTTGTAGATAGCAGTGAAAAGAAAGAAGGATATTTAACAGATGACAACCAAGAAATTGTCTATCACTATAAAGTATCTGAAGGAGCTCCGATAGTTATTCATTACGTTGATGAAAAAGGCAAGACCATTCATCCAGACAAGAAATTAACAGGACTAAATTATGGCTCTAAATTTAAAGAGCAGGCAATTAATATAGATCATTATCGACAGAAAAAGGACGAGATTAGTGGTCAAGTAACAGATAAACAACAAGAAATTACGTTTGTTTACGAAAAAAATGATGGCAAACCGGTCATTGTGCGTTTCAAAGATGATAAAGGCAGGCTAATAGATGAAAGCTATCTAATGTACGGGAAACATGATGAATCTTTTGACGGATCTGAAAAAAACAAAGCGATTCAAGATATTTTAAAAACAGTTGAAAACCGATCACTATACACTACAAGAAATTCAAGGTAATCCACATGGGAAATTTACGGATGATAATGACGTGAAATATTCAAGCGAACTCACTTACTCTTTAAAAAAAAGATGACGCTCCTGGTCAAGTAAAAGTACGCTATATTAACAAAAATGATCAAAAAGAAATTGCAACAGAAGAAATCTTAACGGGGAAATATGAGGAGCGATACGTAACAACACCCAAATTCATAAAAGGTTACCATCTGGTTGATATACCAGACAATACATCCGGAACTTTTAGCGATACGAATAGCGAAGTAACCTACCTTTATGAGCCTAATATTGGTGGTACAGTCGAACTACACTACATTGACAAAGATACAAAAGAGGAGATAAGCCCTGTAGATGTTAAGAGCGGAGGCGTGAATCAAGCCTACAATTTTGCGCCTAAAAATATAAATCGCTATGCATTATCACACATACCCGACAATGCAGCAGGAACCTATCCAGATCCTAATCAGACAATCAAAGTCTATTATTCCTACACCAAAAACAAAGCGAAACCAGTGCATGTTATCTACCAAGATAAAGAGGGTAAGGAGCTAGCAAAAGAAGAGTTGGACGGGAATGAGAAAAAATGGGGCGATTCTTTTGAAACAGAATTAAAATCATTTACAGGATACGAACTGAAAGAAATTACGCTAAATGGAGTCCAAGTTTCCGAGGGAATTGGCGTCTTCGATGATACAAATGAACAGACAGTTGTCTATAGCTATGACTTGAAGAAAGCCGCCCCTGTGAAAGTGCAATATATCGATGATGATACACAAAAAGAAATAAGCCAACAAGAAGAGATATTAGATAAGAACGCGATTTTTGGAGACCTTTTTGAAAGTCATACGAAAGATATACCAGGATATATTTTCGGGTCAGGAGATTTAAACGGCCAGACACAGGAGGGAAATAGCATTGTTGGAAACTATACAGATCAGGCACAAATAATTACGTATCATTATAAGAAAGATAAAACGAAAATAGCGGTTAAAGATTCTATAGTTCACATTGGCGAGAGTTGGAGTGCTTCTGACAATTTCGAAAGTGCGTCGGATAAAAATGGCGATCCAATCAAGTTTCAAAGCATTCAAGCCATCGGAACGGTGGATGTCACGAAAGAAGGAATCTACCCGATCGAGTATTCTTATGGAGGCGTAAAAAGTACTGCTTATGTAACAGTCAAAGAGAATAAGAAAAGCCTTCCAGCACCAGCTCTGGATAAGGATGAAGAAGCGTTCAAAGATAATAAGTTCACGAAGAAAGTTACAAACATAGATGATAATAAAAGTGCGGTAACTAGTACTAAAAATAAGCTGAACTTGGCTGAACATAGTATCTTTGATGTAAAAATGCAATCTAAATATAACCAATCAACAGTAAAAAAGACTAAACTTCCAAAAACAGGAGAAGAAATGAATAAAGTAGCTATAGTATTCGGTTTACTGTTGGTAATTATAAGTTTGATTTCTCTATATGTTCGCAAGTGTAGTAAATCATAGAAAATAGGTATAGTGAAAGCGCGTTTCCAGACCAAGGAGGCGCGCTTATCTTGCTAAAAAGAGAGCTCATTCATGATGCCGACTTGGCATGCTTGAATAAGCTCAGCTTCAATCGCTTAACATTTGTCTGTTTTTTTATGATTTTATTACCATACTTTTTCTAAAAAGCTGGCGACTTTTTGCTGGTATTGCGGTAGGTCGAATAGGATGGCTTCTGGATGGCTTGCCGATGGTACTAATAATATCTCTTTTTGAGGCGCGGGTGAGGCTTCATAAATTGCTTTTGCCATACTCGTTGGGACAGCTGTATCACTGTCACCATGGATAACTAATAAAGGAATTTTGGATTGCTTAATTTGGTTGATCGCAGAACCCTCTTCCATTTTGAAGCCCTGACGCTCCAATAATAAATCATTTAATTTATGATAAACCAACGCTCTTGTCTCATCATTTAGAAAGCCCAATTTATCGTTAATAAGAAACTTCACTTGTTCTGCAATAGACGTGTAGCCACAGTCTTCAATAATTGCTTTCACATTTTGGGGTAATTCTGTCGCTGTTGAACTCATCATTGCGATAGATGCCCCATAGATAGGCCAGATAAAATAATCTCAGAATCGGCGCCTGTTTTCTCGTTTAGCAATTTTGCCCATTGGGCGATGTCATCTTTGTCTTTCCAACCAAGCGATCGTTGTTTGTCGGGGCTAGTACCATGGCCTCTCATTTCTGGTGTTAAAATATTGTAACCTAAATCATAGTATACTTTTGCCCATGCCCCCATAAAATTTGGCTGGCTACTGAAACCATGAATTAAAATCACAGTTTTGTTAGATTTTTTGATATTTGGTAGATAGGTGGCTTTGAGTTGTACATCGGATTCTATTTTCCAAGTCTCTTTGTCTACGGTTTTATACCAATCCAAATGCTCATTAAATTCTTTTTCGAAAGGATAGGGACCACCATTCATATGGCCTGAGGAATCATTGATTTTATTCGTAAAAGCCGCTTCATAGATTAAATTTGCAAAAATACCTGTTATGTCCAGTTTTTTTTGCGGTAATGTAGTGGAAATAGGAGGTTGTTGAAGGTTAAAAATATTCTTAGCGCTAGCATCAACGCTCGTCCTACTTAATAGACCTCCTGTGTTCATCAATGTTATTGCGGCTATTATCCCAATTTTTAGTAATTTATTTTTTTTCATGTTCATCCTCCAATTATATTTAAATATTATCAATCCTATTTTGCATTTAATGCTCTCTCGTATCAGCTCCTTCGTGATTCCCTAGATAAATGATAGACCTTCCTATAATAGAAATCACATCAACCACTGCATAAAGCCATGTATTTTTTGAAACAGATTCGATGCTATTGCGCGCTGTAAAGCATAGAAAATCGCTCAGCCAAAATGATAGGCTGGGCGATTTTGTATTTTATCAGGGAAATGGTTGATACTATTTATAAACATTGAAATTGTAGGCACAGAAGATATTATTTTTCTATCCCAGTCTGACTGGTTGTTTTGTTGCCTACAATTGTATTTTGGTACATTAAATAGTAGGCGGCAGAAGACCAGCTAAAGTTTTTTGTGCTTAAGCCATCTCCGGTAAGCGGATCGTAATTTTCATGAATTGGACCGTTGCCCATCAAGCCTTCTGCATGGTTAAACAAGTTTTTGGATAAGAAGGTTGCGTCTGACTTATAGCCATAATTTTGTAGGGCTTCTATACCGAACAATGCTTGATCGAGCCAAACTGGTCCGCGCCAATATTCTGTGGCACTGAATCGCGGATTGTCTTTGGACGCAGTGGGAAATGGCACGTATGTGTTGAATTTATTTGAGGATAGCATGTTTTCGCGTACTTTTTCTGCCTTATCTGAATCTGACAGCTTTGCCCAAAGCGGAATCCAGCCTTCTGTTCCTTTTCCTCGGTTTACGAGCAGTTTTGTTTTGGAAGCATCGTCCGTTATTTGCAGGTCATAATAAAAATCTGTATCTTTGTCATACATATTTTTTTCGATGTAGTCTTGTACTTTTGTGCCTTCTTTTTTGTATTTACTAGCATCGTTATCTTTACCTAGCTCATTTGCCATCGAGAGTAGGAAACCTTTTTCTGCATAAAGGTAGGCATTTAGATCAACAGACTCTTGATTGATAGAGTAACCGATCACTTTGTTATCGCTGTTTTTATTTTCAAAAACTAACACACCGGGATCGTTTTTTCCAACGCCATCTTTGTCAAAACGAACGGCATTATCCATACCGCTTTCCCAAGCAGCCGCTTCGATAACTGCTTCATCATTGAGTTCATAATTTCCGTTGGCATCTTTGATATTATTGTCGTTCGCATCTTTTTTCCAGTTTGCGTCGCTAATCATGCTACCGTACTCTGCGATGCCGTTTTTGTCATGGTCTCGGTTAGAATACCACCATTCGTGATAGTTAACTAGTTTTGGATACATTTCCTTTAAGAATGCTTTATCTTTTGTAGCCGTATAAATATTCCACACTGCCCAAGCGGAAAGAGGTGGCTTCGAATTACGCTCATTCCAGTTTCCGCCGTCTCCGCCGCGTTCGGGTGTTTTATTATAGAAAATGGCATCGATTATAGCACCGGAATCTTGCGGCATAATCGGATCATCTTTTTGAATTTGGTAATCGAACAAGGCACGCACGCTATTTTTCGCTAGTTCTGGGTTGAAATTCACCGTCGCGACGGCTTCTTTCCATGAATCCCAAGACCAAAGCCCGATAAACCATTTATAGGACATAGACGGGACAATACCGTCGTGCTTTATTGCACCAGCTGGACTACGCCAGTTTGTTGTCAGTGTTTGAATGGTTTTCACGGCAGCATTTTTATATTCTGGATAATGGTTATATTTTTTTTCTGCAAATGTTTTGTCTAAATAGCCTTGCCAGCGCTTGTTATTACTTTGGAACAACTTATCTTGGTCTGCTATATAAGCATCCCAATTTGCTTTTTCAGTCTGCAACTCTTGATCGGTGAATGTATAACTTTCCACGGCATAGGTTGCAAAATTTTTCTGTGGATCAATCGTAATCGGGCTCTTTGCTTTTGATGTATATGTATTCTTATCAATAGCGTTTGTAACAGGCATATCATGATAAATAGAATATTTTGTTTGTGTCGTGGAGAAGAACGCCCACATTTCTCTTATATTAGGAAAATTAACTTGGACGCCATTGGTTGTTGATTCAAGCGTTTGCTTCAAGTCGATGTCATTGCTACAGTCATGGAGTTTGTTAAGCAAAGTTCCCTGCCATGAAAGTGATAAGTGAAGCGGCTTTTCTGTTTTATTTGTGATATTTGTTTTAATAAGGGCTGTACGATTGCTAGTAAAAATCAGGTCTAATTGCAATGTTACATCATCCAGTTCATATTTTTGTACTAACTTCCCTGGATAATATGCGAAATCTGTACTCGCTTTGCTTAAATCATACGTTGTTTTTGTATCATCATTTGCAATTCGAATTTTATTAAACGTTTTCGCTAAATTAGCGGGATACTCCTCAGCAAGGATGACAGGACCGGCAAAGCCGCCCAGTATATCAGGTACATTACCATCCGGTAAATAATAACCGTGCCAAGCGCCTAAATCAGAAAAATTATTAAATCTATTTGTATCATAATTTCCGTACATATTTTCTGTAGGGTTTGCAGAGATATCGATCACATTTTTAAAGTTTGAAACCTTTGATTGCGGAGCGTTCTTTGTTAAGTCTGATGTTTGTTCCTTGTCTTTACTTAGCAAATTAAAACTGATAATCCCAGCTATAATAAGCAGAATAGTACCCAATCCGATGAACCAATAACTTTTCTTTTTCATTTCATACCTCCCGAGTATTCCGATATATTTGAAATCGCTTTCAGCTAACGAAGCAAGTATAACTTATTTTTCGTGTAAATGCTAGTTCATAGGACCTTTCATGGTTCGTTGGCGTTTCGTTCATCTTGAGATATTTTGAAAAAAATGCGTGAAAAATATTGTGTAGCCTCCATTTATATACAAATGAGTTTTACCCAGCTTGGTAGTCAGTAAGTCATTATTGGAGGTTAACCCAAACACTTTTTACTTCTGTATAGTTATCTAATGCATAGGATCCCATTTCTCGACCAATTCCTGATTCTTTGTACCCACCAAATGGTGATGCCGCATCAAATACGTTGTAGCAGTTAATCCAGACGGTTCCTGCTTCGAGTTTTTCCGCAACACGATGGGCTGTTCGTATATTTTCTGTCCAAATACCTGCAGCAAGACCGTAGTTAGTCGCATTGGAACGCTCAATAACTTCATCTATTGTATCAAAGGGAAGTATCGCAACGACTGGACCAAAAATTTCTTCTTTGGCAATGACCATATCGTCTGTTACATTAGTGAATATGGTTGGTTCTACGAAGAAACCTTTTTCAGATGGCGCGGTTCCTCCAATTAGTATCTCGGCTCCTTCTTTTTTGCCGGATTCAATATAATTCAGTACGCGTTCCTGTTGCTTTTTAGATATTAGTGGTCCCATGGTCGTTTCGCCGTCCAGACCAGGACCTTGCTGTATTTTTTTTGCTTGGGCAACTAGTTCAGGAACCACCGTATCCAAAGTGTCTCTGTGGACAAACAATCGTGAGCCCGCGCAACACACTTGCCCTTGATTAAACATGATACCACTTAATGCGCCAGGAATAGCCCGCGATAAATCAGCATCAGGGAAGATAATATTTGGAGATTTCCCCCCCTAGTTCAAGCGTTACACGTTTGTGGTCTTCTGAAACCTGACTCATAATATGTTTCCCAACTTTAGTAGAACCAGTAAAAGCGATTTTAACGACATTTGGGTGGTCAACAAGTGCTTCGCCTGTCTTTGCAGCGCCTGTGACAATGTTTAGAATGCCATCTGGAAATCCTGCTTCTGCCAGATAAAGTGCAGATAGTGGTGTTTGCTCAGCAGGCTTCAGTACAACTGTACACTCTGTTGCGAGGGCTGCTCCAAGTTTCCAAGCCGCCATTAGAAGTGGGAAGTTCCACGGGATGATTTGCCCAATAACACCAATGGCTCATGCCGTGTGTAATTCAGGAAATCTCCTGTTACGGGAATGCTTTGACCAAAAATTTTACTTGCCCAACCAGCATAGTAACGGAAATGTTCAATAGATAAAGGCACATCCGCATTTCTTGTTTCTTGGATAGGTTTTCCATTATCCAATGAGTCAAGCTGCGCGAGTTCTTCTTTATTTTCTTCCATCAAGTCTGCTAGTTTATTGATCAAGTTGCCTCTTTCTATGCCACTCAGTTTTGACCATTCTCCAATTTCAAAAGCGTGGCGAGCAGCTTTTACCGCTAAATCAATATCTGCTTCGCCGGCTTCTGCTGCTAAAGTGATAGTTTCACCTGTTGCTGGGTCTAGCGTTTCGAAATTTTTTCCTGAAATCGAGTCCACCCATGTACCATTGATAAATAGTTTTTGGGGTACGCTTAAAAATTTTTCGACTTTTGGTAGTAACATAATATCAGCTGTTTTTTCCATAATAACCTCCTAATTTAAGCTAGTTGAAAATAATCATAATTCGAGTGAAAGTAAATACGTGCAATTAATAATACATCCCGTCAAACTTCTTTCTTGGTTTCGACTCCTTTCTTTGTTTTAGGAAACTATTCCCAATGTAGTAATAATACCAATTTTTCCAGATAATAGCTGTGACTAAAAAAAGAAATATAGCGAGCAATACGGACGAGAGGAGGCGCTTTCTTTTACTTTGCGTTAAAATATTTATACCTCATTTGCGTGACTTATTCTGAACTAGTTTTTATGCGAACATTTCCGTTCGAATTTTTTAATCTCCCAAAAAAAATTCCGAATCTATGCATTATTTGTGAAGAGACGGGGAATAATAAAAAAACGAGGTGTTGTAAAATGAAAGCAGTAGGATTATACAAATATTTGCCAATCGAAGCCAAAGAAAGTTTTCTAGATGTCACGGTAGAAACACCAAAAGCGAGTGGGCATGATATACTTGTCCAAATCGGAGCCATCTCGGTGAACCCTGTAGACACAAAGTTGCGTGCGCCAAAAAATGAGGTGGAAGAGAAAGCGCGAATTCTAGGGTGGGATGCCGTCGGGATTGTGACGGAAATTGGTGATGCCGTCGAATTATTCCAAGTGGGGGATGCCGTTTATTACGCTGGGGACGTCACGCGATCAGGAAGTTATGCGGAGTTCCAACTCGTGGATGAACATTTAGTTGGCGCCAAACCGGCGAATTTGACTATGGAAGAAGCCGCCGCGATGCCACTTACGCTAATAACGGCATGGGAAGCGCTGTTTGATCGGATACGAATCAATCCGGACGCTGATGCTGGGAAATCACTTCTGATCATCAATGGTTCCGGTGGTGTGGGCTCCATCGCAACACAACTCGCCGTATGGGCAGGTCTTGAAGTCATCACGACGGCTTCACGCCATGAGACGGTTACTTGGTCCAAATCGCAGGGTGCAACGCATGTCATCAGTCATCGCCATCCCCTTTTGCCGCAATTAAAGACGCTCGGTTTTGACGGTGTAGATTATATTTTATGCCTACATAACACGGACGCTTATTGGGACGCGATGCAGGAAATCATTTTGCCACAAGGTCATATTTGTTCCATTGTAGAACTTCAAAATCCAGTATCCATGAGCCTCATCAAAGATAAAAGCGTGACGGTGAGCTATGAATTCATGTTTACTCGTTCCAAATACAACACGCCTGATAAAGTGCGCCAACATGACATATTGACGAAGTCCGCGCAATTATTTGAAACAGGAGCTCTAAAATCTACCTTAAATCAGACATTAACACCAATAAATGCAACCACGATAAAAGAAGCACACCGAATTTTAGAATCAGGCAAGTCGATCGGAAAACTAGTAGTGAAGGGATTTGATTAGCATGACAGAAAAGCGAATTGAATTATTTATAGCGATGAGTTTAGATGGATATATAGCGGATAAAGCGGGTAGTGTTGCATGGTTAGAAGAAATCGAAGGAGAAGGAGATAACGGCTATACAACCTTCTTGGACGAAATTGATACTGTCGTGATGGGGCATACAACCTATAAGCAATTATTCACGCTCACCGACACGTTTCCATATAGCAAGAAGCATGTTTATGTTTTTTCTAACGAAAAAGCGGGTACAAAAGACGAATACGCCGCATTTGTAAATGGCTCCGTTAAAAATTGGTTGGAAAACACGTCTGGAAAAAGTATCTGGCTTGTTGGTGGCGCTCAGTTAGTAAAGAAATTCCTCGAAGAACAACAAATTGATCGCTTCATTATCACTGTTGCTCCGATAATTCTTGGAGACGGCACCCCACTTTTTGAAAAAGGGACAAAAGAGCAACTGGAATTAGAAGAAGTCGTTAAATACGGCCAATTCACACAGATGACATATCGCAAAAAGGAGTAATAAATCATGAAAATAGCCACTTTTGATGTGGATGTTCAAAAAGGTTTTACGCCGCTTTGCCCCGATGAACTACCGGTTCCAGAAGGCCACCTTATCGTACCAGAATTACAATTTATGGCACAGCTAGGAAGCCTTCGAATCGGTAGTAAAGACGCGCATCCCGAACAAGCCGTTTGGACGGTTACAAATCCAGAAGAAATGTTAGCCCCGCTTGGTTTTCCTGATGCAGATCTCACGTGGGTAAAGCACTGCGTTCCAGGAACACCAGGCTTCGAATTACTAGATGGCATGCCACATCCATCCGAGTACGATCTTTTTATTTGGAAAGGAATGGAGCCAGACTTGCATCCATATGGCGCTTGCTATCATGATATTCGTGAGAACTTGTCGACCGGTGTGATCGAATTTTTACGAGAGCGAGATGTGGATCTTGTTATTGTTGGAGGATTAGCCTTTGATTTTTGTGTAAAAACGACGGTGGAACAGCTTTCACGAGCCGGTTTTGCGGTTGTTGTATATTTGCCTGCGACGCGTGCTTTGACAGAGCGCGGTTATCACGACACAGCAGCGCATCTAGGAACTTTGAAAAATGTCAGGATAGCCAAGGATCGAGCTGAATTAGCCACGTATCGCCAAATTTAATTTTAGGAAAGAGGCGAGACGAATGAAAAGAATTGGAATGTTTCCAAGCATGGTTATTTTTTCGACACTAGTTTTAACCTTAGCAACGTATCCACTACTCCCAAGCGAGGTAGCGGTACATTTTGGAACGGATTTTTCACCCGACATGTTCGTCCAAAAATGGCTTGGCTTAATTTTAATTCCTTTTCTCATGGTGATGTTTACCGGGACAGAATACTACGGGAAAGAGAAGGTGAAACCAGATAATCGCTTGGAGTTTGAGTACATGTTTTATGCGTTACTAATCTTACTTGCAATCATTCAACTGACGATCATCTTGTTTAGTTTAGGTTACGAAATCCCAACAGGACGTTACAGTTTGCTACTTGTCGGGGCACTCCTAGTTCTGGTGGCGCTGTACCTTTCTAATTCCAAAAAAATATTCTTATGGCTTACAATGATCGGCTTTAAAAAAATAGATGCAAGATCACGAAATAGTTTGCGAAAGATAACTGTTATAACGTTATCAGTAGTCGGATTTACCTTCCTACTTCTCGGCATCTTTATGTTCAATGACCCGTCTATTTTCATGCTTGCAGCGCTGTTATCAATGACCATTATAATCGTCGGATCTGGTGTCTATTTAAACAAAAAATAGTACAGTTCTGGTTTACAATGAATACAGATTATGGTTTAATAAAGACCACAGAGATGTCTTGAAAAGGAGACATGTCTTTGGTCTTTTTTTGAGGCCAAAAATAAAAGGGGGACATGATTTTGCGCAAAAAAATGTTAGGCATCCTAATGCTTTTAGGACTCGTATTACTTGCCGCTTGTCAGTCAAAAGATACAGAGAAAAAAGAAACCAGCACGATTAACATCATGGAAACAGGCGAAATACCCGGCGTGAATCCAACGACCGCGGACAATAGCGTCAGTTTTAAAGCAATCAATCAAATATATGAAGGATTATACCGTTTAGATAAAGAGGGCAAGCCAGCACTAGCTATGGCTGCCGCAGAACCAGAAGAAAAGGACGGCGGTAAAACGCTGATTTTCAAAATTCGTGAAGACGCCGAGTGGTCGAATGGAACACCAGTAACCGCTGCCGATTTCGAATACGCATGGAAAAAAGTTGTTGATCCGAAATCAGCCGCTGCATATGGCCCGCAGATGGAGGAAATCGTGAAGAACGCGACGCAAATTTTAAAAGGTGACATGGATCCAGACCAGCTTGGCGTCAAGGCGCTAGACGATAAAACGCTACAAGTCGAGCTCGAAAATCCAGTACCAATTTTCAAAGACTTGCTCACAACCGGCACGTTCTTCCCACAAAACCAAGCGTACATCGAGAGCCAAGGCGACCGCTACGCCTTATCTAGCGAAAACTTGATTTCCAATGGCCCGTTCAAACTAGAAAACTGGGACGGCACGAAAAAGACATGGGATTACGTTAAAAATAATAAATACTGGGACAAAAAGAACGTGAAAGCGAATAAAATCCACGTTCAAGTTGTAAAAGACACGAATCAGGCGTTGAACCTATACACAACTGATAAACTAGATCGCATCGAACTTGACGGTGAATTCGTTTCCAAATACAAAGACGATCCCGATTTCAACAAAACCTTCACAGGACGCTCCGTCTACCTCAAGATGAACCAAGGTAAAGATGACCAGAAAACCGACCTAGCAAACGTTAATATCCGCCGTGCACTAGCGATGGCAATCGATAAACAATCCATGGTAGACCGCTTACTTGCCAATGGCTCAGCCGTACTAAACGGAAATGTACCAGCTAAAATCATGTTTGATCCCAAAACAAAAGAAGATTTCCGCGAACAAAATGGCAATCTCTTAAGCTACAATCCAACAGAAGCTAAGAAATACTGGGAATCGGGGCTAAAAGAAATCGGCAAATCAGGCCTAACCATTGCCTTAACAGCCGGCGATTCATCCTTGCAAAAACAACAAACAGAGTTCATGCAAGATCAACTCAAAAAAAATCTACCAGGATTGATCGTCAACATCAAAACAGTCACACAAAAAGCAAGCTTTGTAGCCGATATTAGCCAAGACTATGAAATGCTACTCGGCGGATGGGGCGGAGACTACTCAGACCCACTAACATATCTCAATCTCTTCCTAACAGACAGCCCAGGAAATCACACCGGCTTTTCTAACACAGAATATGACAAATTAGTACTAGGCGCAAAAGGATCACTATCCACCGATCCAGAAAAACGCTGGGATGCCCTTCTAAAAGCAGAACAAATTTTGCTCAAAGATAACGCAACATTAGTGCCACTATACCAAGGCGGACGCGCTTATCTCCAAAAAGCAGCACTACAAGATTACATCGCATATCCAATCGGTTCTGAGAATTACAAATGGATGTCAAAAGAAAATAAATAAGAAAAGTACATTCCAAACGTAGTAATTTGCGTTTGGAATGTACTTTTTTGCGGTATATTAAGAAAAAGTCACAATTTCGACACATTCATAGAAAGCGGTGGTTCGCATGAAGAAAACCATCACGTTGATCACAGGAATTATTTTTAGCCTCCTCGTATTTTTCCTCATTCCTCAAGAAGCCAATGCAGAAATCGTTCCACTAGAGAAAGGGACAACACCAGAAATAGCAACAAAAAACGGTAAATTATTGCAAGATGCAATTAACCAAGTATCTGCATCGAAAGCAAAGCAGATAACATTGCCCTCCGGATTATTTTATATAAACGGTAAAATAATTCTGAAATCGCATATTATTTTAACTGGCCCAACTGCTTCTCCCACAGCGACAACGCTAACCATGAATAACGCCCCCATGACCACAGATTCAACACAAACAAGTCAAGAATCTGCCACAGATATAACACTACAAAACTTTACCCTACAATTTAACCCTGCGATATCAAAATTCAACTACCTATCGAATCCAACTAATTTTTATCAAGATAATCTCTTAAATATCGGGATGACGACAAAAGAAGAGACCGCTGCAGGTTACAAAGCCACCACCAAGAAAGCGCTGAAAACAAATATCAAAATTTCCAACATGATCTTCAATGCGAATAATGTCGGTACGAGCATCATCAACATCGCTAAAGCAAAAAATATCACAATCCAGAATAGTCAACTATTAAATTCAGGTTTACAAAACGGAATTTCACTAACGTACTCAGATAACACTACTATTACAAAAAATAGAATAAAAAATCTTGGCAGAACCGGTATTGTTCTATACTACGGGAATAGTGGCGTTAACATTTCCAACAACCAAGTCATCGATTGGATGCAGCGTTACGGCAGTTACCACTATGATGCAGTCAAAAAAAGCGGAGTAGCCTTAGATGGCATGCAAGATGCCGCGATTGACAGTTATGGCCCAGCCAATCAACATATCATCGTTAAAAATAACCAAATAAATCTATCAGCTGGTGCCAACAAGGTCAACCCAAATAATCCGCTAATCGCAAAAAAATGGCGTCTCAAAACGGTTCCAAACTATACGAAATATACTGCCTTCAGAGCAAGCGGCGCTCAATATGTTTTATATCAAGGAAACACGGTCAATATCGACAGTCCAGACACATTCGCGTTTTTCACAACCAATATGCGCAAAAACAATACCTTAACCAGACCAAAAGGCATCGTCCTCACTGGTAATAACTTCACATCAAGAAATATTGATTATCCCGTTCGAATTTTTGCAGGCATAAGTGATACAGCGCTTCTAAACGGTATCACAATCCAATCCAACAACTTCCGAATCATCGGTAAAATTAACAATTACTACCGATCGCTCATCAATGTTCGCGAAGTCCCAGTAACAGAAAACAAGCGCACAGCCTACTATCCAACGGCACTACTAAGCGTTTTTAATAACACCATTCGCAGTACAAACCTAGGAAACATTGTCGACGGTTCCTCCACCAGTAAAAAAGACGCCTTGCAGCTCCTATTGCTAAATAACAACAAAAACAACGGTAAAATCCATCAAACCGCTAGAAATTACATTGGAACAACCTTAAAATCCATTACTTATTCGAATAAGGCATTAAGAGGAACGATCATTTGGAACGCTGATGAAACGAAAACGAAATACATCCGAATCACAAATCTAGCAGGCAAACCAATAACTCCCGAACAAAAACTAATCAAAAGCACTACCAAAAACTTCAGCATTCCAATCAAACTTGTTCGCGGTAATCAAATTAAAGTTCAAATATCAGAATCAAAAGGAAACTATACAAATAATTCCACAATTCTCTACCAAGTTAAATAAACATACAAATTTTAAAGCCGAAATAAAAATAAAAAAATTTTTTAAAAAACTACTTGTAATCGTTTTCAACCTGTGATATATTATAGACATCGCAAAGGATTGTTACCAATCTACGGGCATTACCTAAGCTGATTCGTGGGATACGCATGTATTCTCCCATGAAACGGTTTGGGTTTTTCTTTGTGCAAAAATAAGGCAAGAAGGAAGGTCTATATTATGAAATATGAACAACTCGCTAAAGACATTCTCGAAAAAGTCGGCGGAACAGACAACATCAATAGTGTATTCCATTGTATCACGCGATTGCGTTTTAAACTGAAAGATGAGAGTATTGCGAAAACAGAAGAGCTAGAAAAAATGGATGGCGTCATCTCTGTACTTAGAAGTGGCGGTCAGTATCAAGTCGTTATCGGAAACCACGTACCAGACGTATACGCAGCAGTACTATCTGTTGGTGGCATCTCTGCTGAAGGCGCAGAAGGATCATCAAACGAAAGTGGCGGAAACCTTTTCAATAAATTTATCGACATGATTTCTGGTGTATTTACCCCAGTTCTCGGCGTATTAGCAGCAACGGGTATGATTAAAGGTTTTGCATCGATGTTCCTAGCATTCGGCTGGGTTACAGCAACATCAGGAACCTACCAAATCCTATACGCGATTGGGGACGCACTATTCTACTTCTTCCCAATCTTCCTTGGTTATACAGCCATCAAGAAATTCGGCGGCAACATATTCGTCGGGATGGCCATCGGTGGCGCACTCGTCTATCCAGCAATATCAGGATTAACAGCCGGAAAACCCTTGTACACACTATTTTCAGGAACACTTTTTGAATCACCAATTCACGTTACATTCTTAGGGATACCAGTCATTTTAATGAGCTATGCCTCATCGGTTATTCCAATTATTTTAGCAACATTCTTCGCCTCAAAAGTTGAAAAAGGACTTAAAAAAATAATTCCAGACGTTGTAAAAACATTCTTAGTGCCATTCTTTACATTACTAATTGTTGTACCATTAACATTTATCGTCATCGGTCCAATCGCAGTATGGGCAGGCGACTTATTAGGTCAAGGAACACTATGGGTTTACAATTTAAGTCCAGTTATCGCAGGTCTATTCCTAGGTGGGTTCTGGCAAGTATTCGTTATCTTCGGGCTTCACTGGGGGCTTATCCCGGTGGCACTCAACAACATTGCGACACTACACGCAGATCCAATTTTAGCAATGACGTTCGGCGCATCTTTTGCACAAATCGGTGCCGTTCTAGCAGTTATTCTAAAAACAAAGAACAAAAAAAATCAAAACGCTCGGATTCCCAGCATTCATCTCCGGAATTTTTGGCGTAACAGAGCCAGCAATATACGGGGTTACGTTACCACTTAAAAAACCATTTATTATGAGTTGTATCGCTGGTGCAGTTGGGGGCGGAATTATCGGTTTTGCTGGCTCACAAGGGTATATCCTTGGTGGACTTGGCGTCTTCGGTATTCCGAACTTCATCGAACCAGGTAGCCCAATCGGAACACAATTCTGGATGGTTATGCTTGCAATGGTTGTCAGCTTTGTATTAGGTCTGATTTTAACACTTGTATTTGGCTTCAAAGATCCAGTAGAAACAGCGGCATCCGTAACACCAGTTGTGACACAAAGCGAAACACTAATTGAGCAAGAAGTTTTAGTATCTCCACTTGAAGGCGAACTTATCCCACTTGTAAACGTTAAGGACGAAGCATTCTCATCCGGCGCACTTGGCAAAGGTTTGGGAATTGTACCAACAGAAGGCAAGCTATACTCACCAGCAAACGGAACCGTAACGATGGTGTTCCCAACAGGCCACGCAGTAGGAATTACAACCGATTCAGGCGCTGAAATCCTCATGCACATCGGAATGGATACCGTTCAACTAGAAGGGAAATACTTCACTGTCCACGTAAAACAAGGCGATAAAATTACAGCAGGTCAATTGTTGACAGAATTCGACATTGAAGGTATCAGAAGCGAAGGCTATGATATTACAACACCAATTATCGTAACGAATACAAATCAGTATCTAGATGTTATGGTTGTCGATGAAGAAGAAGTAAAACCAGGCGACCGTGTTATCACATTGGTTATATAAAATAGAAGAAGCAGCGATCCGAATTAAAGAATCGCTGCTTTTTCATGTCCAAATGAAAGCAATAAAATTATTCAAAAAGTGGGCAAAAATAGTGAGTTCGAGCCGCCTTGTTTTGTATAAAACCCCCCCAAGAGCAATACCTGGAATCAAATAAAGCAGAAAACTGACCCAATCTGTTGGAACATGTGCAGCGCAAAAAAGCAAACTACTAACAATCCAGCCCAGCCATAACCGATTTCGGAAAAGTTGTTGCATCAAAAATCCCCGGAAAATAATTTCCTCTACAAATGGCGCAATAATAACGATTGACAGAAAACTGAGTAACCAAGAAGCCTGTGAATAAACATCATCTAGCAATATTTCGTTTTGCGTATTGGTGTAAGAAGTGAAATTTTGCCCAAGGTAGTCGATAACAGAACTAATCCCGATCGCCGCAATCATCACGATGAAAGCAAAAACAAAACCCTTCCAGCTAATCCGTTCCCAACGAAAGAACCGGATCCTTTGCCATTTTGCGAAAATAAGTGCAATAAGCATGGCGGTGAGTCCGAACAGTTCACTGTGCCATGTAACGGTCATATCGAGGAAATCATTCCCTGTCGTGACATCCCAAACGATACTAACAATTTGGAACAGAAGAGACAATAGAAGATAAACGCCAAAAACCCAAATAATTGTCCAAATACGAGGCTGATTTTGTTCTGCTATCATATGTGCTTGCTAGCCTTTGTCTGACGTTCAATTTCTTTTTCTAATTGAGGTTCTGGTGCGATCCAACCAGCAGGCTTCATGATCTTGTTGTCTGATTCGCGAAAATGCGCTTTTCCATCAGGCCAAAGTTTGGCCATATTAGCATCTTGTACGATTTGGAATAGTTTCTCAGGCTCTACACCCATTTCGACCAATGTCCCAATCAAGAAATACAACCCATCGATGACGGCATCTGCTTGATCTACTACAGTCTTTGCATCACGCAATTCCTGAAGCTCTTCTTCCACCCAGCTAATCCGAGTTTCCAAACGCTCTTTATCTAGCATTGTAGGCGTTGTTGCAATAGGTGCATTAAATTTTTCATGGAAATCACGTACCTGAATATACGCATTGTTCATCTCTAATCCCTCCAAACACTTCATATTGTAACTCATCATATCATTAAATGAAGCAAGGTTCCATGGATAAATGCGCGTATTGGGGATGTAGCTCGTATGCATTCGAACACCGCTAACAAATCCGACTTAGGGCGTACAGATTTTCAGCCCACAGCCTATCGTTTAAAAAAATAAATCCAGCTATAATAAACTTATCAACCAAATAAAAGGGCGTGAACGACGTGAAAAAAGGGATTTTCGGTCTACTATCGGCACTAGGCATTATGTTACTAGTTGGAACACAGACACAGCAAATCATTGTACCACTGAAAACCACAGAGCTACATACAATCATCCAGAAAGAACCACGGGCAGCTCAAATTCTAGACGTCACAAACTAATCGTTGCTAGAACATAGGGCGATTTCACATAGATTTGAATCATGCTAACTTTAAACTGTTGATATAAAAAATTTGGAGGTCGTTAAAATGAATAATTTTTTCAAGTACTTATTTACCATCATCCTTGTTATTATCGGACTTAATATCCTATTTAAAATCATCGGTATCACATTCCACTTCCTGTTCCCACTTATAGGAATTGCGATTGTAGCATACCTCCTTTACCGCATATGGGGTAACCCACGTAATTGCAGACGCAACACGAATAAAACAGACCATTACGATTGGTAAACCGTGCCAAAACTATATACTCATTTAAAACTCCCTAGGTTTTAAATTTTGCCCAAGCCCTCAGCTTGGGCGTTTTTGTTGGTGCTGTTCGAAATGAAATGAGTTACAGCACCAATATGCATGGGAGCGAAAGCGAGCATGTAAACCATCAGTTGCGTTCGAAATGAAATGAGTTACAGCACCAATATGCATGGGAGCGAGCATGCAAACCATCAACATCAGGGAATCTATAGATACTAAGCCGCCTTGTTTGTGAATTGGTGCAAAAAAACTTACACTAGTATGGAGGAGGCGATTACCATGAACAAGAAAAACTGGAACCGCTTAGGGAAACTGGCTACTGTTGCACTTATAGCAAAATTGATTTTGACGAGTAAAAAAAGAAGCGTAAAATAACAAAATCAGGCATAAAAATGTACGGTTTCATTTAAAAAACGAATTTGTCAAAAGTGCTCCAAATCGTTGCGGGACTGTGCTATAATAACGTTAACGATTAGTAGAAATGGAGCAAATGGGATGATAGAAGGACTTGATTTATTAAAGCAAGAAAATTGGCGATTTATCGATCAGACGACAGTGCAGATTGCATTTGATGCATTGCAGTCATTTGCGACAGACGATACGCTGTGTCGATCTGTTGGTAGCCATCTTTCGCCACCGACGACAAGGGCTTGGGTGCATCACGATACCATCTCAATGGGGATTCAAGATACGAAATTACCGGATTTAGCAAAAGGCATCGCATTTTTTAGAGAGCAAGGATATCGAGCTGTTGTTCGGAATTCTGGCGGTTTGGCTGTGGTACTCGATTCAGGCATACTCAACTTGTCACTTGTTTTTCCTGATGTGGATCGTGGAATCGCAATTGATCGTGGCTATGAGACCATGTTTGCGCTGATTAAGCATATGTTTCCAGCGTTTGCCTACAAGATGGAAGCAAGAGAAATAGTTGGTTCCTATTGCCCTGGAAGCTATGATTTAAGTGTGGACGGTAAGAAGTTTGCTGGGATATCACAGCGAAGAATGGCGAAGGGAGTCGCTGTACAAATATATTTAGCGGTGAACGGAGACCAGAAGAAACGGGCAGAGTTAATTCGGGAATTTTACCAGATCAGTGGTAAAGATAAGCAAGATAAGTATGTATTTCCAAATGTGGATCCAACGGTGATGACGACTTTATCGGAGCTATCGGAATCATCACTTGAAGTGAACGATGTGATGGTGAAATTGCTGAACGCATTATATCATTTTGCGGGGCGCCTGGAATCAAGTCGTTTAATGGGCGAAGAATTAACTTGGTATCCAGCTTACTATGAGCGGTTGATATTACGAAATGAGAAAATTTTGGCGAATTTATAAGCTACTATTGAGAGAGGGAAGATGACATGTGACATATTTAGAGACGAAATTACCAGAAGTAAAAGTATTCAAAGATCCTGTGCATCGATATGTACATGTCTCGGATCAAATTATTTGGGATTTAATTGCAACAAAAGAATTTCAACGTTTGCGCCGAATTCATCAACTCGGAACCACATCACTTACTTTTCATGGGGCAGAGCATAGTCGATTCAATCATTCGTTAGGTGTGTATGAAATAACGCGTCATATTGTAGAAGGCACGTTTGCGCAGGAGATTCAATGGGATAATGAGGAGCGCCTCGTTGCTCTATGTGCGGCGTTGCTTCATGACCTAGGACATGGACCGTTCTCACATGCGTTTGAGAAGGTATTTAGTACGGATCACGAGCACTATACGATGGCGATTATAACGGGGAATACAGAGGTACGAGCAGTATTAGAACGCGCCGGAACCTTATTTCCGGAAAAAGTGGCGGCAGTCATTAATAAAACGTACCAGAACCAGACGCTCGTGAAGTTGATTTCGAGCCAGATTGATGCGGATCGTATGGACTATTTATTACGAGATGCATACTATACAGGTGTGAGCTATGGGAATTTTGATATGGAGCGGATTATGCGTGTATTGCGACCGAGTCCAGACGGTAATGGTGTTATTGTTAAGTCTTCGGGAATGCATGCAGTGGAGGATTATATTGTAAGCAGATATCAGATGTACCAGCAAGTGTATTTTCATCCGGTCAGCAGGAGTGCGGAGGTGCTTTTGTGGAAAATATTAGATCGTGCACGGAATTTGCATGAGAGAGGCTATCATTTCGCACAGGCGCCGGTGCAATTATTGCCATTTTTAGATCAAGATGTTTCATTAGATGAGTATATTACGTTGGATGACACGGTATTGATGTATTTCTTTTCGGTTTGGCAGTACGAAGAAGATGCTATTTTAAGTGATTTATGTAGTCGTTTTTTGAATCGGAGGTTATTGCAGTACATTAATTATGATTCGAAAGTGGATGCCGAGCTTTATTTGAAGTTGAAGGGATTATTGGAGAAGGCGGATATTGATCCAGAGTATTATTTAGTTATTGATTCAACATCGGATTTACCGTACGATTTGTATGAGCTGGGAGACGTTGCTGGGAGGTCGCCTATTCAATTATTGATGCCTAATGGGGAATTGCATGAATTATCAACGGAGTCGCCTATAGTGGAAGCTATTGCTGGTAAACGACGTGTGGATGTGAAGCTTTATTATCCGTTAGATTTCATTGAGAGTGGTCGGATTAGTGCTCCGATTGCAGAGGAGATTATTAGCCTGATACATGCCCATTCACTGAAAGAATATAAAAAATAGGAAAAGCACCGTGATTCCAGCTCGTGAATGGGCTGAAAAGCATAGTGCTTCTGGATAGAACGGTTACATGTCAGATTTTCGAACGCCGGCTACACCATAATCTGTTTTTTTCATTTCTTCTAGGATGACATGAATATTTTCTTTTGGTGCACCGAGATTTTTAGAAACAGCGTCTGTTACATCCTTTATAACAGCCTTCTTTTGGTCATCGGTGCGACCTTCTAGAAATTTTATTGTGACGAATGGCATGAAATTCACTCCTAAGTATTGATTTAATGAGTATAGTATAACATAATTAAGACTAGGAGATTACAGTTTAGAAGGAGATTACGAATGGAGAATTTTTTGGCCTATTCATTGCAGGATTTACCTTATGTAATAGTGACATTGCTGATTGCCTTTACGATACATGAGCTTGCACATGCGTGGGTTGCATTGTTATTTGGAGACGATACGGCAAAGAATGAAGGAAGGATCACGTTCAATCCATTGAAGCATATCGATCCGATTGGCTTTATTTTCGTTATTATTGCAGGATTCGGTTGGGCGAAACCGACACCGGTAAATACGTATAAGATGAAACATCGACGTGTAGGTAGTGTAGTGGTGAGCTTAGCTGGACCGGTTAGTAATTTGTTACTGGCGTTTGTTGGGATGGGTTTTTATTTCTTATTCTTGCAAATGGATATAGGGTATTCGCAAATTATATTACATTTTTTAAATTTGTTTGTATCGCTGAATTTGATTTTATTTATATTTAATTTGTTGCCGTTGCCGCCGCTGGATGGTTATCAGATTCTATCGGAGTTTTTACCATTGAAATGGCGATTGAAAGTACAAGCCTATGAGAATTATGCATTGCTGTTCTTTTTGATTCTAGTTATTACGCCGCTGTCGAGGTACACGATATCTCCTATTTTTAATACATTGATTCCATGGATAACGAGTGAGATGGCAGGCTTTTATTATTATATTTTTCAGATCTGAGGTTGCATTTTAGCCAGTTTTTAACTATAATGTAGTGCATTCTAAATTATATGGGGGGACTTTAAAGCGTGAGTAATAAAGAAAAAACACCTGTGCAGTTGCGTTTAAGGACGATTTCTAAACAGGAAATGGAAGAAGAATGTACGGAAATGGCTGCGTCGGGCGTGTTTTATTTAGACCACACAACGGGAAGTCGTTACCTTCATTATGAAGAAGAACAAGAGGCAGGCGTAATTAGAACGGTTTTGAAAATCACAGATCAAGAGGTTTTACTGATGCGAAGTGGCGCAGTCAATATGCGTATGCATTTCTTCAGAGAGCGTAAGCGGAGCACGATTAGTGTGGATTACGGCGCTGGTAAGTTGATGATGGAATCGGAGCTTTTAAATATAGAGGAAGCCTATGTACAGGATGAGGTTTTTTCTGGAAAGATAGAGTTTCAGTATGAGTTGTTAGACAGAGGTGTGAACATTGGACTTTTCGATGTCTCGATGATTTTAGAGGAGGATAAGGAATGAATGTTAGTCAAAAAAGTCAACAAGATTTGATTGCAATTATTAATGATGCAGTTGTAAAGAGCTTGAAGTTAGAGAAGGCGGAAGTGCCAGCGATTTTACTGGAAGTTCCAAAGGATAAGCAACATGGGGACTATTCTACTAATATCGCTATGCAGTTGGCGCGTGTGGCCAAAAAAGCACCGAGAGCGATTGCTGAAACGATTGTGGTAGCTATCGGAGACGGACATTCCTTGATCAATAAAATTGAGATTGCTGGACCAGGTTTTATTAACTTTTACTTAGATAATGCGTATTTGACGGCATTAGTGCCTGTTATTATGGACGCAGATGATACTTATGGTTCGAGTGATACAGGAAAGGGAAAGAAATTCCAGATTGAGTTTGTATCGGCGAATCCAACTGGGGACTTGCATTTAGGACATGCACGTGGTGCTGCGATCGGTGATTCGTTAGCGAACATTTTAACAATGGCGGGTTATAGCGTATCGCGTGAGTATTATATCAATGACGCTGGGAATCAGATTAATAATTTGATTTTGTCGACGGAAGCGCGTTATTTTGAAGCGCTAGATATCGATGCGACGTTTCCTGAGGATGGGTACCGAGGTGCGGATATTATTAATCTAGGTAAACAGTTGGCGGATAAGTATGGCGATAAGTATGTCCATGAGGACGTTGATGTAAGGCGTAGTGTATTTCGGACAGAGGCGCTTGCTTTTGAAACGGCAAAATTGCGTGATGACTTGGCGGAGTTCCGCGTGCATTTCGATAGCTGGTTCTCTGAGACGACGCTTTATGAGAATGATAAGATTATGCCGGCATTGGCGAAGCTTCGTGCGAATGGTTATATTTTTGAAGAGGAAGGTGCGACTTGGCTTCGGACAACGGAATTTGGCGATGACAAGGATCGTGTTTTAATCAAATCTGATGGTAGTTATACGTACTTCCTACCGGATATTGCTTACCATTTGGATAAGCTAGAGCGGGGATTTGATGTATTGATTGATGTTTGGGGAGCTGATCATCATGGGTACATTCCTCGGATGCGTGCGGCGATTGAGAGCCTTGGGTATAGCCCGGATCATCTCGAGGTTGAAATCATTCAACTGGTTCATCTTTATGAGGACGGGAAACAGGTCAAAATGAGTAAACGTACTGGGAAATCAGTGACAATGCGTGATTTGATCGAAGAAGTTGGGTTGGATGCCACGCGTTATTTCTTTGCAATGAGAAGCTCGGATACGCATATGAATTTTGATATGGGGCTTGCGAAGTCGACATCAACGGAAAACCCAGTGTATTATGTGCAATATGCGCATGCGCGGATTTCAAGTATTCTACGTTCAGGCGTGGAGCAGGGCTTTGCTTTGAGTAAGGATGCGAATGTGGCGTTGCTGAATTCAGAAGTGGATTTTGACTTATTGAAAGTACTAGGAGAGTTTCCGGACGTTGTTGCAGAATCGGCAGAAAAGAGAATTCCGCATCGGATTGTTCGTTATTTGAACGATTTGGCATCGGCGTTTCACCGTTTCTATAATGCTAATAAAGTATTGGATCCGGAGAATAAAGAGGTATCGGAAGCGCGATTGGCATTGATTAAAGCGACCCAGATTACGCTTCGTAATGGCCTTACACTACTCGGCGTTTCTGCACCTGAAAAAATGTAGGTGGAGACACGTGTGTTTCGCACAATAGATAATTAGTAGAAAAATTTAGATCGGGGTTTTGCGAATTATGCGATATATAATTTTCATATGTATTATTTTTCTACTACTTGTTGTTGCGACAGCGATGCTATATAGTATGCAATTAGGTTCTATCCCGATACTATTGCTTGCGATACTGCTTTTTTATATTGGATATTGTGTTATTAAGAAGTTATAAACAGGTGGCTTGTATTCAGATTATGAAAGAGTATGTTATAATTTTATTGTGTTCGACGTCATTTACATGTAGAATAGATAGAGTCAGAAAAAATGCAGGAAATAATTTTTTATTATAGAAGGGGCGTGCCAGCTTTGGATTTGAGCCAATTGACAAAAGAAGAACGTGAAGAGTTATCTTTGATTGAAGTGGCGCACTATGTTCTTGAAACGAGAAGAGAAGTAATGCCATTCCAAACGATTGTGGATGAAATTACGAAGTTTCTTGATTTAAGTGAAGGCGAAGTAAGAGAGAGACTTGTTCAATTTTATACAGATATGAATATTGAGGGGAATTTTATTTCTCTTGGTAATAATACTTGGGGACTGCGTGCATGGTATCCTATTGATGCGATTGATGAAGAAGTTCAAACGCAAACGAAGCCGAAGAAGAAACGTAAATCAGATGACGATGATGACGACGATGAAGATATTCTAGATGATGATATCGATTATGAAGAAGACGATGTGGTAGAAGAACTTGGTGAAGAGGAAGTAATTCTAACAGATGGTCTCGTTAGTGATGACGACGATCCAACAGAAGATCATTTACCTGACGGGATTGAAGGCGATTTGACGACTGTCATTGAAGATGATGATGAGTTTGAGGATGAATTCGAGAAGTAAAAAATGGATACCTGCTTCGAAACAATGAGGCAGGTTTTTCTGTGAAAATATTTTTATTCCCTACTTGCAATGCTTGGGGACGGTTTCATGAAATAAAGGGTTGACTTATTTGCGCTATCTATGTAATATTTTATTTGGGCTCCTTTTTATAAGGACGGATATAAATATTGCGCTCCCTTACTTAGAAATGATGAGTAAGTGGGGCGTTTTCTTTTTGTGTTATGAGGGTTATGACGCACAAAAGTATGAGCCAAGGGCATGAATGAGCTATTGGCGATTTTCTTTTTTTAGCAATGAAAGTTTGCAAGTAAAGGTTCTCCACCCCGAAATAATTTTCGATAAGGCGAAAGGAGTAGATTTTAGAACAATGACAAAGTATATTTTTGTGACAGGTGGCGTCGTTTCGTCGATTGGTAAAGGGATTACGGCTGCTTCACTTGGTAGACTACTTAAAAACCGAGGACTTAGTGTAACGATTCAAAAATTTGATCCTTATATTAACGTCGATCCTGGGACGATGAGCCCGTATCAACATGGAGAGGTTTTTGTAACGGATGATGGTGCAGAAACTGACTTGGATTTAGGTCATTATGAGCGTTTTATCGATATTAATTTGAACAAGTACAGCAATGTAACGACGGGGAAAGTGTATTCCGAGGTTATTAAGAAAGAGCGTCGCGGTGATTACCTTGGTGGGACAGTGCAAGTTATTCCGCATATTACGAATGAACTGAAAGATCGTGTTTTTCGTGCTGCTCGTATGACGGATTCGGATATAATTATTACGGAAATCGGTGGAACGGTTGGTGATATTGAATCCTTGCCATTTATCGAAGCGATTCGCCAAATTAAGAGCGATGTTGGTGCTGAAAACGTGCTTTACATTCATACGACATTAATTCCTTACATCAAGGCTGCCGGAGAAATGAAAACGAAACCGACGCAACACAGTGTGAAGGAATTACGTAGTTACGGGATTCAGCCTAATATCATTGTTGTTCGTACGGAGCAACCAGTTTCTCAAGAGATGAAAGAGAAAATCGCGCTATTTTGTGATGTGAAGGCTTCGGAAGTAATCGAGGCGCGTGACGAGGAAACGTTATACAATGTGCCACTTTCTTTACAAGCGCAAAAAATGGATCAGATTGTATTGGATCATCTGCAGTTGGAAGCACCAGTTGCTGACATGTCTGAGTGGGAAGAACTTGTGCATAAAGTGAAGAATTTGACAAAAAAAGTTCGTATCGCGTTGGTTGGTAAATACGTTGCCTTGCCAGATGCGTATCTGTCTGTAGCGGAAGCGTTGCGTCATGCGGGTTACGCGAACGATGCTGAGCTACAAATTGACTGGGTTGATTCTGAAGAAATTACACCTGAGAATGTCCAAGAAAAAATTGGTCATGCGGATGGTATTCTAGTTCCTGGTGGTTTCGGGGACCGTGGTATCGAAGGCAAAATTACCGCGATTAAATTTGCACGTGAAAATAAAGTGCCATATTTCGGTATTTGTTTAGGCATGCAGTTGGCGACGATCGAATATGCGCGCAATGTGATGGGCTTGGAAGGTGCGAATTCTGCGGAAATCGATCCGAAAACACCACATGCGATTATTGATTTATTGCCAGAGCAAAAACATGTGGAAGATATGGGCGGAACATTGCGTCTAGGTCTTTATCCAGCACGAATTAAAGAAGGTACAAGAACGGCGGAAGCGTATGGGATGACATTGGTTGAAGAGCGCCACCGCCACCGTTATGAGTTTAACAATGAGTACCGCGAGCAGTTAGAAAATGCGGGGATGACAGTATCGGCAACGAGTCCTGATGGTCGTCTTGTCGAGGTCGTGGAGATTACGGATCATCCGTGGTTTGTGGCATGTCAATATCATCCAGAGTTTATTTCACGCCCGACTCGCCCGCAACGTCTATTCCATGATTTTATTGCGGCATCTTTGAAGGAATAATTTTTGAAGCCGAGTGATATACGTTATGTGTATGCTCGGTTTTTTTGTATTGACTTTTATATGCATCTGTTATATTGTTTGTATAACAGTTGAAAGGGAGGATGAACAGGATGTCAAACACATTAGCATTATTAGCGCCAGTTTTTATTTTATACTTAATATTATTAGTGACGGCTTTGGTGGATTTGATTCGTCACTGGAGTAATCGGCAAAATCCGGTTATTTGGTTGCTCGTTATTTTGCTCGTTAGTACAATTGGATCGATTATTTACTTTATTTTTGGTAGGAAGGACTATCGATGATGGAGAAAATATTGGAGGTCAGGAATTTATCGAAGCGGTTTGATGCGTATCAGGCTGTGAAGGATGTCGGTTTTCAGCTAGTGGCTGGGGAATGTGTGGCTTTGCTTGGACCTAATGGTGCTGGGAAAACGACGATTTTGAAGATGATTGTAGATATGATCAACCTGGATAATGGGACGATTCAGATTTGTGGCGGAGAGCATACGAAGATGAAACAGCAAATTGGTTTTTTGCCGCAGTATCCTAATTTTTATGGTTGGATGACGGCGACGGATGCTTTGCAGTTCATGGGAAAACTTTCTGGTATGGATAAGGTGGCATTGGCTGAGCGAATTCCTGAGGTTTTGGCGCAAGTTGGACTTGAGGCGACTCCGAAACAGAAAATTGCTACTTTTTCAGGTGGCATGAGACAGCGTTTGGGGATTGCTCAGGCGATTTTGCATCGGCCGGCGTTATTGATTATGGATGAACCGGTTTCCGCGCTGGATCCGATTGGGCGCCGTGAAATTATCGAGTTGATTCACTCGTTGAAAGGAGAGACGACGCTACTTTTTTCCACGCATATATTGGCGGATGTTGAAGAAGTATGTGAACGTGTTTGCATTATTCGGGATGGCGAGATTGTGGCGGATGACCGGATTGTGAGGTTGGTTAAAGCGAATGCTACACCTGTTTTTGTGTTGAGGGGTGGGGCAGACGTGTCGGAGTTCGAGCGTTTGATTGTAAAAGAGGTGGCAATTAGCCAGGTGGAGCACAAGCATGGCGCATTATATGTATATTATCAGGAGAATGTGGACGCTGCGCGTGAAGCTATTTTACGCGTGTTAACGGTGACTGGAATGGCTTGGACGAGTGTGAGTCAGGCCGAGGAGACGCTTGAGGATGTCTTTTTAAGGATGGTGGGTAAATGAACAATGTGACGACGCTTTTTTTTGAAAGAGCAGATGGAGCATTGGCGGAGCTTGAAATGGATTTGGTTGCCGATTGTGTTTGCTATTCTTGGGATGATGCAGCCGTTGATGATGTATTATTTACCTGAAATTATGGGGGCAATGGGCGGTGATGGTAGCGAGCAGGGATCTGCAATTGCTGAGTTGATGGGCAACGTGAACGCACAACAAGTGATGGCTGGGACGCTTTCTTCGCAGTTTGATCAACTTGGAATTATTATTTTAGTTGTAGCATTGATGGGTGCAATTATTTCTGAAAAAAACAACGGGATGTTGGCGTTTATTTTAACAAGACCTGTAAAAGCGTGGCAGTACATTTTAGCAAAATGGTTTTCTCAAGCCTTATTAGTGTTTATTTCGTTAGGGTTAGGATATTTTGCGGCGTATTATTATGTTTACTTATTGTATGGTGGCATTCAAACAGCGAGTATTTTTGCTGGATTTGGGATTTATCTTGTGTGGGTTTTGTTTTTAGTCTCGGCGGTGCTTATCCTTGGAATCGTATTTCGGAGTACAGCGGTTGTTGCTATGATAGGAGCTGGTGGCGCGATTATTTTGGAGCTGGTGAGTGGAGCGTCGGGTTGGGGACAAATTTTTAATCCCGCCTATTTAAGTGCGAATGCGACTAATATGATTGTGACTGGAGATGTGAAGGCTTATTTTGTAGGCAATTTGTTGATTTCGCTGTTCTTTATTGTCGTGTTGCTTGTGCTATCGATTGTACTGTTGACGAAGAAAAAATTTCATATCGGCAGTTCACATGAATAAGTCGGTAAAGTTTAATGGAAATCTCATGTGATTTTCCTCGCAATGTTAGGTAGTTCATGTAATATAGTAAATGTAAACAAGATAACCTTTACTTTTCCCCCCTTTTTAGTAATAGGATATCTAAACTCCTTTTTCCCAAGTTGGTTCCCCTGCCAGCTTGGTTTTTTTGTGCGAAACAGGATTTATAAACGATAAAATCTATTTTTCATGAATTTCTCATCTGATTCTCGATTGGTTATCATGTGCGACCTGTATTATAGAAAATGTAAAGAGGATAGCAATTACTTTTTCCCCCTTTTTAGTAGTTGTTCATCCGATAAAACTCCCTTTTTGATCATCGCGGTTTCCCCCTTTTTTCCGCGGTGGTTTTTTTGTGCCTAGAATTAAGAAGGCTTACGGCTTGCATAGACAGGGGGCACTAGGTGTATAGTAGAGAGGTAAATAGAAATCGGGAGGCTGGTAAAATGAACATTAACGATACGGTAACACTTGCAAATGGCGTGGAGATGCCACAGTTTGGTTTTGGCGTTTGGCGTGTGAATGATGGAGAAGAGGCAGTGAATTCCGTGAAATGGGCGATTGAAACGGGATATAAGAGCATCGATACAGCGGCTGCTTACAAAAATGAGGAAGGTGTGGGACGCGCAATCAAGGCATCTGGTGTGGCGCGCGACAGCCTTTTTGTAACGACGAAGTTATGGAATGCGGATCAAGGATATGAATCGACGTTAGCCGCGTTTGATACCAGTTTAGAAAAATTAGGGCTTGATTATATTGACCTATACTTAATTCATTGGCCAGTGAAAGGCAAGTTCGTCGACACATGGCGCGCCTTTGAAAAATTATATGCGGACAAAAAAGTACGTGCTATTGGTGTTTGTAATTTCCATGAGCATCATTTGGATGAATTACTAAAAGAAGCAAAAATCGTACCGATGGTGAATCAAATTGAGTTACATCCTTTGCTATCGCAAGAACCGTTACGCAAATATTGTGCGGATAAAAATATCGTGGTGGAGGCGTGGAGCCCGCTTGGAAGTGGTAAAGTCCTAGATAATAGTGTGATTAATTCCATCGCCAAAATCTATGAGAAGTCAGTCGCGCAAGTCATCTTACGCTGGGATTTGCAACACGGTATCGTGACGATTCCAAAATCAGTGCATCAAAATCGTATTATCGAAAATGCGAATATCTTTGATTTTGAGCTGAAAGATTCGGAGATGGCGTTGATCGATAGTTTGAATCAGAATGAGCGCACAGGTCCTGATCCTGACAATTTTAATTTCTAGGTGAGAAAAAAGCAGTAAATCCTTTTTTACGTGGATTTACTGCTTTTTCATGTTATTTAAGGTTTGCCATTAACGTCCAACCGATAACGACATTGCCATTTTTGAGGCGGTACCATACTTTTCCTTCGATGTTTGCTTGACGATCTGCGGTTAGTGTTTTACCAGCAAAATTAGCAAGTGTTCCAACTTTAATGGGAGGATCATCGACAGGGAATGAATAGAGTACGCCGGCTGTATTGGCTACTTTTTTCGTTAAATTCACTGGCTTTTCAGCAATTGCACCATCGTAAAATTTCGTCAGGGCGCTTGCGTCAACCCAACCAAGAAGTTGACCGTTGGAACTGATTTGGTAGTATAAACCGCCAGTTGTCTTCGCTTCACGTAAGATGCGGAGCTTTTTACCGCTGTAATTAGAAAGCGGTGCAATCTTAGAATTAATACCATACGTGTTCGGAACTAGCTTCCAAATATATTGATTCGCTGTTGTTTTGGTCTTACCATAAGCGGTCAATGTTTTGTCGTAGACTGGTTGGTCGTAATTGGTCGGCGTCACGCTTACTGCACGAACCCAACCAATCGATTCTGCACCATTTATTAGACGGAACCAAAGCGTGCCATTAACAGTGATCTGCTTGTGAACTGTGAGTTTGATGTTTAAATAGTTCTTGAGATCACCTTTTCGTGTGGAGCTATCAACGACTGGGAAGTAGTAAATGGAGTCGTTCGGAAGCGCCACATAACGCGGTAAATTAGCCGTCTGTTCCATACTTGGTGTATAGAAAATCGAAACAGCTTTGCTATCTACCCAACCAATTGTTCGTCCGTCGATGGCAAATTGATACCAGATGCCTTTTTTAGTCTTGGCCTCGCGAATTAGTTTTAGGTTTTTGCCGGTATAGCTTGAAAGTGGGTTAACAACGCTTGCACCTAATGTTCCATTTGGTACCGTCCAGACATTGTTTCCAGCGGCGGTTTTGACGCTAGCATAGGTGGTTGCGCCCATCACTTTGTCATACTCGATTTGATCATAGACCGTCGTTGTCAGACTTGAAGCACGAACCCAACCGACTGCTTCGGAGCCATTCATGAGGCGATACCAAAGCGTACCGTTTAGTGTGATTTGTTTGTGCACAGTTAATGGTTTGTTCGTATAGGCTGCCAAATTTCCTTTGCGCGCAGAACTATCAATAACTGGGAAATAATATACAGATTCTGTTGGAACGTTGACGTAACGTGTTAGGTTAGCTGTTTGTTCCATGCTTGGTGTATAGAAAATGTTGACTGCTTTATTCTCTACCCAGCCAATTGTTCTTCCATCAATGCTAAATTGATACCATGTTCCGCTTTGTGTTTTCGCTTCGCGGAGTAGTTTTAAATTTTTGCCAGTGTAGGCGGACAGGGGATTCACTTCGTTGGAACCGGCTGTGTTGAATGGCGCGGACCAAACGGTGTTTCCTGCTGCCGTTTTTACATTAGCATAAGTTGTCGCTGGGAAAGGTGTATTGGATATGATAGTATCTTTACTCATCGCATTGTATTTCTCGGTTATAAGTGTTAGGAGTTCATTATAGCTATAACCCCACTTGTTAAAGTAACCAATTGGATCGGTATGGGTTGTGCCACCGAGATATTTACTAACAGCATTATGCGTCCAAACTGTTCCGGCGCCGTCTGTTTCAGCGCTGTCAATTGGCAGTTTATACTTATCAAGAATATAAGCTGTATAATAAGCGTAGTTATTAATAGAACGTGCGAACTCATCGAATGTTTTATGTTCTACTAATTCATACTGAACAAAACGAGCATTGGCAAAGCGTCCAGCTCCCCAAACCCCATAATCGGTTGGATGTATTTGGATGATATTTCCTTTGTCGATAAAAGTATGCACAAAAGCGTTCTCCCAATTTCCACTCATGTAGTCAATTTCGTTTTGGATAGTCGAGTTTGGGTTGGCAGTTTCATGTAAAACGACGCCTTCTGGTTTGCCGTAGCCATTACGGTAATTAAATTTAGTGAATTGTGACTGAATTTGGCTACTTAATTTGGCATTGGTGAAGTTGTTCGCTTTGATGTAATTATTGACGTTTGGATAAGTTGCTTTTGCGTTTAGCATCCGGCTACGATCTGGTATCGGTGCTTCTGTATCTTGCTCCGCGTGTAAATCTCCCGTGAATGTTCCTTCTCGTTCTGCTTTTGGTACATAAATCGAATCATCGTTAATCGTTTGCGATCCGTCTTTTGCGGTGACCGAGTTAATATCAGCAGTGGGTTGTTCATCAGCTAGGACAGAGATCGGTAAAACAACAGTTGTAAGCCCGACCGTCACAATCACTGATTTTAATAAAGTTTTCAATTGTCCATCTCCATTCTAAAAAATCCCCTTTGGTAATAAAAAATTAGGCAAGTGTTTCATATATACTAAATGTATACAGAGAGTACCCTCATTATGGAGAAAATCAGCAAGAGAGTCAATAGAGTTTCCCTATCATGGTCGAAATTTGGGCGAATATAACTACTATAGAGGGCGTGAATTCCAACTGATACCAATAGATTTAGATTGAAAAACTTGAAATTTGACAAATTACCTACAATTTGATGTCTAAATGGCGTCAAAAAACTCTTTGTAAGCATTATCACAAAATAGCTTAATATGGAAAAACTAGTGTAGCGGTATAAATGTACGTTCAAACCTTTGTCACAACTCCGTCTTCACCTTCGTAAGCCTAGGTATTTTATTGTTTTGAGGCACCTAGTTTGACAATAAACGAAAGAAATAAGAAACTAAGATTATCACTGCATGAGAGAAGGGGAAAACAGTTGTTAAAGCGAATGTTAATCATCTATAATCCTGTTGCCGGACAGCGCAAGTTTCACAAATTAATGCCGGTTGCAGAACAAGTTTTGGGGGATGCTGGTTTGGAAGTGACGCTCATTCCAACAACGGAAGAAGCAAAAAGTGCAACAAAGATTGCGAAACAAGGTGCGCTTGACGGTTTTGAAATGATTGTTGCGGCAGGCGGAGATGGGACGGTAAACGATGTTGTGAATGGCCTAATGCAAGTCGAAGTACCGCCTATTTTTGGTGTTTTGCCAGTTGGAACGACAAATGATTTTGCGAGGGCGCTCGGGATGGCAAAAGATCCGCTAGAGGCACTGCACATTATCGCAGGACGTGAGACGATCAAAGTAGACGTTGGTAAGGCCGACGATCAGTTTTTCATTAACAACGCGGCAGGTGGGAAAATCACGGAAATCACGTATGCCGTCAAGGAGTCCATGAAGAATAAGATTGGGCGTTTAGCCTACTTGCTAAGCGGGATTTCGATGTTGCACAAATTGGGACCAAAGCAAGTCAAAATAATACATGACACAGGTGTTTTTGAAGGTGAAATACTGCTCTTATTTGGTGCGTTAACAAACAGCGTTGGTGGTATGGAAAAATTGTGTCCACCAGCAGTGCTCAATGACGGCCAGATGGATTTGCTCATTCTGAAGAAAGTATCGCCAGCTAAATTATTGAAACTCCTTGCTGCCATTAAGGCAGGTACACATTTGGCTAGTGAAGATGTTGTTTATGTAAGAACGAAAAAAGTGTACATCGAATGTGAAATGAGTTTAAACATAAGCTATGATGGTGTATATGGCGGGGAGACACCATATACGTTAGAAGTACTGCCTGAGAAATTGGCAATTTTGGCAGATGTAACCCGAATCGAGCACCGCTTACAGAAATAAAACGATTACATCAAAAATATCGACCTTCACTATGGTAAACTACTCACAAATCTGGTATTATTACAGTGTTAGGAAAAATAGCAACCGTTATTTTTCACAGCAGAAAATCAAATTTTGTAAGAGTCTGGAGCAAACTCGAACAAAGCCGAAGAACGTCGAGCCCATTTTTATTTTAGGTAGGATGTAAACTAGGCTTTACACAAATCGAACGCTTGCCGCCGATTTACCCGAGGTATGCACAAGACCTCTTATATTCCTGAGGAGGAAAATGTATTATGCCTATCGTTAGTATGACTGAAATGTTGAACAAAGCGTTAGCTGGAAAATATGCTGTAGGTCAATTCAACATCAATAACCTTGAATGGACTCGCGCTATTTTAGAAGCTGCAGAACAAGAAAAAGCCCCTGTAATCCTTGGTGTTTCTGAAGGAGCAGCGAAATACATGGGTGGATTTACGACAGTAGTTAAAATGACTGAAGGACTTATGCATGACCTAAAAATCACTGTACCAGTTGCGATTCACTTGGATCATGGTTCATCTTTTGATTCTTGTAAAGCTGCAATCGATGCAGGATTCTCATCTGTTATGATCGATGGTTCTCATCACCCAATCGATGAAAACGTTGAAATGACTAAAAAAGTTGTTGATTACGCTCATCCAAAAGGTGTTTCTGTTGAAGCCGAAGTTGGAACTGTTGGTGGCGAAGAAGACGGCGTAACTGGCGGAATCAACTACGCTGATCCTGCTGAATGTCTACGTGTTGTTAAAGAAGCTAACATTGATGCACTTGCTGCAGCATTAGGTTCTGTACATGGTCCTTACCACGGCGAACCAGTTCTTGGGTTCAAAGAAATGGAAGAGATCTCTAAATTAACAGGCGCTCCTCTAGTACTTCACGGTGGTTCTGGAATTCCTGAACACCAAATTAAACAAGCAATCGAACACGGTCACAGCAAAATTAACGTTAACACGGAATGCCAAATTGTTTGGACTGCCGCTGTTCGCGAAAAATTAGCTACAGATGATAAAGTTTACGATCCACGTAAAGTTATCGGACCTGGTAAAGATGCGATTGTTAAAACTGTTGTTGCTAAGATCCAAGAATTCGGCTCTAACGGCAAAGCATAATTTTATACTTAGGTTACAGCGGGTCATCGTGACTCGCTGTTTTTTTGAGGTGTGGCACGATCCAAATAAATTGGCGACCAATCGTGTATAGAAAGACATAACTTAAGTCGGATGTCCTATTTTTGTGAAGTTTGATAGACTAGAAAGAAAACGCATACAAAGAAAGTAGGGGGAGTATGGCGACGAAATTTTTAATCATTGGTGGGGGAATTGGAGGTCTGATGACTGGCATCGCCTTAGAACAAGCTGGCTTTTATGTAGAAATTTTTGAGCAGGCAGAACAAATGAAGCGGGTCGGTGCAGGGATTACTGTGTCTCCAAATGGTATGTCGGCATTGGCGGAATTAGGACTGGCCGAGCAGGTAAAACAGATGGGAAATGTAAGTTCTAAAGGGATTGCGATTGTCGACGAACGTGGCAGACCAATCACGAAGCTGGCGGATGAGGCATTAGCTTTCCCAATTTATGCGATTCATCGAGCGGATTTGCAGGATATTCTGGCAGGTGCTTTAAAAAAGGATACGTTGCAGTTTGGGAAAAAATGTTGTGATGTGGGGCAAGACGATACCGGTGTTGTGATCCGGTTTAAAGATGGGACGGAGGTCACTGGTGATTACGCGATTGTTGCCGATGGTATTCATTCGTTGGCACGCGATCAGATTTTTGGCAGACAGAAGTTGCGTTATGCGGATTATACGTGTTGGCGTGGGATTGCGAAGGAGTGGCCAGATGATGAGAAGCTATTTACGGAGACTTGGGGTACGAAAGGGCGAGTTGGCATTGTCCCACTTGCCAATGGGGAGACATATTGGTTTGCCGTTATCAGTGCAACGGAAAATAGTATCGCCCACCAGACCTATGAATTAGCCGATTTAATAGCTCGATTTGGTTCTTATCACACGCCGGTGCAAGCAATATTAGAAGCGACAGATCCAGAAAAATTGATACGCGGTGATATTTTTGACTTGGTGCCAATGACCAGTTTTGTTAAAGGACGTATTGTTCTGCTTGGCGATGCAGCACACGCAATGACACCGAATATGGGGCAAGGTGGCTGTCAGGCGATGGAAGACGCGATTGTTCTGCAAAACTGTGTGAAGCGTTTAGAGGATGTAGAAATGGCATTTGAGGCTTACAGCAAGGCTCGGGTGGGGCGAACTAAGAGAATTACAGAGCGCTCACGATTGATTGGCAAAGTGGGGCAGTTTGAGTCGGCATTTGCTTGTAAAGTACGCAATGTAGGTATGCGACTAGCACCCGCATCGGCACAGCGGAAGCAACTGGCGTATGTATATGAGGTGGATTTGACGCCCTCTAACAATTTCTGTCAAGGCTAAACGGGCTCTTTCAGCTCTTCGATAGGGTCAAGCTTCAACGGCTAGCCCCTCGAAAACTTCACACTCGCAATAAAAAGCAAGGGCGGCTTTTTCTCGCGAGCGCTCCAGTTTTTGTCGGAGCTAAACGAGCCGTTTCAGCTCTTCGATTTGCAAATTTCCTCAATATCAGGGATAATTAGCAACAAGTGAAATCTTTTTAATCAGAAAGAAGGAACGGTATGGTTGAGAAATTAGTTATAAAAGGTGGAAATGAGCTGTCAGGGACGTTGCGTGTTGATGGTGCTAAGAATAGTGCTGTTGCTCTTATTCCTGCAACGATTTTGGCTGACTCGGACGTGACGATTGAAGGCTTGCCAGATATATCGGATGTGCACACACTTTATGCCATTTTAGAAGAACTTGGTGGAGAAATTCATGCGGGGCCGGATGCGGTTACGATTGATCCATCCAATTTAACAGATGTCCCACTGCCAAATGGTAATGTAAAAAAATTACGCGCTTCTTATTATTTGATGGGCGCTATGTTAGGTCGTTTTAAAAAAAGCTGTCATCGGTCTTCCCGGTGGATGTTATTTGGGCCCACGCCCGATTGATCAACATATTAAAGGTTTTGAAGCTCTAGGTGCGACTGTTACCAATGAACAAGGCGCGATTTATTTGCGTGCCGATGAATTAAAAGGTGCGCGAATTTATCTAGATGTTGTCAGTGTTGGTGCGACGATTAATATTATGCTTGCAGCTGTAAAAGCGACAGGAAAAACCGTTATCGAGAACGCCGCTAAAGAACCAGAAATTATCGATGTAGCCACGCTTCTTACAAGTATGGGTGCGAAGATTAAAGGTGCAGGAACAGATACAATCCGCATCGAAGGCGTGGAGCAGCTTCACGGTTGCCGCCACACCATTATTCCAGATCGTATCGAAGCAGGTACTTTTATGATTCTAGCTGCTGCTGCGGGTTCAGGTATTAAAGTCGAAAATATTATTCCTGCGCATATGGAAGCTGTGAAAGCCAAGCTCGTCGAGGCAGGGGTTTCCATCGAAATGGACGAAGACTCCGCATATATCAGCAAAAGTAAGTCCCTCAAAAAAGTAGATATTAAAACATACGCCTATCCAGGTTTTCCGACAGATTTACAGCAACCAATGACGGCTTTACTCGCTGGTGCTGATGGGAGTAGCATCGTAACAGATACCATTTATCCAAGTCGTTTTAAACATATCGATGAATTAAAACGTATGGGTGGTCGATTTAAACTCCAAAGCCGCGCCGCGATTGTGACGGGTCCAACTCAGTTAAGAGGCGCTACAGTCACTGCCTCTGATTTGCGTGCTGGGGCATCCCTTGTTATTGCTGGCCTAATCGCAGACGGTATCACGGAAATACTTGGAATCGAACATATCGAACGCGGTTACGGTCGCATCATCGAAAAATTAGAAGGTATCGGCGCTGATATTCGGAAGGTGGTTCACGCCGAAGAAATCGTCTAGTCTTCAGCGCGGCGGATGAAATCGTAAAAATTTCTGGGGGTTTTTTCCAACATATCATGAAAGTTGGATAGCCCCTGACCAGTTTCGTGATGCATGTATGAAAGTAGTACAAATAGTTTGTAGTCCTCGTTGTTCTCCAAAATCCTCTCCACAAAAAATCCAAAAGGTGGTCAAAGTATATGCCAGACATATCCATATCCTATCTAGAAAAACTGACAATTAAAGAAATTTATGCGCTTGCGAAAGAACATAAAATTCCCTATTACAGCAAACTCACAAAAAGGGAACTTAGCTTTGCTCTGTTAAAAGCAAGTGCTGAAAAACAAGGGTTCTTTTTCATGGAAGGGGTTCTTGACATCATTGCCTCGGAAGGTTTTGGCTTCCTACGCCCCATCAACTATTCCGCAAGTTCTGAGGATATCTACATATCAGCTTCCCAAATTAGACGTTTTGATTTAAGAACGGGTGATAAGGTCTCTGGAAAAGTACGCCCACCTAAAGAAAATGAGCGTTATTTCGGTTTACTTCACGTTGAAGCTGTCAATGGCGAAAACCCGGAAGTCGCGAAGGAACGTGTTCATTTTCCAGGGTTGACACCGCTTTACCCTGATCGTCAAATTCGAATGGAGATTGGCCAAGAACCGATTTCAACGAGAATGATCGATATGATTGCACCGATTGGTTTTGGGCAGCGTGGTCTCATCGTCGCGCCACCGAAAGCAGGTAAAACCATTTTGCTAAAAGAGATTGCTAATGCGATTACGGAGAATAGTCCAGACGCGGAGCTCATTGTTTTACTTATCGATGAGCGTCCAGAAGAGGTAACGGATATTGAGCGATCTGTTAAAGCTGAGGTCGTCAGTTCGACGTTTGATGAAGTGCCGGAGAATCATATTAAAGTGGCAGAACTTGTGTTAGAGCGAGCGATGCGGCTAGTTGAGCAGAAGCGCGATGTCGTTATTTTGATGGATAGCATTACCCGTCTTGCACGGGCTTATAATCTGGTTATTCCACCGAGCGGGCGTACACTGTCGGGTGGTATTGATCCAGCTGCTTTCCACAGACCGAAGCGTTTTTTCGGGGCGGCTCGGAATATCGAAGAAGGTGGGAGCTTGACGATTTTGGCAACAGCGCTTGTGGATACGGGCTCACGAATGGATGACGTGATTTATGAAGAGTTTAAAGGTACAGGAAATATGGAGCTTCACTTGGATCGGGCGATGGCTGAGCGACGTGTGTTTCCAGCGATTGATATCCGCCGTTCTGGGACGCGAAAAGAAGAGCTATTATTACCAAAAGATAAACTCGAGCAGCTTTGGAAAATTCGCAAAGTCATGCCGATTCAAGGCGATGCGCTCGACATTTCCGAACGCTTTATTCGTCAGCTGAAAAAGACACCGACCAATGAGGCCTTTTTCGAAGTGATGCAAAGCGAAATGTTTAAAAAATAAGCCTTGCTAAAATAGAGAAGCATTGTTATAATGAGTTTACTGTGTGCAATTGTGCAGAAATTACTCTGTTTCAGATGATTCAGGGCGAAGGAGTTGAAAACAATGAAAGCTGGAATTCACCCGGAATACCGTCAAGTGGTATTTCTTGATACTAGTACAGATTTCAAATTTCTTTCTGGTTCTACTAAGGGCTCGAACGAAACTATTCAATGGGAAGATGGCAACGAGTATCCATTACTACGTGTCGAAATCAGTTCTGATTCTCACCCATTCTATACTGGTAAACAAAAACATGCGACAGCCGATGGACGTGTCGATCGTTTCAACAAAAAATACGGAATCAAATAAAAAAGTCACCCTCGGGTGGCTTTTTTATTTGATTTTGTGCGGAACATTTATCTTAGTAAAGCTGCTAAGCATCATACCAATCCTTCCAATCCAAACATTTTCAATTCGGTGCGGCTTGGGGTAGAATTGAGGGATAGAGAAGTAATAGAGGAGGTTTTCAGATGGTAGAACATTATGATTATATAGCAATTGGTGGCGGAAGTGGTGGGATTTCTTCGGTAAATCGGGCGGCCAGTTATGGGATGAAATGTGCACTTGTAGAGCCAAAAAATCTTGGTGGCACTTGCGTGAATGTCGGCTGTGTTCCGAAAAAAGTGATGTGGTATGGGGCGCAAATCTCTGAAGCAATGCATAAGTATGCGCCGGATTATGGTTTTGAGGTGAAGCAGGAGCGTTTTGATTTTGCGAAGTTGGTGGAGAATCGGGAGGCTTATATTGAACGGATTCATGGTTCGTATCAACGCGGACTTGATCATAATAAGGTCGATATTTTAAAAGGATACGCGTCATTTGTGGATGAGCATACGATTGAGGTGAACGGGACGCATTACACGGCGGAGCATATTTTGATAGCGACTGGTGGAAAACCGGCTTGGCCAGACGTTCCAGGTGCGGAATTTGGGACGGATTCGGATGGCTTTTTTGAATGGACCGAGTTACCGAAGCGCGTGGCAGTTGTTGGTGCGGGGTACATTGCTGTGGAACTTGCGGGCGTTTTGCAGGGCTTTGGTGTGGAGACGCATTTGTTTGTTCGCAAGCACGCGCCGTTGCGGAATTTTGACCCGCTGCTGGTGGATACGTTGGTGGAGGTTATGAAGGAGCAGGGGCCAACGCTGCACACAGAGGCGATTCCAAAAGCGGTGACGCAAAATGAGGATGGTTCGGTGACGCTTCATTTGGAGGATGGTCGGACGCAGACGGTGGATAAATTAATCTGGGCGATTGGTCGGACGCCGCTTACGGAGATGCTGAATTTGGCGGCCACAGCGGTGGAACTGGATAAGAAAGGCTATATTAAAGTCGATAAGTTCCAAAATACGGCGGTTCCAGGGATTTATGCAGTTGGGGATATTACAGGACACATCGAACTTACGCCGGTTGCGATTGCTGCGGGGCGGCGGTTATCGGAGCGCTTGTTTAATGGCAAGTTGGACGAGCATTTGGATTATTCGCTAGTTCCGACGGTTGTTTTCAGTCATCCTGCGATTGGGACAGTTGGTTTAACGGAACCCGAGGCGATTGAGAAATACGGTGAGACGCAAGTCAAAGTCTACACTTCTTCGTTTACATCGATGTATACGGCGATTACGGAACATCGCGAACCGTGCCGTATGAAGCTCGTTTGTGCGGGCGACAATGAAAAAGTAGTTGGGCTGCACGGTATTGGGACGGGTGTGGATGAAATGATACAAGGCTTTGCGGTCGCTATGAAAATGGGCGCGACGAAGGCTGATTTTGATAATACGGTTGCGATTCATCCGACAGGTTCTGAGGAATTTGTGACGATGCGGTAATTTTAGATTAAGAAAGACTCGGACTTATGACGGCGTGCTTATTTGTGCGCTGGATAAGGACGGGTGTTTTTTATGTGTCTCAGTGATTTTGACATCTTTATGGACATTGCCTAAACGAATATTCAGATATGTCAAATAACCCTTTGCTTTATAGAAGGAAATTGCGTATAATAAGCAATAATTACATTGTTTTAGAACTGAGGAGGTTGGCGAGTGGAAGCAAAATTAGAAGTTGGAATTTTTGGATTTGGAACGGTTGGTAGTGGTGTCATTCACATTTTAGAGGAACATGCGGAGAAAATTAGTCAGATGACGGGCTATCAAGTAAGTGTCAAAACGGTTCTTGTACGCGACTTAGAGAAAAATCGTCGGTATGAAACGAAAGGATTTAGCTTGACCACGGAGCCTGCCGCTATTTTAAATGATCCGGATATTTCGGTCGTCGTGGAAGTAATGGGAAGCATTGAACCAGCGCGGGAGTACGTTTTGCAGGCGCTTAAGGCTGGGAAACATGTGGTGACGGCGAATAAGGACTTAATTGCGTTACATGGTGATGAATTGATTGCTGTGGCGCAGGCAAATAAATGTGATTTGTTCTATGAGGCAAGTGTTGCTGGCGGAATCCCGATTTTGCGGACGATTGTGAACGGGCTTGCGGCGGACAAGATGCAGAAGGTGATGGGAATCGTCAATGGGACGACGAACTTCATGTTGACGAAAATGAAGACGGAGAAGCGGAGTTATGAGAGTGTCTTGAAAGAGGCGCAGGACTTAGGTTTCGCGGAAAGTGACCCGACGAATGATGTGGACGGAATCGATGCGGCTCGCAAAATGGTTATTTTGACGCGTTTGGCTTTTGGGATGAACGTGGACTTGGCGGACGTGGATACGGTTGGGATTCGTGGGATTGCGCCGCGTGATATGGAAGTTGCGGAGCAGTTGAAATACGTGATTAAACTAGTCGGTACGGCGGAGGAGCGAAATGGTTCGGTGGCTGTTAGTGTTGGACCGGTGCTCTTGCCGAAATATCATCCGATGGCGGGCGTGAACAACGAAAATAACGCGGTGTTTGTAACGGGTGCTGCAGCTGGTGAGACGATGTATTACGGGCCTGGTGCTGGGGAATTACCGACGGCGACGAGTGTTGTCAGCGATATTATTATGGTGGCGAAGAATAGTAAGTTAGGCATTAATGGAAACGCGTTTAATAGTTATAAGCATGACACGAAGCAAACATCGCCGGATGAAATTTTCTCGAAGTATTATTTGCGTATTGTGATGGATGATAAGACGGGAACGTTCCTTAAGTTAACGCAGATTTTTGCGGAGGCGGGTGTCGGTTTTGATAAAATTTTGCAGGAACCGCTGGACGAGTTTACGGCGACGGTTGTTGTGGTGACGCATGTGACGAGTAAGGCACAACTGGAACAAGCGATCGAAAAGGTACAATTGGAACCGCAAATGCAAGTGGAAGCGAAATATAAAGTGGTGGAGGGATAAGGATGTACGAAGGATTACTGAAACGATATAAGGATTATTTACCAATTACGGATAAAACCCCGATGATTGGCTTGGCGGAAGGGAATACGCCTTTGATTCCATTGCCGAATTTGTCGAAGGAACTTGGTGTGACGTTATATGGGAAATATGAGGGCTTGAATCCGACGGGGTCGTTTAAGGATCGCGGTATGGTGATGGCGGTTGCGAAGGCGAAGGAAGAGGGCGCAGAGGCTGTGATTTGTGCTTCGACGGGGAATACGTCGGCTGCTGCGGCTGCGTACGCGACTCGTGCGGGAATGAAGGCGTATGTCGTGATTCCAGATGGCAAAGTGGCGCTTGGTAAGTTGGCGCAGGCCGTGATGTATGGCGCGGATATTATCGCGATTCAGGGGAACTTTGATGAGGCTTTGGACGCGGTTCGTGAGCTTGCGAAAACGGAGGCGGTGGCGCTGGTTAACTCGGTGAATCCGTACCGCTTGGAAGGCCAGAAAACGGCAGCGTTTGAGATCTGTGAACAATTAGATGGGAAAGCGCCAGACGTGCTTGCGATTCCGGTTGGGAACGCGGGGAATATTTCGGCGTATTGGAAAGGTTTCAAGGAATGGGACGGGCATTTTGGTGTCGGCTTACCTCGGATGCATGGTTTTGAGGCGGAAGGTGCGGCGGCGATTGTACAAGGTGCGCCAATTAAGAATCCGGAGACAATTGCGACGGCGATTCGGATTGGGAATCCTGCGAGTTGGGAGTTGGCTGAGGCCGCGCGTGATGAGTCGAGGGGTTATATTCATTCCGTGACAGATGACGAGATTGTGAATGCGTACAAAAAAGTCGCGGCACAGGACGGTGTTTTCATTGAGCCAGGTTCTGCGGCATCGCTTGCTGGCGTGATTCAACACGTGAAAAGTGGCGCGATTAAGCAAGGTGAGACGGTTGTATGTGTGTTCACTGGAAATGGTTTGAAAGATCCGGATACGGCGATGAGCGTGCATGAAGTTCCGATTTCACACGTGGAAGGTGTGGACGCGATGCGTGAATACTTGCGCGGGGGCGTGACGAAATGATCCGCATCCAAGTTCCGGCTACAACAGCGAATCTTGGACCTGGTTTTGATTCGTGCGGCTTGGCGTTATCGCTGTACTTGACGCTAGACGTTGGCGAACCAGCAGAGGAATGGCGTATCGCGCATGATCTCGGCGGCGGAATTCCGACGGATGCCTCGAATGTCATTATCGAAACCGCGCTTAGCATTGCGCCAAATCTCGAACCACATCATTTGAAAATGCTCTGCGATATCCCGGCGGCGCGCGGACTTGGAAGTAGTTCAGCGGCCGTGGTGGCAGGCATCGAGCTTGCGAATATACTCGCGAATTTGGAGTTGACGCCAGAACGCAAAGTGGAGATTGCTGCGGAAATCGAAGGCCATCCTGATAACGTTGCGCCAGCAGTGCTCGGTAATTTTGTCGTTGGCGCGAAATTGGACGGGGAAGATTTTTACGTGCGGCATCTTTTTCCAGACTGTGCGTTGCTCGCGTTTATTCCAAAAGAAGTGCTCCTAACAAGTGAGAGTCGAGGCGTTTTGCCAGACCAGCTCCCATACAAAGAGGCAGTCAAAGCAAGCAGTATTGCCAATGTGATGATCGCCGCGCTTTTGCAAAATGATCTGAAACTGGCGGGTGACATGATGGAACGCGATTTATGGCATGAGAAATATCGTGCAAAACTTGTGCCTCATTTGAAGCCATTGCGTGAATTGACGAAAGCGAACGGTGCTTACGCGGCGTGTCTAAGTGGTGCAGGACCAACGATTCTAATCTTCGCTCCAAAATCCGAAGGCGAGAATTTGATTCAAGTTATGAGAAATTTTGATCAAACCGCGAAGGTTCTTTCGCTAAATGTAGAAGGAAACGGTTCAACGATATTTTCATGAATAAACTACAAGTAAAGTATTATTTTTACGCTTTACTTGTAGTTTTTTTGCCAGGCTCATTTAAGAAGGACACATAAAAATAATCCTCAAAATGCGATTATCACAGGCTTCACGCGATACATAAAACAATGCCTATTGTCCCAAATTACGCGCTATGATAGAATGAAAAAGAGTTTTTAACATGGGAATGCGAGGTTTTGAGAGAATGGCACAGCTTTTCTTTAGATATGGTTCGATGAATAGTGGTAAGACGATTGAAATTTTAAAAGTAGCACACAATTATGAGGAACAAAATAAGCCGGTGATGATTTTCACGTCGGGTATCGATGATCGCGATCAGGTCGGCATCATCTCGAGTCGCATTGGCTTGAAACGCGAGGCAACACCAGTGTTTTCCGCAACTAATCTGTATGAAGAAGTTGCCAAAATCGAGCCCAAACCATGCTGCATCCTGCTGGATGAATCGCAGTTTTTGGAGAAAAAACATATTTTGCAGTTGGCGCAAATCGCAGACGGGCTTAATATCCCAGTCATCGCGTACGGCCTCAAAAACGATTTTCAAAACGAGCTTTTCGAAGGCTCCAAATATTTATTGCTATACGCAGACAAGATTGAAGAAATGAAGACCGTTTGCTGGTTTTGCACGAAAAAGGCAACGATGGTATTACGCGTCGATGAGGATGGGCAGCCGATGTACAAAGGCGACCAAATCATGATTGGCGGCAATGACCGTTACTATCCAGTGTGCCGGAAATGCCACGCGAACCCATCAATATAAACTAATGAGGTGAATCGAAATGTATGATCGTTTACAAGCAGTGGAAGATCGCTACGATGAATTGAACGAATTGCTCAGCGACCCGAACGTGGTCAGTGACGCGAAAAAGCTACGCGACTATTCCAAAGAGCAGTCCGGCATTACCGAAACGGTGGAAACATATCGCGAATATAAAGAAGTGACGGCAGGACTTGCCGAGACGCGCGAAATGATGAACGAGAAGCTCGACGATGACATGAAGGAAATGGTGAAGGAAGAATTCAACGAGTTAACAGCCAAAAAAGCGGAATTAGAAGAACGCTTGAAAATATTACTTGTTCCAAAAGACCCAAATGACGACAAAAACGTTATCATGGAGATTCGCGGCGCGGCGGGTGGCGATGAAGCCGCTCTATTTGCGGGCGACTTATTCCGAATGTATTCTCGTTACGCCGAGTCGCGAGGCTGGAAGGCAGAAGTAATGGAAGCAAACGCGACGGGAATTGGCGGTTATAAAGAGATTATCGTATTGATTAACGGCGCTGGAGCATACTCACGTCTAAAATACGAAAATGGCGCGCATCGTGTGCAACGTGTACCTGAAACCGAATCAGGCGGACGAATTCACACATCAACGGCGACAGTTGCGATTTTGCCAGAAGCGGAAGATGTGGAGATCGACATCAAAGATAACGAAATTCGGACGGATACTTTCGCTTCGAGTGGTGCGGGAGGACAAAGTGTCAATACGACGATGTCAGCCGTACGTTTGACGCATATTCCTACGGGGATCGTTGTTTCGATGCAAGATGAACGTTCCCAAATTAAAAACAAAGAAAAAGCGATGAAAATTTTGCGTGCCCGTATTTTTGATAAATTTGAGCGGGAAGCGCGTGAAGAATACGATACACACCGGAAATCGGCAGTTGGTACGGGTGACCGTTCGGAGCGGATTCGGACGTATAATTATCCACAAAATCGCGTGACCGACCATCGGATTGGATTGACGATTCAGAAGCTCGATCAAATCATGGAAGGCAAGCTCGACGAAGTGATTGACGCGCTTATTATGGAAGACCAAACAAGTAAACTAGACCATTTGAGCGACGGTATGTAAGATGACAATCGCTGAAATTTTGCATCAAGCCAAAGCCGAACTAACGACGCGCGGACTGGACCTCAATATCGCTGAAATCCTCATTGAAACCCGGCTGGATTTGACGCGTTCCGATTTATGGATGTCGACGGATCGTGAGCTGGGCCCAAGTGAGCAAGCGCAGTTTGATGCTGATTTCGCGCGCTATATAAACGGAGAGCCAGTTCAGTATATTTTAGAAGTGGCTCCTTTTTATGGTCGCAATTTCTACGTCACACCAAGCGTCCTGATTCCACGTCCCGAAACCGAAGAACTCGTCTACGCCGCCGAAAAATTTATTGAAAAAAAGCCAAATCGTGTCCGTCGCGTGTTGGATGTCTGCACGGGAAGCGGTATTATCCCAATCACGTTAAAAGCGACATTTCCGGAACTCGCGGTGACAGGTTCCGATATTTCCGTGCCTGCCCTTGAAGTCGCCGAGAAGAACAGCAAACAATTACAAACAGACGTGCACTTTATCCACAGTGATCTCGTAGAATATTTCCAACAAAATGGAGAGAAATTCGATATGATTCTGGCTAATCCACCATATATAGCGGATGATGAACGCGCCGAAATGTCGGCTTATGTCTTGAATCATGAACCGGAACTCGCTTTATTTGCGCCAAATGATGGACTAGCGATATACGAAAAACTGATCGAGAATTTACCCGACATTGTGGATAACTCTTTCTGGATAGGCATGGAAATCGGTTATACACAAGGGGAAGCCGTAAAGCAGCTTTTTGAAAAAAGTTTTCCACAGGCAACGACAACGGTACAACAAGATATCAACGGCAAAGACCGAATGGTTATTTGCGTTTATGAACGGATATAAAAGCATTTCTATGATGGAGATGCTTTTTTATTAGCCGTAATTATCCACAGGATTGGGGATAAAACTTTGTGTAAAAAAATATTTTTAATCAAATCTTAATAAAGTAAACGTAGTTATCAACACACTTATACACATTATCCACAGATTCACAAGTAGTTATACACATTGACAAAGTTATTATCCACAGGTTGGGGATAACTTTGTGGGTAAATCACTAATTTTCAAAAAATGGATCTCACGCTGTAAAAACTATCGTAAAACCGTTAAAATAAGATTAAAGCAATGTAAAGGAGCAATTCCTGATGAAAACAAAGATTTGGCATATAACGAAAGAAAATGAAATCCAAACCTATTTGGAAGCAGCGAAACTTTTGCAAGCAGGAGAGGCCGTGGCTTTTCCGACTGAAACGGTGTATGGCATCGGTGCAGACGCGACAAATGAACAAGCTGTGGCTAAAATATATGAAGCGAAGGGTAGGCCCGCAGACAATCCGTTAATCGTCCATATCGCAGACCAATCGCAAGTGCATGAATTCGTCAAGGAGGTTCCAGATAACGCGAAAAAACTGATGCACACTTTTTGGCCAGGACCGTTGACGATTATTTTACCATTACGGACAGGGCGATTGGCGGCAAATGTGACAGCGGGATTAGATAGTGTCGGCGTTCGTATGCCAGAGCACCCAGTCGCACTTGGACTTTTGGCGGTGGCTGGCATTCCAGTCGCGGCGCCCAGTGCAAATCGCTCTGGAAAGCCGAGTCCAACATCTGGGGAACATGTCGAGGAAGATTTATCCGGCCGAATCGCGGGTATAGTTTTTGGCGGGAAAACGGGAGTGGGCTTGGAGTCCACGGTCATTGATTGCACGCTTGAAATGCCGGCTATTTTGCGACCAGGTGGCGTATCACAAGAGGCAATTGAGGCTGTGATTGGCCCTGTGATTTCCGAGGCAAAAGAAGTTGCGCAACAAGAAGCACCGAAAGCGCCAGGAATGAAATACACACATTACGCGCCAAAAGCCCCTGTGGCGATCATTGAGGGCGATGCAGCCTTTTTTCAGCAGCAGATTGACTTGGCTGAGAAAAACGGAGAAATCGTTGGTGTGCTCGTGTCTGATGAGCTTGAAGCGCAGCTACGCAAATCAGAATATATGATGGGACTGGGCAGTAAAGCCTACCCAGAAGAAACTGCCTACCGTTTATACGACCGGCTTCGTCATTTTGACCATACACTAGTGACGCTTATTTACGCCGAACCTTTTGCAAAAATTGGTATTGGAGAAGCGGTAATGAATCGACTTGAGAAAGCAGCAGGCGGACATTATATCAGGCAAAGCGAGGAACGTTAGAATGAATATATTATTTGTGTGTACCGGAAATACATGCCGAAGCCCAATGGCCGAAAAAATGTTACAGTGGTTCAAACCGGATTGGAAAATTACATCAGCAGGACTCGCCGCACAATCCGGTTCCCCAATGTCGGCGGAATCAAAAGCCATATTGCAAGAACATGGTTTGCCAACCTATCATGTCGCGAAACCACTGACAAATGACCTCGTAGATCAGGCGGATAAAATCTTTGTGATGACAGAGCAACATCGGCAAGCGTTACTATATCAATTCCCTAATCAGAAAACCGAGCTGATTTCGCCGTATGATTTTGACGTTGCCGATCCTTATGGTGGAAGCAAGGCGGATTATGAGTACGCGTTTGCGGAATTGGAAGAAATGATTGCACGGCGTTTTTTTGTTAGATGTCTAGAGGACCGAGGAGGGATTTGTACATATTAAAAAACCCTCCTTTTTTGCGTTTGGCAATCATGTAAGCGGAAAGACCTGTTTGTTATTACGTACCTAAATTTCTAGATCTAGCATTCAGCGACGAACTCCTCGAAAACTTCACGCCCTCCTACAAAAGCAAGAGCGGATTTTCACTGCGCCCCCTAACAAATAAAAGGTTGGCAGTCTCGCATTGCTCCACTGCCTATTGATTTAGTGAATCAACATAAACGGGTTACTTCCGTTTTTCATTTTTGTGATCTGTTTCACTATTTAGAATTAGATAATCTTGTGCGAAAATACTTGCAATTTAGAGCGGAATGGGAGATTATTAGAACATGTACGACGCTTTACTAATCATTTGAGAAAAGGATGGGGATCCACATATGGTTTATCTACAAAAGCACGACAAGGCAGTTTTTGACGCAATTGAGTTAGAGCTAGGCAGACAACGCAGTAATATTGAGTTAATCGCATCGGAGAATTTCGTGACGGAGCAAGTCATGGAAGCGATGGGATCTGTTTTAACGAACAAGTACGCAGAAGGTTACCCTGGCAAACGCTATTATGGCGGTTGTGAATATGTTGATATTGTAGAAAACTTAGCCCGCGATCGCGCGAAACAATTATTTGGCGCAGAATATGCCAACGTTCAACCGCACTCTGGTGCCCAAGCGAATATGGCGGTATATCATGCCACGCTTAAACCAGGAGACGTTGTACTTGGAATGAATTTATCTCATGGCGGACATTTAACACACGGAAGCCCAGCGAATTTTAGTGGTGAACTGTATCACTTCGTTGCTTACGGCGTGGATGAAGAAACTAAGCAAATTGATTATGACAAAGTTCGTGAAATTGCCCTAGAACATAAGCCGAAAATGATTGTAGCAGGTGCAAGTGCCTATCCGCGTGCAATCGATTTCGCTAAATTCCGTGAAATCGCGGATGAAGTTGGCGCATACTTAATGGTGGATATGGCGCATATCGCTGGTCTTGTTGCGACAGGACATCACCAAAATCCGGTACCATACGCAGACTTTGTAACGACCACGACACACAAAACATTGCGTGGCCCTCGTGGCGGTATGATTTTAGCAAAAGCAGAATGGGAAGCCAAATTAAATAAAGCGATTTTCCCAGGAATTCAAGGCGGTCCGTTGATGCACGTTATCGCTGCAAAAGCAGTCGCATTTGGTGAAGCCTTACAACCGGAGTTCAAAACGTATAGTGAAAACATTTTGAAAAACTCGAAACAACTCGCGGCAACACTTCAAGAAAATGACGTTACTGTTTTAACAGGAGGCTCCGATAACCACTTACTTCTGATTGATTTAAAACCACTAGGATTAACTGGTAAAGCAGCAGAAGCGATCCTTGACGATGTCGGTATTACTGTTAACAAAAATACAATTCCTTTCGAAACAGAAAGTCCGTTTGTGACGAGCGGTATCCGTGTTGGTGTCGCTGCAGTAACGACGCGTGGTTTTGACGAAGTAGCCATTGCCAAAGTTGGTAAATTAATCTCTAAGGTGTTGCATAACCTAGAAGATGAGGCAGTGCTAGCCGAAGTCAAAGCGGAAGTAGCCGAGATTACAGCTGAATATCCATTATATCCATCTTTATAGAAATGATCCGAGCCTTACTAGTAATAGTAGGGCTTTTTTTGTAGCATTTTATACGAAACGATTTAATACTTGCACAAGCGCGATTCTCTGATACAATAAGAGAAGGAAATTTACCTTAAAGGAGCGAATACAATGGCAAAAGTACACGTAATAGATCACCCATTAGTTCAGCATAAATTAACAATTATCCGTGATAAAGATACTGGAACGAAAGCATTTCGTGAACTAGTAAATGAAGTCGCGACATTAATGGCGTATGAAATTACACGCGATGTGGAGTTAGAAGACACATTTGTTGAAACACCATTACAAAGAACACCAGCAAAAACAATCGCAGGTAAAAAATTAGGCGTCGTTCCGATTCTGCGCGCCGGTCTTGGCATGGCGGACGGAATCCTAACACTTATCCCAGCGGCAAAAGTAGGGCACGTTGGCTTGTATCGCGATCATGATACACTAGAACCAGTCGAATATTTTGTGAAGTTACCGTCAGATGTAGAAGAACGCCTTTTCATCGTTGTTGACCCGATGTTGGCAACAGGTGGTTCTGCGATCATGGCAATCGACTGTTTGAAAAAACGTGGCGCAAAAAATATGAAGTTCATGTGTTTAGTTGCTGCTCCAGAGGGAATTAAAGCATTACAAGAGGCACATCCAGACGTAGACATTTATGTTGCCGGTTTAGATGAAAAATTAGATGAGCATGGCTACATTATTCCAGGTCTAGGAGATGCTGGGGACCGCCTATTTGGCACAAAATAATAAGGATTCAAAGACGAGGAGGCAAGTGTTTCCTCGTTTTTTCAGAAAGGGTGGATTAGCAATGAGTAAAATTAAAGTAATGAGTGTTTTTGGGACACGACCAGAAGCTATTAAGATGGCTCCGCTAGTTTTAGAGTTTGAGAAGCAGTCGGAGTTTTTTGAATCGCGTGTCGTTATCACAGCTCAACATCGCGAAATGTTAGACCAAGTGCTTGATATTTTCAATGTACAACCAGATGTGGATTTAAATATTATGCAGAAAAAACAAAACGTTAACGGATATTACAACACGCGCGATACAAGGCTTAGACGAGGTCATTGCAGAAGAAAAACCAGATATTGTACTAGTTCACGGTGACACGACGACAAGTTTTGCGGCTGCACTCGCTGCTTTTTACAATCAAACTGCGATCGGTCACGTAGAGGCTGGCTTGCGGACATGGAATAAATATTCACCATTCCCCGAAGAGATGAATCGTCAATTGACAGGCGTTATGGCGGACTTGCATTTCTCACCAACCTCACAATCGAAGCAGAATTTGCTGGATGAAGGTAAGAACCCCGATGCAATTTTTGTCACAGGTAATACGGCAATCGATGCGCTGAAAACGACGGTTCAAGATGACTACCACCATCCAATTCTAGATGGTTTAGGCGATAATCGTCTCGTATTAATGACGGCGCATCGTCGCGAGAATTTGGGCGCTCCGATGCAAGGGATTTTTGAGGCTGTACGTGAAATTGCTGAGGCGCGCGAAGATGTCGAGATCGTTTATCCGATGCACATGAATCCGGCTGTACGTGAAAAAGCGACTGCGATCTTGGGCGGGCATCCACGCATTCATTTAATTGAACCGCTCGATGCTATCGATTTTCATAATTTCTTGAAAAAATCCTACCTTGTATTCACAGATTCTGGCGGCGTGCAAGAAGAAGCCCCAGGTATGGGAGTTCCGGTTTTAGTTTTGCGAGATACGACCGAGCGTCCAGAAGGCGTAGAAGCCGGCACGCTAAAACTGATTGGAACCGCCAAAGAAGACCTGAAAAAAGAAGCATTTGAGCTATTGGATAACAAAGAAGCGTATCTAAAAATGGCCAATGCTAGCAATCCATATGGCGATGGAGAAGCATCTGCAAGAATTCTAGAAGCGATCAAATATCACTTCGAAAAAACAACGAATCGCCCATCCGACTATACTGTTTAAAACGCTGGTCGAGCTTTGAACAAAACCTGAATAAAGACGAAGATCATTTTACTGGTGATACCCATCGACTTTATCAAGATTTTGTTCAAAGTTCGGTCTTTTTATTTACTGTAAATAGTCGCTTTTATTACTACCAAAAACCTATGAAAAAACAAGAAATCCCAATGGAAGCGCCTCATTGTTACAAATATATTACGCAACTGGTTTTTGCTAGAGCTTTCAGTTATATTGTGTTAAGATGATCAATGTTATCACAAAAGAGCTCAAAAGATTTAGCTGTTCATGAAATGCGTAAGGGATAATTGCTGCAAGCCAGCACTGTCTCAATCCCGCCGACGTCTGAAAAAGACGTGGACAGAATTGACCTAAGTGTGCCGGGCAATTATAACTTCATATTGCAAACAATACGTGTCTAGCTATTTTTTTCGATCTTCTTCGCTGGAAGAAAGCTTTCGCAGTCACGTAATCTGTCGAAAGTCTTTTACCAAATCGGGTGAAAGCTTTTTTTGTACATCAATATGTGAAGCAGCGAGCGTAAATAACATGATTCAGCAAATACGGAGGTGTCGTGCAACAAAAAATACTAAAATTAGATGGAAAATAGTGTTTCAATTGACAAAGTTAGAGCCGACTATGAGATTTTTCAAAAAAATGTTAAAAATTAATTCGCATTATTTCCTTGGAGTAGTGGTATTGTGGTAGAATTGTTATCAAGTAGGTACGGAATTTGTGAAAAGATATTGACTTTTTACTTTTGCCTATTGTATGCTAAAAGTGACGCACTGATAAGGCTTACAGTTGTGTTCAATTTTTTGTTAGCAAACGGGTAATGTGTAAAAAATCACAAACTCCAAGCTTACTTCTGTCTTAAAATCCGAGTCACATTTTACAGACGGGGAGCAAGAAATACCAATAACATTAAGAAAGGACATCTGCCGGAATGTTAGAATCACTAATAGGAATGTATCATCGTCATCAGAAATACATCATTGCTTTTGTAGGCATTTGTGTAGCTGGATGGTTACTAACCCCGCATGTACATATTTTTTTGGGGCTAAAACTGGGGATTATTGTAGGTTGGTTTAACTACTGGCTGTTGATGAGACGTACACAAGCCATGACAAAAGCAATTGCCGAGAAGCGAACTTTTTATGGCATGGGGACAACAGCAAGAATGGGAAGCGTTCTACTTGCAACAATCATTGCGACACAAGTACCGGATTTCTTTCACGTTTATAGTATGGTGATCGGTTTGGGCATTGTTTATTCCGTGGTTTTCTTGGATTTTGTTATCTATTCCATCTACCGGAAGAAAAACGCTTAAAAAGAGAGAGGGGTGAACCAAATTGGAAGAGGAATTTCCAATATGGTACTTAGGGAAATTAGCATTTAACTTATCTAATGTCCTGATGATTACAATAACATGTGTCATCGTACTGTTTATTGCAATCTTTTGTACGAGAAAACTCCAAATGCGTCCCACAGGGAAACAGAACTTTATTGAATGGGTAATGGACTTTGTTAAAGGCATTATCAACAGCAATATGGACTGGAAAACTGGTGGGAGATTCCACGTATTAGGAATCACGCTGATATTCTTTATCTTCGTAGCTAATATGTTAGGATTACCAATGCAGATTGCGGTCGGTGGCGAAGTATGGTGGCGTTCACCTACAGCTGATCCAATCGTAACGCTAACTTTGGCCGTACTCATTATCGGGTTGACTCATTATTACGGAATCAAACTTAGAGGTGTTAAGCACTATGTTGTTGGCACATACTTTAGCCCAATGAAATTTTTATTCCCATTGAAGCTAGTAGAAGAATTTGCGAACACATTGACACTAGGTTTGCGGTTATACGGTAACATTTTTGCAGGGGAAGTATTGCTAAGCATTATTGCGCTTCAATTAGCACATATCAATCCAGTAGTTGGCGTTTTCGCAATTATTCCAGCAGTGGTTTGGCAAGGTTTCTCGATATTCATCGGTGCAATCCAAGCCTATCTATTCACCGTGTTGACAATGGTTTACATGTCGCACAAAGTAAGTGACGAACACTAAGCAACACTCGCCACATCCAGGTAAAGTCAGAGCTATGGGGCAAAACCCATAATCTTGTAATAAAAAATTAATTTAGAAGATAATTCGAGGAGGATATTATTATGTCATTAGGTGCAATTGCAGCGGCTATCGCCGTAGGTTTAGGAGCTCTAGGAGCAGGTATCGGTAACGGTCTTATCGTATCAAAAACAGTTGAAGGTGTTGCTCGTCAACCAGAAGCACGTTCTATGCTACAAACAATCATGTTCATTGGTGTTGGTTTGGTTGAGGCCCTTCCAATCATCGCTGTTGTTATCGCGTTCATGGTAATGAATAAGTAATCGAAACATGGCGGGGCCAACTCGCCAATCTTTATGTGTGATAAAAACATGAAACGATAAAAAGCGAATGTATGGAAAGGAGTGAATCGAACGTGCTAGGATTTAATAGTATTGCACTAGGTTCAGCCGTTTTTACAGCTGGTGATTCTGTTTTTACCGTCGTAGCATTCTGTATTTTGCTAGTCTTAATCCGTATCTACGCATGGAAACCTTTAATGAATATCATGAAGGCTCGCGAAGAACATATTGCGTCGGAAATCGACTCAGCAGAAGAAAGTCGTGTACAAGCAGAAGCCCTGTTAGCCGAACAAAAAGAAGTTCTTCAACAAGCTCGTCTAGAATCTCAAACAATGATTGAGAACGCAAAACAGCTTGGTGAGAAAGAACGCGAAGAAATCATCAAAGTTGCGCGCGCTGAAAGTGAACGCATTAAAGAAGAAGCCAAAAGCGACATTACTCGCGAAAAAGAAGATGCTATCAAAGCGCTTCGTGAACAAGTCGGCTCCTTGTCTGTGTTAATCGCATCCAAAGTTATCGAGAAAAACTTGGACGAACAGTCACAATCCGCACTTGTACAAGAGTATATCGAAAGGCTAGGCGATGACAAATGAGCAAGGATTTTGAAGTTGCGAATCGTTACGCCGTAGCACTTTTCGAAGTTGCCAAAGACGAACAACTGATCGATCAATTCGATACGGAGCTCGCGATTGTAAAGGAAGCCATAGAACAAAATAATGATTTCCGTACGCTAGTCGAGAATCCAACGATCACGGTTGAAGCAAAGAAAAACATGATTGCGACTGTGTTTACTGGTCTAACGCCAGTGTTGCAAGATTTCATTTTCCTTCTCATCGATCGTGGACGTGAAGATTATTTAGCTGTAATCATTGATCGTTATCTCAATAAAGTAAAAGAAGCTCGTGGTATTGCAGACGCGGATGTGTACTCTGTTATCCCGCTTTCCGAAGCAGAACAAGCAGAATTATCTAAAGCCTTTGCCGCTAAAATGTCTAAAAACGAGTTGACTATTCATAACCATATCGATCCGTCCCTTCTTGGAGGCGTACGGGTAGTGATTGGAAACCGTATCTATGACGGCAGTCTAAAATCTAAACTAAGAGACCTGGAGCGACAAATAAAATTGTAGGCTTTCAGTGTAACAAGGGGTGAATTTGATGAGCATAAAAGCTGAAGAGATTAGTTCTCTCATAAAGCAACAAATTGAAAATTATCAATCTGAGCTAAAAGTTAGCGATGTTGGTACAGTTACTTATATTGGTGATGGTATCGCGCGTGCTCACGGATTGGATAACGCGATGGCTGGGGAACTATTAGAATTCTCAAATGGCGTTATGGGTATGGCTCAAAACTTAGAAACCAATGATGTTGGTATCATTATTTTGGGACCTTATACTGGAATTCGTGAAGGCGATGAAGTTCGTCGCACAGGAAAAATCATGGAAGTTCCAGTTGGTGAAGCACTAATCGGCCGTGTCGTTAACGCACTAGGCCAACCAGTGGATGGCCTAGGACCAATTGCAGCATCGGGTACACGCCCAATCGAGGCAATTGCACCAGGCGTTATGCAACGTCAGTCCGTAAACGAGCCGCTTCAAACAGGAATTAAAGCGATCGATGCACTAGTTCCAATCGGTCGTGGTCAACGTGAATTGATCATTGGTGACCGCCAAACTGGGAAAACAACAGTTGCAATCGATGCCATCCTAAACCAAGCAGATCAAGATATGATTTGTATCTATGTCGCTATCGGTCAAAAAGAATCAACTGTCCGTACAGCAGTTGAAACTTTACGTAAACACGGAGCGCTTGATTACACCATCGTTGTAACAGCATCTGCATCTCAACCAGCTCCATTACTATACTTAGCTCCATATGCTGGTGTTGCGATGGGCGAAGAATTCATGTATAACGGCAAACACGTTCTGATTATCTATGATGATTTATCAAAACAAGCTGCTGCTTATCGTGAACTTTCCTTGCTATTACGTCGTCCTCCAGGTCGTGAAGCCTATCCAGGGGATGTATTCTATCTACATTCCCGTTTACTAGAACGTGCAGCAAAATTAAATGACTCATTGGGCGGTGGCTCAATTACAGCCCTCCCATTTGTAGAAACACAAGCCGGAGACATCTCTGCCTATATTCCTACAAACGTTATCTCGATAACAGATGGTCAAATTTTCTTGCAGTCTGATCTATTCTTCTCTGGTGTTCGTCCAGCGATCAATGCTGGATTATCCGTATCCCGTGTTGGTGGTTCTGCACAAATCAAAGCGATGAAAAAAGTGGCAGGAACACTTCGTCTAGATTTAGCATCTTATCGTGAGTTGGAATCCTTCTCGCAATTTGGATCTGACCTTGACGCAGCGACACGTGCGAAACTAGAACGCGGTAAACGCACAGTAGAAGTTCTGAAACAGGATTTGCATAAACCACTAAAAGTCGAGAAACAAATCCTAATTCTTTATACACTAGTTCATTCGTTCTTGGATGATATTCCGGTAACAGATGTTCTTCGTTTTGAAAGCGAAATGAACACATGGTTCGATCATAATCGTCCAGAATTACTGGAAACAATTCGCACAACAAAATCTTTACCAGATGAAGCAGAACTAGATAGTGCAATTAAAGAATTCAAAAATACATTTGTTCCTTCAGAAGCCTAACCGTTTTTGAGTAATAAACGAAACAAAGGTGGTGAAAATCTTTGGCATCTTTAATAGATATTAAACAGCGAATCACTTCTACAAAGAAAACAAGCCAAATTACAAAGGCGATGCAAATGGTCTCTGCGTCCAAACTTGGTCGTGCAGAAGAAAAAGCAAGAGCCTATGCCCCATACGTAGAAAAAATTCGAGATGTGGTAACCCATGTTGCTTCAGGAAATAGCGCAGACCATCCGATGTTAGTAACGCGAGCTGTTCACAGAACTGGCTATATCGTTGTTACTTCGCATAAAGGGTTGGCCGGAGCTTATAACAGTAGCGTTATCAAAGAAGTATATAAACAAATTCAAGAAAAGCATACTTCTAGCGAAGAGTACGCAATCATCGCTTTAGGAAGAGCTGGCGCGGACTTTTTCAAGGCTCGCCATATGAATGTTGTTTTAGAGGTACCAAGTATTTCGGATCATCCAATTTTTGCTGAAATTAAAGATGTTGCGCGCAATACGGTTCAAATGTTTGAAGATGGTGTTTTTGATGAAGTATTCATTATTTACAATCACCATGTGAACTCAATTTCTCAATCCTTGAGAAGCGAAAAATTGTTGCCACTCACGGAGTTTCATGAAAATGAAGCAGAACATGATCTGACAACATACGAATTTGAACCATCTGAAGGTGAAATTTTAGAAGTATTGTTACCGCAATATGTTGAAAGCTTGATTTTCGGTGCCATTTTGGATGCCAAAGCCGCGGAACATGCTGCTCGTATGACAGCGATGAGAAGCGCGACAGACAATGCTACCGATATCATTGATGACTTATCATTACAATATAACCGTGCTCGCCAAGCTGCGATTACGCAAGAGATAACTGAGATTATTGGCGGTGTAGCAGCTCTTGAATAATTTTCAAGGGATGCTCATCAGCTGTTAAGTTCCCGAGTTGGGAAAGCAAGTGAGGAGGAAAATCGCATGACTGAAGGACGAATAATCCAAGTTATGGGTCCCGTTGTAGACGTAAAGTTTGATAATCATCTACCTGAAATCTACAATGCGCTTAAAGTTGAATACAAAGCACAATCCGAAGAGGAAAAAAAGTGTGGAACTAACACTTGAAGTAGCTATCCATTTAGGTGACGATGTTGTTCGTACTATTGCGATGGCTTCAACAGACGGTGTTCAAAGAGGCATGACAGTTATTGATACTGCTAGCCCAATCACTGTTCCGGTTGGAAATGTAACATTAGGGCGTGTATTCAACGTACTTGGCAATACAATCGATTTAGATGAGCCGATCGCAAGTGACGTTCAACGAAATAAAATTCACCGTTTAGCACCAACATTTGATGAGCTATCAACAACAACTGAAATCTTGGAAACAGGAATTAAAGTAGTAGATCTTCTAGCTCCTTACGTTAAAGGTGGTAAAATTGGTTTGTTCGGTGGTGCCGGTGTAGGTAAAACGGTACTTATCCAAGAACTTATTCATAATATCGCCCAAGAGCACGGTGGTATTTCCGTGTTTGCTGGTGTAGGAGAACGTACCCGTGAAGGTAATGACCTTTACTTTGAAATGAAGGACTCGGGTGTTATTGAGAAAACGGCGATGGTATTCGGTCAAATGAATGAACCGCCTGGCGCACGTATGCGTGTTGCCTTAACTGGCCTCACTATTGCGGAATATTTCCGCGATGTAGAGCATCAAGATGTGTTGCTATTCATCGATAACATTTTCCGATTCACGCAAGCTGGTTCTGAAGTTTCGGCTTTACTTGGTCGTATGCCATCTGCTGTAGGTTACCAACCAACACTGGCCACAGAGATGGGGCAATTACAAGAGCGTATCACATCCACAAACGTAGGATCTGTTACCTCCATTCAAGCAATTTACGTACCAGCCGATGACTATACCGATCCAGCGCCAGCAACAACCTTCGCCCATCTAGATGCAACAACTAACTTGGAGCGTAAACTGACTGAGCAAGGTATTTATCCAGCGGTAGATCCACTTGCATCGACTTCTCGTGCGCTTGCTCCAGATATCGTTGGAGAAGATCATTACGAGGTGGCGACACAAGTACAACAGTTATTGCAACGCTACAAAGAGTTACAAGATATTATTGCTATCTTAGGTATGGATGAGCTGTCTGATGAAGATAAGCAAGCGGTTGGCCGTGCTCGCCGCGTGCAATTCTTCTTAAGTCAAAACTTCCACGTTGCCGAGCAATTTACTGGTCAAAAAGGTTCCTATGTACCAGTAAAAGAAACTGTTAAAGGTTTCCAAGATATTCTTGCAGGTAAATATGATCATCTTCCAGAAGATGCGTTCCGTTCATTAGGACGTATCGAAGAAGTTATCGAAAAAGCCAAAAGCATGGGTGTCGAAGTTTAATATAAGCAGGAGGAGATACACATGGGCATTTTAAATGTAAGTATTGTTACTCCAGATGGTCCTGTTTTCAGCGGTGAAGCTAACATGGTCATCGCAAGAACAAAAGCCGGCGAATTAGGTATTTTACCTGGTCATGTTCCTTTGGTAGCCCCACTAAAAATTGATGTCGTGCGTCTAAAGCATGATGGCAAGGAAGAATGGGTTGCAGTAAACGGTGGCTTCATGGAAGTAAATGGTGAAGAAGTAAATATTTTAGCAGATACCGCTGAGCGGGAAGAAGAGATTGATATCGACCGTGCTGAGGACTGCTAAACAACGTGCAGAAGATGATTTAAAGGATGCGAAAGACAAAAAAGTAGATGAACTAAAAGCAGAAGTAGCGCTCCAAAAAGCAATAAATCGAATTCATGCTTATAATAAAAAGTAAAGTATAGTGAGTTTGGAGCCTTCCCCTTAAAAGTGGACTTAGCTCCAAACTCATTTACTTCATCAACTAAATAGTAATAAAAAGCGTATAAAATTGTTATTCAGTGATAATACTGGTAGAATAATAGAGGCTGATAAAAATTGGAGGTAAAAGATGTATACAGTTATTGGGCAGCAGGCAGTTATCGTCATGATTTCACATCTGCTTTTTATTGTCATTGCTTTCTGGGCATTACAAGCACTCCACTTCGAAAGATTGATACGTCGTGACCATGTGATACAAGCAAGAGTTCTTTATTTGATTATTGCTGTAGCATTAGGTGTTACGATTAGTAATTTCTTTTTGGATTATTTTATCTCAGCGAAACAACTAGGTAATTTGTTTGGAAGTTAGGCTTTAGATAGATTCTTGTTTAGATTTGATATAACTCTCTTAAAATTAGTGTTGAAAAGTAGTTGCGATTAGTGGTAGAATGTTCAGAGTATGTTCAAAGACTAAATACATTTCAGGGTTAATTTTAAGTGATGTATATCAAATACGATTAGAGTAATTAATACGCGGAGGGGTTCGTTTTGGAAAAAATTATTGTTCATGGTGGAAAACAGTTACAAGGGACAGTGAAGGTTGAAGGCGCAAAAAATGCTGTTTTACCTGTTATCGCTGCTACTTTATTAGCAAGCAAGGGAACAAGTACGTTAAGAAATGTTCCGCATTTGTCAGATGTTTATACAATTAATGAAGTTCTAAAATATTTAAAAGCGGATGTGTCCTTTGAAGATGACGTGGTGACTGTCAATGCAACAGGAGATATCTTATCCGATACACCATTCGAATATGTTCGTAAAATGCGCGCCTCGATCGTTGTTATGGGGCCTTTGTTAGCTCGAACAGGTTCAGCAAAAGTTGCTTTACCAGGTGGTTGTGCAATAGGTTCACGCCCAGTTGACCTTCATTTAAAAGGCTTTGAGGCAATGGGTGCCAATGTTAAAATTGAGAATGGTTATATTGAAGCAACGGCTAAGAAATTGATTGGTGCCAAAATATATTTAGATTTTCCAAGCGTAGGTGCTACTCAAAATATTATGATGGCAGCGACACTAGCAGAAGGAACAACAGTTATTGAAAACGTAGCGAGAGAGCCTGAAATTGTCGATCTTGCTAATTTCTTAAACCAAATGGGTGGTAGAGTTATTGGTGCTGGTACAGAAGTTATCCGGATCGAAGGTGTGAAAGAGCTAGTTGCCACAGATCATTCAATTATTCCTGATCGAATTGAAGCAGGAACGTTCATGATTGCTGCTGCTATTACAGAAGGAAATGTATTCATTGAGGATATGGTTCCTGAACATATCAGTTCCCTGATTGCTAAACTAGAAGAAATGGGCGTGAAAATCGTTGAAGAAAACAACGGTGTTCGGGTTATTGGTCCTAAATATTTAAAAGCTGTTGATGTGAAAACATTACCACATCCAGGTTTCCCAACAGATATGCAATCTCAGATGATGGTTATCCAAATGCTAAGCACAGGTACAAGTGTGATGACGGAAACTGTATTTGAGAATCGTTTTATGCATGTTGAAGAAATGCGTCGTATGAATGCCGATATGAAAATTGAAGGCCATTCTGTTATTATTTCTGGACCTGCGAAGCTTCAAGGTGCTGAAGTTGCAGCTACAGATTTACGAGCAGCCGCAGCATTGGTTTTGGCTGGGCTAGTCGCAGATGGATATACACAAGTTACCGAACTTAAATATTTGGACAGAGGATATCATAATTTCCATACTAAGTTAAAAGCGTTAGGTGCAGATATTGAACGCGTGGCCGATACCAAGGATATTAATGTAGATGTAACAACTAAATAAATGTATGACTAGGTTGTCAAAGACCTAGTTTTTTGTTTACCAAAAATAATTTATCTGAATACGTTCGATGAAATGATATATATGTTAAAGGAAATATGCTATAATGCAGAAGAGATAGTGTGAAGTAATACATATTAAAACAACATAGAAAGGGGTCATTAAAGATTATGGCAAAAGATGTTGGAATAGATTTAGGTACTGCAAATGTTTTGATTCATGTAAAAGGAAAAGGTATTGTATTAAATGAACCATCTGTCGTAGCAATCAATAATATAACGAACGAAGTTTTAGCGGTTGGGACAGAAGCGCGTAATATGGTAGGGAGAACTCCTGGGAATATAACGGCAATTAGACCAATGAAAGATGGCGTAATTGCAGATTTTGACATTGTCCAAGAAATGCTACGGATTTTCCTGCAAAAATTAGATTTGAAAGGCTTTTTCTCAAAACCAAGAATTTTGATTTGTTGTCCAACGAACATCACTTCGGTAGAGCAAAAAGCGATACGGCAAGCAGCAGAGCAAAGTGGTGGAAAACAAGTATTTATGGAAGAAGAACCCAAAGTAGCAGCAATCGGTGCAGGCATGGATATTTTCCAACCAAGTGGTAATATGGTTATTGATATTGGTGGTGGAACAACGGATATCGCAGTGCTTTCTATGGGAGATATTGTAACGAGCAAATCTGTAAAACTTGCTGGTAATCAACTGGATGGAGATATTTTGCAATATATTAAACGAAAGTATAATCTTCTAATAGGCGAACGCACATCCGAAGAACTAAAAATTAATGTAGCAACTGCGTGTGCCGGTGCACGTCAAGAATCGATGGATATTAGAGGACGAGACCTTGTTTCTGGATTACCAAAAACGGTAACAGTAACTAGTGAAGAAATTGAGCTAGCACTTAGAGAATCAGTCAATGTGATTGTTCAATCTGCTAAACAAGTACTGGAGCAAACACCTCCAGAATTATCTGCTGATATTATTGATCGTGGGATTATTATGACTGGTGGCGGAGCATTATTACATGGTTTAGATGAGCTTTTGGCTGAAGAGTTAAAGGTTCCAGTTCTCATTGCTGAGAACCCATTGGATGCTGTGGCGATTGGAACTGGTATACTGTTAGAAAATACATCAAAAACAAAGAAGAGTTGGTTTTAGAAATATGAGGTGGTAAGTTGAGCCTTCGAGTAGAACGTGTTGATGCAACCAACTGGCTAGAAATTGCTGAACTAACTGTGGCTAAACACCAAGTAAACTTTATTGAGTCTAATGCACTGTCAATATTAGAATCTCAGTACATATCTGGTTGGTATCCTGTTGGTTTGTATTCCGACGATATGTTAGTGGGTTTTGCGATGTATGGTTGTAGAGAAGTGGATTCGATTTGGATAGATCGCTTTATGATTGATCTAAAATATCAAGGACAGGGCTTTGGTCAAAAATTTTTAGTGTATTTAATGGAGCATATAAGAGAAAGTTTTAAAGTAAAAAAGATTATATTGAGTGTTACTCCAGAGAATTTAAAAGCAAGGAAATTTTATGAAGACAATGGATTTTTTAATACTGATGAAGTAGATCCTAAAGGTGAATTGATTTTCATGTACGATTGTATGGAGGTATAGAGATGTTAGATATAAGTGAAATTAAAAAAATATTACCACATAGATATCCCTTCCTTTTGGTAGATCGAGTTGTGGAATTAGATGATAAAAAGGTTGTGGCTATAAAAAATGTTACTGCGAATGAGGAATTTTTTAATGGGCATTTTCCTGATTATCCAGTAATGCCTGGTGTTTTAATTGTAGAAGCCTTAGCTCAAACGAGTGGGATTGCAATGATGCAAGTAGAAGGAAATAAAGGTAAAATTGGTTTATTCGCAGGGATTGACGGCTGTAGATTCAAACGCCAAGTTGTCCCAGGAGATCAGCTACGATTAGAAGCAGAGATTCTTCGTTTACGAGGGTCTATTGCTAAGGCGAAGGTGAAAGCAACGGTAGATGAAGAATTAGTTTGTGAAGCTGAGATAATGTTTGCACTCACAGATGTAGTTAAATAAGTAGAAGGGAGCCGCGATACTCGATTGCGGCTCTTTAGTTGCATAAAACTTGCTAGCGTTGACTTGAATATAGAATAACAGAGTATCGCGGGAAAAGAAATTAAATAAAAAAATTGGCTAACTTATAAATTTGTTTTTTCAAAGCTATTATCTTAGCAAATTTATTTTTTCTGCTAGAGGGAAATTGTATTTTAGAGACAATAGAGTCACTAAATTTTTTTTTTTACAGATTTTACAGATTGAAACAATGGAGGTATGCTGAAGTCACTAAAAAAGAAAAGAGTGATGCCATGATTAATCAAGTAACGATTGTTGGAAGGCTAACTGAAGACCCAGAAATACGATGGACATCAGAAGATAAGGCTGTTGTAAATGTAACGATAGCGCTCAATCGTTTTGGAAAGAACAGGCGATTAAATAATGAGGCTGATTTTATTCCATGTGTAATTTGGGGAAAACAAGCAGAAAATACAGTGGAATATTGTCAAAAAGGAACCTTAGTTGGTATAAATGGAGAGCTACAAACTAGGAATTATATTAATCGGGAGGATAAAAAGGTCTATGTTATTGAAGTATTAGCGGATAAGATAAGATTTTTAAGCAGAAATAAAGAGCAGAAAGTGGGAGAAGTGGAGGTTACAACAGAAAATGATGTATAAATGGAGGAATAACAATTGTAACCTTCTGTTATATTGAGGGATAAATCAAAAAAGTTAAACCGTGCAAGTGGGATTTTCCATTGAATTTGAACTATTTCCTAGTGTTTTTGAAATGTATATATTGCCCAATTTATATATTTTGACACAAATAAGTTCACTAGGTTAATCTATTTTTCGTAGAACTTAAAGTAGATGAAGTGAAGGCACTAGAAGGGAGCAGTATATATTTTTTTACCGTAATCACCATAAAGGATAATAGTCGGAAAATTCTATCAAGAAAGTCGATTAACAAATATTACGATTAAATAGTATGCAACTAGCATTGTGTTACGTAGCCTTAATGAATTAGTAACCTAAGCTGAGTTCCCATATGATACGATTATTCTCGAAGTTATCAAGGAGGTAATTATTACATGAAGAAAACAGTAGCCACTATTGCGACAGGGTTAGTCTTAGCCGGAATTGGATCAACTCAGGTTAGTGCGGCAGAATATACAGTTCAATCAGGGGATTCACTATGGAAAATTTCAAATGAAAATAACATCTCCATAGATCAGCTGAAGAAAAATAACAATCTAAGCTCGAATCTTATCTTTCCCAATCAAAAATTAGAAGTTGGTACGGTCAAAGCGGATACAACTAAAGTAGATAACGGTACATATAAAATTGTACCAGGTGATACTTTGAGTGAGATTGCTCAAAATCATAATGTTACTGTTTCTCAACTGAAATCATGGAACTCTTTATCATCGGATTTGATTATTGCGGGAGAAACGCTAACTATCGGAGAAGCTCAGAGTGAGACTCCAACTGAACCCAAGCAGGAAGTCAAATCAGAATCTTCATCCGTCCAAGAACAGGAGCAAGCACCTCAAAAGGAGAAAGCAACAACTAGCACACCTAGCAAGCAAGCGCAAAGTTCAAACAAAAGCGCATCTAGCAGTGTATCCAAAGAGATTACAGTGACTGCGACTGCATATAGCAAAGCAGAACCTGGCATGGGGCATATGACGGCTTCGGGGATTGATTTGAATGATAATCCAAGAGTCATTGCAGTAGACCCATCCGTTATTCCATTAGGCTCAAAGGTATATGTTGAGGGATACGGAGAAGCAATTGCTGCTGATACTGGTGGCGCAATCAAAGGTAACAAGATTGATGTACATTTAGATAGTGTACAAGCTTGCTACAATTGGGGCGTTAAAACAGTAAAAGTACAAATTTTAAACTAATATTTTCAGTTATAAATGCAAAATCGTGATTGGTGTCTCATCAGTCACGATTTTTTTGTGCTGTATATTGTTACATAGATTCGTAATGAAAGAATATATAATTTTAAGATATGAAGAATCGTATATTTATGATAAACTTAGATATATGAGAAATATAGGAGTGAACATATGAAACAGACTGTTGATATTCTGGGTATTCCATTTTATAATGTTTCTCAAAGCACTTTTGTAGATGAATTAATAGAGGCTGCTGCGAATCAAGAACGTCGGTTTGTAGTGACGGCTAACCCTGAAATAGTAATGCATACAAAGCAGGATATGGCGTTTAATCACGCAGTTCTCCAAGCGGATTATATCGTTGCTGATGGTATTGGTGTTGTTAAGGCTGCAAAAAGTATTGGGAAACCACTGGAGGGAAGAGTAACAGGCTTTGATACGATGTTGGGGCTTCTCCAAAAAGCGAATGAAATGAAAATGAGTGTATATTTTGTTGGTGCAAAACCAAATGTTATAAAAAAACTTGTCAAGCATGTGGAACAAAATTACAGTGATATTAATATTGTAGGAGCGCGTGATGGCTATTTTCTTGCTTCAGAAGCAGAGGCTGTAGCCGACGATATCTTTCAAAGTAAAGCGGATTTTATTTTTCTAGCGCTTGGATTTCCAAGGCAGGAGAAGTGGATATCCTCGTATATAGAGAAATTCAATAAAGGCATTTTTATAGGTGTTGGAGGGAGCTTTGATGTACTTTCTGGTTGTACTAAACGAGCTCCGGAGTTTTGGGTTAAGTCGAACTTAGAGTGGTTATACAGAATTTTATCCCAACCTAGACGTTGGAGGCGGGCATTGGCTATTCCAAAATTTGTAATGGCAATGAAAAGGCAAAGGAAGCAAAGGTGATATGGAATGCTTATTAAACAGGTAACGATATATCACCTCGAAATGCCGCTTAAAACTCCCTTTAAGACGAGTTATGGTATTATGCATACTAAGAGCCTATGTATCTTAAAAATCGTCTCAGATGATGGATTAGAGGGTTATGGTGAACTTGAGGCATTTTCAGCACCATGGTACACAGAAGAGACTACCAATACGGCAAGTTTAATCATAAAAAACCACCTTCTTCCGATGCTAAAAGGTCTTGATATCAAGGAACCTAGCCAAATAAACCAGCTTTTTCAAGTCGTTCGAGGAAATGAAATGGCAAAATCTGCTGTTGAAACTGCAGTGTGGGATATTTTCTCGAAGCTATCTGGTCAATGTCTAACAGCGTATCTCGGCGGGAATCAAGGAGATATACCTGTTGGCGTGAGCATAGGCATTCAAAAAGATACCACTGAATTAGTGCGAATTGTGGGTGAATATGTGCGAGCTGGCTACACTAGAGTGAAGCTTAAAATTAAGCCAGGATCAGATATAGAATCTGTGCGCCAGGTCAGGAATGAGTTTCCCGACTTAACGCTGATGGTAGATGCTAACTCTGCATATAACAGGACTGACATTTCGATGTTAAAGAAACTAGATCAATACAATTTAGCGATGATCGAGCAGCCTTTTGGTGTGACCGACTTTGTAGATCATGCATGGCTACAAAAGCAATTGTCTACCCCAATTTGTCTCGATGAAAATATTCGTTCTGTGAGTGACGCTAGGCAGGCGTTTGAACTCCAAAGTGCGAGGGCAATTAATGTGAAAATTGCGCGTGTAGGAGGCCTAGATGAAGCTCTTAAAATAGCTACATTTTGTCACGAAAACGGTATGATCGCTTGGTGTGGAGGGATGTTCGAAGCCGGAATCGGTAGGGCACATAATATTGCACTAGCCGCTAGGACTGAGTTCACTTTTCCAGGAGATATATCGGCATCCAATCGCTATTTTGAGAAAGATATTATCAAGAATGATTTTAAAATTAATAATGGAAAGATAACAACGCCAATAGGTTCAGGTATCGGTGTAGATATAGACCAAAAAAAGTCTGGCATCCTATTGTAAACGACGAGAAGTCATCGTTTTAAACTGAAGGACGGAGCTGAAATTAAGTTGCAAATCTGGATCATGATTATTTGTTTCCTAATCGGAATACTCATTATTCCGTTAGTACGCAAGTTTGCTTTTCTTATAAATGCTGTGGATGAGCCTCGTGAACGGCACATTCATACGAAAATTACACCAACATTAGGTGGCTTAGCTATATTTATAGCTTTCACTATCGGCATGTTGCTACTAACTGTGGATAAAAGTGGTTTTTTACCAGTGTACATAGGTGCGTTGATTATTGTTACAACAGGATTCATCGATGATATTATTGAATTATCACCCAGATGGAAACTTGTAGGGCAGATTAGTGCGGCCTTGTGTGTTGTATTATGGGGTCAGATCACCATTGAATTTATTAATATTCCTTTTGCTGGACCTTTATATTTTGGTGTGTGGGCGATCCCTATTACAATTATTTGGATTGTAGCTATTGTTAATGCGTTGAATCTAATTGATGGGTTGGATGGGTTAGCAGGTGGCATTGCAATTATCGCGCTTCTAACGATTGCTGGAATGGCCTTATTGCTCCAAGACATATTTGTAGCCCCTGTAGCGTTCATGTTGATTGCCTGTATCTTTGCTTTTCTGGTTTATAATTTTCCGCCGGCTTCTATTTTTATGGGGGATACTGGTTCACTGTTTCTTGGATATATGATTGCAGTTTTATCACTCATGGGCTTTAAAAATGTGACCTTTATTTCGATATTGGTGCCATTAATTATATTAGGTGTACCGCTCTCTGATACTTTTTTTGCAATTATACGCAGGCTAAAGTCGAGAACGCCAATTTCGATGGCTGATAGATCTCATATTCATCACCGTCTCATGGCGCTTGGCTTCTCGGAGAGACAAACGGTATTGTTGATTTATTGCATGGCAATTCTATTTTCGATCACTGGTTTCGTATTCTCTTTCTCTACGACCTGGGGAGCCGTCATCTTACTTGTATTGCTAGCTTTTTGCATCGAAATCATTGTGGAATTCATCGGCTTAATTGGCGAACAATATCGTCCGATTTTAAATATCTTAGCAAAAATACGACGGCGAAAAAAACATTAAAAAGGCGCGAAACTCTAGAAGTTTATATCTAGGTTTCGCGCCTTTTAGCAATTTAGTCATCTTCGCTGTATGGAAGAGCGTTAGGGAATGGCTTGTTAACACCTTGTAACTGCCCAGCAAACTCATTTGCTACACTCTGTACAGAATTTTCATCGAGTTGATAGTAGTAGACACCATCTTGCGGAGCATCATCACCTTTAAGAGCCAACGATTTCATATCAATATCATTCGTCATACCATATTTGGCAATAGAAAGCATTTGAGAAAAGGTCATGTTTGTTTTCATATTATCTCCCACTGCTTTTATAACATCGGAGTACTTATTGATAGAACCAAGAGAGGTAGCCTTATCGATGATTGCTTTCATGACAAGCTGTTGCCGTTTGCCGCGTTCGATATCATTGTCGATATGACGCGTTCTAGAAAGGGCTAACGCTTGCTCACCGTTAAGTTGTTGTTTACCTTTTTTCAAACTTATTGCCCCGGCCTGATCTTTGGAATTTTGTTCTGTGAAATCAACGGGCACGTCAACTTCAATTCGGTCAAGTGCATTGACTATTTCTAAGAAGGCATCGAAGTTGAATCTGATATAATAATCAACAGGAACTTTAAAAAGATCTTCCACTGTTTTCATTGTCAATTCAGGCCCACCATAAGCGTGCGCCGCGTTTATTTTCGTGAATTTGTCAGTAGTGTCATCTTTACTTTCAATATGAACATAGGAGTCTCGAGGAATACTCGTCATTTCAAGCTTGTTGTCCTTAACGTTTAATGTTGCTAAAATAAGCGCGTCACTTCGAGGGTTTCCGCCATTATTTGCTTGTCTTTTAGCGCTGTCATCAACACCGATGATCAGGAATGAGAAACTATCTTTTATAGGATCAACATCTTTGTTTCGCAAGGACGAAGCCTCACCACTTCTTACATTATCATAGGAGTTATCTACGGCAAGTTTTGCTGAACTGAACAGATATGTAGCATATCCAGCCCCCGCAAGCACGATTATCATCAATGGAATCAGGATTAAAAAAAGTACCAATCGGCGTCTTTTGTATTTCGCGCTTCTTGGAGCAGGGCTTTTGTTTATAGGCATGAATTATTTTCTCCTTATAATTAAATTCTAAGCGTCTAGCTATATCCCGAAGTAAATTATTCGCGTATGCAATAGATGTAATTGTATCATGATAAGAAATTTTATTTGTTACGATAGATTTACGTTTGTTTTAAAGTTACAATAAAGAACATTGCAAAACATGGATGCTTTTTTCTATTATACATAAGTAAGCAGAAAATGAACATTAAAATCATCAAAAATAAGGTAAAATAAGTCGTATGTAATGCCTCTATAGTTAGTTAAACTAATTCACGCTTGTACTGCTCCACAGTTTCTAGCGTTTTAGTCTTCATAGCAAATTCAGAAACGGTTTTATCAAATGTGAAGTCTAGCTTTTTTAGTAGTTTACTAGAAGCAATGTTTTCAGGAGATACTTTAGCCGTCAGAATTTTTATGGTTGTTGTTGTTTGAATAAGTTGAATGAAGACATGGAGAATTTCAGCCATTAGGCCAGTGCCCCAGTAACTTTGCTTCAATTCGTAACCAATTTCTGCAGTCATTGTATTTAAATATAGCTCATTGATGCCGAAAGAACCAATAATATTTCTATTGAGTTTGTCGATAATTACATACCTGTTAGCACTTTTTGTATCTAATATAGCAGAAATGATTTCATGTGCCTGTTCAATAGTATGGAGCGTTTCAATGTTCATATAACGAGTGACCTCAGTGTTTGACCAAATCTTTAGTAACTTATCGGCATCATCGTGAGTCATCACTCGCAATAAGGTACGATTTGTTTTAAATTCCCATGGTAAATTTCGCAACTCATTTACTAGCATTAGTTAACATCCTTTTCCCGATATTTTTGCCCGGTCTCATGCATTTTGATCTGCCCGTTTGTGAAATCTGTAGCCCATTTTTGGAAAGGCGCAACATCACCACTATCTACATAAACATCGATTACTATTTTGTCTGTGAATGATATCCCTGCCATTTGGTACCCCTTTTTTTCTAAAGCATTTTCAAACTTTGCATGCGATGCATAGTCGAGGGTACAAGAAATGATGATTGCTAAGGAGCGCTCTACAACCCCAAGCGTCTTGCAAGTTTCGCTTACAGCATTTCCATATGCACGCACAAGTCCTCCTGCGCCTAATTTCACGCCGCCAAAATATCTGGTTACTACTACGGCTACATTTTTTAGTTGTTTCTTTTTTAAAACTTCAAGCATTGGAACGCCGGCAGTGCCACTAGGTTCTCCATCGTCATTTGCTTTTTGATATTGATCCCGTTCTCCGATGAGATATGCAGAGCAGTTATGGCTAGCGTTCCAATGTTTTTTCTTTATATCCTGGATGAATTCTTGCGCACTTTGTTCATCAGTAGCTCGAATGACAGAGCAAATAAACCTAGACTTATCAATGATTATTTCATGTTGCCCAGCTACTTTAATCGTTAAATATTTTTCTAGCATATAGGCCTCCAATTGTTAATTTAATCGTCTGTCCCCCTAGTTTAACGGAAAACTAGGAGTGTGTATAGTTAGAAAATAAGTTTCCGGCATATTTGAAAGATGAAGTGGGAGCAAATTCATGGTATAATGAAATCTATTGTTACTTTTGATAGATAAAACCCATATCATCTAGGCATTTTTGTGGGTAATTTGGCAATTCATAAGGACGGATTACTTCGAGATGTCTAGAGGCAGCAACAAAACAAATGACAATGACTTCTAGAAAAACATGAAATGATACAGAGAAAAACTATGAAAATATAGTTTAGAAGGTTATTTTGAGTAGGCTTTTGAGCTACTAAAGGGATAAAAAATGGGAACAAATATGAAAATAACAATTTTGAAGGAGGATTTCTCATTATGACTGTAAAAATCATGATTGTAGATGATCATCAATTATTTCGTGAAGGCATAAAACGTATACTCGAACTAGAAGATTCATTTGAAGTAGTTGCAGAAGCTGAAAATGGAAAAAATATTGTTGCTAAGGTACGTGAATATCGACCTGATATCGTATTAATGGATATAAATATGCCTACTGTGAACGGTTTAGATGCTACAGAAATGTTAGTAAGACAATTCCCAAGCATTAAAGTAGTTGTTCTAACAATTCATGATACTGATGAATTTGTGACAGAAGCATTGCGAGCAGGAGCAGTTGGTTACCTGTTAAAAGAAATGGATGCCAAGGATCTTGTAGACGCGATTAAGACGGTGGAAGATGGTGGAGCCTATATTCATCCTAAAGCTGCTATTAAATTAGTGCGTGAGTATCGACATTTAGCAAGTACTAACAATGCTCAAGGTGCTTACGGATATCAACAACCAGAAGTTAAGATGCCGCTACATATTCTCACACACAGAGAATGTGAAGTCTTACAGTTATTGACAGACGGGAAAAGTAACCGTGGTATCGGTGAAGCCTTATTTATTAGTGAAAAAACAGTTAAAAATCATGTGAGTAGTATTTTACAAAAAATGAAAGTAAACGATCGTACGCAAGCTGTTGTTACCGCAATCAAGAACGGCTGGGTATTTATTAGATAATCGTTAAATTAGAGGTGACCTTATGGGGGGAAAAAAATTGCTATCGTGACAGACAGTACTGCTTATTTACCCCAAGCAGTAATCGATAAGTTTGAAATATACAAAGTAGCCCTTTCGGTAACCATTGATGGTACATCTTACATCGAAGATAAGGACATCGATGAGCGCAATTTTTATGATTTAGTGAAAACAGCGAAATCATTTCCAACTACGTCTCAACCAGCACCAGGGGATTTTTTGCTTCTCTATGAGAAATTGCGAGACAAAGGCTTTGATACTATTATTAGTATTCATTTAAGCAGTGGTATCAGTGGGACATATCAAAATGCAGTTTCAGCAGGAAATATAGTCGACGATATCCGTGTTATAGCTTATGATTCTGAAATAGCTTGTATGGCTATGGGAATGCTGGTAGAGAAAGCGGCTGAACTTGCCCATAGTGGAGGGACATCAGAAGCCATTGTGTTAAAGCTAAATGCTATGAGAGATGCCATGGATGCCTATTTCCTAGTAGATGATCTGAACCACTTAGCAAGAGGAGGAAGGCTCTCTAATGCTCAGGCTGTAATTGGTAGTGTTCTCCAAATAAAGCCTATACTCTATTTTGAAGAAACCAAAATTGTCTTGTTTGAAAAAATAAGAACGCAGAAAAAAGCATTGCGCAGAATCGAAGGGATTTTAGAAGAAGCTGTTATTAAAGGTAATGCACAGCAAGTATACGTTGTCCATGGAAATTGTTATGATAAGGCTGAAGCATGGAGAAGTGAACTGAAGCAAATGCATCCGAATGTCGATTTTAATATCAGTTATTTCGGGCCAGTTATTGCAACGCACTTAGGTGAAGGCGCATTAGCACTCGTATGGACAATAAAATAATTGATGTTTGGCCTCCTAATCTCTAGGAGGTTTTTTTCCAGTATAGCAGAAGCGACAGAAAAAAATAAATTACGTAAAAAAGTCCAAGTGTGACTGAAAAAAAATTAAAAATTCTATGCAAAAAAAGATACTATCCCTGATTCATTCCACTTTTGAGGATAGTTAGTCGATAAAATAGAAATATGGTAACTGGCATAAAAATTTTTTTTCGTGTATAAATGTATATACGAGGTGATAGTATGAATCTAGAAGGTCGGTTGTTTTTGGAGGATGAGGTAATAGATATAAACAAACTGAAACGAATCAAGGCGATAGAAATAACAAATCACAAACAGTTGTGCTTCAGATGTGGCAACAATGATGGAGAACTATTTTTTAAATCTCCGTGTAGTAATTGTGGTAGTGAGGAATGTTTGTACTGCAGAAATTGTATTATCATGGGTAAAATGACCGAGTGCAGGGAGCTCTTTTACCTGCCAAGCGAGATAAGCATTGCTCATAAGAAGCAGCAGTATTTAGTGTGGGAAGGTCAATTGTCGCATGGGCAGCAAGTAGCCTCAGATGCGGTACATCAGGCTGTGATCAATAAAAAGAACCTATTATTATGGGCAGTTGCAGGTTCGGGGAAAACGGAGATGATGTTTAAAGGTATGGAAGAAGTATTGAAAAATGGTGGGCGTCTTTGCGTAGCCTCGCCAAGAGTCGATGTGTGCTTGGAGTTATTTCCTCGTCTGCAAGAAGTTTTTCCAGCAGTGGAAATGGTTTGCCTCTACGGAGATTCACCGGATGTATATAATGGAGAACGCTTCATTGTCGCAACAACGCATCAACTGATAAGGTTTTATGAGGCGTTCGATGTTATTTTCATAGATGAAGCAGATGCATTTCCATATGCCAAAGATCCCTTTCTCGAATATGCTGTAAAAAAGGCGCAATTAAAACAAGGATGCTCTGTATTTATAACGGCTACACCAGAAAGAAAATGGCAAAAAGAATGCAGTATCGGTAAACGGAATTTTGTAAAAGTCCCAGCAAGGTATCATAGAAAAAAGTTACCTGTTCCTCAAAAAATATGGATTGGAGATTGGAAAAAAACACTAAAAAAGCGAAAAATATCCACTAAGGTTTTGAAATGGATACAAAAGAAATTAGCAGAAGGTTGCCCAGTTTTATTGTTCTTTCCAGAAATAAAAGTAATGCTAGAAGTGGCAACTATCCTTGAATTTCTAGGGTTTGGCCCACTACTTACCGTTCATTCAGCAGATCCCGAAAGAAAAGAGAAAGTGCAACAAATGCGCGATGGAACTATTAAATTGCTATGTACAACAACAATTCTCGAGCGTGGAGTTACCTTTACAAATGTTCAAGTGGGCGTTTTCGGGAGTGAAGGAAGAATATTTACAGAATCAGCCTTAGTTCAAATAGCAGGTCGCGCGGGTCGGAAATCTGACTATCCGGGTGGAGATGTATTATTTTTTCATCACGGCGTATCTCGTAATATGGGCTTGGCTATCGCGCAAATTAAATTGATGAACAGACTGGGAATGCAAAAAGGGCTACTAGATGGCAACTAAGTGCATATTGTGTAGGCGAGAGCTAGTAGCAGATATTTCATGGGGTAGTTTATTTAGCAAGGAAGAAAAACGAACAATTTGCACTACTTGTGAGTCGAAATTAGATGAAATTGGTGATAACGCTTGTGAAAAATGTGGTCGTCGTATGAATGAAACAAGTGAAATAGTGACTTGCCAGGATTGTAAGAAATGGTCACTCGACAAGAAAATTAATTATTTACAAAAAAATGTGGCTTGCTATGAATACAATGCATTTGCAAAAGAGCTTATGGCGTTGTACAAATATAGAGGGGATTATGCTGTTGCAGTAGCTTTTTCACCAGTTTTACGAACCAATTGTATGAAATGGAGTAGAGATATAATCATACCAGTTCCAATAAGTCCCGAGCGTAGAGTGGAGCGAGGGTTTAATCAGACGGAGGGACTACTTAAATTTTCAGGCATTCCATTTGAGACGCATCTAAAAAGAGCACATACTGAAAAGCAGTCGAAAAAAACGAAGAAGGGAAAGAATCGAGCAAGAGCAATTCTTTTTTGTGGAGAACAACGAAGCTATCCAAGCGAAAGAGATACTTTTGCTGGACGATATTTACACAACAGGTGCGACACTACATTTAGCCGCGGAAGCCCTTATAAATGAAGGGGCCAAGAGCGTATCGTCACTTACTATTTTTCGCTAAAACAAAATTTTCAATCATTTCAGGTTTGCATTTGAATATTAGTGGAATGAATAGAGTAATAGCATCATACTTACTGACTACTTACATGCTAGGAATATAGTAATTTTGCTCTGTGTAAATGTTTGCAAAATATCAGGTTATAACGTAGACTGTATGTTAAGAAGTCATTCACTTCTTGTAAAGTATGAGTTGTTTTATTTCAAAGGAGGAATTGCTATGCTAAAGTATAATATTCGTGGCGAAAACATTGAAGTAACGGAGCCAATTAGAGACTATGTTGAAAAGAAAATCGACAAATTAGAGCGCTATTTCAGCGAGGCTCCGGATGCTAATGTCCATGTGAATCTTAAAGTTTATTCTGACAAGAATGCAAAGGTTGAAGTGACCATTCCTCTCAAAAATTTAGTGCTACGTGCTGAAGAAACAAGCGGGGATTTATATGCAAGTATTGATTTAATTGTAGATAAATTAGAAAGACAGATTCGTAAACATAAAACAAAAGTGAATCGTAAATTCCGTGACAAAGGTGCCGAACATGATTACTTTGCTTTTTCTGAAGTAAATAGCAGTGTTGCACCAGATGAATTCGAGAATGATAGCGAGCTAGATATTGTTCGTACAAAGGAATTTTCTTTGAAACCAATGGATAGTGAAGAAGCTGTACTTCAAATGAATTTATTAGGTCATAGTTTCTTCGTATATACAGATGCGGAGTCCGATGGTACGAATATCGTTTATCGTCGTAAAGATGGCAAATACGGTTTGATTGAGACAAATTAACTTAGAAATTCCTCTAAGAGCCGGGATCCAACAATTAGGGGATCTCGGCTTTTATTGTCAATACTGAGTTTTGAAATTAAGAAAAGTGAATGATAAAACGGATACTTGAAGCTATTTTTTTACTAGATAAAGCGCATAACTTAGGCTTTTATACAGAATTGGCGAAAATGCGTCGAAATGTTCACAGGAAAACAGGTTGTAAAAGACAGGTGAAAGATGGTAGAATTGTCTAGTGTGCCTGTGATAAGGCAGTCGCGTCAGAAAATGGGAAGAGCGCGACGATTTCAACTTCAGGGAAAGTATAGAAACAGTAGAGGAGAATAAGATCATGGCAGGTTTATTAAAAAAGATATTTGAATCTGGAAAAAAAGATAGCAAATAATCTAGAAAAGAAAGCAGATCAGATCGAGGCATTAGCTGATGAGACGGCGAAACTTTCTGATGATGAATTACGTGCGAAAACAGAAGAATTTAAAGAGCGATATCAAAATGGTGAAACGCTAGATGACCTTTTGGTAGAGGCTTTTGCAGTTGCGCGTGAAGGAGGAAAGCGTGCATTAGGCATGTTCCCGTTCCGCGTTCAACTAATGGGTGGTATTGTATTACATGAAGGTAACATTGCAGAAATGAGAACTGGGGAAGGTAAAACTTTAACGGCAACGTTACCAGTCTATTTAAATGCACTCTCAGGCGGCGGCGTTCATGTTGTTACAGTCAATGAGTACTTGTCGCAACGTGATGCCGAAGAGATGGGAGTTCTATATAATTTCCTTGGTCTATCAGTTGGACTTAACCTGAATGCCCTTTCCAGTGAAGAAAAACGTGAAGCGTATGCTGCTGATATTACGTACAGTACGAATAATGAGCTAGGGTTCGATTACCTACGTGATAACATGGTTGTGTATAAAGAGCAAATGGTTCAACGCCCACTTTCTTATGCAGTTATCGATGAGGTCGATTCTATTCTTGTCGATGAAGCAAGAACACCGCTTATTATCTCTGGTCAAGCGGAGAAGTCAACGATTCTTTATGTTCGTGCTAATTCGTTTGTTGAAACTATGACAGTGGAGAAAGATTATACTGTTGATATCAAAACGAAATCCGTAAACATGACGGAAGAGGGTATGACAAAAGGTGAGAAGTACTTTGACGTGGAAAACTTGTTTGATTTAGAAAATGCGACTTTATTACACCATATTGCGCAGGCTCTAAAAGCAAACTATACCATGCATTTAGATGTGGACTACGTTGTTCAAGATGATGAGGTTCTCATTGTTGACCAATTTACTGGTCGTATTATGAAGGGGCGCCGTTTCAGCGAAGGGCTTCACCAAGCACTCGAAGCCAAAGAAGGCGTAACAATTCAAAATGAATCGCAAACAATGGCAACCATTACATTCCAGAACTATTTCCGTATGTATAAGAAATTATCTGGTATGACGGGTACAGCGAAAACGGAAGAAGAAGAATTCCGTGATATTTATAATATGCGTGTTATCGAAATCCCAACGAATAAGCCAATTATTCGTGATGACCGTGCTGATTTAATCTACACGTCTATTGACGCGAAATTTAGCGCTGTGGCAGATGATATTGCGACGCGTCATGCGAATGGCCAACCAGTACTTGTAGGTACAGTGGCAATTGAAACATCGGAAGTTATCTCGCATAAATTAAAACGCAGAGGCATTCCTCACAGTGTTTTAAATGCAAAGCAACATGAACGAGAAGCAGAAATCATTCAATTTGCAGGTGAAAAAGGTTCAGTAACAATCGCGACGAATATGGCTGGTCGTGGTACGGATATTAAACTTGGTGAAGGTACCATTGAAGCTGGTGGTTTGGCTGTTATTGGTACAGAACGCCATGAGTCAAGACGTATCGATAATCAGTTGCGTGGTCGTGCTGGTCGTCAAGGTGATCCAGGTGTGACGCAATTCTATCTTTCGATGGAAGACGAATTGATGAAGCGCTTCGGTTCTGATAACATGAAATCCATGATGGAACGTTTTGGAATGGATGATGAGGCTATCCAGAGTAAAATGGTTAGCCGAGCTGTTGAATCCGCACAAAAACGTGTGGAAGGAAACAACTTTGATTCACGTAAACAAGTACTTCAATACGATGATGTGTTGCGCCAACAACGTGAAGTTATTTATAAGCAGCGCTATGAAGTAATCACTGCTGAAAACAATCTGCGCTCTGTTATTGAGCCGATGATTCAAAATGTCGTGAACTTTGTCGTACAATCGAACGCGCCAAGACAAGAAGATCGTGAAGAATGGAATCTACAAGGTATTATTGATTTTGTCGAGGCGAACCTTTTGCCAGAAGATGAAATCAGTGTAGATGATATTAAAAACATGGAGACATCCGATATTCAAGACTTCATTTTAGAGAAAGTAAAAGAAGCATATAACGAGAAAGAAACGTTGCTCCCAGAAGAGGAGTTCAATGAGTTCCAAAAAGTAGTATTGTTACGTGTAGTTGATACGAAATGGGTAGATCATATTGATGCAATGGATCATCTACGTGATGGTATTCATTTACGAGCTTACGGTCAAATCGATCCGCTTCGTGAATATCAATCAGAAGGCTTTGAGATGTTTGAAGCAATGATTAATTCGATTGATGAAGATGTTGCTCGTTATATTATGAAAGCTGAAATTCGTCAAAATCTTGAACGTGAACAAGTGGCTAAAGGTGATGCGATTGATCCAAATGAAGGCAAGCCGGTTGCGAAGAGACAACCAGTTCATAAAGATCAACACATCGGCCGTAATGATCCGTGTCCTTGTGGTAGCGGTGAGAAGTACAAGAATTGTCACGGTAAAGAGAAATAGAAGCAAGAAAACCAGGATATTTTTCCTGGTTTTTTGTTTGCCAGTTGGAATTCGTTACAAAGGAAGAATTTCACAATCGCAGTTTACAACAAAATATGCTATATTATTAGAGGTGCGCATAAGTTGGCGCATGAAAAATTAAAAAGAGGTGTTGAGCATGGAATTAGCTGAAATTCGTAATGAACTAGAAAAAACAACCCAACAAATCAAAGACTTTAGGGGGTCTCTTTGACTTAGATAGCATAGAAGTGCGAATCGCTGAGTTAGAGGATCAAATGTTGGATCCAGATTTTTGGAATGACCAACAAGCAGCACAAAAAATCATCAACGAAACAAATGGCTATAAAGAAACGTATAACGCGTTTCACGAGCTAGAAGAAGAGCAAGAGAATTTAGAACTTAGTTTAGAACTTTTGCGAGAAGAAGCTGATGAAGACTTGCATGCAGAGTTAGAAGTGGACTTAACGAAATTTGTGGCGAAGTTAACCGATTTCGAATTGAAATTAATGTTAAGTGAGCCTTATGATAAAAATAATGCTATTTTAGAGCTACATCCTGGTGCAGGTGGAACAGAGTCACAAGATTGGGGCTCCATGCTGTTACGGATGTATCAACGCTGGGCAGATAAGAAAGATTTCAAAGTGGAAACATTGGATTATCAAGCAGGGGACGAGGCGGGCATTAAAAGTGTAACACTCCTTATCAAAGGACATAATGCTTATGGCTACCTCAAAGCCGAAAAAGGAGTACATCGACTTGTTCGAATTTCACCATTTGATTCCTCGGGACGTCGTCATACTTCTTTCGTATCATGCGATGTGATGCCAGAAATGGATGACGATATTGAAATTGAAGTGCGTCCAGAAGATTTGAAGATAGACACGTATCGTGCGACGGGTGCAGGTGGACAGCATATCAATACAACCGATTCTGCTGTCCGAATGACGCATATCCCGTCCGGTATAGTAGTTACTTGTCAGTCTGAACGTTCGCAACTGAAAAACCGAGATCAGGCAATGAAGATGTTAAAAGCGAAACTATATCAAAAAGAACAAGAAGAAAAAGAAAAAGAGTTAGCGGAGCTTCGTGGTGAACAAAAGGAAATCGGCTGGGGAAGTCAAATTCGTTCTTATGTATTTCATCCCTATTCCATGGTGAAAGACCACCGTACGAATGTTGAAACAGGAAATACGCAAGCGGTGATGGATGGCGATATTGATGAATTTATCAATGGTTATCTGCGTTCGCGGATCGACTAAGGTGCTAATATGAAAGAAATTAAACCAATTAAACGGCGAAAACTATCGCCAAAACTGGCGAAAATAATGGAATACGTCTATGTTATTATAGGCGCCTTCATTATTGCAGTAGCGTTCAATGTCCTGTTGCTCCCAAACCATGTGGCATCAGGCGGAGTGAGCGGGATTAGTACGATCATTAACTACCTCACAGGTTGGACTCCGGCCTATATTCAGTGGGCTTTCAATATCCCCTTATTTTTTGCAGGTGTCTTTTTCTTAGGGTATCAATTTGGTATTAAAACGTTTGTGGGGACGATGATTATGCCCTTATTCGTCTATGTAACATCGGATTGGACTGTTTGGACAAATCAACCCCTTGTTGCCGCATTATTTGGTGGAGTGCTAGTTGGGATGGGACTCGGTATCGTTTTTCGGGGGAAAGCTTCTACTGGTGGTACCGATGTCATCGCCCAAATTCTGCATAAGTTCACGAATCTATCACTAGGTATTTGTGTGGCGCTTATCGATGGCTTTGTCGTGATTGCAGCGATGTTCGTCTTTGATATCGAGTCTGGACTGTATGCTTTAATTGGTCTGTTTGCAACGAGTAAAACTATCGACCTTGTCCAAGTAGGGCTGAATCAATCGAAAACCGTGCTTATCATTTCAGAAAAGCAAGATGAGATACGCCAAGCGATTCTTTTTAAAATTGACAGAGGGATTACGCGTTTGTCAGCAAAAGGTGGCTATACGGAAGATGAAAAGCAAATCTTACTCTGTGTCATCGCTCAATCTGAATTTTCGCGGTTAAAAGAGGTCATAAAGGAAATTGACCCGAACGCGTTTGTCGTCGTCATGAGTGCAAGTGAGGTCATGGGCGAGGGCTTCAATATTTAAAATATAGAGCTTAAAGCGGCATTGATTAGTAACGTTCATGCCGCTTTATTTATAGTACAGTTGGCAAAGTTCGTTTGTTTTTGTATAACAGTTGTGTAACAAGAAGTCCATTCTCAGTAAGGTAGTATATATTATTAGTCTCGAAGTGGTCTATTCCAATCGGTTTCGCTGTAACTATTTTTAATATCCCTGTAATGTTAATTCTGCGTAAAACACGGTACAATAAGAGAGTAATAAAAACAGTGCGGCATTTAAGGCACGTTTTTTTATGGGCTTTTTTATCGGTCAATAGAATTTGTGGGGCTTTTTATAAAATTAGCAATTAAAATGTGGATGTAAATAAAGATGTTGCAAATAAAATAAAACTTGTCATTGGTTGAAATATAACTGTAACCTAATTAACCTGAACCTGAAAGATTGAAGTGTTATAATTGATTTATGTGTTGTTACTTCAAGCATTTCAATAAGAAATGGTGAACCTTTCATGAAACTTTACTGTATAGTTCGGTTATATCTTACATGTTATATCATTCAAACTTGATTTAAGAAAGGCATAGTTAGGTGATAAAATGATTGTTATGGAAGATGTATACAAGAAGTATCCCAATGGCATTACCGCTGCGAACGGATTGAACATTCGGATCGAGCAGGGAGAATTCGTTTATGTCGTAGGTCCGAGTGGTGCAGGTAAATCTACCTTTATCAAGATGATCTATCGTGAAGAACGTGCAACAAAAGGAACGATTAATGTGGATAAATTTGATTTATTGCACATGAAGAATCGTGAAGTGCCATTTCTGAGAAGGCATGTCGGCGTTGTCTTTCAGGATTTTAAACTGCTACCGAGTAAGACCGTGTATGAAAATATTGCGTATGCGATGGAAGTAGTAGAAGAAGATCCGAAAGTCATCAAAGATCGTGTCATGGAAGTGCTAGACTTAGTAAACTTGAAACATAAAGTCAGAATGCTACCAGATGAGTTGTCTGGCGGGGAGCAACAACGGATTTCGATTGCTCGCTCGATAGCAAATATGCCACAGGTTTTAATTGCAGATGAACCAACTGGAAACCTCGATCCTGATACGTCATGGGAAATCATGAATATCCTTGAAGAAATAAGTAATCGCGGAACGACAATCGTAATGGCGACGCATAATAAAGAGATTGTTAATACTCTTAAACATCGTGTTATCGCTATTGAAAACGGCAGAATCGTTCGTGACGAACAGCAAGGAGATTATGGCTATGAAATTTAGAACAGTAGGTAGACATTTTAGAGAAAGCTTTAAGAGTCTCTATCGTAACGGTTGGATGACATTTGCTGCCGCTAGTGCGGTAACAGTTACTTTGATTTTGGTCAGTGTGTTCTTCGCAATTATGATGAACATGAACAAACTAGCAGACGATGTGGAGAATGACGTGGAGATTAACGTTCATATCCAATTAACCGCGACAAAAGATCAACAGGACGAATTAAAAGGTAATATCGAGCAGTTAAATGGCGTCGATAGTGTAACATTTTCTTCTAAAGATGAACAAATGGAGAAATTAGTCTCTACATATGGTAAGGATTTCGAGTTATTCGAACAAGATAATCCACTTTACGATGTGTTCATAGTTCAGGCTAAGGAGCCGAGCGAGACTTCAAAAGTTGCAACCGAGATTCAGAAAATGAAATATGTCGCAAAAGTGAACTATGGTGAAAAAACAGTAGATAAATTGTTTAATGTCTTGAAATGGGGACGATATGCTGGTATCATATTAAGTGCTGGTCTTTTACTAACAGCCATGTTCCTAATCTCGAACACGATCAAGATTGCGATTTACTCGCGTCGAACCGAGATTGAGATTATGAAACTGGTAGGGGCGACAAACTGGTTTATCCGGTGGCCGTTCGTGTTAGAAGGTGCTTGGCTGGGTCTGCTAGGATCCGTCGTACCAGTGATACTAACATTTGTAGGTTATATTAACACCTACAAGCTTATCAATCCAAGACTTGGAGAAGGCACCAATCTTTCCTTATTGACACCAACCCCATTCATGTATGAAATTGCTGGGTTGATCATTGCCATCGGAGTTTTGATCGGTATATGGGGGAGTGCAATATCCATCCGTAGATTCTTGAAAGTTTAACAATTAAATGCGTATCAGATAAAGAACGCATTTTCAAAAATAATGATTAAAAAAATTAAATGAAAGAAAAGCCTAGGGAGCTTTTTAGGAGGTAAAATCTTTTGAAAAAAAATACTTTAATCGCTGCGTCAATGGCAGCTGTAATCAGTTTATCACCGGTTTTTACAACAAATGCATTTGCGGACGTTAACACAGATATCCAACAGAAAGACGCAAAGCTAAACGATCTTAAATCTAAGAAAGCTGATTTACAAGCTGATCTATCATCTTTAGTATCTAAGCTAGATTCAGCGCAAGCGAAATCGAAAGAACTACAAGCAAGTTTTAATAAATCAGCAGAACAATTAAAGAAATTAAATGCTGATATCGCGGCAATTAACACACGCATTAAGGAACGTGAAGCAGTTCTTAAAGAACGCGCTCGTTCTATGCAAGTGAATTCAAACTCGAATGTTTATCTTGACGTAGTTCTAAGTGCAGATAACTTTGGCGATTTAGTAGACCGTGTATCTGCCGTTAACACCATTGTTGATTCTGACAAAGCAATCCTTGATGAGCAACAAAAAGACGAAGATGCTTTGAAATCAAAATCTGCTTCTGTTAAGAAAGAACAAGCAAAACAACAAAAAGCAATCGCAAGCTATGAAGAACAACAAAATAAAATCGAAGCTCAAAAAGCTGAAAAAGAAGCTGTTGTAGCACAGTTAGCAGCACAACAAGCAACAACAGAACAAGAAAAATCTACTCTAATTGCGCAACGTGATAGAGAAGCAGCAGCGGCAGCGGCTCGTGCGGCGGCGGCGAAAGAAGCTACAACTGTTCAACCAGTAGCAGCGACTGAAACTGCTTCAAGCTCTAACTCAAGTTCAGATTCTAGCTCTGCATCATCGTCTTCAAGCGATAGCAAATCTGAAAGCAATACAAACACTTCAAGTTCTTCGAATAACACTGGTAGCAGCAACATCGCAGCACCAACTGGTTCTGGATACGATGCAATGATTTCAGCAGCTTATGCACAACTAGGTAAACCTTACTCTCTAGGAGCTACTGGACCAGGTTCGTTTGACTGCTCAGGATTTACTTCTTACGCATTCCGTGCAGCAGGAATTTCTCTTCCAAGAACTTCAGGTGCTCAATATGCAGCATCTACTAAAATCAGCTCAAGCCAAGCAAAACCAGGTGACTTAGTATTCTTCAGCTATGGTAGCGGAATCGCTCACGTTGGTATTTACATTGGTGGCGGTAAAATGATTAACGCGCAAAATAATGGCGTTAGCATTGACAGCCTTTCAAGTAGCTTCTGGGCACAATCTCTTGTAGGTTTTGGTCGCGTAGCTAATTTTTAATCCCAAACAATAAAAAGATTTTTTGAAAATAGAAAAGTACCTTTGTGCGAGTTTTGCAAGGGTGCTTTTTTTCTAACTAATTTTTGGAAAAAATAGTTATATATGAATTCGAATTAGGAGGAAACTGTGAATGACATATAAGAAAATACTCAGAAATGGCATTGCAATGACTGTAGCAGTTGGACTTTTTAGTGGAGTACCGATTAATGCGATGGCCGCCGATTTAAATGAATTACAGAAGCAGCAACAAGACATTCAGAACCAGCGCTCTGCTATAGATAGCCACATCGATGAAAAGGACCACGAAGTTTCGGTTCTTGAAAGAAAACAACAAACAACGGCTGCGGAATTAGAAAGCCTAGTAAAAAGTATCACGGAAACAAATAAAAAGCTTCAAAAGCAGCAACAGGAAGTAGCTACAACGAATGCTGAGGTAAGTAAACTAAAGAATGAAATCAGCGTATTGCAAAAAAGTATTCAGGAACGTCTTGACTTATTGAAAGATCGCGCACGTGCGATACAAGTTAATGGAAACGGTCAAGCGTATATGAATGTTATTTTAGCGTCGGACAATTTCAGTGATTTTATTGATCGGGCGACAATGGTATCGACACTCGTGAATGCAGATAAAGACATTATGACGGATCAGAAAAAGGACGAAGATGCACTCAGTTCGAAACAAAATCAAGAACAGAAACAAAATTAGACGAGCTTGAAAAAACTTTCTACCGAAATTGCGCTTTCCAAAAATAACTTAGAGAGCCAAAAGAGCCAAAAAGACGAGCTTATTTTAGCAATTGCGGCAGAAAAAGATTTAACGCAACAACAAAAAAATGATTTGTTAGCAAAGCAAGATACGCTTTCGGCAAGTGAGAAAGCAATCGCGGGTAACATTCAAGCGGAGCAAAATCGCCAAGCTGAACTACAATTGGCAGCGGCCCGCAAAGCAAGCGCAGAACGTGCAGCTAAAGAAGAAGCTGCAAAGGCTGCAACAGCACAAGCAAGATCAAAAACAGTGACGAGGACGGAATCGCAACAGGAATCATCGGCTGTCTCTATTCCATCGATTAGTGCAGGATCTTCTACGGGTATGTTTATTAAACCAGCAGCGGGAATCTTAACTTCTGGCTTTAGCGATCGTACCAATCCAGTGACTGGAGAACATGAATCACATAAGGGGCAGGATATTGCAGCTGGTGGTAGTGTGCCAATCTATGCAGCGGCAGGAGGAACTGTTGTTTTCTCTGGTTTTGGTGCTCCAGGTAGTGGCTATGGTGGCTATGGTTATGTGGTTGAAATCGATCATGGGAATGGCTATCAAACCTTGTATGGGCATATGAGCGCGGGAAGCTTGCAAGTCGTTGCAGGACAAAGTGTTTCTCAAGGACAAGGCATCGGCATGATGGGCTCGACAGGTCAGTCGACAGGTCAGCATCTCCATTTTGAGATTCATAAAAATGGGGTTCCGGTTGATCCATCACCTTATATTTAATTTAGAAACTCGGTTGGCTCATATGTGGGCTGGTCGAGTTTTTGCTTGTCTAAGGCAATACTTCACTGCTAATATATGATATGATAAAAGTGTAGGATTATTATTGGGAGGGACATTATGGGGATTATTGCGGGTTTATTGATTGTTCTATTACTAATCAATCTATTCTTTGCCGCTGTGATGGTGTTTTTGGAACGGCGAGACACATCAGCGACATGGGCTTGGTTGCTTGTTTTAACTTTCATACCTGTTATTGGCTTTATTATATATTTAATATTCGGCCGAAAGCTTTCACACCGTAAAATTTTTGACTGGAAGGGACAGGAGAAAATTGGGTTGCGTGAGTCGACGGACAATCAAATTAACTTGATTAGGCAACAGGAGTTTCCGTTTAGTGATCGGAATGTGGCGAAGCATCGGGATTTGATTTATTTATTACTTGTTAATGATGGCGCAATTTTAACGCAGGATAATGAAGTTACTATTTTTACAGATGGGCATGAAAAATTTGATGCGTTGATGCTTGATATAGAGGCGGCGAAGGATCATATTCATCTGATTTATTATATTATTCATTCTGATATGCTTGGGAAGCGTTTGAAAACGGCGCTTATTAAGAAGGCGAAAGAGGGACTGGATGTCCGTGTCATTTATGATGCAATGGGTTGCCGAACAACAAAAAAAGCTTTTTGGAACGATTTGAAGCATAATGGCGTGAAAGTTTGGCCGTTCTTCCCATCAAAATTACCGTTGATTAACTTTCGGCTGAACTATCGAAATCACCGCAAGTTGGCAATTATTGATGGTGAGGTTGGTTATATTGGTGGCTTTAATGTGGGAGATGAGTATTTGGGGCTCGATAAAAGCTTTGGATACTGGCGAGATACGCATCTTCGAGTGAGGGGGAAGGCGGTTTTTGCGATGCAGACGCGCTATATTATGGACTGGAATTCAGCGTCGTCGGCAAGTCAGAAACTAGATTATCACACGCGTTATTTTCCGAGTTTTCATGGGAAGGGACACTCTAGTATGCAGATTGTTTCGAGTGGGCCAGATTCGGAATGGCAGCAGATTAAAAATGGTTATATTAAGATGATTAATTCGGCTAAGAAATCTATTTATTTACAGTCGCCATACATTATTCCGGATGCGAGTTTGCTTGAGGCATTAAAAATTGCTTCGCTATCGGGCGTCGATGTGCGTTTGATGATTCCAAATAAACCGGATCACGCTTTTGTTTATCGTGCAACGATGAGTTATTGTGGGGAATTGATAGAGAGTGGTGTCAAGGTTTATATTTATGATAATGGCTTTATTCATGCGAAGACGATGGTTGTCGACGGTGAAATTGCATCGGTTGGGACGGCAAATATGGATTTCCGTAGTTTTAGATTGAATTTTGAAGTGAATGCGTTTATGTATGAGAAGAAAATCGCGCAGAAATTGGAAGATCTATTTTTGCAAGATATTTTGAAATCGTATCAGCTAACAGCAGAATTGTACGCCGAGCGATCTTTTTGGATTAAAGTGAAAGAAGCGGTGTCAAGGTTGCTGTCACCGATACTATAAGAGGTGAATGAAGTGGACATAGTGCTAGAAATATTAAAGGGAATCGGGAGTTTGCTGCTACAGCCAGCTTTGTACGTCTCGGTATTGATTGTTATTATTGCTGGGTTTAACCGGACAAAATGGGAGCGTAAATCTTTTCATATACGCGTTCATTCTCCTTGGCAGGAGTTAAAAGGCTTCTTCGGGCTGGGAATCGTGTTTGGCGTGCTAGTATCGATCGTGCTGATTTTCACTGGGTTTACGTTGACGATTGGCTGGATTGCGATCTTTAATGTGGTGCTGATAGTATTGTTACTTGTAGGTCTTTTTCGAATGACTTCCACAGCGTATACAATTGGAATTGCGAGTTTGGTTTACTACGGGGCATACTATTTTGATTGGCAGTTGGCACCGTTTGAAGATACGATGTTGCCGATCAAGGATTTGTATATTGATAATTTCATGATTGCCATCGTATTTATTTTAGCACTATTACTTGCGGTTGAGGCGTTTTTGATCCAGTATTCGGGTGCTAATCAGGCATCACCAATGCTACGAAAAAGCGGACGTGGAAAATGGATCGGGGCTTTTCAACTACGCCGTTTATGGTTATTGCCACTCGTTTGCTTTATTCCTGGTCATGGTTTTGCAGCATTTTTTGATTGGTGGCCGATTTTCCAAATTGGGAATCAGGCATTTTCACTGCTGATTTTGCCGGTTGTTATCGGTTTTCAGCAACAGGTACAATCACAATTACCGAAGCAGGCGACGCATAAAATCGCGGTTCGCGTGACGAGTTTGGCGATTGTAATTGCGCTCTTCGGTGTTGGAAGCATTGTGATGCCCATCTTATGCTTAGCTGCTTTTGTCGTTGCTATCATTGGACGGTTTTGGATTTCTTATCGCCACCGCAGTGAGGAGCAGAATGCTGCCTTTAAGTATACGCCGCAATCTGATGGAATCATGATTTTAGGCGCTCGTGAGAATACGCCGGCTAGTCGGATGGAAATTTTGGCTGGGGAAGTTATTTTGGAGGCGAATGGGAAAAAGGTGACAGATCGTGCGGAGTTATATGATGCGTTGAATGAGAATCGGGCGTATTGTAAGTTGAAGGTACGCGATAATAATGGAGAGCCGCGGATTGTTCAAACGGCGATACATGAGGAAGATTCATTTGAGCTTGGGTTATTTATGGTAGAGTGAAAATAAGACGCGCATGAACCTGTACACGAGTATCGGAATGGAGCTCTTAACAATAAGAACGGGCTCTTCTTTTCAGGGCCTGTTTTTTTTTAAGATTGTGTTAATCTGATAGGTTTTCTACCCGATAAAGGTAAATTCGTGCTATATTTTAGATGAAGAATACATAACAAGTTGTGGCGAGTTTGTAAAGGCTGCGCGTTATGAACGGGGAGGAAATGGCATTGACCAAGATTTTAGTAGTGGATGATGAGTCTTCCATTGTGACTTTACTGCAATTTAACATTGAAAAGGCTGGTTTTGACGTGGTGACAGCAGAGGATGGGCGAACGGGATACGAGCTTGCTTTGGCGGAAAAACCAGATTTGATTGTGCTTGATTTAATGCTACCAGAAATGGATGGGATCGAGGTCTGCAAACAGTTGCGCCAGGATAAGGTGGAGACACCGATCTTGATGCTAACGGCAAAGGATGACGAATTGGATAAAATTATTGGTCTGGAACTCGGCGCGGATGATTATTTAACGAAGCCGTTTAGCCCGCGTGAAGTCGTGGCGCGAATTAAGGCGATTTTGCGACGGAGTGCTGGGAAATCAGCTGCTGAAATGGATATGCCAGAGCCTGTGAAAGAGAAGGCGCTTCATGTTGGCGATCTGAAGATTTTGACGGAGAGCTACGAGGTTTATTTACAGGACGAGTTGCTGGATTTGACGCCAAAGGAATTCGAGTTGTTGGTATATTTGGCAAATCATCGTGGCAAGGTTTTCTCTCGAGATCAGTTGCTGGATGCGGTTTGGAATTATGATTACATTGGTGAAACGCGGATTGTAGATGTGCATGTGAGCCATTTGCGCGATAAAATTGAGACCGATACGAAGAAGCCACAATATATTAAGACAATTCGTGGTTTTGGCTACAAGATGGAGAATATGAAGGCATGAAAAAATTATGGCTGAAAATAGGACTGTCCTTTTTTATTCTATTTTTTGTGGTGATGGTGGTTGTTGGCTTCTTTTCGGGGGAACTGATGAAGAGCGTTTATTTGCATATGAAGGAAAATCAGTTGCAGGATGACGCGAAAATTCTATTGACGACGACAAATTTAGAAAATGTGGATTTGGATCAGAGTGCAGATCAGATTCAAGCTACTTTGAAACCTTTAGAAGATAAGATTGATGCGCGGATTACGATAGTTGATAGGAACGGGCATGTGGTTGCGGATACGAAGGAAGATCCACATAGTTTAGGCAGTCACAAGGATCGACCAGAAGTACAAGAGGTTTTAGGTCAGGGAAAAGATGTTGGAATTGCGACCCGAAAAAGTTCTACGCTTGGCTATAGCATGTTATATGTGGCGGTTCCCATTGTGCATAACGGTGCGATGGACGGTGTCTTACGAATTTCAATCTCGTTGGAGTCCGTCGAAAAAGCCGTTCATCAGTTATGGCTGAGCTTGTCTTGATCTTTGGTTTGGCACTCGTAGTTATCGGTTTTATCAGTGCCGTGATTGCCCGCCGGATTACGCGACCGGTCAATGAAATTATCGATGTATCGATGGATTTGGCGAACCATCGTTATTATAGTCGAATTACAGGCCAAACGAGTGGTGAATTGCAGGATCTTTCGATGAGTGTGAACCAATTAGCGCAAAGTTTGGAAAAGCAGATGCAGGAAATCGAACTTAATCAACAACGGCTCAGCGGCATCGTGCAGAATTTAGTCAGTGGTATCATGCTGATCGATCAGCGGAAGCTCATTGTGATGACGAATCCGATGATGGAGCAAATCATTGGTGAGAAGGGACTTACAAGCAAAGCATACTATGAAGTCCTTAAAAGTTTTGCCTTGACGCAGCTTGTAGATCGCTGTTTAGAGCAGAAAACACCGCAGCAAGAGGAAATTACGATTTATTTCCCGCGCGAACTTATTTTGGATGCGAATGCCTCACCGGTTCTTTCTAAAACAGGGAATATCACTGGTGTTATATTGCTACTTCACGATATTACTGAAATTAGGCGACTCGAAAATGTACGTTCTGAATTCGTCGCGAATGTGTCGCATGAACTAAAAACACCAGTTACTGCGCTTAAAGGCTTCGCGGAAACTTTACTAGACGGCGCCATGTATGATGAAGAACTTCTTAAAAAATTCCTAACGATCATAAAAGAGGAAAGTGACCGACTCCATCGCCTAATTATGGATATTTTGGAGCTGTCACGAATTGAGCAGAAACACGTTTCGATGAACTTAGAACAAGTGGATGTGGAGGACGTGGTAGTCGCAACTATGGATACCGTTCGTCCGATGGCAGCTACAAAAGAAATCCAACTCATATCTCCGAATTTAGCAACGCCGATTGTTATGCAAGCGGAACGCGATCGTTTGCAACAAATCTTGATCAATTTGATTTCAAACGCGATTGTTTACACGCCTCAAAAGGGAAAAGTCACGGTAGGCGTGACGGAAAATATCGCGAACGAAACGATTGTAATCACAGTCAAAGATAACGGTATCGGTATACCCGTCAAAGATATCGATCGCATTTTTGAACGCTTTTATCGGGTAGATCGGGCGCGAAGCAGACATTCAGGTGGAACTGGGCTCGGACTTTCTATCGTGAAGCATATCGTTGAAAGTTGCGGTGGTCAGGTTCAAGTGGAGAGTGTGGAAGGTTCTGGAACAACATTTACAGTGACACTTCCTAAATAAAGGAGTAGCGCACGTCGTGATTTTAAACGGCTTGCGCTTTTCTTTACATAAATAGAGTCCGGAGATCGCCTAATTAGCGGTCTTTTCGTCATCTCTCCTTAAATAAATTTACAGAATCATCATCTTTACATTCTCTTAACATTAGCTACACATCACCTTAATTCTTAAGAGGTATAGTAGGTTTGTAAGTTAAATCGATAAAAAAGGTGGTTTACAATTCATGAAGAAGAGATTTTTAGGACTAGTAGCTGTTATTGCAGCGTTCACAATGATTATAGCAGGATGTGGAAATTCAGGTTCATCATCAGATAAAGCAAACGGAAATGCAGATAGCAAGGAAGTTTCTGGTTCGATTACGGCGGTGGGCTCGACTGCACTGCAACCTCTTGTTGAAGCTGCTTCGAAACAATTTACAGCTGAAAATCCTAAAGCACAAATCAACGTGCAAGGTGGCGGATCTGGAACTGGCCTAACGCAAGTGCAACAAGGCGCAGTAGATATCGGCAACTCGGATGTTTTCGCTGAAGAAAAAGACGGCGTTGACGCTTCAAAATTAGTAGACCACAGAGTCGCAGTAGTCGGCATGGCTCCAGTTGTTAACAAAGACGCTGGCGTGAAAAATATTTCAAAACAACAATTAATCGACATCTTCACAGGAAAAATTACAAACTGGAAAGATGTTGGCGGTAAAAATGAGAAAATCACGATCATCAACCGTGCAGAAGGAAGCGGAACACGTGCAACTTTTGAAAAATGGGGCTTAGATGGCGCGACACCAGTGAAAGCGCAAGAACAAGATTCCTCAGGTACCGTTCGTAAAATCGTAAGCGAAACACCAGGTGCAATTAGCTACCTCGCTTTCTCTTACATTGACGATTCGATCCAAGGACTTTCGATTGATAACGTAGAGCCGAAAGAAGAAAACGTAGCAACAAACGATTGGAAAATTTGGGCTTACGAACATATGTATACAAAAGGCGAGGCAACAGGACTTACGAAAAAATTCCTAGCTTACATCACAAGCAAAGATGTTCAAAATGACTTGGTACCACAATTAGGTTACCAATCCATTCACTCCATGAAAGTGGAACGTGATGCTAAAGGAAACATTACAGAAGTTAAATAAAAAATATATTGGGGAAGGCGTCTACTTCTAATTATAGAAGTGGGCGCAAACCCGTTTGTTGGGTATAAAAATTGTACTCAGCACTCGGAAAGGAGTCCAGACAGTGGAAGCAAGAGAAAAAGCATTAACGCAAACTTCCAAAAAAGCCCGTCTTGAAAAAAGAGGGAAAATCATTACTTTTATCTGTATCAGCATCATGGTGATTGCAGCAGCATCCATTCTTTTCTTTGTTATCTCGAAAGGGTTGGCGACGTTCTTTGTCAATAACGTGTCATTCGTCGATTTTATTACAGGAACAGATTGGAATCCTTCGAAAACAGACGCGGCCGGAAATCCACTCGTTGGCGCCTTGCCGATGATTCTTGGTTCTTTTGGTGTTACTTTACTCGCGGCTTGTATCGCCGCCCCGCTTGCGATTGGCGCTGCTATTTTCATGGTGGAAATATCGCCGAAATTTGGTAAGAAAGTGTTGCAACCCGTGATGGAGTTGCTTGTTGGAATTCCGTCTGTTGTTTACGGATTTATCGGACTTAGTGTTGTCGTTCCATTTATACGGGAACACATTTCAGGAAGTGGTTTTGGGATTGCAGCGGCGACCGCGGTTTTGACCGTGATGATTTTGCCGACTGTGACTAGTTTGACAGTGGATGCGATTCATTCGGTACCACGTCATTATCGTGAGGCTTCGCTTGCGCTTGGTGCAACGCGGTGGCAGACGATTTGGAAAGTAATTTTACGCAGTGCACGATCAGGCATTTTGACAGCCGTTGTTTTCGGAATGGCGCGCGCGTTTGGTGAAGCACTTGCTGTACAAATGGTTATTGGAAACTCCGTGGTTATCCCGACTTCGTTATTCGAACCGGCATCCACGTTAACAAGTATTTTAACAATGGGAATGGGAAATACCGTCATGGGGACGCTTGATAATAACGTGCTTTGGTCACTAGCGATGGTGCTACTAGCCATGTCACTATTCTTTATCATTATGATCCGCTTCATCGGCCGTAGGAGGAAAGTCAAATGAATGTAAAAACAAAAGATAAAATCGCGACCTCCGTTTTCTATTTGATTGCACTACTCATTGTCGTTATTTTGGCTGGATTACTCGGCTATATCTTAGTTCGAGGCGTGCCTCATCTGAGCTGGCATTTCCTAACCTCACCGCCAGAATCATTCAAAGCAGGTGGAGGGATCGGCCCAGAAATCTGGAACTCCTTCTACATGCTACTAATCACGATGCTATTATCCGTTCCAATCGCACTCGGAGCCGGTATCTACATGGCAGAATACGCCCGCAAAAATTGGATTACAGACTTTATCCGAACAACGATTGAAGTCCTATCTTCTTTACCATCCATCGTGGTTGGTTTGTTCGGATTCTTAATTTTCGTGTTACAGATGGGGTGGAGCTTCTCGGTTATTTCCGGGGCGCTGACACTGACCATCTTTAATCTACCGCTACTTATTCGCGTTATTGAGGAAGCACTTAATGCTATTCCAAATACGCAGCGAGAAGCAGGACTTGCACTAGGCTTGTCGCGTTGGGAGACCATAACACGGGTTCTAGTCCCAGCCGCGCTACCAGCAATCGTGACCGGCGTTATTTTAGCCGCAGGACGCGTATTTGGTGAAGCAGCCGCTTTAATCTACACTGCTGGACAAAGTACACCGACATTGAACTTCGGGGACTGGAATCCAATGAACCCGACGTCGCCGCTCAACATCTTCCGTCCAGCAGAAACACTTGCCGTACACATTTGGAAAATTAATGGGGAAGGAATTATGCCTGACGCCGCAGCTGTATCCGCGGGAGCGTCCGCCGTACTCATTCTTTCCGTACTACTTTTCAATATTTTAGCCCGCATTTTAGGGAAATACGTATTCAAAAAGATGACGTCTTCCTGATTTGGCGGACAAAAGGAGTTTTTTAAATGATGGCAACGACAAATATGTCTTTCGCGATAAATCAAGATAAAAAAATCGTAACAGCAAGCGCGCCCGCAATGGCAACGAATGATTTGCACGTCTATTATGGCGACAATCACGCGATTCAAGGCGTCGATTTAGAATTTCATGAAAACCAAGTCACGGCTTTAATCGGTCCATCTGGCTGTGGGAAATCGACCTATCTCCGCGCGCTCAACCGAATGAATGATGAAATCGATGGCTGCCGGATGGAAGGCGAAATCTTGTATAACGGTATCAATATTAACCGCAAAGAAGTCGACCTGTACAATGTCCGAAAAGAAATCGGGATGGTCTTCCAAAAACCGAATCCGTTCACCAAATCGATTTTTGAAAACATTGCTTTCAGCTTAAAACGTCATGGTATGAAAAGTAAAGCCGAGCTTGCGGAACGCGTGGAAAAAAGTCTGCGTAGCGCCGCGCTTTGGGATGAAGTCAAAGATGATCTAGGCAAAAGCGCCCTATCCTTATCTGGTGGGCAGCAACAGCGTCTCTGTATCGCTAGGGCAATTGCGATGCAGCCAGAAGTTTTGTTGTTAGACGAACCTGCCTCCGCGCTTGATCCGATTTCAACGAGTAAGATCGAGGATTTGATACACGAGCTAAAGAAAAAATACACGATTATTATCGTGACGCACAATATGCAACAAGCCGCGCGGGTATCTGATCACACAGCATTTTTCTATCTTGGAAAAGTAGTCGAAGTGACCGATACAACGACGCTATTTACGAATCCATCGAACAAGCAGACGCAGGATTATATTTCGGGCAATTTTGGATAATGAAAAGCGTAAACAGCCCGCTTAGTCTCGACAGAATTTGTTAGAGGGCGCAGTGAAAACCCGTTCTTGGTTTTTGCGGAGGCCACGAAAATTCCGAGAGGCTGGCTGTTGAAGCTGGATCACATGAAAAGCGTAAACAGCCCGTTCACCTTTTTCAAAATATTTTTCTTCAAGGAAAGGAGCCACCCAAATGTCAACAATAACTGACACGGAATTCGTCATCGAAACGAGAGACGTAGACCTGTTCTACGGCCAAAAACAAGCGCTGAATAAGATAAACCTAAACTTTAAAAAAAAATCGTGTGACGGCGCTTATAGGACCATCTGGATGTGGGAAATCAACTTTTCTCCGTACATTGAATCGAATGAACGACTTGATTCCAAACGTCACAATCAAAGGCGAGATCAAAGTTGCCAACGAAAACATTCAAAGCTCCAAAATCGACACAGTCAATTTGCGCAAAAAAGTCGGGATGGTTTTCCAACAACCGAACCCGTTTCCATTTTCGATCTATGACAATGTGGCTTATGGACCAAGAACACATGGCGTCAAAAATAAGAAAAAACTAGATGAAATCGTCGAACGTAGCTTAAGACAAGCCGCACTTTGGGATGAGGTGCATGATCGTTTACACAAGTCTGCACTCGGCATGTCTGGTGGGCAACAGCAACGCCTCTGTATCGCTCGCGTTTTGGCGGTCCAACCAGAAGTTATCCTCATGGATGAGCCGACTTCCGCGCTTGACCCAATTTCTACAGCCAAGATGGAGAACCTCATTTTGGAGCTGAAGAAAGATTATACGATCGTTATCGTCACGCATAATATGCAACAAGCATCACGTATTTCCGATGAGACAGCATTTTTCCTCAATGGCGAAATCATTGAATTCACTGACACAACAACTATTTTTACCAATCCAGCGGAACAAAAAACGCAAGACTATATTTCAGGAAGATTCGGATAAGGAGCGAAGCATATGCCAGTTAGAAAAATTTTTAATGAGCAGCTAAACGAGCTACATCAACATTTACTTGAGATGGGAATGTTAGTCAATGAAGCGATTTATAAAGCGGTGAAGTCACTTGTGAATCGGGATCAGGAGCTAGCGGAGAATGTCATCGTGAGCGATCGTTCCATCAATAACATGGAGTTGGCATTAGAACAGCGCTCTTTCGAATTAATTGCGCTGCAGCAACCAGTAGGCATAGACCTTCGCAAAATTGTAACAGTTCTAAAAGCAAGCTCAGATCTGGAGCGGATTGGGGATCATGCAGTAAGCATTGCGAAAACAACGATTTTAGTTGGTCGTAGCAAAGTTGTGAAGCCGATTCCGGAGATCCAAGAGATGGGAGATATCGTTAAAATTATGGTGCATGATGTGTTAAAAGCATATTTGGCGGAAGATGAAGAAGCTGCCCGTGAAATTGCGACACGTGACAATGAGGTTGATAAACTCCAACGTGTCATTTATACGAAATGCATTCATTTTATGCAAGAGGATCCCGATCATCTAGAGGAAATTTCGTATCTGCTCCTTGTTGCCCAATACCTAGAGCGAATTGGTGACTATGTGACTAACGTTTGTGAATGGATTGTGTACTTGAAGAGTGGCGAAATTGAAGAATTGAATCATTGATACCTAGTTAAAAGGACTCTACCGCATATTGTGATAGAGTCCTTTATCCGTTAACTATTTAATTTCCGAGCTTGTTTTAATGTGAATTCGAGCGAATCCATCAAAAACTCGCTTGTTTCTTCTTGCAAATATTCCCCGTTTAAATGTTGATGTTCTTCGTAGCGTAAGTCCTCGATTATCTTTTCGATCCGTTTGGCAATATCGTTCTTCTCTTTTGTGGTGACTGGTTTATACGAAGGTTCGCTATTTTGGCCAATTAAATAATCTACAGAAACATCGAATAATGTTGCAATATGGCGAACCGTATCCAAATCTGGCTCCCTGATACCGTACTCCCAATTACCATATGTAGAAGGGGCCTTTAGTCCGAGCCGTCTTGCTGTTTCGGCTTTCGACCAGCCTTGTTTCTCCCTTAAAACTGTCAATCGTCCGCTTAAATCTGGCATGCTATCACTCCTTTGTGTAAATTATATCATGATTTTGCCAATTGAGCTCTTTTTTTACATAAATAAGCTTATTTTGTACATAATAGCTGAAAAAGAAGGAAATGCTTGCAATTTTGACCAACATGTATTAATATATGTGTATATAAACATATATTGAAAATCATCCTAGTTAAACCTTGCTAAGTTCCTCTTTTTGGATCATTATATGTATATGTGGGCATATACTAGAATTGGAGTGATAGGTGATGGAACAAAGCAAACAATTATTAGGCGAAGAAACGCTTTTTGGTGTAACACAAATTTTTAAAGCATTGGCAGATCCGACACGGGTTCAGATATTGAATTTGGTGCAGGACCAGGAGTATTCGGTGAATGACATTGCACGGACGCTGGGTTTCAATCAGACGACAGTTTCCCATCAATTACGCTTTTTAAAAAATTTAAGACTTGTCAAATCAAGACGCGAAGGTACAACGATCTATTACACGCAAGATGATAATCACGTTTTAGAGTTGTTATCTCAAACAATCCGGCACGTGGAACATCATTAAATGCAGAAGGAAGGAACGAACAATGGCTGAATTCAAACTAAGCGGGCTCTCATGCGCGCACTGTGCCCAAGAAATGGAATCGGAAATGCAGAAGTTAAAACACGGAAAAGATGCCAAGGTACTTTACAACTCTGGAAAAATGGTGATTTCTGATAAGATGGTAATGGCAGATGTGGAGAAAATCCTACAACAAGAAGGTGTTTCTGTCGTGAAACCAGATGGAGAGCACGATCACAATCATGACCACGGCGATAGGAAGCTGATTATTCAAATCGCAATTTCGACAATTCTGTTCTTTGTTGCTTTTTTGACGGAAAAAAAATATTCCGGTTTGGGGCGCATTCAGTATTTATTTTGTAGCGGCAGCACTTAGTGGATACCAAACATTCTTTAAAGGTTTGAAAAATTTATTCCGTTTGAAATTTAATATTGATACATTGATGACCGTCGCACTCGTTGGAGCATTCACTATCGGAGACTGGCGCGAAGGAACGGTTGTCGCGATTCTCTTCGGTATAAATGAGTATTTAGAAGGATTCGGGATGCGCCAAGCGCGCAAATCGATGGCTGCGTTATTGAAAGTCGTGCCAAAAACCGCGAACATTTTAAAAGATGGCGTTACTGTCGAAGTGCCAATTAATGAATTACAACTTGGCGATATCGTCCTCATTAAAGCGGGTGATAAAGTGCCGTCTGACGCAATGATTGTCGAAGGGAAAAGCTCGGTGAACGAAGCGGCAATTACGGGTGAATCAATGCCGGTAGAAAAGCAGATCGGTGATGCCTTATTTGGCGGATCAGTCAATAACGAAGGAACATTAAAAGCGCAAATTACAGCGATTTATGCAGATTCGTCTTTAGCGAAAATTTTGCATCTTGTAGAAGAAGCGCAAGAAACGAAAACACCGACGGAACTGTTCATCGATAAATTTGCGAAATACTATACGCCCATCATTATGCTATTTGCCGTACTTGTAACGATCGTGCCGCCACTTTTCTTCAATGGTGTGTGGAGCTATTGGGTATACGAAGGACTGGCCGTATTGATTATCGGTTGTCCATGCGCGCTCATTCTTTCTTCGCCAGTCGCCATCGTATCTGGAATTACGCGCAGTGCTAAGAACGGTGTCTTGATTAAAGGTGGCGTTTTCCTAGAACAATTGGCAAAAACAAAACAGATCGCTTTTGACAAAACGGGAACTTTGACTGAGGGGAAACCAGTCGTAGCAAGAGAGGTTGTCTATGATGATGCAAAATTTTTCCAAATTTCAGGAATGATGGAACAAAGCTCTGGACATCCAATTGCAGCCGCTGTAATGGTTTATGTGACGAAGCACCAAACTACATTCCCTGAAATGACGGATTTAACTACAATCGGCGGAAAAGGATTGCGCGGCACTTTTGAAGGGAAGCAGTACTTCTTAGGAAATGAACAACAAATTCCAGACGCAAGCTGGACAGCGCAATCGAAGCAAGACGTGGACAAGTTGAAAAATGAAGGCTACACGGTTGTCGTTACAGCCTCTGAAACAGCGGTTTTAGGGATTTTTGGAATTCGAGACGCCTTGCGCAAAGAAAGTAAACAACTTGTAAGCCAGTTGCATGAAGAAGGTATGACAAACATTATCATGTTGACCGGAGATCATGAAAAAACAGCCGAGAAAGTAGCGAAAGAAATCGGAATCGACAGCTACTATGCTGGTCTACTGCCAGAAGATAAACTTACTAAAATTCAACAACTACACGATCAAAATGGGAGTATCGCAATGGTTGGCGATGGTATAAACGATTCCCCAGCTCTCGCAACAGCAGATCTTGGCATCGCGATGGGAAAAGGAACAGACAGCGCTATTGAGGTGGCGGATATTGTCTTGATGCAAGATCATCTTGGCAAATTACCAATTACGGTAAAAATCGCCAAAAGAGTTCGAGCTGTCGTTGGATTTAACATCGCTTTCGCATTAGGTCTCAAAATTATAGCGTTATTGCTAGCAGTAATGGGCTACCTAACTCTCTGGATGGCTATCATGGCGGATATGGGAGCTACCATTATTGTCACGATCCTCGGACTTTCTATTTTGTTCCGGAGTAAAGAAGAAAAAGCAATAAAATAGCCCGATAAAAACAAGAAGCGCGGTTGGCTTCTTGTTTTTATTGTGTTGAGGATAAAGCGCATTCCATCAAGGCTTATCAAGTGTTTTAGGTTGCTATCAATCGCCATCCTCGTTATACTAGTTAAAAAAGAACGCCATTTGGGGGAAGAACATGAAACAATTATCAAGTAGCAAAAAAGTCATCGTTATTTTGGGTATTATCGCCCTACTCGCCGTCTCTGTCATGGCTATCATGTTCAACAACGATTTAACTTCCGTCATTATTATCTCCATTGTCCAGTTTATCCTGATCCAAGCCGTTTGTTATGTCGGCATTTACTCAGTGATGAAAGTAGGCGCGGCGCGTGGACATAAACTATTTACCTGGGGTATTTTGACAACACTTATTTTTATGGGGCTTATTTATATTTTTGCAGCAGACAATTTCAGACAATATTCCGCGGCTATTATTGCATTGCTTGGCTTTAGCTCCGCGTTGATCATGAGAGAAGTAGAAAATACGCATCCGGATAACAAAAAACAAGAAGAACAATGAGGAGTGAAGTGAAATGGGAATTCATCAATATTTTCGCAGTTTATCAGATTTAGAGAATATTTATCGCTGTCCAGGAAAGTTCAAATACCAAGAGCACTCCGTCGCCGAACATTCCTTCAAAGTGACACAAGTAGCACAGTTCTTAGGCAATGTAGAAGAACAGGCGGGACAAGCGGTTAATTGGCGTGCTCTATACGAAAAAGCACTGAATCATGATTACCCAGAACTGTTCATCGGGGATATCAAAACGCCGGTTAAATATGCGACATCCGAGCTTCGCGAAATGTTATCCGAGGTCGAGGAAACGATGACACGAAATTTTATTGATAACGAAATCCCAACGGAGTTCCAAGCAATTTATCATGTACTGCTGAAAGAGGGAAAAGATGACACGTTAGAAGGTCGCATTCTCGCTGTAGCAGATAAAGTTGATTTGCTGTACGAATCATTCGGCGAAATTCAAAAAGGCAATCCAGAGCCAACATTCACTAAAATATATAGTGAGGCTTTAGAAACGATCTACCAATTCCGCGAAATGAATTGCGTTCAGTATTTCCTCCGCGAAATCCTACCAGATCTTCTCGCTGAAAAAGGGATTGAAAAAACTGACTTACCAGCATTAACAACTGAAATCAAAGCACGCGTTCTAAAAGAAGATAATTAAAAGGGAGTGCGAAGCCTATGTGGGATCAGCTAATTTCGGCGTTTATTTTTCCTGGGTTGTTGGTCATTATTTTGTCTCGAATAACATACCACCGCTTTGTTGGGTTAGGGCTGACCGTCATCTTAATCGCCGTCTCTGCTCGCTTAGGCTTTACAAACACATGGTGCTTATATTCATTGACGCCATTTCGATGACAATTGGGTTCTTTTTAGCGACACATATGCTTGCTAGATTGCGTCAAGCAGACAAGGAATGGTAGTAAAGAAAGCGAAGATATATTCGTGATATAAATGCGAACGTATTTTCGCTTTTTACTGGTGGTTTTCGAACAATTATGGTAGAATAAGTGTAAGTAATGAGTCTGGGATTTGCCTAGGCTCGCTTTCGTTTTGCTAAAGGAGGGGAAAAGGTGAAGGATACATTTCAACTAGTTTCGAAGTACACACCACAAGGCGATCAGCCGAAAGCCATTGAGAAATTAGTGGCTGGTTTAAATAGTGGTATTAAGCATCAAACCTTGCTTGGTGCAACGGGGACAGGGAAGACTTTTACGGTTTCTAATGTGATTCAAGAAGTGAATAAGCCTACGCTTGTCATTGCACATAATAAGACGTTAGCAGGGCAATTATATAGTGAGTTTAAAGAATTTTTTCCAGATAATGCAGTGGAGTATTTTGTGAGTTACTATGATTACTATCAACCGGAAGCCTACGTACCACAGACAGATACATTTATTGAGAAGGATTCCAGTGTCAACGATGAAATTGATAAATTACGACATTCGGCAACGGCATCTTTATTCGAACGCCGGGATGTGATTATTATTGCCAGTGTGTCTTGTATTTATGGCTTGGGTTCACCAGAGGAATACGGCGCAATGCTGGTTTCACTACGACCAGGAATGGAGATTAGTCGCGATCAATTATTGCGTGATTTAGTAGAAATACAGTATGATCGCAACGATATTGATTTTCAACGCGGTCGTTTTCGGGTTCGCGGGGATGTTGTTGAAATTTTTCCGGCATCTCGTGATGAGCACTGTATGCGGGTTGAATTTTTCGGAGATGAGATTGAACGGATCCGGGAAGTAGACGCGTTAACAGGTGAAATCATTGGGGAACGCGACCATGTTTCCATTTTCCCAGCTTCCCACTTTGTGACGCGACCAGATATTATGCAGAAGGCGATTGTGAATATCAAGGCAGAATTGGAAGCTCGCTTGAAAGTGTTGCGTGCTGATAATAAATTACTAGAAGCACAACGTCTTGAACAACGTACGAATTATGATATTGAGATGATGGAAGAGATGGGTTACTGCTCTGGAGTAGAGAATTATTCACGCCATTTATCTTTGCGAGAAGCAGGCTCTACACCATATACGTTGCTGGACTTTTTCCCAGATGATTTCCAAATTGTCATCGATGAGTCACATGTAACGATGCCGCAAATTCGTGGAATGTACAACGGAGACCAAGCGCGTAAACAAATGCTGGTAGATCATGGTTTCCGTTTGCCATCCGCACTAGATAATCGTCCGTTACGATTGGAAGAATTCGAGAAACATGTGAACCAGATTATGTACATTTCAGCTACGCCAGGACCATATGAATTAGAGCGTAATCCAGATGTTATCCAACAGATCATTCGTCCCACGGGGCTACTGGATCCAATTATTGATATTCGTCCAATTGAAGGCCAAATTGATGATTTAATCGATGAAATTAATGATCGCATTAAGAAGAATGAGCGCGTTTTAATTACGACACTGACTAAGAAAATGTCGGAGGACTTAACGGATTATCTGAAAGAGACCGGAATTAAAGTCCAGTATTTACATTCCGAAATAAAAACATTAGAGCGAATTGAGATTATTCGCGATTTGCGCCTAGGTGTATACGATGTCCTTGTAGGGATCAACTTGTTGCGAGAAGGAATTGATATTCCAGAAGTTTCACTTGTGGCCATTTTGGATGCCGATAAAGAAGGATTCCTACGTTCGGAACGTTCTTTGGTACAGACAATTGGCCGAGCTGCGCGTAACCAAAATGGTAGAGTCATTATGTATGCTGATAAAATGACCGACTCCATGAAATTCGCAATCAGTGAAACGTCGCGTCGTCGGGAGATTCAAGAGGCATATAATATCGAACATGGCATTACACCGCAAACAATTATAAAAGACGTGCGTGGCGTTATTGCTGCGACTACGGCTGCTGAGGAAAGAGAAGCCGAGCATCTGAAAGATCTTAGCAAGATGAATAAGAAAGAACGGCTTGCCTTCATTGAAGAGTTGGAACACGAGATGAAAGATGCAGCAAAAGCACTCGATTTTGAACGTGCGGCACAACTTCGCGATACATTACTCGAGTTAAAAGCGGAAGGATGATTGTAGTTGGAAAAAGATAAAATTGTGATACAAGGCGCTAGAGCTAACAATTTAAAAAATATTAATGTCGAAATACCGCGTGATAAACTGGTTGTTATGACTGGTTTATCTGGTTCGGGAAAATCCTCGCTTGCTTTTGATACGATATACGCCGAAGGTCAGCGTCGTTATGTGGAATCCTTATCTTCCTATGCGCGCCAATTTTTAGGTCAGATGGATAAGCCAGATGTTGACTTAATAGAAGGGTTATCCCCAGCGATTTCGATTGACCAAAAAACAACGAGTCGAAATCCGCGTTCTACGGTTGGTACTGTCACCGAAATTCATGATTATCTACGTTTGATGTACGCACGTGTAGGCCATCCAATCTGTCCGAATCATGGCATTGAGATTACCTCACAGACGATTGAACAGATGGTGGATCGCGTGTTGGAATTACCAGACAAGACACGCATTCAAATCTTAGCGCCAATCATCTCAGGCAAAAAAGGTGCTCACAAAAAGACACTAGAAGGTATAAAAAAAGAAGGCTATGTCCGCGTTCGTATTGACGGTGAAATGTATGATATCGGCGACGAAATCGAACTTGAAAAAAAATAAAAAGCATTCTATCGATATCGTCATCGACCGCATCGTTGTAAAAGAAGGTGTTACTTCCCGTCTTTTCGATTCGATTGAGTCAGCATTAAGGCTGGCAGATGGATATGCCGTCGTGGATGTTATCGGTGATAAAGAACTCTTATTTAGCGAACACTACGCCTGTCCATATTGCGGCTTTTCAGTAGGCGAGCTAGAACCAAGAATGTTCTCGTTCAACAGCCCATTTGGTGCTTGTCCAACATGTGATGGACTTGGGACAAAACTAGAAGTAGATATCGATACAGTTATTCCTGATATGAGTCTCTCGCTAAATGAAGGAGCTATCATACCTTGGAAACCGATCAGTTCCCAATACTATCCCAAAATGCTAGCAGCGGCTTGTACAGAATTTAACATTGATATGGATACACCGCTAGAAGACTTGCCAGAAGAACACTTAAGCATTATTTTAAACGGCTCGAGCGGCAAGGAATTCTATTTTGAATATAAAAATGATTTTGGCATGACTCGCGAAACTAATATTCCATTTGAAGGTATCATTCCAAATGTGGAACGCCGTTATCGCGAAACAAGCTCTGATTTCACGAGAGAACAGATGGCGCAGTACATGACTGATTTGCCATGCCCATCGTGTAAAGGATACCGTCTGAAAGAAGAGGCGCTTGCGGTTAAGATCAATAAGACGCATCTTGGCGAAGTAAGTAATTTTTCGATTATCGAGGCACTGGCGTTTTTCGATGAGGTTACTTTATCAGAAAAGGAAACCCAAATTGCGAAACCAATTTTAAAAGAGGTGAGGCAAAGGTTAGGTTTCCTAAAGAATGTCGGGCTGGACTATTTAACACTTAGTCGCGCCGCTGGAACGCTATCAGGTGGGGAAGCTCAGCGGATTCGACTAGCAACCCAAATCGGTTCTCGTTTAACAGGAGTCCTTTATATACTGGATGAGCCATCGATTGGTTTGCATCAGCGGGATAATGATCGTCTTGTTCATACCCTTCAAAGTATGCGAGATATCGGAAACACACTTATTGTTGTCGAGCATGATGAGGACACGATGCTGGCAGCGGATTATTTAATTGATATCGGTCCCGGTGCAGGCGAACATGGAGGCCAAGTCGTTGCAGCTGGAACGCCTGAAGAAGTCCGCAACAATAAGAATTCGATAACAGGAGACTATCTATCCGGTAAGAAGTTTATTCCTATCCCAACAGAACGACGCAAGGGAAATGGTAATAAGTTAGAAGTCATCGGAGCCAAAGCTAATAATCTCAAAAATGTTAGCGCCGTAATCCCGCTAAGTACGTTTACATGTGTCACTGGGGTTTCCGGTTCTGGGAAGAGTTCGCTTGTTAATGAAGTGTTACGAAAAGCTTTATCTCGACACCTTAACCGTGCTCACGCTAAACCAGGAGAACACAAAGAAATTAAAGGTATGGAGAACCTAGAGAAGATTATCGATATTGATCAATCTCCAATTGGGCGCACACCACGTTCCAATCCGGCCACATATACCGGTGTTTTTGATGATATTCGTGATCTTTTTGCCTCCACAAACGAAGCGAAAATTCGTGGCTATAAAAAAGGTCGCTTTAGCTTCAACGTAAAGGGCGGACGTTGTGAGGCTTGTAAGGGCGATGGAATTATCAAGATCGAGATGCATTTCCTGCCAGACGTCTATGTACCGTGTGAAATTTGCCATGGTAAACGATATAACAGTGAAACATTAGATATTCGCTTCAAAGGGAAAAACATCGCAGAAGTATTAAATATGACCGTGGAAGAAGGCTTAGAGTTTTTCAAAAACCTTCCTCGGATTAGCCGGAAACTCCAGACTATTGTAGATGTTGGGTTAGGCTATATTCGTTTAGGTCAGCCAGCGACGACTTTATCAGGTGGAGAAGCCCAACGCGTGAAGCTCGCATCTGAACTACACAAACGGAGTAACGGTAAGTCGTTCTATATTTTGGATGAGCCGACAACTGGTTTACATGCAGACGATATTGCGAGGCTACTGAAAGTACTACAACGACTCGTAGACGATAATGGAGATACGGTTCTCGTTATTGAGCATAACTTAGATGTCATCAAACAGGCTGATCACATCATTGATCTAGGCCCTGAAGGCGGCGATGGTGGCGGGCAAATCATTGCAAAAGGAACGCCAGAGCAAGTCGCAAAAGTCACTAAATCCTATACAGGCAAATACCTGAAACCGATATTAGAACGCGACAAAGCCAGAATGAAGAAAAAAGTTGCAAGTAAAACGGAGTAATAAAATGAGCCAAAGAACTAGTTTGAGATAAAAGGTTCTCTAAATAGAAAATACGTATCGAAAATCTAATTTTAGATTTTCGATACGTATTTTTTCTATTTAGGCAAATAAGTCATGCTCGCCTCCGTCTTATATGACTCACTATCATTTATTAAAAAGGTGGAATACTTTGTGTTTACCTGAAATCTATTTAACTGTTACTTCTGTTTGTATTGCTAGTGCATTTGCTGCATCATAGCCAAGAACCATTACGGTTGTTGTGGTGTCTTTAATTTTATCTTTGGCATAGTATTGATACGTTCCGTCTGTGCTCACTGGAACTCTGTCATATACAGTGTCGCCTACTTTAAGACCAACGTATTTCACGCCGCCTGTAAACTTACCTGTGACAAATCTAGTTGTATCGATAACGAAGTCATCAGTTGTAAGCGTTGGTGCTACACCTGGATCGATCGTCACTACTTTTTGTATAATAACCGTGTTCGCATCGTCATAACCAAGGACAGTCACGACGTCGTCTTTGCTCTTCACTTTATCTTTGATGTAATATTTGTAGCTACCATCTGCATTTACTGGTACTCGGCTGTACGTTGTGTCATTGACCTTCACGGCAACATATTTCACAGGGCCTGTGTAAGTTCCTGTCGCATTGTCAGTACCTAGTGCATACGTGTCTGTTGTTAGCGTAGCTGTATTTTCTGGGTTCACGGTCACAGGGGCAGATACAATTTGAGTACCTGTGCTGTCATAACCAATGATGGAAACGGCGTCGGTTGTATTCTTAATCTTATCTTTTGCATAATACTGCCAGTTTGTCGCATCTACCACGTTTACTTTACTATAAACAGTATCTCCAACTTTCAGGGCTACAGTTTTCACACTACCAGTGAAAGTACCTTTGACAGTCGTGTCTGTTTTTAGTTTAAATGCAGCTGGTGTAATCGTGCTTGTTCCTGCAGGGTTTTGTGTGACAGTGATTGTTT